>NZ_BAAARW010000020.1:0-688198 GCF_039532545.1 Actinomadura vinacea | reverse complement strand
GCCACGGCCCGGGGCGGGGGGCGGGTTTTACGGGGCGCGGGTGCCGGTGACGTTCAGGCCGCGCAGGCGGCCGATGTTGTCGAACGAGCCGAAGCCCACCCGGCCGGAGCCGAACGTGGTGTCCACGGCCGTCATGATCGGCTTGCGTCCGCCGTCCACGTAGACCCCGATCTCACCGGTGTCGGCGCAGTGCTTCACCTGGACGTCGTGCCAGTTCGCGTCCGTGATGGCGGGCGGCGCGCCCTTCGGGACCTGCCGGTCGCCGTTCCACTGCCCGTCGATGCGCAGCCGGTCGGCGTTGTTCACCGCGAAGATCCCGTTGTGCGGGTAGATCGTGTTGTCGCTGGAGAGGTGGGCGTAGTAGAACTCGGTGTCCGACTTGTAGCCGAAGACGATGATCACGTCCCGGTTGCTGACGTCCACCGGTGTGTCCAGCCTGACCTGGGCCTTGATCGTGGTGGAGCCGAACACCGGGCCCTTCTTCAGCACCGCGTACTCGAACGGGCGACGCGGGCCCGGCCGCTGCTCGCCCGCCTCGGCCAGGATGACCTCGCGGTTGCGGAACTGCCACTTGGACGGCGTGACCGGCGCCCAGTCGCCCGGATTGGTCGCGTTGCCGACCTGCACCTGCTGGGTCTTGCAGTCGGCGAAGTTCCGGGTGCCGACGATCCTCCAGATCTTGCCGTTGGCCTTGGAGAGCAGGAACGGCTCGCCCTTGGCGTCCATGCCGAAGCGCAGGTCGACGCGGTTGTCGCCGGCCAGCTGCCGCATCGTGACCGGCTTGCCGGTGGTGTCGTAGGCGGACATCTGGTAGATCTGCGCGCGCTTCTGCCCGGTGGGGTCGCGCCGCATGTCCCGCTCTTCGGTGTACATCAGCCGGCCGTCGACGATGTCGGTGAACAGGTACTTGCCGCGCAGCGCGGGCAGCTTGCCGCCCCGGTAGACGTAGCCGCCGGAGATGGCGTGGCCGCTGTCGGAGGTGCAGGAGTGCCCGACCGGCGGGTCGTGGTCATAGGCCGCGAGCGGGTACTCGTAGCCGTTCTTGGCGTCGTCGGCGGGCAGCGGGTAGAGGAAGCAGCGGTCTTCCTTCTTGAAGGTGAACGCGCCCTCGCGCTCGCTCCAGCCCAGGTTGCTGCCGGACGAGATCTGGTGGATCGACTCGATCGCGTGCTCGCCGATGTGCGCGAGGAACATCCGCTTCGAGCCCTGGGTGTCCCAGCTGAAGCGGTGCGGGTCGCGCATGCCGTGGGCGTAGATCTCGCCGACCTTGCCCGCCTGGCCCGCGTACGGGTTGTCGGCCGGGATGCCGTACTTGCCGTTGGCGCTGTTGTTCCCGGCGGGGTCGATGCGCAGGATCTTGCCCTGCGGGACGCCGAGGTTCTGCGGGTCGCCGCCGTTGTCGCCGACGTTCCCGTTGCCGCCGTCGCCGACCGCCGCGTAGAGCTTGCCGTAGTCGGCGTCGCCGGGACGTGCGTTGGGGTTGAAGTCGATCTGCTGGATGCCGTGGATGCGGCCGGAGAACCCGACGCGCAGCAGCTCCCGGCGGGTGCCCTGGAAGGTGTCGGAGGACGGGTCGGAGGCCGTCCACTCGTTGATGACGCCGTGGTAGGCGGTCTTGGGCTGCGGCGTCAGGTCGGGCGTCTTGGTCTTCAGCGCCTCGCCCGCCTCGACGTGCACCGTGTAGAACTTGCCGTTCTTCTTGAACTCGGGGTGGAAGGTGGTGAACCCGAAGCCCTGCCCGAGGCCCATGGCGGAGAAGAAGTCCGGTTTGAACGTCTCGCCGACGTTCAGGTAGACCTTCTGCTCCTTGGTCTTCCCGTCGAGGAAGTACAGCTTGCCATTGAGGTCGGGGACGAACAGCCGCTTCGAGCCGTCGGGGATCTCACCGACGTAGTTGATGCGGTTGTGCCGCTTCAGCCGCGGGTCGACGACCATCTCGGGCGGTGTCGGCTCCGACTTGGGGAGCTGGGCGACCTCTTCGAGGACGACGCCCATGCCCGCGGGCGCCGGGTCGTCGGGGATCGGGTCCTTGATCGGGCCGTCGTCGCGCGCGGTGGCGGGCGGTACCGCCAGCAGCGTCGCGGCGAGGGCCAGGATCGTCGGTACGGACCATCT
This sequence comes from Actinomadura vinacea, assembly GCF_039532545.1. NCBI lineage: Bacteria > Bacillati > Actinomycetota > Actinomycetes > Streptosporangiales > Thermomonosporaceae > Actinomadura > Actinomadura vinacea. Next base: position 686,083 of record NZ_BAAARW010000020.1, on the reverse strand, counting down.
CAATCTGAATCTGGTCATTCCGGCCGTCCAAAGGGGGGTGGTTCCAGTGGCTGGAAAGCGCTTTCTGGAAGCGCTTTCATGAAAGTACGAGAAGCATTCCGGCCCGTCAAGAACGAATTCGGCGAGCCCGCGCGAGGGTGCTGTGCGTGACGGTGGCCAGCGCGGACACGGCGAGCCCGGCCGGCGCCGCGGCGGCGAATCCGGCCAGCGTCAGACCGAGCGCGAGGGCCGCCCCCGGTGCCCACAACCACGTCGACACGTACCGGCGGGTACCGTCCGCCATGCTCGCCGGGCGCTTCCGCTCCGGCGGCGCGGGCGTGCCGTCCGTGTCCGAGGGCGTCGCCTCCGCGGGCGGCGCGTGGGCCCTCGCGCGGGTCCGGCGAGGATGACCGACGGCGTCCACTCCGGCCGCCGCTCGGGCCTTGAGTTCCCGCAGTTCGGGCGCGCCCGGCGACGCCGCCTGGACGCTCAGTGGGTCGGCTGATCGGCCGGTGGTCCGCCGGTGGCGGTGGCGGCGCAGCGCCTCCGCGGTCATCGGCGGGATGAGCGCCGGGAGCACGGCGGCCAGGAGCGTGAGCCAGGTCAGCAGCAGCCGGTCCACCCGCACCGCCGCGAGCACGGCCCCCGGCACGGCCAGCACCAGGACGGCAGCGACGTTCGGCAGCCGCGGGGCGAACCGGTGCACCGCGAAGACGCCCGAGTGCACCGCCGCCAGCGTCGGCGCGATCACCGAGGCGGCCACGAAGAGGTTGGCGACCGGCAGCCCGTCCGGCCCGGCCAGCGCCGCCACCACGTCGGTCGAACCCGTCGAGGCGGCCAGCCCGGCGCCGACCACGGTCGCGGCCAGCGCCGGGCCGACCAGCAGGCCCACGCACCACCACAGATCACCGCGCCCCCGCAGGCCGGCGGTGAAATCGGGTGCGCGCACCGCGAACACCGACACGTAGCCGATGTACCCGGCCAGGTCGGCGGCCAGGACGAGCGGCGAGCCGTCCGCCGACAGCGTCACCGGCGGCGACGGCGGCGCGAGCCGTACCGCCACGACCGCGATCAGCGCGATGGCGACGAGCGTGGTCAGGAGGGCGACGGTGTTCCAGCGGCCGCCTCCGGCCAGCAGCACCGCCACGATCGGCACGCTCAGCACCAGCACGCCGGCGACGTCGGGCAGGCCGGTCAGGGCGGCGACCGCGCCGCCGCCCAGCCCGACGTTGAACCCGAACCAGCCGACCATCGCCACGGCCAGCAGCCCGGTGACGGCGCGTTCGGTCAGCGGCGGCAGGTAGCGCGGCGACAGCTCGGAGAGCGTGGCGTTCTCCCCGGCGGGCGGGCGCAGCCCCCGCCTGCCCTGGGCGGCCAGCAGGGCGCACATGACCGTCCCGCCCGCCACCAGGACGACCAGCGGCAGCGCGCCGTCGTGCCGTCCGCCGACCTGGGCGCCCAGCACCAGCGTGCCGGGCGCGGTGCCGATGCCCAGCCACGCTCCGGCCGCGCTCCGCCAGGTGCGGGCGGGGCCCTCCGCTGCCGCCGTGCCGGTCAAACCACGTGCTCCGCGAAGCGGTCCAAGGTGAGGGCGAGGGCGTCCGCTCCGGGCATCGCCCACAGCTCCTCGTTGAAGATCTCGACCTCGATGGGGCCCGGGTACCCGGTCGCCTCGACGGCCTCGCGGAAGCGGCGCAGCTCGACACAGCCGTCCCCGAGCATGCCGCGCCCGGTCAGCACGCCCTCGGGCAGCGGCGTGACCCAGTCGGCCACCTGGAAGACGGCCAGCCGGCCCTCCGCCCCGGCGCGGGCGATGTCGGCGTACGCGGCCGTGTCCCACCACAGGTGGTAGGTGTCGACGACGACGCCGACCTGCTCCGGCGGAAGCGGGGCGGCGATGTCGAGCGCCTGGCCGAGGGTGGAGACCACGCACCGGTCGGAGGCGTACATCGGATGCAGAGGTTCGATCGCCAACTGCACGCCGTGGCTTCCCGCGAAGGGCGCCAGCTCCGCCAGGGACTCCGCCACCCGGGCACGGGCACCGTCGATGTCGCGCGAGCCCTCAGGCAGGCCCCCGCTCACCAGGACGAGCACAGGGGCGCCCAGCTCGGCGGCCTCCTCGATGGCCCGACGGTTCTCGGCGATGGCGCCTTCCTCTTGGAAGAACCCGCCCCGGCATAGGGACGTGACCGCCAACCCTTCGTCGCCCATCAGTTTCGCCGTACGAGCCAAGCCGTACTCTGCGACGGGCTCACGCCACAACCCCACGCCACGGACACCGCGCGCCACACAACCCGCGACAAGGTCGGGGATGGGCCAGTACCGGGTCGTCCACTGGTTGAGGCTGAAACGCGGGTCCGGAGCCGCTGTCATCAAAGAACCTCCGAGGAAACCCCGGTCTTGAGGCCGGGGAGGAATCGGACCCCTGCGAAGCAGGGCAGGGGCGGGAGATTCGCCCCCCGGGGCGAATGTCGGTTGACCAGGCGCTATCCAGCACGTTTTCGTCCCTGTGTTCGAGCGTGCACGCTACGCTCACCCCTGTGCCGCGGTACCGCCTGGACCCCACCCCAGAGCAGGAGCAAGTGCTGCTCTCGCATTGCGCGCACGCCCGGTACGTGTGGAACCTGGCCGTCGAGCAGCACGGCTTCTGGTCCCGGCACCGACGTGGCGGGGCACCCGGCTACAAAGAGCAGTCCCGGCAGCTCACCCGGGCCCGGGCCGAGTTCGCGTGGTTGCGGGCCGGGTCGCAGACCGTGCAGCAGCAGGCGTTGCGTGATTTCGCGCAGGCGATGAGCAATTTCTTCGCCGGGACGCACCGCCGTCCGACCTGGCGCAAGCAGGGGGTGCATGAGGGGTTCCGGCAGGTCGGCGTCAAACCGCACCAGGTCGAGCGGTTGTCGCGCAAGTGGGGTGCGGTGCTGGTGCCCAAGTGCGGATGGGTGCGGTTCCGCTTGTCGCGGCCGGTGCCGGAGGGTGTGAAGTCCTACCGGGTGACCTGTGATCGGGCCGGGCGCTGGCATGTGGCGTTCGCGCACCTCCCGCCCCCGGTCCCTGGCCCCGGCGATGGGACCGTGGTCGGGGTGGACCGGGGCGTTGCCGTCAGCGCCGCCCTGTCGACCGGGGATCTGCTGTACGTGCCCGGCCTCACCCCTGGAGAGACACGACGCCTGGAGTTGCTGGCCCGCAGGCTGGGGCGTTCCCGGCGCGGTTCTGGCCGCCGCGCGCGGCTCAGGGCCGCGCTCGCCCGGCTCAAGGCCCGCGAGCGCGACCGCCGCAAGAACTGGGTGGAGCAGACCTCCACGAGGCTGGCCCGCGAGTTCGACGTGATCGGTGTCGAGGACCTGCGCATCGGGGGCATGACCCGTTCGGCGAAGGGCACCATCGAGAGGCCGGGACGCAACGTCGCCGCCAAGGCGGGGTTGAACCGGGGCATCCTGGCCGCTGGTTGGGGGGTGCTGGTCGAGCGGCTGGAGCACAAGGCCCCCGGCCGCGTCCACAGGATCGCCCCCGCGTACACCTCGCAGCGCTGCTCGGCGTGCGGGACCACCGATCGGGAGGCGCGTGAGAGCCAAGCGCGTTTCCGGTGCCGGTCCTGCGGCTTCGCCGGCAACGCCGATGTGAACGCGGCACGCAACATCGCCCACGAGACCAGACTCGTGGGCACGGCGGCCGGACCGGCCGTCGCTGCGCGGGGACGCTCCGGAGTGCCGGGGCGGACGAACCGCGAACCTCAACCTGTTCTCCTTTCCTGAGGCCACGGGTTGGAATCCCCCTTGTTCACGAGGGGGAGGAGGTCAATGCGGCACCCCCTGTACGGTCAGCCAGGCGCGCATGCGGCTGGCGGCAAGGTCGGGGTCGGGCAGCAGCCCGGCGGCGTCGGCTAGCTGGAACAGACGGACCAGATGCGGGACGGACCGCGCGCTCTCCAACCCGCCGACCATCCGGAAGTGCCGTTGGTGCCCCGACAGCCAGGCCAGGAACACCACACCGGTCTTGTAGTAGTAGGTCGGCGTCTCGAAGATGTGGCGTGCGAGCGGCACCGTGGGGGAGAAGACCTCGTCGTACGTGGCGAGGTCGCCTTCGTCCAAAGCGTGCAAAGCCGTCGCCGCCGCGGGTGCGATCGGATCGAAGATGCCTAGGAGCGCGTCGCTGTACCCCTGGTCGTCGCCGCGGATGAGGTCGGGGTAGTTGAAATCGTCCCCCGTGTAGAGGCGCACGGAACCGGGCAGGCGGCGGCGGATGGCAATCTCGCGGTCGGCGTCGAGCAGCGACACCTTGATGCCGTCCACCTTCGCCTCATGCTCGGTGATGATGGCCAGCACGGCGTCCGCCGCGGCATCGAGATCGGACGTTCCCCAGTACCCCTCCAGCGCAGGGTCGAACATGGGGCCGAGCCAATGCAGGATGGCCGGACGGTCGAGCTGGCCTAGCAGCCGCCCGTACACCTTGGCGTAGTCCTCCGGCCCCTTGGCCGAGGCCGCGAGCTGGCGGCTGGCCATAAGGATCGGTGCCGCACCGGCCTCCGCCACCACCGCGAGCTGTTCCTCGTACGCGGCGATGACCCGGTCCAGGGACGCCGGCCCAGGCTCAAGCTGGTCGGTGCCCGCGCCACAGGCGATCAGGCCGCCCTGCGCCCGCGCCTCGGCTCCGCTGCGCCGGATCAGCTCCCGCGTCGTCTCCCACTCCAGGCCCATCCCGCGCTGCGCGGTGTCCATGGCCTCCGCCACCCCGAGCCCGTACGACCACAGGTGGCGCCGGAACGCCAGGGTCGTGTCCCAGTCCAGGACGGACGAGGTGGAACGTTCCGCGAACGGGTCCGGCACCACATGCGCCGCCGCGAACGCCACCCGCGTCCGCGCCGCGCCCGAAGGACGCGTGAACGCGCGCGGCTCGCCCATCGTGTACGGGACGAGCGAGCCGTCCGCGGCCGGCAGGTCCAGCATCGCCACGGCCGCCGTCATCGGGTCAGCTCCGGCACATCCAGGCGGCGCCCTTCACGCCACGCCCGCAACCCCAGCTCGGCCAGTTGCACGCCCCGCGCCCCCGCGTAGAAGTCCCACGGGAACTCCCCGTCGTCGGCGACGTGCCGCAGGAACATCTCCCACTGCGCCTTGAAGCCGTTGTCGAACTCCTCGTTGTCGGGCACCTCCTGCCACTGCCCGCGGAAGTCGTGCGTGGCGGGCAGGTCGGGGTTCCACACCGGCTTCGGCGTCATCGAACGGTGCTGCACGCGGCAGCGCCGCAGGCCCGCGACGGCGCTGCCGTCCGTCCCGTCCACCTGGAACTCCACCAGCTCGTCGCGGAACACCCGGGTCGTCCACGAGGAGTTGATCTGCGCGACGATCCCGCCGTCCAGCTCGAAGATCCCGTACGCGGCGTCGTCGGCGGTGGCCTCGTACGGCTTGCCGTCCTCGCCCACCCGCTCGGGGATGTGCGTGGCGCCCAGCGCCTGCACCGACCGCACCGGCGCGATCGCGTCCAGCACGTACCGCCAGTGGGCGAACATGTCGAGGATGATCCCGCCGCCGTCCTCGGCCCGGTAGTTCCAGCTCGGCCGCTGCGCCTCCTGCCAGTCGCCCTCGAACACCCAGTAGCCGAACTCGCCCCGCACCGACAGCACCCGCCCGAAGAAGCCGCCGTCCATCAGCCGCTTCAGCTTGCGCAGCCCCGGCAGGAACAGCTTGTCCTGGACGACGCCGTGCCGGATGCCCTCCGCCTCGGCCAGCCGGGCCAGCGCCAGCGCCTCCTGCAGGTCCTCGGCGAGCGGCTTCTCGGTGTAGACGTGCTTGCCCGCCGCGATCGCCGCGCGGATCGCCGGCACCCGGGCCGAGGTGATCTGGGCGTCGAAGTAGATCTCGACGTCGGTCCGCTCCAGCGCCTCGCCCAGCCGGGTCGTCCAGGACTCCAGGCCGTGCCGGTCGGCAAGCGCGCGCAGCTTGTCCTCGTTGCGGCCGACCAGCACCGGCTCCGGCCACAGCACGGTGCCGTCGGCCAGTGGCAGCCCGCCCTGCTCCCGGATCGCCAGGATCGAGCGGAGGAGATGCTGGCGGTATCCCATGCGCCCGGTGACGCCGTTCATAGCGATCCCGATGGACCTGCGTGCCATCCCGTTCCTTCCTTCGTACATGTGCGGGGGGCTGATGGGGGCTGCTGAGGAGGGCGCGGCCTAGTCGGCCGCGCCGCCCGCCCCGAGAAGCTCCCGGATGCGCGCGGCGACGCTCGCGAACTCGGGCTTGGCCAGCGTGGGGGTGTACTCCCGCTCGGCCGGCAGGTCGACGTCGATGATCTCCCTGATGGTGCCCGGCCGGTCGCTCATCACCACCACCCGGTTGGCCAGGTAGACCGCCTCCGCGACCGAGTGCGTGACCAGCAGCACGGTGGTGCCGGTCTCCCGCCAGATCCGGTTCATCTCGACGTTGAGCTGCTCGCGGGTGAGGGCGTCCAGCGCGCCGAACGGCTCGTCCATCAGCAGCACCGGCGGCTCGTGCAGCAGCGCGCGGCACAGCGCCACCCGCTGCTGCATGCCGCCCGACAGCTCGTGCGGCAGCGCGTCCTCGAAGCCGGTCAGCCCGGTCATCTCGATCAGCTCGGCGGTGCGCGCCTTGGCGCGGTCGCCGGGCATCTTGCGCATCTCCGCCTGGAGCAGGATGTTGCGGCGGGCGCTGCGCCACTCCAGGAGGGCGGCGCGCTGGAAGACGTAGCCGATGTCGTGCCGCGGCCCGTCCACCGTCTCGCCGCGCAGCTTCACCGTGCCGGTGGTGGGCTTGAGCAGCCCCGCGACCATCTTCAGCAGCGTCGACTTGCCGCAGCCGGACGGTCCGACGATGGCCACGAACTCGCCCATGGCCACGTCGAGGGACACCTCTTGCAGCGCCGTGACGTCGCGCTTGCGGGTGCGGAACCGCACGGCCACGTCGTCGATCCGGACGGCGGCCTGCTCGCCGGCCGCGGCGGCGGACTTGGAATCGCTCTCCGGCTTACTCATGATCCTCATCGCTGGTCCCGTCAGCCCTGGGGTGCGGAGTCCGCCTGCCAGTACGTGGCGGGCGGCTGGGCCTTGCCGATGAGGCCGGTCTGCTGGAAGAGGTCGATCGTGGTCTTCCAGTCGGCCTCGGTGTTGACGCCCGGCGCCTTGCCCTTGGTGGCGTCGGTGTTCAGCAGCGTCAGCGTGGTCTTGAACTGCTCTGTGATCACCGGGACCGGCGGCAGCTGGTCGGACGCGCCGGCCATCGAGGCGACCGCGCCGGCCTGGTCCTTCTGCGCCGCGGTCCACGACTCGGTGGTGGCGGTGACCATCTTCTTGACCAGGTCGGCGTCGCTCTTGAGCTTGCGCTCGGAGACCATCAGCCCGTTGGAGTAGAAGTTCAGGCCGAACTCGGAGAAGCGCAGCGCCGACACCGGCTTCTTGGCCTTGTCCTGCATGATCGGGCCCTGGTCGCTGGCGTACCCGAGCAGCCCGTCGGCCTTGCCGGAGATGACCGCGGCCATCTTGCCGGCCGGGTCGGTGTTCTGGATCTGGACGTCGGTCTCGGCCATCCCGTTCTTCTTCAGGAACGCCGGGAAGGTGCGCGACAGCGCGTCGCCCGCGGTGCCGGCGATCTTCTTGCCCTTCAGGTCGGCGGGCTTCTTGATGCCGGTGGCGTCGAACGCCTGGACCGAGGCCGGGGTGGTCTGCAGGAAGACGCCGATGCTCTTGATCGGCATGCCCTTGTCGACGGCGGCCAGCAGCGCCGGGGTGTCGGCCCAGCCGAAGTCGGTCTGGCCCGCGCCGGTGGCCTGGACGGTCTTCTGCGAGCCCTGTCCGGCCTTGATCTCCAGGTCGATGCCGTGCTTCTCGTAGATCTTCTGCTTGACGCCGTAGTAGAACGGCGCGTGCTCGCCGTAGGGGTACCAGTTCAGCGTGAGCGAGACCTTGGTGAGCTTCTTGCCGTCCGCGCTGGTGGTCTCGTCCGAGCCGCCGCCGCACGCGGTGGCGAGCGCGAGGGCCGGCAGCAGGGCGGCGGTGAGGGCGGTGAAGGTGCGGAGTTTCATGGGGTGGTCTCTCTCCGTCAGTAGGTGGTGGTGACGGCGTCGCCGCGACGGCTGGCGTGCCATGGGAGGAGGAGGTGCTCGGCCAGTTCGACCAGGACGAACAGCACGACGCCGATCAGCGACATGACCAGCAGTCCGGCGAACAGCATCGGGGTGTCGATATTGCCGTTGGCCTGCAGGATGACGTACCCGAGGCCCTCGTTGGCGCCGACGAACTCGCCGACGACGGCGCCGGTGACGGCGAGCGTCACCGCCACCTTGAGCCCGGAGAACAGGTACGGCAGCGAGGCCGGGAAGCGGATCTTGGCGAAGGTCTGCATCGGCCCGGCGCCCATCGTGGCCGACAGCTGGAGCATCTCCGGGTCGACCGCCTTCAGCCCGGTGACCATGGAGATGACCACCGGGAAGAACGCGATCAGCACGGCCACCACGATCTTGGGCGCGATGCCGAAGCCCAGCCACACCACGAACAGCGGCGCGATGGCGATCTTCGGGATGACCTGGGCGAACAGCAGGACCGGGTAGAGCGTCTTCTCGACCGTCGTGGAGTACACCATGATCACCGCGGCGGCGATGCCGACGACCACGGCGATCGCGAAGCCCAGCAGGGTCTCGTACGTGGTGACCCAGCTGTGGTGCCAGATGTAGGACCACTTGTCGACCATCAGCGACAGCGTGGTCCCGGGGGACGGCACGAGGTAGGGCTCGACCAGTTCGGCCGCGGTGATCGCCCACCAGGCGGCCAGCAGGGCCAGCAGCAGGGCGACCGGCCGCCAGGAACGTTCGAGGGCGTCGCGGGCGCGCTCGCCCGCGGTGGGGCCGCCGCGTTCGGCGACCCCCGCGGCCGGCTTGGCCGGTGCCGCGGTGGTGGTGCCCTGACTCACCATGGGACCTCCGTGGTCGTGGGCGTGGTCTCACACTCAGAAAGCGCATTCTGAAAGCGCTTTCTGATGTACCGTAAGAACAGCGCACGGCGCGGTCAAGAGGGGGGAGCCCCCCAAATGACCGGGAACAGCGGCTCGATCGAGAGGGCGGCGCATGACAGCGGACGACTCACTACCGTCCGACCCGGTACCGGACCGGGCGTCAGGACGCGCGTCACGCGGCCCGGACCGGGCGCACGTGACCCTGCAGGACGTGGCGAAGGAGGCCGGCGTCTCGCTGGCCACCGCCTCCCGCGTCCTGAACGGCACCGCGCAGGTCCGCGCCGACCTGCGCGCACGCGTACTGGCCACGGCCGGCGAGCTGGCCTACACGCCCAACGCGCACGCCCAGGCCCTGGCCAGCTCCAGCAGCAAGGCCATCGGCGTCATCTGCCACGACGTCAGCGACCCCTACTTCGCCGCGATCGCCCGCGGCGTCATGCGCACCGCCGCCGACCACGAACTGCTGGTCATGCTGGCCAGCACGTTCCGCGACCCGGCCCGCGAGATCGAGTACATCGCGATGCTGCGCGCCCAGCGGGCCCGCGCCATCCTGCTGATCGGCTCCGGCTTCGAGGACCGCGACTGGGAGCGCTCGATGGGCGCCGAGCTGGAGCCCTACCAGCGGGCCGGCGGCCGGGTCGCGGTGGTGAGCCGGCACCGCAGCCTCCGGGTCGACACCGTGCTGCCGCAGAACCGCGAGGGCGCGGCGGCACTGGCCCGCGCGCTGCTCGACCTCGGCCACCGCGACTTCGGCGTCCTGACCGGGCCGCGTGAGCTCACCACCGTCAGCGACCGGTTCGCCGGCTTCGCCGACACGCTCGCCGACGCCGGGGTGCCGCTGCGCGCGGACCGGGTGGCCGAGTCGGGCTTCACCCGCGACGGCGGCTACGCGGCCGCCACCGAGCTGATCCAGCGCGGCGACCTGCCCAGCTGCGTGTTCGCCGTCACCGACGTGATGGCGATAGGCGCGCTGGCGGCCTTCCGCGACAGCGGGGTGGACGTGCCCGGCGAGCTGTCGCTGGCCGGCTTCGACGACATCCCGATCGTCCGCGACCTGACCCCGCCGCTCACCACCGTGTCGCTGCCGCTCGACCTGATGGGCGAGCGCGTCATGCAGCTGGCCGTGCGCGAGCCCGCCCCCAAACGCAGCCGCGTGGAACGCATCGAGGGCAAGGTCGTCCTACGCTCCAGCACCGCCGCCCCCCACCCCTCCCACGCCAAATGAGCGGCGTGATTCTGGGCGGGCTTGAGATCGAGCGTGTTGAGACGTTCGCTGTGGCGTTGCCGACGCTGCGGTCGTTCGGTGTCGCGGGCGGGGCGGTCGCCGTGGCGGGGCGGCCCAGCCTGCGCGTGCTGGTCAAGGTGAGTGCCGGCGGAGTGAGCGGCTGGGGCGAGGCGACCCCGATCCCCGCCTGGACGTACGAGACCGCCGAGTCGATCGTCACCACCATCGACCGTTACCTGGCGCCCGCCGTGCTGGGCCGTCCCGCCTGGGACCTCGACGGTGTCGCCGCAGCTTTCGAGCGGGCGGTCAACCGGGGCTTCAGCATCGGCGCGCCGCTTGCCAAGGGCGCGGTCGACATCGCGCTGCACGACCTGCTCGGCCGGGCCGCGGGGGTGCCGGTGGGCGTGCTGTGGGGCGCGCGACGCACGGAGCGGATCGAGCTGGGCTGGATCGTTTCCGGGCAGTCACCGGCGGAGGTCGGCGACAGCGTGGCCGAGGGGCGCGAGCTCGGGTACGGCGCGTTCAAGGTCAAGATCGGCCTGCACGACGAGGCCACCGACGCGGCGGTCGTCGAGGCCGTGCGCGAGCACGCGGGCGCGGCCGCGCCGCTGTGGGTCGACGCCAACCAGGGCTACACCGCGCACGCCGCGCTGCGCATGGCCAGGCGCCTGGACGGGCTCGGCGTCACCGCGTTCGAGCAGCCGCTTCCGGCCAACGACGTCGCGGGGCTGCGCCGGCTGCGCGAGGTCTGCCCCATTCCGGTCGCCCTGGACGAGAGCCTGCGCCACCCGTCCGACCTGGCGACCTTCGTCCGGCTGGAGGCGATCGACATCGCGATCGCCAAGGTGCAGCGCAACGCCGGGCTCACGCTCTCGCGCCGGTTGTGCGCGCTGGCGGAGGACTGCGGGGTCCAGCTGATGGGCTCCGGGCTGACCGACTCCGACCTCGGGCTGGCCGCGTCCCTGCACCTGTTCGCCGCGCACGGGATCGGCACGCCGGTGGATCTGAACGGCCGCCAGTTCGTGGAATCGCCGTACGCCGGTCCGACCGTGCGGGTCGAGGGCGGTACGGCGCACGTCCCGGACGGTCCGGGGCTGGGTGTGGAGGTCGACGAGACCGTCGTCCGCCGCCTCGCCGTGAACGTCCTCGACGCGGGGTCCCCTAAAGCGCGGCGGGAGGGGGTCTAGAGGGGCTGGAGACTGTGTCCCGACCGGCTCAGTCACCGGCCGGAGGTCAGCACTCGCAGGTCCCGCACAGCCGGACGTTCCCGCCGTTCGACCGGGACGGCTCGCAAGACGGCCTTCCCGGTTTCGATGATCATGTGGCTCCGCTGGGCCGGTGGCAGCGCGGCGATGATGTCGACGGCCTGCCGGGTGCCGGTGTCGGCCCCGCCGTTGGCCACGGCGCAAACGGCCTCGTGAAGCCGGACATTGGCGGCGTACTGGTAGTCGGGAGTCCGGGCCAGGACTTGTTCCCGGGCGGTGCCCGCCTTGGCCTCGTCCCCCGCATGCGCGTACACCCAGCTCTGGGCGAAGTAGGTCTGATCGATGTTCCAGAGGGTGGGGAGGATGCTGGTACGGGCGCCATCCCCATCGTGGCCGAGGTAGGTGTTCAGCGCCTGCCTGGCGTCATCATGCCTGCCGAGCAGGGACAGTGCCTTGGCCCGGGTGCCTGCGAGGTCGGCCACCCAGAAAGACAGCGAATCGCCCGCGATCCGTTCCGCAGCTTCGATGAGACGGAGCACGGTCGCCAGGTCGCGTTGTCCGTACACTCCGAACCCTGCCTCCTCCGCGCGGACCAGTAGGCGCAGGTCGAGGTCACCGGAGACGTCGGCGGCGGTGCGCGCGGTACGCCACCAGTGGATCGCGGCTCCGTGGTCGCCCAGTCGGGTAAGCGCGTTGGCGTGGATGGTGGACAGCGCGGCTATCACGCGTTGCAGCTCGGTCGCTTCGTCGGCGTCAGCATCCTGTAGTTGACGCTGGACTGCGATCAGATCGACCACCAGGCCGTCACGGACCTGCGCCGGCGGCCGGGTACGGATCGCGTGCAGGTGGTCGGACAGGGTCAGATGCCAGTCATCGAGGTCACGGGGTTCGCTGTTCAGCGCCAAGTCCAGCAGCTGGCGGACCGGTTCACCGGTCGAGCCGAGTGCGCCGGCGCCCATCCCCAGTGCGGCCAGTTGCAGCAGCGTGCGGCGCTCCAAGTCGTCGCCCCTTGCTTGTGGAGGTGCCGTTGTTCCCACGCTAACGCTCGGAATGACGGATGCGTCCTGCGCGCCGAACAACTCTTGCCAGGTCATGGCGAAAGCCGTGACGTAGGCATCGGCCCAATCGCGCGGAAAATGGTCGCCCTTCTCCCAGTCGAGTATCTGTCGAGCGCGGTTTCGCACGTCTCCGTGCTCGTAGCCCCGGGCCTCCATGAGGCGGCGGGCCATCTCCCACTTGCTCCAGCCGTGGGCTTCCCGTTCGGCCTGGATCCGGGCCGCCCACAGGGGGCGTGGATTCTCAGTCATCAGCGTGGGCCTTCGCTGGACGGCAGGGGAGGTGGAGAGCAGAGTCTCCACCTGTCTCTCCACCCATTCTCCACTCGTCTGTGGCGCGTGACCTGGATTCACTTACATGCGACGGACGTGCGTCGGCACGGTGGGCCGAGCGGGCGCACGTCCCGGCCAAAAGACAGGACGGCCCCAGGACCGGCACGCCCGCCGGATCCCAGGGCCTTGATCCGACAGGAGGCGTCGGACCCGTGGAGGGCGTCGGCAACAGCTGCTGCCCGCCCAACTGCGGAAACTCCGCCCGGCCCTGGTAGAGGAGACACATGACGCGCACCGACCGGACCCGGCTTCCCAGTATCGTCCGGGAAGCGATCGAGGCCCACACCGGCCCGATCAAGAGCATTGAACCGGCGCCGACGGGCAACCATGCCGACATCGCTTCCACGTTCCACACGGCGCGCGGGCCGATGTTCGTCAAGGCCGCCAGGAAGCTGCCCGACGCCGATGGCCCCGAGGTCCGGTCACTGCGCAACGAGGCCGCCGTCAACCCGCACGTGACCGGGTTCGCCCCCCGGCTTCTGTGGCAGGCCGAGGCCGGGGGGTGGCTGGCACTCGGGTTCGAGCAGGTCGACGGCCGCCACGCGGACTTCACGCCCGGGTCTGATGATCTGGAGATCCTCGCCAAGACCGTCCAGGCGTTGCAGGCCGCCCCGTGCCCGGACGTGGTGCGTATGCGAGTCGAGCGGCGGTGGGCGTCGGTCACCGAGGACGTGACCCCGATGGCCGGGGACGCGCTGCTGCACACCGACCTGAACGCCGACAACCTGCTCATCACCCCCGACGGGCAGGCCCGCGTGGTGGATTGGGCATTCGCCGCCCGCGGCGCCGCCTGGGTCGAGTTCGGTCTGCTGATCCCGTGGCTGCTCAAGGGCGGCCACACTCCCGCCCAGGCTGCGGACTGGGTTGCGCAGTTCCCTTCCTGGGCGGGCGCCGACCCTGCGCACATCGATCTGTTCTCCGAGGCGTTCGCGGCACGGTGGCGCCGGCACGCCGCCCGTGAGAACCCTGAGGACTGGGTGACCCTGCACGCCGATCTGACACGGCAATGGGCCGAGTACCGCGCTGGGTGATGCTGTGACCGCATGGACGCAGACGCACCCGACGCAGACGGTGACGACACCGGGCGGGCAGCGGGTCGACATCGACGTTGAGATGGTGACACAGTTGTGGCGGCTCGGGTACGACACTGTGCTGGCCTGCCAGGACGCCGGGGAAGCGATCCTCGGCGGCGGCACCCGTGTTCCGCCGGCCGAGCGGGAGCAGCGCGCCGTCGCGTCGATGGGCCGGGCTTGGCTGAAGATCCGCATGAAGGACGGATCTCGGCTATTGGAGGCGTTGCGTCCGCTGAGCAGCGCCGAGGGCTGGATCCTGCACGCCGGGGAAGCGCGCGGCCGGCCTTGGGTGTCGCTCACCTTCCCCAGACGGGACATCAGCGAAGCGGCCCAACTGGTGGAGCGCGTACAGACATGACTTAAGGGCTGGGGCCGCGGTGGTGCGCGCTGGGCGCCCGCCGCGGCCCCCAGGTCAATGCGCCGTGCCCTGATCGTCGGTCGCGGACGGGGAGGGGTCGGCGGGGACCGCCGGTTCCGGCCGCTGGTCCGGGTGCTCCTGGCTCCGGCTGGGCCAGGAGGCGAGCTGGGTACGACGGGGATTGGCCAGTGAGGTGCTCACGGTGGTAGCCGTCCTCCTTAGAACGATGGGTGCGCGTTGAAACGCGGTCCGGAGGAGTAGATCTTCCCGGATGACCCGCCCCTTTTCGCAAAATGGTCTAGACCGGACGCTCTGGCCGGGTGCGGACGCGGTTCCCTGTCCCCTTGATCTAGCCAGCGTTTGCTGGTGAGGTTTTCGTCTACGGGGCCTTCCGCATCGACCGAGGAGTCGTCCGTGGCCGAACGTCCGAACACCTCCAGTCATCCGTCCCGAAGGCGCGCGATCGGCATGGCGCTGGGCACCGGAGCCGCGCTGGCCGGCGCCGGCGTCCTCGCCCCGCCTGCCGCGGCCGCGGCACCGTCCGGTACGTGGCGGAACGTGCCTGTCCCGGACGGCACGGCACCGCAGATGTGGGCCGTCTCCGCCCCCACCCGCCGCACGGCCTTCGCCATCGGCCAGCACTCCTGGTCCCAGCTGGACGTCACGAGCGTCCTGCACTGGAACGGCCGGGCCTGGAGGCCCGAGCCCGTGCCGCCCATGAAGTGGAACTGGTACATGGACCTCGCCGCGGCGAGCCCGCGCGCCGCCTGGATCGTGGGGTTGGGCCTGAACGACCAGGCCCCCGCCTCGCTCTACTGGAACGGCGTGCGGTGGCGGGTCGCGCCCCTCCCCGTCGACGACTTCGGCCCGCTCTTTCCCAGCGTCACCGCCGAACCCGGCGGCACGGCCTGGACGATCGTCAACGGCGCCCGCGGTGTGTCCGGCTCGACCGCCCTGCTCCGCTTCGAACGGGGCGCCTGGGTTCGCAAGAGCGCACCGCTGGCCGACGGCGATTTCCTCCATGCGGTCGCGGCACGTTCGAGGCGGGACGTCTGGCTCGCCGTCGTCGCCGCGAACAGCCAGACCTTCACCCTCAACTGGAACGGCGTGAAATGGCGCCGCCACGACCTCGACGGGATGTACAACCCCGACAGGGTGAGCCTCCTGCCGGTCTCGCGGACGAGCGTCTGGGCGTATCTGGAGGAGCAGCTGTGGCATTGGGACGGCGCCGCCTGGTCCAAGGTCACGAACGTGCCCCGGCACGGGTGGCTCGTCATGCCGTACTCCGGGTCGCTGGTCTCCGACGGGCACGGCGGCCTATGGCTCGGCCATCTCGCCGAGGCCACTTCGGGTTACGCGGGTTACCTGCACTGGGACGGCAGCACCTGGACGACGTTCCTGGGCCCCGCGCGCGAGTACAACGGGCGGTCTGAGTGGGCGCAGGTCACCGACATCGCCCCCATTCCGGGGACCCGTTCCATGTGGGCGGTCGGGTACGTAGGGACCGGCTTGAGTCCGTTCATCGAACGCTTCGGCTGACGTCAGTCCTGCTCGGTGGCGTGGTCGATGGCCAGCCAGGCGTGGAGCAGCATGTGGAACTCCAGGCGTTGCGCCGGGTCGTAGATGTCGTCGCCGAAGAAGGTCTCCAGCTGCCGGACCCGGTAGCGGATGGTCTGCGCGTGCACCTGGAGC
This sequence comes from Actinomadura vinacea, assembly GCF_039532545.1. Classification (NCBI taxonomy): domain Bacteria; kingdom Bacillati; phylum Actinomycetota; class Actinomycetes; order Streptosporangiales; family Thermomonosporaceae; genus Actinomadura; species Actinomadura vinacea. The sequence goes on along the minus strand of NZ_BAAARW010000020.1, from coordinate 670,206 downwards.
CGGCCCGACACCTGGGTGGCGTTGAACCCGCATTCGAGCGACACCAGCAGGGTCTGGGCGAGCCGGTGGCGCTGCGCCGGTCGGAGCTTCATCAGGGGCGCCAGCCGCCGTGCCGCGGCGCGTTCGAGCAGATCCCGGTCCTGCGTCATCAGCAGGATCGGGATGTGCCGCTCGGACGTCACCAGGCCGTCGTGGACGATCACTCCGGTCGCCGCCAGGTCGAGGGCCTGCCGGGCCCAGCGCAGCGACCTGCCCAGTTCGGTCAGCGCGACGGTCGGGCCGAGCGCGCCGACCCGGTCGCGCAGGATGGAGCGCAGCAGCTGCTGCCGTCCGGGCCCGGACGGATCGGGGACGATCAGGCACGGCCGGTCAAGGTGCAGCCCTGGCAGGATCTCGTCGGGCAGTGAGGGCGGGGGCGCGTCCGGATGCGGTTCCCCGAGCGCCAGCGCGGCGACCGTGCGGGGCAGGTGCCATTCCGCGCGGCGGGCGGGTTCGCGCAGGTCGGCCGGGCGGGGCGCGGGTTCGGCGAGCAGCAGGTCCAGCAGCGCGCGGCGCCGGTTGTGCCGCTCGCCCACCGCCCGCGCCGCGATCTCGGCGTGCCCTTCGGCGACGACGGCGGCCAGCTGGTCGAGGTAGGACAGCACGGCCTGCGCCACCTGGGCGATCATGCCGGCGGTGACGGGATGGCTGGTGCGTTCCGAGGCCTCGGTGAGCCGCCGTACCGCCACGCCCGCGCCGGTGCGCAGCGCGGTCTGCAGCGGGTCGAGGCCGCGGCCCTCGCGGGCCTCGCCCACCCCGATCTCCCGGAAGAACGCCATGATCTCGGCGGACGGGGGGCCGGGGTCGGCGATGAGGTCGATGAAGTGCCCGATCGACCATTCGACGGCCTGCGCCAGCACCTCCGAGTAGCGGGCGTCGTGCGGGCGGGCGTATTCCGGGACCCCGCGCTCGATCTCCGCCACCGCCTCCTTGACGATCTCCGGCACGTGTTCGCGCAGCGACCTGGCCAGGTCGGGCGTCGCGCCGTCGGGGAAGCGCGACCGGAGGTCGAGCAGTTGGTCGGAAACCTCCATATGCCCCCGCCTTCTCGGAAATATCTATCGAACCACTTGTAACCCATCCCACAGGCGATTGTCGTGGAAGCCGCCGAAGTGTCCCGGGCGGTCGCCGAGGTGTTCATCCCTCTCTTCCGGGTAAAGGCCGGTGCATGGCCGAGTCAGCCGAGGAGAACCTGGCCCTCGCGCGTTCCGTGGTGGACGCCGCGCAGCGTGAGGTGCGGGGCAAGGCGCGGCAGCGCGTGCCCGCGATGCGGTTCGGTGCCGTGGCGGGCACGCTGGGCGTGTTCGCGATGGCCGCCACGTACCGGCTCAACGTGCTGCTGCTGGAGCGCAAGCTGCCGCCGGAGGCCGCGGCGTTCGTCGCCGCCGCGGCGTACACGGGCGGCGCCGGTTGCGCCGCGGTGGTCGCCGCGCGGCGGTGGCGCGGGCTGCCCGCCCCGCTGCCCACCGAGACGGCCCGGCAGGTCGTCGATATCATCGGCGACTCCGCGCGGGACTGATGGGGGCTGACGCGACCCGCGTCCCGTCCGACAAGCCGAGACTTACCCGGAATATCCCGGGTAGGGACGCGTCCATGGAGAGCCCTGAACTCTCGGCGGCCGCGCGCCCGGCCCACGCCGAGATCACCTTGACTGTGAACGGCGGCGCGCACCGGATCCGCGTCGACACCCGCTCTTCCCTGCTGGACGTGCTGCGCGAGCGGCTCGGGCTGACCGGCTCCAAGAAGGGGTGCGACCACGGCCAGTGCGGCGCCTGCACGATCCTGCTGGACGGGCGCCGCGTGAACGGGTGCCTGGCCCTGGCCGTCGCCCATGACGGCGCCGACATCGTGACCGTGGAGGGCCTGGCGGAGGACGGCGAGCGGCTCGCGCCGTTGCAGGAGGCGTTCGCCGATTGCGACGCGTTCCAGTGCGGCTACTGCACGCCCGGCCAGCTGTGCTCGGCGACCGGGATGCTGGACGAGATCGCCGCCGGCGCCCCGAGCGCCGTCACCCCGGATCCGGCCGGGACGCCGGAGCCGACCGAGGCTGAGATCCGCGAGCGGATGAGCGGCAACCTGTGCCGGTGCGGCGCGTACGTCAACATCGTCGCCGCGATCGGCCGGGTCGCCGCCGAGCGGGTGTCCGAGGCCGCCGCCGGAGACCGTGCGGAAGCGGGGGCGCGGGCATGAGGCCGTTCACCTACGAGCGCGCGACCGGCGCCCAGGACGCCCTGGCCCGCCACGGCGGCGACGCCCTCTACCTCGGCGGCGGCACCAACCTGGTCGATCTGATGCGGCTGGGCGTGGTCGAGGCCGAACGCCTCGTGGACGTCACGCGCCTCCCGTACGGCGCGATCAGGGAGGAGCCCGGCGGCGGGCTGGCCATCGGCGCGGCGGTCCGCAACAGCGACCTGGCGGCGCATCGCGCCGTCCGTGAGCGGTTCCCGGTGCTCGCGCAGGCGGTGCTGGCCGGCGCGTCCGGGCAGATCCGGAACATGGCCACGGTCGGCGGGAACCTGCTGCAGCGCACCCGGTGCCCGTACTTCCAGGACATCGCCAAGCCGTGCAACAAGCGGAGCCCTGGCACCGGCTGCCCGGCCCGCGAGGGCGAGCACCGCAACCTCGCGATCCTCGGGCACTCGCCGGAGTGCGTGGCCACGCACCCGTCCGACATGGCGGTCGCGCTGGCGGCGCTCGGCGCGCGGGTGCGCGTCACGGGCCGGTCGGGCGAGCGCGAGATCCCGCTGGTGGGGCCGGGACAGGAGGCGCTCTACCGGCTGCCCGGCGCGCACCCGGAGCGCGACACGACTCTGGAGCCGGGTGACCTGATCACCGAGGTGGTGGTGCCGCCGCCCGGCATGCCGTCCCGGTACCGCAAGGTCAGGGAGCGGGCGTCGTTCGCGTTCGCGCTGGTGTCGGTCGCCGCCGCCGTGGACGTGGCGGCCGACGGCACCGTCCGGGACTGCCGGATCGCGCTGGGCGGCGTCGCCCACCAGCCGTGGCGGGCGTGGCGCGCGGAGGAGCGGCTGCGCGGCGCCGAGGCGACCGAGGAGAACGTCATCCGCGCCGCCGAGGCCGAGCTGGAGAACGCCGAGCCGCTGCGCGACAACGCCTACAAGGTGCGGCTCGCGCACAATCTGATCGTTCGGACCCTGGCCGAGCTGGCGGGCACGAGGAGGGACGCATGACGGCGCTGGAACGCATCGAGGCCCACGACAAGCTCACCGGCGCGGCCCGCTACGCGTTCGAGTACCCGGTCGAGGGCGTGGCGTACGCCTACGCCGTCCAGGCGGCCGCGGGCAAGGGGACGATCAGGTCGGTGGCCGCGAGCGAGGCGATGGCGCTGCCCGGGGTGGTGGCCGTGCTGTCGTGCGAGAACGCGCCCGCGCTGAAGCCGGTCGACGACGGCGAGCTGGCCCTCTTCCAGTCCCGCAGGGTCTCCTATCGCGGGCAGCTCGTCGCGGCCGTCGTGGCGGAGACGCTGGAGACGGCCCAGGAGGCGGCGCGCCTGCTCCGCGTCGAGTACGACGCCGAGCCGCACGACGTGCGGCTCGACGTGGACCATCCGACCCTCTACAAGCCGGACAAGGTGAACCCCGTGTTCCCGACCGACACCGAGAAGGGCGACCCCGAGGGCGCCTTCTCGGCGTGCGCCGTCCAGCTCGACGCGACGTACACGACCCCGGCGCAGCACAACAACCCCATGGAGCCGCACGCGTCGCTGGCGCTTTGGGACGACGGGCGCCTGGTGGTCTACGACTCCAACCAGGGCTCCTCGGCGGTGCGGGACACCCTCGCCGAGCTCTTCGACGTGGAGCCGTCCAGGGTGCGCGTGGTGGCCCCGCACGTCGGCGGCGGTTTCGGGTCGAAGGGGACGCCGCGGCCGAACGTCGTCCTCGCCGCGATGGCGGCGCGGGTGACGGGCCGTCCGGTCAAGTACGCGGTGCCGCGCCAGCAGATGTTCGCCACGACCGGGTACCGGACGCCGACGATCCAGCGGGTGCGGCTGGGCGCCGACGCGGAGGGCCGGCTCGACGCCGTACTGCACGAGGTGGTCGAGCAGACCTCGACCGTGCGGGAGTTCGCCGAGCAGACGGCCACGCCGACCCGCGTCATGTACCGGGCACCCAACCTGCTCACCTCGCACCGGCTGAACCGGCTGGACGTGCCCTCGCCGTCGTGGATGCGCGCCCCCGGGGAGACGCCGGGCATGTTCGCGCTGGAGTGCGCGATGGACGAGCTGGCGTTCGCGATCGGTGTCGACCCGGTCGAGCTGCGGATCCGCAATGAGCCCGCCACCGCGCCGGAGAGCGGCCTGCCGTTCAGCTCCCGCAACCTGGTGGCCTGCCTGCGCGAGGGCGCCGCCCGCTTCGGCTGGGAAGGCCGCGTCCCGGCGCCGCACGCCTCCGCCCCCGCCGGACGGCACGGGCTCGGCGGCCGCGAGATGCGGGGCATGGGCGTGGCCGCGGCCACCTATCCGGGCTACCGCTCGGCCAACCGGGCGGCGGCGCGCCGCGAGCCGGACGGCCGGTTCACCGTGCGGATCGCCGCCGCCGACATCGGCACCGGCGCCCGCACCACGCTGACGATCATCGCCGCGGAGGCGCTGGGGGTGGACCCGTCCCGGGTCACCGTGGAGATCGGCGACAGCGACCTGCCCAAGGCGTCGGTCGCGGGCGGCTCCTCGGGCACCGCGGGGTGGGGCACCGCCGTCTTCCGCGCCTGCCAGGCCGTGCTGGCGGCGCCCGAGGGCGTCGAGGTCACCGTTGACACGGCCGAGGAGGTCCGGGCGCAGGACGACTACGCCCGGCACGCGTTCGGCGCCCAGTTCGCCGAGGTCGCGGTGGACGCCGACACCGGCGAGATCCGGGTGCGGCGGATGCTGGGCGTCTTCGCCGCGGGCCGGATCATCAACCCCCGGACGGCCCGGTCCCAGTTCATCGGGGGCATGACGATGGGCCTGGGCATGGCGCTGATGGAGGAGAGCGTCATGGACGAGCGGTTCGGCGACTTCCTGAACCGCGACCTGGCCCAGTACCACGTGGCCGCCTGCGCGGACGTCCTCGACATCGACGCGGTCTGGATCGCGGAGGACGATCCGCACCTCAACCCGATGGGCTCCAAGGGCATCGGCGAGATCGGCATCGTCGGCGCGGCGGCGGCCATCGCCAACGCCGTCCACCACGCCACCGGAGTCCGGGTGCGGGACCTCCCGATCACCCCGGCGAAACTCCTCCCCGCACTGTGAGGGATCTTGCGGTGCGCAAGATCGCGGCGGTGCACGACGGCGTGCGGACCGGACGGTTCCTCCGCGGCCCCGAGGTCAGGGGGCCGGGACCGGGGTGACCAGCCGCCCCTCCTCCAGGAAGCGGCGCAGGTTCCGGAAGGCCAGCTCGCCCATCGCCTCGCGGGTCTCGCGGGTGGCGCTCGCGATGTGCGGGAGGAGCAGCACCGAGTCCAGGTCGAGCAGGGCGGACGGCACGTTCGGCTCGTCGGCGAACACGTCCAGCGCCGCGCCCGCGAGCCGCCCGCCGGTCAGCGCCGCGACCAGGGCGGGCTCGTCGACGACGCTGCCGCGTGCGACGTTCACCAGGTAGCCGTCCGGGCCGAGCGCCTCCAGGACCGCCGCCGACACCAGGCCGCGGGTGCCCGCGCCGCCTGCCGTCGCGACGATCAGCGCGTCGCTCCACGCGGCGAGCTTCTCCGCCGACTCGGCGTACACGTACGACACGCCCTCGACCGGCCTGCGCGAATGGTAGGCGATCTCGGTGTCGAAGCCCGCCACGCGGTGCGCGATGGCCCGCCCGATCCGGCCGAGGCCCAGGATCCCGATCCGCTTGCCGCTGACCTTGGCCGCCAGCGGGAACTGGCCGCGGGTCCAGTCGCCGCGCCGCACGAACCGGTCGGCCGCCGAGAACCGCCGCATCACGTCGATCAGCCCGCCGACGGCGGTGTCGGCGACGCAGTCGGTCAGCACGTCGGGGGTGTTGCTGACGGCGATCCCGCGCTCGGCCGCCGCCACGACGTCGGTGGTGTCGTAGCCGACGCCGAAGTTCACGATCACGCGGAGCCGGGGCAGCCGGTCCATCAGCGCCCGGTCCACCCCGACCCGGGCGGTGGTGACGACGGCCTCGAACTCGGCGCCGTGCCGGTCGAGGAAGCCGTCCGGCCGGTCGTCGAGCAGCACGGCGTCATAGTGCTCGCGCAGATTCCGCTCAAGGGACGGCAGCAGCGGCCCGACCTGAAGCACACGATTCAAGACTGCTTACTCCTTTTCATTACGGTCCAGGGCGGGTCGTTTGGGGTCGAAGGTCCAGTCGGGGACCAGGTACCGCATCGCCGCGGCGTCATTTCGGGCGCCCAGCCCTTCGGCACGGTACAGGCGGTGCGCCTCCTCCAGCCGGTCGGGGTCCACCTCCACGCCCAGGCCGGGACGGTCCGGCACCGCTATATGGCCGTCGGCGATCTCGAACGGGGCGGTGGTCAGGCGCTGCCCGTCCTGCCAGATCCAGTGCGTGTCGACCGCCGTGATCTCGCCGGGCGCGGCGGCGGCGACGTGGGTGAACATCGCCAGCGAGACGTCGAAGTGGTTGTTGGAGTGCGAGCCCCAGGTCAGCCCCCACGCGTCGCAGAGCTGCGCGACCCGGACCGAGCCGTCCATCGTCCAGAAGTGCGGGTCGGCCAGCGGGATGTCGACCGCGCCCGCGGTGATCGCGTGGCCCAGCTCCCGCCAGTCCGTGGCGATCATGTTGGTGGCGGTGCGCAGCCCGGTCGCGCGCCGGAACTCGGCCATGACCTCGCGCCCCGAGTAGCCGCCCTCGGCGCCGCACGGGTCCTCGGCGTAGGCGAGCACGTCCCGCAGCCCGCCGTCGCGGGCCAGCTCGACCGCCTGGGCCAGCGACCACGCGCCGTTGGGGTCGAGGGTGACGCGGGCGCGGGGGAAGCGCTCGGCGAGCGCGATGACCGCCGCGGCCTCGTCCGGGCCGGGCAGCACCCCGCCCTTCAGCTTGAAGTCGGTGAAGCCGTACCGGTCCTGCGCGGCCTCGGCGAGCGCGACGATCGCCTCGGGCGTCAGCGCCTCCTCGTCCCGCAGCCGGGACCAGGCGTCGCCGTCCTGGCCGGACCGGTAGTCCAGGTCGGTGCGGCGGCGGTCGCCGATGAAGAAGAGGTAGCCGAGCACCGGGACGCGGTCGCGCTGCCGTCCCGAGCCGAGCAGGTCCGCGACCGGCACCTCCAGGTACTGCCCCAGCAGGTCCAGCAGCGCCGACTCGAGCGCGGTGACGGCGTGCACGGTGGTGCGCAGGTCGAAGGTCTGCGCGCCGCGTCCAGCCGAGTCGCGATGCGCGAACCGGTTCCGCACCTCTTGCAGCACCGCGTTGTACGAGGCGACCGGACGGCCCACGACCAGGTCGCGGGACTCCTCCAGGGTGCGGGTGATCGCCTCGCCGCCCGGCACCTCGCCCACGCCGGTGCGGCCGTCGGCGTCGGTGAGCAGGACGATGTTGCGGGTGAAGAACGGGGCGTGCGCGCCGCTGAGGTTGAGCAGCATGCTGTCGCGCCCGGCGACGGGCACCACGCGCAGTCCGGTGACGACGGGGGAGCCGGTCACGTCAGCCGCTCCCTTCCGGCGCGCCGTCGATCCGCCGCGGGACGCCGAGCGGGTCGCCGTCGCGCAGTTCCTCCGGCAGCAGCCCGGCCGGGACGTTCTGGTAGCTGACCGAGCGCAGGAAGCGTTCGATCGCCCGGGTGCCGACCGAGGTGGTGGCGGGCGCGGACGTGGCCGGGTACGGGCCGCCGTGCACCACCGCGTGACCGACCTCGACACCGGTCGGCCAGCCGTTGACCAGCACCCGTCCGGCGATCAGTTCCAGCTCGGGGAGCAGCTCGGCGGCCAGGGCCTGGTCGCCGGGGTCGTCCGGCGCGGCGTGCAGGGTGGCGGTCAGCTGGCCTTCGAGGGAGCCGACGATCGCGTCCAGCCGGTCCCGGTCGCGGCCCCGGACGATCAGCGAGGCGGCGCCGAAGATCTCGTCCTGGAGGGACGGTTCGGCGAGGAAGGTCTCGTCGTCGGTGAGGTAGAGGCCGGGCAGGCACGGGACGGCGATGTCCGGGTCCTCGACACCGCGGGCGAGCTCCCTGACCCCTTCGATGGCGGCCAGGCGGTCGACGCCCGAGTCGTAGGCGGCGCCGATCCCGGTGGTGAGCATCGGCGCGGCCGGGGTGGCGGCGACGGCGGCGACGGCCGCGTCCGTGAACGCCTCGAAGCCGGGGCCGTCCAGCGCGAAGACCAGGCCGGGACTCGTGCACAGCTGCCCGGCGCCGGTGGTGAAGGAGGCGGCGAACGCGCCGCCCAGCTCGGCCCCGGAGTCGCGGAGCGCGCCGGGCAGCACGAACACCGGGTTCACGCTCGACATCTCCGCGAACACCGGGATCGGCACGGGACGGGCGGCGGCGGCCGCGACCAGCGACAGCCCGCCGCCGCGCGAGCCGGTGAACCCGACGGCCTTGATGTGCGGATCGGTGACCAGGGCCGTCCCGAGGTCGTGGCCGTGGCCGAGGAGGACGGCGAAGGTGCCCTCGGGCAGCCCGTGCTCGGCGACCGCCTCGCGGACGGCGCGGCCGACCAGCTCGCTCGTGCCGGGGTGCGCCGGGTGGGCCTTGACCACGACCGGGGCGCCGGCGGCCAGCGCGGAGGCGGTGTCGCCGCCCGCGACGGAGAAGGCCAGCGGGAAGTTGCTCGCCGCGAACACCGCGACCGGCCCCAGCGGGATCCGGCGCTGCCGCAGGTCGGGACGGGGCAGCGGGGTGCGGCCGGGCAGGGCGGGGTCGATCCGGGCGCCGAGCCAGCCGCCGTCCCGGACGACCGAGGCGAACAGCCGCAGCTGCCCGGTGGTGCGGGCGCGCTCGCTCTCGACCCGGGCGCGGGGGAGGCCGGTCTCGGCCATGACCCGGTCGACCAGGGTCTCGCCGAGGGCCTCGATCCGGTCGGCGATGGTGTCGAGGAACGCGGCGCGGGTCTTCAGGCCGGTGCGGCGGTAGGCGCCGAACGCCTCCCAGGCCAGCGCGCAGGCGCGGGCGGCGTCGTCCGGGCCCGCGACGGGGTAGGCCGGTTCGAGCCGGGCGCCGGTGCGCGGGTCGAACCCGTGCAGTTCGGTGGCGCTCATAGGCTCACCTTCTTGATCAGGTCGGTGAGGTCGGCCAGTTCGGCCTCGGTGAGGTCGGTCAGCGGCGGGCGGACCGGGCCGGCGGGACGGCCGATCGCGGTCATCCCGGCCTTGACGATCGACACCGCGTACCCGGCGCTCCGGTTGCGGATGTCGAGGTAGGGCAGCACGAACTCGGCGAGCCTGCCGTACACGCCGGCCCGGTCGCGGGCCTGGACGGCCTCGTAGAAGGCGAGCGCGAACTCGGGGACGAAGTTGAACATCGCCGAGGAGTAGGTGGTGACGCCCAGTTCGAGGTAGGGCAGCGCGAACGTCTCGGCGGTGGGCAGCCCGCCGACGTACAGCAGCGAGTCGCCGAGGGTGGCGTACATCCGGGACATCAGCTCGATGTCGCCGACGCCGTCCTTGAAGCCGATCAGGTTCGGGCACTCCGCGGCGAGCCGCGCGACGGTCTCCACCTCGAACGCGGCGTTGGCGCGGTGGTAGACGATCACGCCCAGCGAGGTGGCCGCGCACACCGCGCGGACGTGCGCGGCCAGGCCGTCCTGGCTCGCCTCGGTGAGGTAGGGCGGCAGCAGCAGGATCGCGTCGGCGCCGGCGGCCTCGGCGTCCCGGGCCAGCTCGCAGGCCAGCGCGGTGCCGTACCCGGCGGGCGCGATGATCGGCATGCCGCCGGGGGCCTCGCCGACGGCCGCGCGCACGACCTGCCCCACCTCGGCGGGGGTGAGGGAGAAGAACTCGCCGGTGCCGCCCGCCGCGAACAGCCCGGCGGCGGGGCGCTCCCCGAGCCAGCCGATGTGCTCGCGGTACGCCCGCTCGTCGAAGGCGAGGCCGGCCGTCATGTGGGTCACCGGGAACGACAGCAGCCCGGCGCCGAGCCCGGACCTCAGCTCGTCGTGGGTGAATCGCGTCATCTGCTCTGAACTCCAGGGTCGGGGGCGGGGGGCTTCCGCTCTGCAGGCTAAGGAGCGGGCATGATGCCTGTCCAAGTTGTATTTGGCATGCGCTGATACCTTTCGTGCATGTACACGCTCGACCAGCTGCGCGGGTTCGTCGCCGTCGCCGAGGAACGACATTTCGGACGGGCCGCCGAGCGGTTGCGGATGACCCAGCCGCCGCTCAGCCGCCAGATCCAGAAGCTGGAACGGGCCGTGGGCGTCACGCTGCTGGAGCGCACCGCGCACGGGGCGGCGCCGACCCCGGCGGGCCGGGCGTTCCTCGCCGAGGCGCGCCGGCTGCTCAGCCAGGCGGACGCGGCGGTGCTGGTCGCGCGGCGCAGCGCGGAGGGCACCACCGGCACGGTCCGGGTCGCCTTCACCGCGATGTCCGCGCTGGCCGTCCTCGGCCAGTGGATCGCCGCCGCCCGCGAGCACCTGCCCGACGTCGACCTGGTGCTGACCGAGATGGTCACCCGGGCCCAGGTGGACGCGCTGCTCGCGGGCGAGATCGACGTGGGGCTGGCGCGCGGGGTGCCGCGTTCGGACGTGCTGAGCGCCCGGCCGGTGCACGCCGAGCCGCTGGTGCTGGCGGTGTCGCGCGGGCACCCGCTCGCCGCGCTCGGCCGCGCGCCCCGTCCCGCCGACATCGCCGCGCACGACCTGGTCACCTACGCGCCGGTCGAGGCCCGCTACCTGTACGAGCTGGTCCTCACCGTCTTCCGGGACGCGGGCGCGGTGCCGCGCTACGTCCAGCAGATGGGGCAGGTGCACAGCCTGCTGGCGCTGGTGGACGCGGGCGTGGGGGCCGCGCTGGTGCCGCGGTCGGCGTCGGTGCTGCGCCTGCCGAACCTGGAGTTCCTCGACGTCGACGGCCTCGCGCCAGACCTTGTGGAAGCGCACGCCGTCTGGCGCACCGGCAACGACGACCCGGCGCTGCACGCCCTGCTGCGCCTGGTCGGGGAGGGTTCCATTTCGGTGCTCGCACGACCCTTGACGGAGGAAGAGCGGTCACTCTAAGGTCCGTCTACCCATAGAGATGACTTTCTTCCTCGTAGACGAGCGTCCGTGAAATTCGCCCGCCCGATCGCGGCCTGCCCGCACGTCTCGCGCTCCGACACGCCCCGTCTGGAGAGGCAATGCCCCCATTCCCACCCTTCACCTCGCCACGGGGCCCCGCATCGCGTGCGGCGGCCCCGGCGGCGGCCCTCCTGGCCGGCCTGCTTGCCGCCACCGGCTGCACCGTCGCCAACAGCGACTCGCTGACCGGCGGCGCCGACGGCGCGCTGCAGATCGTCCTGCAGCAGGAGCCGCCCACCCTCGAACCGTGCGAGTCCTCGCTGACCTCGACCGGCGTCGTGGTGCGCTCCAACATCACCGAGCCGCTGATCGAGCGCGACCCGACCAGCGGCGCGCTGAAGCCGCTGCTGGCGACCCAGTGGAAGGCCACCGACGACCGCACCTGGACGTTCACCGTCCGTGACGGCGTGCGCTTCCACGACGGCTCGGCCTTTGACGCCCAGGACGCCGCGTTCTCCATCACCCGCGCGGTCGGCTCCAAGCTCGGCTGCAACATCGACGGGTACGTCTTCGCCGACAGCAAGCTGGAGGTGTCCGCGCCGGACGCCCGCACGCTCACGGTGAAGACGGCCGAGCCCGACCCGATCCTGCCGCTGCGGATGTCGTTCCTGGAGATCGTCCCGTCCGGGACCAACACACAGGCCAAGGTGCGCGAACCAGTCGGCACCGGCCCGTACAAGATCGAGGACTGGGATGCCGGGATCAGTCTCCGGCTCGGCCGCCACCCCGGCTACTGGGGCACCAAGCCCGACTATCCGGCCGTCAGGTACGTGTGGCGCGCCGAGAACAGCATCCGCGCCGCCATGGTCACCAGCGGCGAGGCCGGCATCGCCACCGGGCTCGGCCCCGAGGACGGCGCCGGCGACCTCGGCGTCCCCTTCCCCAACAACGAGACCACCGCGCTGCGGATGGACGCCAACGTCGCCCCGCTCAACGACGTCCGGATCCGCCGCGCGATCAACTACGCCATCGACAAGAGCGGCATCGTCCAGTCGCTGTTCCTCAAGCTCGGCGAGCCGGCCGGGCAGCTGGTCGCCAACGGCGTCGTCGGGCACGATCCGGCGATCAAGCCCTGGCCGTACGACCCGGCCCGGGCCAAGGCGCTGGTAGCCGAGGCCCGTGCCGCCGGGACGCCGGTGCAGACCCCGATCACGCTGATCGCCCGGAACGCGCAGTTCCCCAAGGTCGCCGAGACCGCCGAGGTGATCCAGGAGGCGCTCGGCCAGGCCGGGCTGAACGTGAAGATCAAGATGCTGGACACCGCCGCGCACCTGGAGTACCAGCTGCGGCCCTTCGTCCGCGACGCCGGGCCCACGCTGCTGCTGATCATGCACGGCAACCAGGCGGGCGACGCCGCGTTCACCACCAGCCAGTACCTGGCGAGCGACGGCCCGCAGAGCCAGTACGGCACGCCGCAACTGGACCAGATGATCGACGACGCCGGGCAGAAGACGGGCGCCGAGCGCGCCCGCGCCTTCGGGCAGGTGCTCGCCTACCAGAACGAGAACGTCGTGCAGTACGCGCACATCGCGCACATGCGCGGCATGCTCGGCATCGCGAGCAACGTCCGGTACAAGCCGGACTCGGCGACCACCGACGAGCTGCGGCTCGCCGACGTCCACCGGGCCAAGTGAGGGAGCGGGGATGCTGACCTTCGTCCGCAAGCGCGTGGTCTCCAGCGCGCTGCCCCTGGTCGTGGTGATCCTGGGCGTGTTCTGCCTGGCCCGGCTCACCGGCGACCCGGCCAAGCTCTACCTGCCGCTCAGCGCGACGCCGCAGATGCGGGAGGACTTCCTGGCCCGCAACGGGTTCGACCGGCCGCTGTGGGAGCAGCTGCTGGACTACCTCGGCGGGGTGTTCACCCTCGACTTCGGGGAGTCGCTCCGTACCGGGCAGGACGCCGCCGGGATGGCGCTGCGCGCCTTCCCCGCCACGCTCCAGCTCGCCGGGGCCACGATGCTGCTGGCCATCATCGGCGCCGTCATCATCGGCAGCTGGGCCGCCTACAGGCCCAACTCGCTCGCCGACCGGCTCTCCGGCTTCCTGTCCATGACCGCCGCCAGCATGCCGGACTTCTGGTTCGCGATCATGGGCGTGCTGGTGTTCGCGGTGACGCTGGGCTGGCTGCCCACCTCCGGCGTCGTCGGCGGCCCCGAGGTGTGGGTGCTGCCGCTGCTCACGCTGCTGATCCGGCCGTTCGGCGTGCTGGTGCAGGTGGTGCGGGGCGCGATGGTGTCGACGCTGTCGGCACCGTACGTGAAGGTCGCCCGGAGCAAGGGCGCCAGCGAGCCGCGGGTGGTGTTCGGGCACGCGCTGCGCAACGCCGCGCCGCCGGTGCTGACCGTCGCCGGCGACCTCACCGTGGGCCTGGTGAACGGCGCCGTGGTGGTCGAGACGATCTTCGGCTGGCCGGGCATCGGCAAGCTGATGATCGACTCGATCCTGCAGCGCGACTTCGCCGTCCTGCAGGCGGCCGTGCTGCTCACCGCGGTGACGATCTTCGCCCTCAACATCCTCGTCGACCTGTGCCACGCACTGCTCGACGCGCGAGTGCGGCAGGTTGAGACCGCATGAGCGATTCACCGGAGAAGGACGGAGCCGCGATGACGGCGACACTCGACACCGCGGACGCGCCGCCCGCCGCGCGGCGCCCACGCTGGTGGAAGCTGCTGCTGCGGGACCGGGTGGCCACCGCCGCAGCCGTCGTGCTGCTGCTGGTGGTGCTGGCCACGACGCTCGGCCGGGTCCTCATCGGCGACCTCGACACCCGGCAGAACCTGCGCGCCACCAACACCCCGCCGTTCAGCCTCGACCACGGCTGGGAGTTCATCCTCGGCAGCGACGCGCTCGGCCGCAGCGTGCTGGCCCGGCTCATCGTCGCCGGCGGCACCACCCTGTCGGTCGCCGTCCCGGCCGTGCTCGTCTCGCTGGTCGTCGGCGGCGCGGTCGGCATGTGGGCCGGCTACCACCGCGGCTGGCGGGAGAACGTGTCGATGCGGATCGCCGACATCATCCTCAGCTTCCCGTCGCTGCTGCTCGCCGTGGTCGTGCTGTACATCTTCTCGCCCAGCGCGGCCAACATCGTCGCGGTGCTGGCCATCGCCCGCATCCCGGTCTACCTGCGCACCGCCCGCGCCGAGTCGGCCGAGCTGCGCGGACGGCTGTTCGTGGACGCGGCCCGCACGTTCGGCACCCGGCCGTCCGCGGTGATCGTCCGGCACATCGCCCCGGTCGTCGCGCCGACCCTGCTGACCGTCGCCACGGTCGACTTCTGCTTCGTGATGCTGGCCGAGTCGTCGCTGAGCTTCCTCGGCATCGGCATCCAGCCGCCGGACGTCAGCTGGGGCCTGATGGTCGCGCAGGGCCGCCAGTACCTGCAGACCGCCTGGTGGACGGCCGTGTTCCCGGGCGTCGCCATCGTCATCACCACGGTCTCGGCCACCCTGCTGGCCGCCTGGTTCCGGCTGGCCACCGACCCCGCCCAGCGCTGGCGGCTGGCGCTGCCCCGCGGCCGCCGGTCCGCGTCCCCCCTCCCGGAGGTGACCAAGTGAGCCCTTCCAGCACGGCACCGGCCCTGGAGGTCGAGGGCCTGTCGGTCGACCTGCGCACCCAGCACGGCACGGTCCGCGCCGTCGACGGCGTCGGCTTCGCCGTGCGGTCCGGCCGGACGCTCGCGCTGCTCGGCGAGTCCGGCTGCGGCAAGAGCATGACCGCGCAGGCGATCGCCGGCCTGCTCGACCCGGTCGCGAGCGTGAGCGGCGGCGCGGTGCGGCTGGCCGGCGACGACGTCCTGAAGATGGACCGGGCCGCCCGCCGCAAGGTCGCCGGACCGCGGCTGTCGATCGTGTTCCAGGACGCGCTCACCGCGCTCAACCCCGTCCAGACGGTCGGCGCCCAGCTCGCCGAGCCGTTCCGCATCCACCGCGGGCTGTCCCGCAAGGAGGCCCTCGGCAAGGCCGCCGAGCTGATGGAGCGGGTCGGGATCCCCGACCCGAAGGCCCGGCTGTCGGCGCACCCGCACCAGTTCTCCGGCGGCATGCGGCAGCGGCTGCTCATCGCGATGGCCGTCGCGCTCGACCCCGACGTGCTGCTCGCCGACGAGCCCACCACCGCGCTGGACGTGACCGTCCAGGCGCAGATCATGGAGCTGCTGCGGGAGCTGCGCACCGAACGCGACATGGCCGTCGTCCTCATCACCCACGATCTGGCGGTCGTCGCCGAGCACGCCGACGACGTCGCGGTGATGTACGCCGGACGGGTCGTGGAGACCGGTCCGGTCGGGGAGGTCTTCGCCGACCCGCGGCACCCGTACACGCGCGGGCTGCTGGAGTCGGTCCCGGCGAAGATCGGGCGCGGCGAGGAACTGCGCTCGATCAAGGGCGGGCCGCCGGAGCTGCACGCCATCCCCGCCGGATGCGCGTTCCGGGCCCGCTGCCCGATCGCCGAGGACGTCTGCCGCACCGAGCGTCCCGGCCTGGTCGGCACCGCGCCCGGACGCGCCGCCGCCTGCCACTTCGCGACCAAGGAGCCGGCCGATGCCTGAGACGACCAACGTGATCGAGGCGCGCGGCGTGGCCAAGACCTTCCGCGTCCCGAAGAAGGACGGCAAGGACCGGCTGCGCGCCCTCGACGGCATCGACCTGACCCTGGGACGCGGCGAGACGCTCGGCCTGGTCGGCGAGTCCGGCTGCGGCAAGTCCACGCTGGCCCGCGTCCTGCTGATGCTGGAACGCCCCGACGAGGGCACGCTGAGCTTCGACGGCGTCGACCCGTTCACTCTCAAGGGCAAGGAGTTGCTGGCCTGGCGGCGCCGCGTCCAGATGGTCTTCCAGGACCCGTTCGCCTCGCTCAACCCGCGGATGACGGCCGCGGAGATCGTCGCCGAGCCGTGGCGGACCCACCGGGACGTGCTCCCGTCCCGCCAGGACCGGCGGGCGCGCGTCCGCGAGCTGCTCGACCTGGTCGGGCTGCGGCCGGGCGACGCCGACCGCTACCCGCAGGAGTTCTCCGGCGGGCAGCGGCAGCGCATCGGCATCGCCCGCGCGCTGGCGCTCAACCCCGAGGTGATCGTCTGCGACGAGCCGGTGTCGGCGCTGGACCTGTCGGTGCAGGCCCAGGTCCTCAACCTGCTGGACGAGCTCCAGCGCGACCTGGGCGTCTCGTACGTGTTCATCTCGCACGACCTGTCCGTGGTGCGGCACGTCGCGGACCGGGTCGCGGTGATGTACCTCGGGCGGATCGTCGAGAGCGGGACGGCCGAGGAGGTCTTCGAGGCGCCGCGCCACCCCTACACGGCCGCGCTGCTGTCGGCCGCCCCCGAACTGGACGTCTCGGGCGCGCCGCGGGAGCGGATCCTGCTGGAGGGCGAGGTCCCGTCGCCGCTGGACCCGCCGTCGGGGTGCCGGTTCCGCACCCGCTGCTGGAAGGCCGAGGAGGCGTGCGCCACCCGGGTTCCGGCCGCCCCGGCGGGCGAGTCCCACCAGGCCGCCTGCCACTTCCCGCTGGAGCCCGCCGTCAGCGGCTGAACGGCCGCGACCGCATAAGGAACGGCACGGCCGATACGCCCGGAGGGGATGCCCATCGGCCGTGCCGCCCTGGTCAGTCCCGGATGGCCAGCACACGCGCGATGGACGCGAGCGCCGCGGGGATGTCGTCGGCGCGGCAGATGCGCTCTCCCCACGACCACAGCAGCCACCACGCGCCGTCGCGGTCGCGTTCCGCGCCGATGTCTTCGACCAGGCGCGCGGCCCCCGTCCGCCTGACGTGCAACTCGGCGGGCCCCATGAGCCGTGCGGTGTAGTCCCCAGTGGCTTCCAACGCTTCGCCGAGACGCCGCAAATGGTCATGGCGGGGAGCAACGCCGGTCACCCGTTCACTCCGCCGAGTTCGTGTTCGATCGCCCGGACCGTTCCCGTGATGTCGTCGACCGGAGCGATCGTCGTGCCGTCGGTCAACCGCACGAACCACCATGCGCCGTCGCGGAAGTCGCACCCGATGTCGAGCGTGCGGCGCGGCGACCAGTACCGGACGAGGTTCAGCCACGGCACGCCGCGCCGCTCGACGAGCCCGCCCCCGATGCCGGGGCGCGCGTCGATGGCCGCCCGCAACTCGTTCAGGTGCTCGCGCCGGTCGTTGCGCGGCCTGCGCGTGTTGATGGTCGCCGCGTGCCGTCCCCTGCCGAAGCTCATGCCTTCACCTCACTCGCTCACTGGTGTGCGATCACGGTCCCGACCGCGACGCGCGCGCTCGGCTTCTTCGACCAGCGCCGCACGCAACGTGTCCGCCGTCGGACACATCACGGTCGGATCGACTCCCGCGCGCGGGTTGTGCAAGGTCGCGACCCATTCACCGAGAAGCCCGTCACGACGAACTGCCCGCCAAATTCGATAACCATCAAAATCGGCCCGAAGTCGGGCAAGATCCTGATCGTCGGGATGCGTGCCCGGCGAATCCGGTAGTGCTTCCAGCGCCCCTGTCGCGGGTGCGCCGCCTCCTTGGCGAAAGATCACCTATTCCCTCCGTTCCGAGTTTGGCGGCTGGGCCTCCATCGTGCGGCTGGTCGCGTTATATTCGCTACGTTCTAGAAGCGTTCGCAACAAAGGAGATCTTGGATGGTCGCGAGAGATGATCTGAACCCTGACCGGTCTATCTGGCACTTCATCGCAGTTCACCTGCGCCGCTACCGGGAGATGCATGGACTCTCGGGGCAGGCGCTAGCGGACAAATTGGACTGTGATCGATCGACTGTTTCGAGATATGAATCGTCGACCCTCAAACTCCCTCGAAAGCATGCGAAGATCATCGATCGCCTGTGGCAGACGGATGGCATGTTCATGTGCCTGATCGGCTTCGCGGAGCAGGCCGCGGACGGGGACTGGTTGATCGGCCTGGCGGAGTACGAGAAGCGCGCAACGCGCATCCGTCTCTGGGAACTGCTTCTCGTCCCGGGACTCCTCCAGACAGAGGACTACGCACGAGCCGCGATCATGCGCGGGGTGTCAGAAGATCCGGAGGAAACGCTGCGCGTTCGCATGGCCCGACGGGCTGCCGTGTTCGACAAGCCGAAGCCGTCGCGCTTCACCGCCTTCCTCAACTGGACGGTCCTGGAACAGCCTGTGGGCTCTTCCGAGGTGATGCGCGGGCAACTGGAACACCTCATCGCCATGAGCGAGCTCCCGACCGTCAGCATCCGCGTAGTGGAGAAACACGCCGGAGCGCACCCCGGGCACGACGGCTCGTTCCAGATCGTGACGGCCGACGGTCGGGATCTGGCCTACCTGGAAGCCATGACGCGCGGGCGGATCCTCATGGACCCGTATGACCTCCAAGATGTCGCAGTAAGGTACGACATGGTGAGCGACATCGCCGCCCCGGTGGGCCCCTCTCGGGCTCTGCTTGAGCAAGCATTGGAGAGTTGCAGATGACTGAATGGCGCAAGTCCAGTCGGAGCAGTCCGTCGGGTGGGAACTGTGTGGAGGTTGCGAACCTCACGGGAAACATCGGGGTACGGGACTCCAAGGACCCCGACGGCCCCAAGCTGTTCCTCGATGCTGGCGACTGGCGCGCGCTCATGCGCCGGATCAAAGCGAGCGAGCACGACCTGGCCTGACGGCCCAGCAGAGGTCATGTGTGACTGGCGAGACACAAGCAGCCCCCGGCCTCGATCGGGGGCTTTTGTGTGGACACGGATGCTTTCTTCATGGCCGTGACGGTCTCAAGGTTTGAGGCTGCCCTAAAGGGGGTTGGCTTCCCCGCTCGCGCTGACTGTGACAACCTCGACGATCGGAACGGGGAGGCAGTCAATGGGGAAGCACAAGAAGGAAATGGACTGCGGGATGTGCGGCGGCACGGGGAAGATCAAGGCAGGAGGGCTCGAACGGCGAGCCGGGTAAGAGGCCCCAAGAAGTTACCTGCACCGGCTGCAACGGCAGCGGGAAGCAGTGAACGCACATGACGCTCTGAGGCTGGTTCCCCGGGAACTGTTCATCCCTGAGACGATCTGGGTCCGGGGCGACGATCTATGGATGACCCCTCTACGCCGTGGCGATGCTCCTGAGGAGTGGGCACGGCTGGTGGCCCTGGATGATGAGGCGATCATTACTCAGGTAGACGACGGCGCGATCGACAAGGGGCTTCGTCCCACCAGTTCCAGCAGCGCTCCGTCCGTCATGGCGAAGATGATCGATGCCTTGAAGCTTCGGCCCGGCATGGGCGTCCTGGAGATCGGCGCAGGCACGGGATACAACGCGGCGATCATGGCTGCCATCACAGGTGTGGATGTCACCACGGTGGAAGTCGATCCTGACGTGGCAAGCCATGCCCGTCTCGCGGTCGAACGCGGGGGGTATCCCGTCACTGTGATCACCGGTGACGGGAGGGACGGATGCTCTGATCGCGCGCCGTATGACCGCGTCATCGCGACGGTCGGCATTGCCGATGTTCCATATGCATGGGTGGAACAGACCCGAAGCGGTGGGCTCATCCTCATGCCGTGGCGAAATGACCTGGAACAGGGCGGTCGCATGCTGACACTCACTAAGCAAGGAGACGGGTCCGCCGTTGGCAAGTTCGGCCAGGGCCTCTCCTTTATGCACCTTCGCCAGCAACGACCGTCACGGTTCGTATCGTGGGTGAGTGACCACGAGGACGGGCGATACGACCAGACCATCACTCAGGTCAATCCGAGCGAGGTGCTCGACGGCGGAGCCTACGACGCGAAGTTCGCCATTGGCCTAATGCTCGCTAATTTTACGGATGGGTACACTCGCAACGAGGACGGCAGCCACACATTCCGGCTCTCCCACTACGAATCCGGCTCATGGGCCGGATTCACCCCGTCTGACACGGGCGAACACCTCGTGCGGCAACATGGCCCGCGCCGGTTGTGGGACGAGCTTGAGTCCGCCTACCACTGGTGGATCGAGTCCGGTAGGCCAGGGCCGACCCGGTTCGGCCTGACCGTGACCCCCATGGGACAGCGCATTTGGCTTGATGAGCCCGACAACCTCGTGGATCCGGCTCCGGGGACATAAAGGACTTGCACGGCGGTTCCAGATCATGATGTGAGGGTGGGTGTCGGGTCTGTTCGGGAATGTGTGCGGGCCCGGACGAGCCAATGCGCGGCGACCAATGAGATGACGCCGACGGGGTACCAGGCGACATCAATGAGGTCGAACTGGGCGCCCAGCAGCTGGCGCGCGAGCCAGCTGCGTTGGGAGAGTGCCGCGGGTACGGGGGTGAGCTGTGCGAACTCGATGAACCAGCAGTATGCGATCGCGGCGCTGCCGGCGGGCAGTGGGGAGATCAGCGGCGATATGAAGATCACTATCGTGTAGACGATGGCCCCGGACAAGGCGGCGCCTGAGTACTGTTCGATGGGCCCGTCCATCGTGGCGCGGATTGCGTAGGCCGCGCCTGCAAAGCCGGCTGCCGATACCACCATCAGCAGCCGAGTCCAGCGCACTGCGAGCGACATCGCGCAAGCATAAGTGGTAGCGCAGCCAAGGTGGCAGCTGGTCTGCCGAGCTTGGACGGACCGCAGCTGCACCGCTTCTCTCAGTTGGCGCGAAGGTCGCCATGCGGCACGTCCAGGCCGGCTGCTCGACGAGATCCTGACGTTCCTCGCCCTGGTCCTCATCGAACACCTGCCGGCGGCGGGGGCGGCTCGCCAGGTCCCTTCACCGGCCCCGGCCTCACCTAACCGATCTTGGAACGGCCGTGTGAAGACCTTGAGGTGAACCCTCGGCCTTCGGCTTCCAGGCCGGGGGCTCTTTTCAACGGATGACGTTGTGGAGGGGACGGCCCTCGGCGAGGGCCGCGATGTTCGCGGCGATGTCGCGGGCGCGGCACTCGAACGTCTCCACCGTGTGACCGGAGTTGTGCGGCGTCAGCACGACATTCTCCAGCTTCTCGAATGGCAGCGTGCTGCCGCCCCTTGCAACGCCCTCGGGGGCGGGCCACCAGACGTCGATGCCTGCGCCGGCTATCCGGTCGGCGGCGAGTGCCTCGTACAGGGCGTGCTCGTCGACGACCGGGCCGCGGGCGACGTTGATCAGGATCGCCG
The DNA here is from genome assembly GCF_039532545.1 of Actinomadura vinacea. Taxonomy (NCBI): domain Bacteria; kingdom Bacillati; phylum Actinomycetota; class Actinomycetes; order Streptosporangiales; family Thermomonosporaceae; genus Actinomadura; species Actinomadura vinacea. The sequence continues at coordinate 648,928 of NZ_BAAARW010000020.1, read as the reverse complement.
TGGGGCGCATCCTGGCCAGTTCCGCGGCGCCGATCAGGCCGCGGGTGCGCTCGTCCAGCGGGACGGTCACCACGACCAGGTCGGAGGTCGCCAGCAGCTCGTGCAGCCCGTCCTGCGGCAGGACGCGGTCGAGGCGAAGACCCTCCTCCAGGGGCGCGGCGGGGTCGCGGCGCACGGCCTGCACGCGCAGGCCGAACGCCGCCGCCAGCCGCGCCACCTCGCGCCCAGTCTCGCCGAGTCCGAGCAGCCCGAGCGTCCGTCCGGCCAGGGTGTCGCCCAGCGGGAGCGAGGGCTCGGCGGCGACCGACTCCCAGACGCCCTCCCGTACCAGCCGGTCGCGCCGCAGCACCTTGCGCGACAGCATGAGCGCGACCATCAGCACGTGCTCGGCGATGGAGCGGCCGTGGTGGAAGGTGTTGCAGACGGCCGTGCCGGGCGGGAGCGCGTCGATCGCGATGCGCTCGTACCCCGCCCCGGTGCACTGGACGAGTCGCAGGTCCGGCCCGGCGGCGCGGGCCATCTCCTCGGTCATCCGAGCGCAGACCAGCACGTCGGTGCCGGGCAGGGCGGCGACGATCTCCTCGTCCGGACGGCCGGGGAACAGCACGATCTCGTGCCCGCCGCCCTCCAGGAGTGGGGTGAACCGGGCGATGATCGGGTCGGTGACCAGGACCTTCACCAGCGCGGCTTCGTCAGCTTGAACGACGGGTCGACGCGCTTCATGTAGCCGGTGTCGTCGCGGTCGCGGATTCCGCACTCCAGGTACTGCTCGTGCAGCCGGGCCAGCTTGTCCCGGTCCAGGGTGACGCCGAGCCCAGGCCCCGTCGGGACGGCCAGCGCACCATCGGCGAAGGTCAGCGCACCGTCGGCGATCACGTCCTCGTCCGCGTCCTTCCACGGCCAGTGCGTGTCGCAGGCGTAGGTGAGGGCCGGGGACGCGGACGCCAGGTGCGTCATCGCGGCCAGGCTGATCCCGAGGTGGGAGTTGGAGTGCATCGACAGGCCGAACCCGAACGTCTCGCAGATCCCCGACAGCAGCCGGGACCGGTTGAGGCCGCCCCAGAAGTGGTGGTCGGACAGCACGACCCCGACCGCGTCCCGCTTCACCGCGGACTCGATGTCGGCGAAGCTCACCACGCACATGTTCGTGGCCAGCGGCATCGGGACCTTCCGCGCGACCTCGGCCATCCCCTCGACGCCCCCGGTCGGGTCCTCCAGGTACTCCAGGACGCCGTCCAGCTCCTGCCCGACCCGGACGGAGGTCTCGACCGTCCACGCGGCGTTCGGGTCGATCCGCAGCGGGTGGTCGGGGAACGCCTCACGCAGCGCCCTGATCGCGGCGATCTCCTCGTCCGGGGGGAACACCCCGCCCTTGAGCTTGATCGCGGAGAAGCCGTAGGCGTCGATCATCCGGCGGGCCTGCGCGACGATGCCGTCCGGGTCGAGCGCCGCGCCCCACGCGTCGGGCTCCCGGCCGGGGTGGGCGTCCCACTTGTAGAACAGGTACGCCGAATAGTCGACCCGGTCGCGGACGGCGCCGCCGAGCAGCGCGCTGACCGGCAGGCCGACCGCCTGGCCCTGGACGTCCAGGCAGGCCACCTCGAACGGGGACAGCACGGCGTCGGCGGTGCTGCTGTTGGTGACCATCCCGGCCATCCCGTGCCCGCCGGTGCCGGTGTCGCCGGCCAGGCTCGCCCGGACCCGGCGGGTCAGCTCGTTGACGTCCCAGACGTCGGCCCCGGTGATCTCCGCGGCGGCGCGGCGCAGCCGGGCCAGGTGTGCGGTGTCGGCGTAGGTCTCGCCGAGCCCGGTCAGGCCCTCGTCGGTGCGGACCTCGACGATCGCGCGGATGGCGTACGGCTCGTGCACGCCGACGGTGTTGAGCAGCGGCGGGTCGCGGAAGGCGACGGGGGTGACGGTGACCTCGGCGATCCGCTGCCGGGTGCGGTTCGGGGGCGGCTTGGGCATGGGGACGGCACCTCACAACACCGGTCGGCTCCAACGTTCGGCTACGTTAGCAGACCCTGTTTTTATATGTAGATGCCCGTCTCGGATGTACGGGGTCAGATCTCCCAGGAGTCCTCCGTGATCGGCGGGGCGCTGCGCTCGATCCGCTCCCGGGCCTCCCGCATCGCCGCCACGATCTCCGCCTCCCGCTCCGGCGTCAGCCGCGCCAGCGGCACCGAGCAGCTGATCGCGTCCCGCGGCGGCCGGCCCTCCGGCGTGTACCGCAGCGCGAAACCGAAGCAGTGCAGGCCCAGGCTGTTCTCCTCCACGTCGATCGCGTGGCCGCGCTCCCGGGTCCGCACCAGGTCGGCGGCCAGCGCGTCCCGGTCGGTGATGGTGCGCGGGGTCGTGGCGGCCAGCTCGGCCGGGACGTGCCGTTCCAGCTCGTCGCCGTGCCGCTCGGCGAGCAGCGACTTGCCCAGCGCCGTGCAGTACGCCGGGAGCCGCCGCCCCACCCGGCTGTAGGCGCGCAGGTACTGGCTCGACTCCCGAGTGGCCAGGTACACCACGTCGAACTCATCGAGGCGGCCGAAGTGGAAGGTCTCGTCGAGCTTCTCGCCCAGCTCGTCCAGCATCGGCTTGACGATCCGCAGGTGCGGATCGGTGTCCAGGTAGCTGGTGCCGACCAGCAGCGCGCGGATGCCGATCCCGTACATCGTCCCGGAGGCGTCGGTGCGCACCCAGCCGTGCTTGGTCAGCGTGCGCAGCAGCGCGTACAGGCTGCTGCGCGGGACGTTCAGCGCCTCGGTCAGCTCGCGCAGCCGGGCCGGGCGGTTCTGCCGGGACGCCAGCAGCTCCAGCAGCTCCAGGGTCCGCGCCGCCGACTTGACCTCGCGGACGCCGGAGGTCTTTTCGTCGATGCCCGGTGACTCGTCGGACGAAGCGGCCATGGTGCGGGCCTCCAGAGATCCTGCGGAACGATGGGTGGGACTCGATTGTGGAGTGCGGGTCGCGCCAGCCTAATAGATGGGGAGGCACTGTCTACAATGGAAGATCTCCCGGGTGGAGGGGTGCGGTTCGTCTTCCAGGCTGCCGCGCGGGGGCCGGCACGGCCACGGCTACGGGTCGAGATAGCCGGCCCTGGCCGGTTCTGGCTCCGGCAGGACGAGCGATCGGTGCTGCTAGCGCATGTCGAACGCACCAACTACGGCGTCCACTTCATGCGCCTGGACGGGGCCAAGCCCGTGCTGCCGCCCATAACGGCCCAGGAGGCGCGCGAACCCCCCTCTTGGCCGCATCGCTACGTCACCTGGCTCGCCGACGGGCCAGGCCCCTTGTATCCCGGTTGGTGGACGCTCCAACCCTGGCGGCCCCCTGGCCCCTTGGAACTGGCCACCGGCCACCCGTCCGGCTACCTGGACTGGCTTGAAGGCTGGCAAGGCATCGTCCCGCTGCGTCCTTTGCCCGACCCCGGCGAAGGGCGTGTGAAGGCGCACCGCAAGCTCGTCCGGGACGGCCTCTTGCCGCCGCTCCTGCTCTGGTGGGTCAGCGGCCTGGACGGCTGGGTGCTGCTCGACGGGCACGCCCGCCTGGCCGCCGCACTGGCCGAGGACCAGATCCCGCCTTCGCTCGCCCTCGCCCTGGCCCCGTCCCCGGCCCAGATGGAGGAGAGCCTCGGATACGCGACGCGCGCCCACGCCCTCGTCCAAACCCAGAACGAAAGCGCCAAGCGCGCACAGCAGTGGCACTTCGGCTCGGTGTACGCGGGCATTCCGGGCGAGCGCCTGCGCACCCGCGCGTGGCCCCTGACCGGGGACTCCTGGCAGGAGGCCGCACCGCCCGGCTGGCCGCCCACAGGCGTCCAATGACAAAGGGGCCTGCGCCACAATCAGCGCAGGCCCCTCGACAGGCGATCCAGGGCCTGTCTCGAAGCGGCCTCAAGTACCGCGCGAGCGCGTTACCTGGCCGGTGGGGCGATGCCGAAGGCGAGCCCCACCGGCCAGGTCGCGAAGCGATGTCGCGCTCGCACTAAGCACGGTCAGGGTGCGAGCCGCCAGGCGAGCATCCTGGGCCGGGGTTGAATAAACACAGCCCGCTGGGCGAGCACCTGGGCCGGGGTTGAAATACGCGTCAGCCGGTCACGGGCAGGTCACCCGGGATGGGCGTGGGCGCCGGCGCCTGGCCGGGCGGCGGGGTGGCCGACGGCGGGGTCGGCGACGGCGACGGCTTCTCCGGCGTACCCGGGCCGCCGGGGCCACCGGGGCCGCCCGCGTCCTTGCCGCAGGTGGCGGACGCGATGCTGATCGTCTCGCTCTTGCCGGGCCCGATCGGCAGCGTCAGCTCGATCGCGGTGACGGTCAGCCGCCCGTCGGAGCCGCGGACCTGCTTGTTCAGCACCAGCGAGGCGGTGCCCAGCGTGTCCAGCGGCACCGCGACGCCGCTGTTCGGCCGGGCCTCCGCCTTGATCGTCTTGCCGTTCAGCTGCACCTTGACGAGCTGGGAGCTGCCCTCGCCCTTGACGCACTTGGCCGTGACCAGGCTGGCGGTCAGGCGTGCCTTGGGCACCTTCAGGTCGACGACCGAGGCGCGGGCCTGCGCCTTGCCGGCGGAGGCGTTCAGCACCCGGGCCTGCAGCACCGGGTTGGCCGGGACCTGGGCGACGCTCCGGCTGGCGGTGGCCCCGGCGGACGTCACGGACGGGGTCGCCGGGATGCTCACCGGCCCGGTGGCGTTGACGGCGAACGCCGTGCTCGCCGGGGTGGTGGCGTGAGCGGCCGGGACGACGGCCGCCAGTGGCAGGGCGGCGGCCGCGCCGGTGATCACGGCGGCCCGGGTCAGATGCTTCAAGCGCATGTGCGTGTCTCCTTGAACAGGGGTTGGAACTACTGGGAGTGCCGGCGGGAGGCGCCCGTCAGTCGACGATCTCGACGGTGCTGCCGAGCGGGGCCTTGGACAGGCGGGTCAGCGCGTCCGACGGCACCCGGACGCACCCGTGGCTGACGGCCTTGCCGAAGTCGGACTTTTTGGGCCAGCCGTGGAAGGCGACGGTCCCTGGGCCGCCGCCGTAGGTGTCCAAGGTCTCGGAGTGGGCGCCGACCGGCAGGATGAGCGGGCTGAAGGTGGCCTTGGGCGGCGCCAGCGAGGCCAGCAGGAACGTCCGCCCGGTCGGGGTGGGCGTCTTGGCCTCGCCGACCGCGACCGTCCAGGAGCCGGTCTTGCGGCCGGACTCCAGCAGGGTGAGACGGCGGTCGCTGATGTCGACCTTGATGGCGTGCTTGCTGCGCGCGGTCTCCACCTTGTCGGCCGCGCCGGGGATCCAGCCGGAGACCCGGTTGGGGCGGCTGGGGAGCAGCACCCGGTTCCAGCCGGGTTTGCTCTCCACGACAGGCACCCAGGTGGGCCCGCCCAGCTGCTTGTCCGGCAGCGTCGCCAGCGCGGGACCGCCCGGCTGCGCCGACACGGGGAGCGGCGCCTTCGGGCGGACGACGGTGCCGTCGGTCTTGCCGAACGGGTCCTGGTCCTGCGGCAGTCCCTTCAGCGTCGTGTGCGTGGTGGCCTCCGGCAGCTTCCCGCCGCCCGGCGCGCCACCGCCGGACGTGGCGGTCGTTTTCCCGCCGCCCCCGCAACCGGCCGCGAACACGGCCGTGGCGGTCGCCGTGACCGCCATGAATCTCCGACCAGGCGTGGACATGTATCGCCCCTTCTCTCCCACCGGCCTTGCTGTGCACGACACATACGCACGGGGCGTGACGGAGGTTGCACGCTTTCCTCAAGAACTCTCCAAACCGCCCCGTACGCGTTTACCGCGGGGACAGGGGGAACTGGCTCTCAAGTCCCGAAAAACGCGCCTACCTCGGCCAACTAGACGGGAGGGGCTGGTTCGATGAGCACCGTACGGCCGCAGGAGAGCGGCGAGAGGACCACCGGCGACGCTCAGGCGACCGCCGTCCACCGGCCGCCCGAGCAGCGGCCCCCCGAGGTGCCGCCCGCCCATCGGGAGACCGTCCCGCCCCGGGCCGCCGACCGGGAGGGCGAGGGCATCGCCGAGCTGGTCACCCGCGGAACGCAGCAGGTCTCCGAGCTGCTCCGGGCCGAGCTTCGCCTGGCCGTCATGGAACTCAAGGACAAGGGCAGGCACGCCGGGACCGGGGCCAAGCTGTTCGGCGGCGCCGGTCTCGTCGCCCTGTACGGCGCCGGCGCCGTGGTGGCGGCGGTGATCGCGGCGCTGGCGCTGGCGATGCCGCTGTGGGCCGCGGCGCTCATCGTCGGCGTGGTGCTGCTGGTGATCGCCGCCGTGCTCGCGCTGCTCGGCCGCGCGCAGACCCGGCAGGCCGTGCCGCCCAGGCCCGAGCACGCCATGGACAGCGCCCGCCGGGACGTGTCCGAGATCAAGGAGAGGGCGCACCGATGACGCAGCAGCGATCGAGGGACGCGGCGGCGCCGGCCGGGACGGCGGAACTGCGCGCGGAGATCGAGCGGACCCGCCGCGAGCTCGGCGACACCGTGGAGGCACTGGCCGCCAAGACCGACGTCAAGGCGCGCGCCAGGGAGACCGCGGACCGGATGAGGACGCAGGTGTCCGATCGCGCGCGGCGCGTGACCCGGAAGACCAGGGCGGCCGGTCCGCAGGGCGAGGAGGGCGCGCGGCCGTCCGGCACGATGGCGCGCCGCGGTGCGACGGTCGCGGTCTGCGGGGCGGGCGTAGCGGTCGCCGTGGTGCTGGTGCGGCGCCGCCGAGCGGCCCGCCGGCGCCCGTTCTGGCAGCGGATGATGCCGGCGCGCGTCCGCTGGACGCCGCCCGCCCGCATGTACGCTCCGCGCCTTCCGGCCCGGCTGGGCGACCGCCGTACGCGCCGCGTGCTGGACCAGATCAGGGCGAGGGCCGTCCGCCGGTAATTGCGTTGCGGGGCTGTTCGAACCGCTCCTACTGTTCTGCACGCGACAGCGTGTAGCTCAGCAGTAGAGCACCGGGCTCTAACCCCGGAGGGCGCGGGGGCAGAACCCGCCACGCTGGCATGAACGGTGGCGACGCGAAGCCGCAGGTGGGGATCGCCTACTCGCACGCCCAGCTGGCGAAGGCGTTCAGCACGGCCCTGACGCACGAGGACGAGTCCGTGCGGCGGCGCGCCGAGGAGCGGTTCGGACGCTGGGAGAAGGTCCTGCGCGGCATGGCCGACGGGACGCTGACGATCGGGTCGCGGGCCCCGGTGTCGGGACTGCCCGCGTGGGTGACGCCGAAGGTCGTCCGCGGCGGGTTCGCCACCGGGGACGCCGCCGCGGCCGGGCCGCCGGAGCCGTACGAGATCGAGGCCGCCCGGCGGGCGGGCATCGCCCCCGAACGCCGCGCGCTGTTCGCGCATTACCTGACCGACGCGGGCCTGGCCGAGCTGAACTCCCTCCTCGACGACGGCCACTACGACATCGCGCTCCCGGAGGAGGCCGCGCTGCTGGTGGTGGCCTGGCTGCTGCGCGCAGGGGACGCGGACGCGGCGTGGGGCGTGCTGGAGGAGATCGAGCCGTACGCCGGCCGGCTGCGGTTCGCGCCGCGCCCGAGCCGGAGCGCGCCCGGCGAGGCGGAGATCGTCCACCGGGAGAGCGTCGGCGGCGTGCGCGAGGCGCTCGCCGCGCGGCGCCCCAACCGGGCCGTCGCCGCGATGAACGAGGCGCTGGCGGTGTGGAACCCGTTCGCCGACGAGCTGCTGGCGCACTGGCTGGAGACCGCCGACCCGGAGACGGGACGCGTCGCCGTCCAGGAGCCGGACGGCTGGCGGGTGCGCGGCGCGGCCCTGCTGGTGCGCTACCGGGCACTGGCCGCCGAGCACACGCTTTGCGGCAAGCACCGCGGGCCGAAGGAGAACCTGGCGATCCTCCGGTCGGCGCTGGAGGACGTCTCCGAAGGCGGCGGGACGCCGACCCGGCCGGGGCTGCTCCAGCACGCGGTGGACGCGATGGTCCGGCGGCGGGGCGCGCCCGGGACGGCCGGGCACGCGGCGCTGCGCGAGCGGCAGGCCGCGGACGCGTCCAGGCACACCCATCACGCGCTCGCCCAGGTCCTGCTCGCCCGCCTGTCGGAGTTCCCGCCGGAGGCCGGGCTGCCGCTGCCCCTGCCGGAACGGCTCACCGGACCGGTCACCGCGGACGAGGCGCGCCGCGCGACCGGTCTCGCCGCGGGCGCGGTCATGCCCGCGTCGCTGCGCCGGACGGTCGAGGCGGCGACCGCCGCCCCGATCGGCACGCTGGTCGAGCGCGGCGTGGTGCCGTCCGCCGAGGTGATGGCGCGGCTCGTCCCGCAGCTGGTGGCGTGGACGACCGCGCAGGCGTACGCGGACGAGCCGCTGCGCCGGCTTATGGCGGGCCTCTACCGCGCGTTCCGCAACCGGCGCTCGCTGCTGCTGCTGAACCTGGAGCACCAGGTCCAGCTGGGCGAGCTGCCGTGGGTGCGCGCCGTCCACCGGCACCGTGTCCCGGGGCACGGCTCGGTCACCGGCGCGCGGACCGCGCTGGTCCGGCTCGGCGAGCTGGCGCTTCAGGGCTTCCCGGGAACCATCCTGCCGAACCCGCTGGTCAGGGAGCTGGCCACGCTGAGCCGGGCGGCGGACATCGAGGTCCCGTTCGTGGAGGAACTGGCCGCCGACATCTTCGAGGGGACCTTCTCCGGCAAGTTCCTGAAGGCGACGCAGGTGGCCGGGGAACTGCTCGAAGGGACCCTGTACGAGCGCTACTACGGCATCCGGTACGCCCCGTTCCGCGACGTTCGCGACATCGCGTGGAGGGGCCTGGCGGCGCAGAACTCGGCCTCCTTCGCCGCGCTGTGCGCCGACCGTGCCGGGGTGCGGCTCGGCGGGTACGTGCCCGCGATCAACGGCATGGTGATCGAGCAGGCGCAGATCCTCACCACCCACAACCTGGCGGCGCTGGTGCACCCGATCGGCGTGGACCCGTCCCCGGGCTGGGGCGATCTCGCGCGCCGCGCGTTCACGGCGGTCTGCCGGCCGGTGGTTCGCCTGCACAACAACCCGAGGCCGTTCGGCATGGTCAAGGACGCGGCGTACGCGTGGCGGCAGATGATGTTCTTCCTGGCGCTGTGCGGGCTGGAGGAGCAGATCGCCGTCATCGCGTGGGTCCAGGACGAGGCCGGGCGCCACCCGGAGCATGTCGCGCGCCGCTTGGCGCCCGCGCTCGCCGGGCTGCGGCACGTGCTGACCGGCGGCAGCCTGGACGACGGCGGCGCGCCCGGGGCGCGGCGGTTCACGGGCTGGGCGCGGGACGGGCACTTGCACTGGATCCTGGCGCCCGCGGACGGCTCGTCGTTCGCGCCGCGTCGCTCCTGAGACCGGGCCCGGCCGCACCCGGGCCCGGATTTGTGAATTTTATTCGGGTGTATCCAATGGTTTCGGCCTAGGCCGATCATCGGCGATGTGCGGGATCCCTTGATGGACCGGGTTATGCGCTTCCCCGAGGCGTGATTCCCCCGATGTCCGACGTGCCAGGGCAAATCGGTTGCGGTGATCACGGAGCGTCGGCAGACTCGGCGGCATCGTGAGGGAGGCGCCGGTGACGGGCGAGGGCAGCAACACCTATCTCGATCAGGTCGTCGCACAGCAGGCCGTGCTGGAGGACGACCTCAAGGCCAAGCGCGGCGCACCCCAGGGCGCGCCGGGCTCCGCGGCCCCGCGCGGCCGGCAGTCCGCCCTGCGCAAGCGGGAGCGGGCGCTCGGCGCCGCTCCCGGCGGGCCGGCGCAGCCCGCCGACCGCACCGCGCCCGGCCCGGTGGACGTGCGGATCAGCGGCTTCTGGCGGTGGAAGAACGTGCTCGTCCCGCCGAACGCGTTCGTGGTGCACACCCGGCGCGGCCGGGACGCGCCGCTGCACATCGGGCTGGGCGTCTCGTTCCGGTTCAACCCCGCGACCGACTCGTTCCTGGTGGTGCCGGGCGCGACCCAGACGATCCTGATCAACGCGTACTGCATCTGCCAGGAGCTGCAGGGCGTGCTGGTGCAGGGCTACGTCCAGTGGATCATCCAGGACTTCGGCGTCGCCTACCGCAAGCTGGACTTCGGCGACGACGAGGACCCGATGCGGCTGGTGAACCTGCAGCTCAAGGAGCAGGCCGAGGCGGCGATCAAGGACAAGGTCTCCACCATGGGCGTGCGCGACGTGCTCAGCGACAAGCAGCCGATCATCGAGGAGCTGACCGCCCGGCTGCGCGCCGTCGCCGAGGGCGAGGAGCACGGCGACCAGGGCCTGGGGCTGCGGATCGTCACCGTGCAGATCAAGGAGGCGGTGGTCAGCTCGTCCCGGCTCTGGGAGAACCTGCAGAAGCCGTACCGGTCCGAGCAGGCGCAGATCGCCCGGCTGGCCGAGCTGCGGGCCGAGGAGGCGATCGCGCAGCGCGAGATGGCGGCCAAGCGGGCCAAGGAGACCCAGCGGCTGGAGTACGACCAGGAGCTGGCCGAACTGCGCGCCCGCAACGACGCGGAGCGGTTCGACACCGAGACCGCCGAGCGGCTCCGCCGTACCCGGCGCGAGCAGGAGGACGCCCGCGAGGTGGCCGAGCTGGAGACCGAGACCACCCGGCACGCGTTGCGGATGGAGCGCGAGCGGCACGCCGAGGAGGCCGAGACCGGGCGGCTGCGGATCGAGCGCGAGCAGGAGCTCCGGCGGCTGGAGCGGGACGGCGAGCTGGCCGCCGCCCGGGACCGCGCGCAGGCCGACCACGAGCAGGGGCTGCTGGGGCTGGAGCGGGACCGGGCCCGTGCCGCCATCGTGAACGAGCGCACCCCCGCCGGCGTCCAGGCCGAGCTGATCGGCGCGCTGCCGGAGATCGTGGAGAAGCTGCCCAAGCCCGCCGAGGTCCGTTCGGTGAACGTGGGCGGCGCCGACCCGACGAGTTTGGCCGGCCTGATCGCGCAACTGGCCGCGGTGGTCGGCGCGCTGCGCGAGGCCGCCGGCGAGGGCCGTCCAGGCGATCGGGCGCGCTGACCGCCCGGCCACCGGTAGCCACCCCTTTTGGCCGCCCGCGCGGCTATCATCACCACGGGTCCGACGGACGAAACCGCTGGACACAGCCCCTTACCGGGCTGACGGCCGGGTCTGACCAAGGGGACGCCATGGACGGCGCGGAGGGTGCCGCGGGACGGCGGGTGACCGCGGTCGACGTGGCGCGTCTGGCCGGGGTGTCGACCGCGACCGTCTCGCTCGTCGTGAACGGCAAGGCGCGGGGCCGGGTGTCGGCCGGCACCCGCGAGCGGGTGCTGGCCGCGGTGGACGAGCTGGGCTACCGGGTCGACGCGGTCGCCCGCGATCTGGCGACCGGGCGGCGGCACAGCGTGGCGCTGGTCGTCCCGGACATCGCCAACCCGTACTTCTCCCAGCTGACCAAGGGCGTGGCCGACCGGCTCGGCACCGGCTACCAGCTGTGCCTGATCATCGCCGATCCTGGGCGCGACCCGCGTTCGGCGGGGCTGGACCGGATCGTCGCCGAGCGGGTGGACGGGGTCCTGGCCGAGGCGCCCGCGGTGAAGCTGATCCGCGAGCTGGACGGGCGGTCGCCGGTGGTGGTGCTCGACCACCCCGCGCCCGACACCGACCACCCGTACGTGGGGTTCGCGCTGGCCGAGGGCGCCGCGGCCCTGGCCGACCACCTGCTGGAGCTGGGGCACGACCGGATCGGCTACCTCGACGCCGATATCGGCGGGCCGACGTTCCAGGTGCGGCGGGCCCGGATGGACCGCCGTCTCCAGGACGTCGTCGGGCACGGTTTCACCGGTCCGGTGGTGCGGTCCAGAACCGACATCGACGCGGCGGCCGAGGCGTTCGCGGCGGCTTGGGACGACTGGCGCGCGGCGGGCGTGACGGCGGTGGTCTGCGCGGCCGACGTGCACGCCTACGGGGTGCTGCGGGCGGCGGCCCGGCTCGGCGTGCGGGTGCCGGGGGAGCTGTCGGTGGCGGCGTTCGACGACCTGCCGTTCTCGGCGCTGGTCGATCCGCCGCTGACGACGGTGAAGCTGTCGGCGTCCGATCTGGGCTTCCACGCCGCCGAACTGCTGCTGGAGCTGATGGAGGGCGGGCCCGCGGGCTCGGTCGCCGCGCCGCCGGTGCTGCCCGCGACCCTGCAGGTGCGCGGCACGACCGCATCCCCCAAGGCGGAACGGTGAGATTCTCGGTGAATAGTACGAGATATCAGTAGCGGCGCATCGCGCGATATAACACCTCTTCTGCCGTCATTCCGCCGGTGCCGTCGCCAGGGGCGCCGCCGTTCCCGTCCGCGCCTTTCAATGGAAGGTGATCATCCGCATTCGGGCATCCCTCCGGTATCCCGTCAAGCGCTTTACGTCAGGACGTTCGTCCCGCTACCGTGCGGCCGGTGAGTCGCTCTGCAACCGAAACCGCCGTGATCACTTCCGCCGAGGTCGCGGACGCGCTGGCCGCGGGCCGCCCGGTCGTCGCGCTGGAATCGACGATCATCGCCCACGGCCTGCCCCGCCCCCGCAACCTGGAGGTGGCGCTGGAACTGGAGGACGGGCTGCGCGCCGCCGGCGTCACGCCCGCCACCGTCGGCGTGGTCGACGGCGTCCCGCGGGTCGGGCTGGACCCGGCGGCGCTGGAGCGGATGGCCACCGGGGACGACGTCTCGAAAGCGAGTGTGCGCGACCTGCCCGTCGCCGTGGCGGCCAAGTCCAGCGCCGCGACCACCGTCGCCGCCACCGCCTACCTGGCCCGCCGCGCGGGCGTCCGGGTGTTCGCCACCGGCGGGCTCGGCGGCGTGCACCGCGGCGCCGCGGCCACCTTCGATGAGTCCGCCGACCTGCCCACCCTCGCCCGCACCCCGATCACCGTGGTCTGCGCCGGGGTCAAGTCGATCCTGGACGTCGCCGCCACCCTGGAACGGCTGGAGACCCTCGGGGTGACCGTCGTCGGGTACGGCACCCACCGGTTCCCCGGCTTCTACCTGACCGAGTCCGGGCACACCGTCGACGCGCGGGCGGACGACCCCGGGACGGTGGCCGCGATGATGGCCGCCGCCGACGACCTCGGCCTCCCCTCGGCGATCGTGGTCGCCAATCCGCTGCCGCCCGCCGAGCAGCTCGACCCTGAACTGCACGACCGGGTCCTGGACGAGGCGCTCGCCGAGGCCGCCCGGCGCGGCCTGCATGGCAAACCGGTCACCCCGTTCCTCCTGGACTACTTCCAGCGCGCCTCCAAGGGCGCCAGCTTGGAGGCCAACATACGGGCCGTGCGGTCCAACGCGGCCCTGGCGGCGCGGATCGCGCAGGTCTGGTCGCCGGGCCGATGACGACGGTGCTGGTGGTCGGCGACGTCATCGACGACATCGTCGTACGGCCGCTGGCCAGGGCCACCGCCGACAGCGACACCCCGTCCGCGATCACCGCGTGCCCGGGCGGCTCGGGCGCCAACCAGGCCGCCTGGCTGGGCGTGCTGGGCACCGGGGTGCGGTTCGCCGGACGCGCCGGGGCCGCCGACGTCGACGCGCACGCGGCGGCGCTGGCCGCGGCCGGGGTGGACGCCCGGCTCGCCGCCGACCCGGGCGCGCCCACCGGACGGATCGTGGTGCTGGCCCGCGGCGGGCGCCGCGACATGTACACCGACCGCGGCGCCAACCTCAACCTCGTCCCTGCCGACCTCCCCGACGATCTCCTGGACGGGGTGGGGCTGCTGCACGTGTCCGGCTACTCGCTGTTCCATCCCGCCGCCGGCGCCGCGGTCGGCGACCTGATGCGGCGGGCCCGCGAGCGCGGCATCGACACCTCGGTCGACCCGGGCTCGGCCGCGTTCCTGGCCCGTACCGGCGCGGCCGCGTTCCGCGGCTGGGCCCGCGGCGCCCGGCTGATCTTCCCGAACCTGGCAGAGGGCCGGCTGCTGACCGGCGCGCGCGAGCCCGCCGCCGTCGCCGCGGCGCTGCTCGCCGACCACCCGGTGGTGGCGCTCAAGCTCGGCGCGGACGGCGCGCTGATCGCCGCGCGCGACGGCACCCGGCTGCGGCTGCCCAGCGCTCCGACCCCTGTGGTGGACCCGACCGGGGCGGGCGACGCGTTCTGCGCCGGCTTCCTCACCGCCTGGGCCGCCGGGCACGACCTGGACGGCTGCGCCCGCGCCGCCGTGCGGACCGCCGCCCGCGCCGTCGCCGCGGTCGGCGCCCGGCCCGCCGCTATCGGGCGAGGGTGCGAACCGCGTCCAGCATGAGATCCCAGAACCGGCCGGCGTCCAGCCCCATCGCGACCCGCGCGTTCGGGGCCGCACCCGTCACACGGTGCAGGTCGACCACCGTCGCGCCCCGGGTGTGCGCGCCGTCCAGCTCGACCACCACGGGCGCCTCGACGCATTCCACGACGTCCGGCTCGACGATCGCCGCGATCGCCACCGGGTCGTGGACGGGCGGGTCGGGCATCCCGTACACCTCTTCATAGGCGCCGGCGAAGAACCGCAGCAGCCCTTCGCACGTCGCGGGCAGCGTCCCGCCGATGGCGCGCAGCCGCGCGAACACCTCCGGCGTCGCGAGCGCCTGATGGGTGACGTCCAGGCCGCACATCAGCAGCGGCAGCCCGCACCGCAGCACCCTGTCGGCGGCCTCCGGGTCGACGAACACGTTGAACTCGGCGAGCGGCATGGTGTTGCCCCGGCCCGCGCTGCCGCCCATGAACACGATCCGCTCGATCCGCCGCGTCAGGTCGGGACGGCGGTCCAGCAGCGTCGCGACATTGGTGAGCGGCCCGGTGGCCGCGATCGTCACCGGCCGCCCCGCCTCCTCCAGCAGCCGCGCCATCACGGTCACCGCGTCGTCCGCCGCGAGCGGGACGGCCGGCTCGGGCAGGTCGGCGCCGTCCAGCGCGCTCTCCCCGTGGATGTCGGGCGCGGTACGGCGATCACCGCGCAGCGCCCGGTCGGCCCCGGCCGCCACCACGACATCGTCCAGCCCGGCGAGCGTGCAGATCCGCAGCGCGTTGGCGGTGACGGCCTCCAGCGGCCCGTTCCCCGCGACGGTCGTCACCGCCAGCAGCTCGATCCCCGGATGCGCCGCCGCGAGCAGGATCGCGAACATGTCGTCGTGCCCCGGATCGCAGTCCAGGATGACGGGAACCGTTCGATCTTCACCCATGGTCCCATTGTGGACCGCGGGGCCCGAGGCGTACCGGGGGACGGCCGCCGGGGGCTTCGTGGGTGGCGTTGACCTCCTCCCCCTCCCTGAAGCTGAAGAAGGGGGATTCCAACCCGTGGCCTCAGGAGAGGGGGACGAGTTGGGGTTCGCGGTTCGTCCGTCCCAGTACTCCGGGGCGTCCCCGCGCAGCGACCGCCGGTCCGGCGGCCGACGCAGACTGACGCATGCCAGCGTTCCGCACGGTCGCGGGTCACCCGATAGGACTTCACACCCTCCGGCACCGGCCGCGACAACCGGAACCGCACCCACCCCACCTTGGGAACCTGCACCGCACCCCACTTGCGCGACAACCGCCGCACCTGGCAGGACTTGAGCCCGACCTGCCGGAACCCTTCATGCAGCCCGGCCTTGCGCCAGGTGGGCCGCTTGTGGGTTCCGGCGAAGAAGTTCGCCATCGCCTGGTTGAAGTCGCGCAGCGCCTGCTGCTGCACCGTCACACTCCCAGCCGCCAGCCACCCGAACGCCGCGCGCGCCTCGGTCAACTGCCGACACTGTTCAGCGAACCCGGGCGCCCTGCCCCGATACCGGGACCACAACCCCTGCTGCTCGACCGCCAGATTCCACACAAACCGTGCATGTGCGCAATGCCCGAACAGGAGCATCTTCTGCTCGGGAGTGGGGTCAAGACGGTACCGGGGCACGCGACGACCCTACCGTGACCCCTCGAACAAAGGAGCGAAAACATGTCGGATTATGCCTGGTCAACGGCCAGCCTCCGAAGGGCGGATACTCTTTCCCCGCCTTGCTCCGCCAAGGTCCGATTCCTCCCCGGCCTGAAGGTCGGGGCATCCTGGAAGAGTTTCGGTGAACGAGACCGGCAGCGACGCCGGGCAGCGCGTCCACGGGGACGGCTCGAACTCCAGCTCGGCCGGGTCGACGGTCAGCCGCAGGTCGCGCAGGTAGTGCAGCGCGGTCGCGACGGCCGTGCGGGCGATGGTGCGGGCCGGGTCGCGCGCCGGGCAGGCGTGCGGGCCGGCGCTCCAGGCCAGATGGGCGCGGTTGCCGCTCTGCCAGAACGGCTTCCCGGCGTGCGCGCGCTGGTCGTGCGCGACCCCGGCGAGCCCGAGGATCAGCGCGTCCCCGCGGGGGATCGGACGGCCGCCCAGCTCGGTGTCGCGCAGCGCGTACCGGGCCGGCATGTTGATCATCGGCGGGTCGACCGCGAGGACCTCGTCCAGCGCGTCGTCGATGCCCAGCCGGCCGCCCCGCACCCGGCTGGCGAACCGCGGGTCGGTCAGCACCAGCCGCAGCGTCTGCGCGATCCAGCCGATGGTGGTGCGGTTGCCCGCCGACACCAGCACCACGATCGACTGGAGCACCTCCGCCTCGGTGCGCAGATCGGGATGGCCGAGCAGGAGGCTGGTCAGGTCGTCGCGCGGGTCGTCGCGGCGCGCCTCGGCCAGCTCGGACAGCACCGCCTCGAAACGGCGGTCGCCCTCCTGGGAGCCGAACGGCGCGCGCATCGCGTCCAGCAGCTCGCGGCTCTGCCCGGGGGCCAGGCCGATCAGGTCGCCGATGGCCGGCAGCGGGACGGCCGCCGCGTAGTCGGCGACCAGGTCGGCGGTGCCGGTCGCGGCGAACCCGCCGATCAGCCCGGCGCACAGCGACTCGACGGTGCGGCGCAGCCGGCGGTGCTCGACGGAGGCGATGGCGTCCTCCAGTGGCCGCCGCAGCCTGCGGTGCTCCTCGCCGTCGTGGCCGATGACGTCGTCGCGGAAGGACATCATCGGGCCGAGCGGGGAGTCGGGCTGGACCGTTCCGTCCTGGACCGCCTTCCAGTCCCGGGCGTCGCGCGAGAACAGGTCCGGCGTGCCGGTGAGGGTCTTCAGCTCCTCGTACCCCATGACGAGCCAGGCGTGCACGCCTGGCTCCAGTTCCACCGGCGCGACCGGGCCGTGCTCGCGCCACAGCCCGGCGAACACGGGCCCGGGGGCGGGGCAGGCCGTGGTGGCCGTCAGCGGCGGCGGGGTCATCGGCCGTCCTTGCGGCCGTGGACGGCGATGGCGTGCCCGGCCAGCGTCACCAGCGCGCGGATCGAGGAGGCGCGGTCGAGCGCGTTGCAGTCGATGATCGGCGTCTCCGGCAGCAGGTCCAGCGCCTGGCGGAGCTGCTCGTGCGGGTGCGGGTGCGTGTCCGGGAAATGGTTGACGGCGACGGCGAACGGCGCCGGGACCTGCGCCTCGATCTGGTCGAGCACCTCGAAACTGCCCGCCAGCCGCCGCGAGTCCACCAGCACCAGCACGCCCACGGCGCCCTCGGCCAGGCCCGCCCACATGTTCCAGAAGCGCCGCTGGCCGGGCGTGCCGAACAGGTACAGCGCCAGCCGCTCGTTCATGGTGATCCGGCCGAAGTCCATCGCCACCGTGGTGGTGGTCTTGCCGTCCAGCCCGGTCAGGTCGTCCACGCCCTCGCCGGCCTGGGTGAGCGGCTCCTCGGTGCTCAGCGGCGCGATCTCGCTGACCGAGCCGATCAGGCTGGTCTTGCCGACGCCGAGGTCGCCGACCACCAGGATCTTCGCCGTGCGCGTGATCGAGCCGGGCAGGTAGGGGATCCGCTCGACCGGATCCTCCGGTTCGCCGTCGGCGGACGGGGGCCCGGACGCCGGATCAAAGGTCGCGAAGGCCATCGAGCACCTCCTTCAGCAGGTCGAGGCTTGGATCGGTGAAGCTGCCGGCGTGTGTCCGCAGCCGGCCCGCGGCGACGAGATCACCCACGAGTATTCGCACGACGCTCACCGGCAGGTTCAGATGTGCCGCGGCCTCGGCCACCGACAGCACCCCGCCGCCGCACACCCGCAGCAGCGCCCGCAGCTGGGGCGGCGCGGTGACCGACGGCGGGGTCTCGGACGGTACCGCGGCCAGCAGCGTGTCGACGCCGATCCGGGGATCGGACGGGGCCGCGCGGCCGCCGGTGAGCACGTAGGGCCGCAGGGGCGTGTCGCGATACTCACCTGGCGGGCTCATTCCGGGGCGGCGCCGGAACCGCGGGCCGGAGTCGCGAGGATCTGCTCGCCGAGCTTGAGGACCATCGCCTGCATCTCCTGGGCGATCAGCGCCGCGTTGATCACCGGTTCGGTGACCACCGCCAGGCAGGACCGGGCGGCGGCGCTGCGGACGAAAAGGTAGCCGCCCTCGTGCCCGACCATGAGCTGGTAGAGCGCCTTCTCCCCGGTGCCGAACTCGCCGGCCTGGTCGCGGGCCAGCGACAGCAGCCCGCTGCAGCGCGCCGACAGCCGGTCGGCCTCCTCCTGGCCGATGCCCTCCGATTTGGCCCGCAGCAGGCCGTCCACGGAGCACAGCACGGCGTGCCGCACGCCCTGGACGTGTGCGAGCCTGCCGACCGCCCAGTCATGATCAGCCGTCATCGGCGCTCTTCTCCGTTCGGTTCGCGTGGGCCTCGTCGTCAGGGGCGTCGTCGTCGGGGGCGTCGGTCGCGGGGGGCGTGGCCGCGGCCGTGCCCTCGAACAGCGCGCCCATCAGCTCGCCCGCCTCCTCCGGTGTCTCCGGCGACGGCGCGATCATGGGCGGGGCGGACGGCGGCGGGGCGCCCCGGTTCCGGCGGGAGACCCGCTGCGGCAGGCCGTCGCCCGGCGGCTCGACGGGCTCCGGCTCCAGCTCCGGCTCGGGCTCGGGCGGAGCGGCCGGCGGGGGAGCCGAGGATGGCGGATCCGGCACCGGGACCTCCGTGACCAGGTCGTGGGGCACCAGTACGACGGCTTGCAGGCCGCCGTACGGCGACTCGTCGAGCGTGACCTTGAGCCGGTGCCGCTTGGCGTAGCGGGCGACGACGGGCAGGCCCAGCCTGGGCACCTCGCCCATATCGGCCAGGCTGATCGTACGGGTGCCGTCCAGCAGCGCCCGCGCCTGCGACAACCGCGGTTCCTCCAGCCCGGCCCCGTGGTCGTCGATGCGGAACACCGCGCCCTGGGCCGCGGTCGACACGCGCACGGAGACCGGGCTGGCGGTCGGGGAGGACTCGGTGGCGTTGGCGAGCAGCTCGGCCAGCACGTGGATCACCGACTCCAGCGCAACCGGGGCGATGGCGGTGTCGGGGTCGCCCTCGACGGCGACCCGCTGGTAGTCCTCGATCCGCCCCTGCGCGGCCTGGACGACCTCGGCCAGCCGCATGGGGGAGTCCCACTGCTGGCCCTCCCACGTGCCGCAGGCCACCGCAAGACCCTGCGCGAGCCGCGCCGACTGTGCCGCCAGGTGGTCGATGACCTGGCAGGTCGCGTACAGGTCGGGCAGGTCGCGGTAGCGCTCGGCGGTGGTGGCGGCCTCCGCCTGGACACGGTGCATCGCCGACTGGACGCGCCGTGCCAGCGTCACCAGCGTGAGCCGCTGCGACTCCAGGACGTCGGCGTTCTCGCGCGGGAGGTCGGCCGCCGCTTCGAGCGCGCCGTCCCGCAGCTTCACCAGCCGGGGGTCGAGGGAGTCGTCGGGGGTGGGCGGCGGCGGCACGTCCCGGCCCTTCCAGGCGGCGGGGAGCTGCCAGGTGAGGAGGTGCTCGACCGCCGCGGTGACGGTCTCGGTGCGGGCGGCCAGGTCGGCGGCGTGCGCCTGCCATGTCTGCTCGCGCTGCGTCTGCTCCTGCTGGAACCGGTGGAGCGCGGCGGCCTGCCCTTCGGCCTGGGCGCGGTAGCGGGCCAGGCCGGCGAGCGCGGCGCGGTGCCGCGTGTACGTCCACCAGGCCCCGGCCGCCGCGGTGATCGCGAACAGGTCGGCGAGGAACGTCAGGATCCACTGCGAGGTGCCCATCCCGGACCTGAAGGAGAGCGGCACGGCGACCACGAAGACCACCGCGCAGCCGGCGAGGATCGGCACCGCTGGCCGCAGCAGCCGCTCGGCCCGCTCGTCTCCCGCGGGCGCGGGGGCCGCCGGGTGCCCCGCGGCGGGCGGGGAGGGCGGGGAAGTAGTCATGATCGCTTTCGTCGCGTGGAGCGGCCCGGGACGGGGGTGCACGGTGCGTCAGGGCGCGACCGTGCGGCAGGCCCTCCGGCCGGTGGTACGGGCCGGGGGCGGCTCGGGGTTCGGTCCGGGGTCCGGCCGCGCGGGGTGCGCCGGAGGGGGCATGCCGGAACGTCCACGACGAGGCGTCGCGCGATGTGGTGTTCCATGCACCGTCCGGCCCAGACTCTCCATCGCTCGCGGCATCGGGACGCGATCAGCAAATCGCCTGCGCGATCGCCCGTCAAGACGTCGATCAGTAACCGGTGGGCCGCCGTACCCGCTCCGACTTGCGTCTTTTCCGGGCGTTACGCCCTTGACCAGGGAAGATGACGTTCCGTGGATTTCAGCGGGAAGTGCGGGCTATGCGACGCAGGCCCGGCTTGTTGCTTCGGGTACAGTTGGGGCGGCGAAGGGGAGTAGTCCCGATCCGCTGAGTGGTCGACATACTGGCGCGAGCCCGGCCCTCAGGCCGCGAACCGTCCGACCGGCGGTCCCGCGGTGGACGAGACCTTCGGTCTGGTAAGGCGTGCCCGGCTTCCGGCCGGGCGCATCCGCCGTGCCGGGCCGAGCGGTCCTCTCCTCCCTCCGGGTGGCGCGCCATGTGGGCCGTCGAGGCCCGGCCCTGAGGGGAAGGGCCCCGAGACCCGATGTCGTTCGACCTGTCCTTCGATCCGGCGACGTTCGCCACCGCATTCGCCGTGATCTTCCTGGCCGAACTCCCGGACAAGACCATGTTCGCCTCGCTGGCGATGGGCACCCGGATGCGGCCGCTGTGGGTGTGGTTCGGCACCTCCAGCGCCTTCCTGGTGCACGTGCTGGTCGCGGTCGCCGCCGGGAGCGCGTTCTCGCTGCTGCCCAAGCCGGTCGTGCAGGTCGTCGCGGCGCTGCTGTTCGCGTTCGGCGCGTACACCCTGCTGCGCGGCGGCGATGGCGACGAGTCCGAGGACGGCGCCCCCGCCGAACGGGTCGGCGGCCTCTGGCCGACCTACCTGACCGCGTTCACCGTGGTCTTCATCAGCGAATGGGGCGACCTCACCCAGATCACCACGGCCAACCTCGCCGCCACCCGGGGGCCGCTGCCGGTCGCGCTCGGGGCGCTGCTGGCGCTCATCGCGGTGTCCGCGCTGGCACTGATCGCGGGACGCTTCATCGCCGACCGCGTCCCGCTGCGGACGGTGCGGCGGGTCGGCGGCGTGGTGATGGCGGCGCTGGCCGTGTGGTCGCTCGCCGAGGCGGTACTCGGATGAGCGGCCACGGACACGGGCATGGACACGGGCATGGACACGGGCATGGACACGGCCCCGCGCGCGGGGAGACCGATCCCGTCGTCCTGCGGGCCGTCCTGGCGATCATCGTCCCGCTCGCGCTGGCGACGCTGGCCGCGCTGATCTGGATGTGGCCGGGCGAGCCCAAGGCGGCGGCGTCCGGAGGCATGACCAGGATCTCCGGGACGATCGTCGACATCGACCTCAAGCCCTGCCCCCGCCCGGTGGCCCCGCCCCCGGACGCCGAACCGGGCGCCGCGCCGCGTCCGACGGACCCCCGCCGGTGCGGAAACGCCCACGTCCATATGGAGGGCGGCTCGCAGGCCGGACGCGTCATCACCGTGGCGCTGCCCGACGGTCCGGGCACGCAGACGTTCGAGACCGGCGACGACGTGGTGGTTCTGCAGCTTCCCGGCGGCGGCGAGGGCGACGCCGCCAACCCCTACCAGCTCTCGGATCACGACCGCTCCGCACAGCTCTGGCTGATCGGCGCCGCGTTCGCCCTCGCCGTGATCGCCTTCGGCCGGTGGCGCGGGCTGACCGCGCTGATCGGGCTGGCGGTGACGTTCGTCCTCCTGCTGACCTTCCTGGTCCCGGCGATCCTGGCGGGCTCCCCGCCGCTGGCCGTCGCGATCGTGTGCGCGTCCGCGATCATGCTGGCGGTGCTGTACCTGACGCACGGGCCGAGCGTCACCACCTCGATCGCGGTGATCGGGACGCTGGTCAGCCTGGCGCTGACCGGGCTGCTGGCCTGGCTGGCGATCCGGATGACGCACCTGAGCGGCATCACCGACGACAGCTCGCTGAACCTCGACCTCGGCCACCAGATCAGCACCCAGGGGCTGCTGCTGGCCGGCATCATCATCGGCTCGCTGGGCGTCCTGGACGACGTCACGGTCACCCAGGCGGTCACCGTCACCGAACTGGCCCGGGCCGATCCCGCCTACCGCTTCGCCCGGCTCTACCGGGCCGCCGCCCGGGTCGGCCGCGCGCACATCGCCTCGGTGATCAACACGATCATCCTGGCGTACGCGGGCGCGTCGCTGCCGCTGCTGCTGCTCTTCAGCGTCGGCGGGCAGCCGCTGGGCGAGGTGGTCACCGGGCCGATCATCGCGCAGGAGATCGTCCGGGGCGTCGCCGGGACGCTCGGGCTGATCGCCGCCGTGCCGATCACCACCGCCCTGGCCGCGTTCGCCGCGTCCCGCAGCACGGCCGGTTCCGGCACCTGAGCAGGTCCCCGAACCGGGCCCCGGCCCTGGGGTTTTCCGGCAAGATGTCGGCCTATTGGGGCTCGGTACGGGGGAGGTCCGGCACTTGGCGCGCGTCAGCCGGCGTGATCGGATGCGGTACTGGTTCGACAACACCATGGCGCGGGGCACCCCCGCGCTGATCGGCTGGCTGGGCCTGGCGTCGGGCGCGCTGATCCTGGTCGTGGCCACGCTGGCGGTGCTGTTCGCACCCGGCGACTCCGCGCAGAACGGGCACTGGTCGGGCGTGGTGTGGCGCAGCCTGCTGCGCACCCTCGACCCCGGGACGATGGGCGACGACGAGGGCACCGCACCGTTCCTCGCGCTGATGCTGCTGGCCACCGTCGGCGGGATCTTCATCGTCAGCGCGCTGATCGGCGTGCTCACCACCGGGCTGGAAGGCAAGATCGCCGAGCTGCGCAAGGGCCGCTCCCGGATCGTCGAGCGCGACCACACGATCGTGCTGGGCTGGTCCGACCAGGTGTTCACGGTGATCGCCGAGCTGGTGGAGGCCAACCAGAGCCGGCGCCGGTCCTGCGTGGCGATCCTGGCCGACCGCGACAAGGTCGACATGGAGGAGGCGATCCGCGCCCGGGTCGGCGACACCGGCCGCACCCGGGTCGTGTGCCGGCGCGGCGATCCGCTCAAGGTCGCCGACCTTGAACTGGTCAGCCCCGGCACGGCGCGTTCGATCATGGTGGTGTCACCGCCGCTCGCGGACGCCGACAACCATGTGATCAAGGTGCTGCTGTCGCTGGGCGCCCGGGCCTGGGACGACGCGTCCCGCCCGCACGTGGTCGCCGCCGTGCACGACTCGGCCAACCTGCCCGCCGCCCGGCTGGCCGGCGGCGGGGCGGCGCACATCCTGGACGCCGACGACATCGCCATCCAGCTGATCGTCCAGTCGCACCGGCAGTCGGGGCTGTCGACCGTCTGCACCGACCTGCTCAACTACAGGGGCCACGAGTTCTACATGCGGGCCGAGCCCACGCTGACCGGCGTCACCTACGGCCGGGCGCTGAGCGCGTACGAGCTGGGCATCCCGGTGGGGCTGCGCCGCCCCGACGGGACGGTCGCGGTCAACCCGCCCGAGCACACCGTGATCGGCCCGGACGACGAGATCATCGTGCTGGCCGAGGACGACCTGCTGATCCGGCTCGCCCAGGACCCGCCGCCCGTGACAGAGGAGGCGATCACCACCGCCGCAGCACGCGCGCGGGCCCCCGAACGGACCCTGCTGGCCGGCTGGAACGACCGCGCACCGAAGATCGTCCGGCTGCTGGACGCGTTCGTGGAACCGGGCTCCGAACTGGTGGTCGCGGCCCGCTGCGACCGCGACCCCAGCGGCGACTTCACCGGCCTGGCCAACATCAAGGTCGGCTACACCTGGTGCGATCCGACCGACCGGACCCAGCTGGAGGCCCTGGACGTCGGCTCCTACCAGAAGATCATCGTGCTGGGCGACGACACCCGCGACCCCCAGCACGCCGACGCCCGCACCCTCGTCACGCTGCTGCACCTGCGCGACATGGAGGAGAGCCTGGGCGACCCGTTCTCCATCGTCAGCGAGATCAACGACGACGCCAACCGGGAGGTCGCCCAGGTCACCAAGGCCGACGACTTCGTGGTCAGCGACAAGCTGATCAGCCTCATGCTGACCCAGCTCAGCGAGAACCGGCACCTCCAGGACGTCTTCACCGACCTCCTGGACCCGGAGGGCTCCGAGCTCTACCTCAAACCCGCCTCCGCCTACCTGCGCCCCGGCGCCGAGGCCGACTTCGCCACGGTCATCGAGGCCGCCCGCCGCCGCGGCGAGACCGCCCTGGGCTACCGCCTGGGCGACCACTACCACGAGCCACCGTCCTACGGCGTCGTCCTCAACCCGAACAAAACAGCGCCCCTGACCCTCGCCGCCGACGACCAGGTCATCGTCCTGGCCGAGGACTAGGCGGCGGCCCATGGACGGTCGTCCAGCCGGCGCGCCACTCCTGTTCGGGCGGACGGATGCCGACGACGGAAAGGGCCGGCAGGTCGTCGCACAGCTTGCGCCACTGATCGTGGCACACCTCCAGATAGCGAAGACCCGGCAGTTCGGCGATCGTGGCGATGTCGGCGGCCGGAGCGGCCGAAACGTCCAGCGCCCACAGGCGGGGAAGCGTGCGCAACGGCGCCAGATCGACCGGGGCCTTGGAGCGGACCGTCAGCGAACGCACGTGGGCATGGCCGGCCAGCGGCGCCAGATCGACCGACTCCAGTTCGAGTTCGAGGGCCTCGACCGGAAGGGCGCGAAGCGGGGTCAGATCCAGGTGGCCAGGTCCCGAGAAGGCCGCCACCCGCAGGTTGGGCAGGGCTTCGAGGAAGCCGAGGTCCTCAACGCCGGTCAAACCGACCTTTTGAAGATGGGGACGGGACGCGGACCCGGCGAGGCTCCGAGCGTCGGTGTTCAGGCTGCGCGCGTCCTCGGCCTCGTACCAGTCGGGAAGACCCGCCTCGATATGAAGATCGTCCTCATCGCTCGTGTAGTCGCCGCGCTCCAGCGCCTCCACGAGGCGGCGCAGGAACGCGGTGACCGAATCGGCGATGTACAGGGGCGCCTCGCCGTAGTCGACGCCGATGCCGATGACCTGCCCGGGACGTCCGTCAGGGGCGGGGTCCATGTCCACCGCGAGCCAGTTGCCGCCGGTGTCGTGCGCGAACCGGATCCACCCGGGCCGCAGGATCGAGCGCCGGACGGCGTTCGCGGGCACCGCGTCGAGCACGGGGGTCCGCTGCGGGTCGTACTGCCACTCCCGTGCGATCTTCGCCCACTCGTCGTCCTCGTCGCCCACCTCTTCGACCGGGATCCAGGGATGGTGGTCGAACAGCGCGGTGGTGAGGGTGCCGTCGCCGTTGGCGACGCGGTAGAGGGCGCGCAGGTCGGCGGGCAGCACGAAGCCGATGCCCTCCTCCAGGGCGTCGAGCTCCTCGCCGCTCGCGGGAGGCGGCAGCCGTTCCTCGTGACCGAAGATCTCCGCACGCCGCCGCATGAGCTCGTGGAACAGCCGTACCGCCTCCTCCGGATCACCGGCCGGGACGGCGGAGGCGGGCGCGTCCTGCTCGTCGCCTCGGTCAGGCGGAGAGGCTTCGTCGTCGCAGATGTAAAGGATCGGCTTCGCTGTCATGCCGCCGGACCATAGCGGACCATCCCGACACTGCCCGCCGGGCTCGATGATCCCCGCGTCACCCGTCCGAGCCGAGGGCGGCGACGGCCTGGCGGACGGCCAGCCGCCCGGCCTGCTCGAACCCGATCTCGTTGGAATCGACCTCGTGCACGCGCGCCGCCGTCAGCGTGACCCGGACGTCGGTCCGCCCGGCCAGTTCCTGCCGGATGCCCTCCCGGGCGGCCTCTGCGTACGAGGCCTCCAGTTCGTCCTCCCCCACCAGGGTGACGAACTCGAACCCGTCCGGATTCGGCTCGAAGTCCACGGTGATGTCGGCGAACGGCCCGCAGGCCCCGATGTTCTTGCGGTAGATCGCCCGAACGCCCCGGACCGGGCGCGGGAAAAGCGGAGTCTGCATCGTTCAGGCGGGCGCGTAGCGCAGCAGGACGACTCCAAAATTGGTTCAATACGTACACTTCGTACGAACGCGTGGCTCGCAGGGTCGAGGTCTACCAAGCCCTGGTGGTCCCCGGTCTGCTCCAGACGTCGGATTACGGCCGTGCGCTGTTTGAAGCCGTTGAAGATGTGGTGGACGTGGATCAAGGCGTGGCGATGCGTCTTGAACGGCAGAAAATTCTCGACAGTGAAGAGCCTCCCCAGTTGCGTGTACTCCTGAAGCAGAGCGTGCTCGAAGATCCGGTAGGGGGCCCGGTCGTGATGAAGGCTCAGCTCGCCCACCTCTTGAAGGTCAGCACACGCCCGAACGTCCACGTTCGGGTGCTGCCCAGGTCTAAAGGGGTGCACGTTGGCCTGGATGGTTCCTTCATGCTCATTCAGGGGCGAAGGGGGGAATGTGGGTATATAGAGGCAGTTGACGGGGGAAGGTTGATCACAGACCCGACAAAGCTATCCTCGCTGCGAGTACGTCTCGACCGGATCGGGGACGACGCGTTGCCCCGAGAGGCGTCGAGGGAGCTGATCCTGCGGCTGATGGAGAGAATGACGTGAGCACCCCCCGGTGGCGCAAGAGCAGTCGTTCGGAGAGTGGGACGGCTGTTGAGTGCGTCGAGTTGGCCGACCTGGGAGGCAAGATCATCGGCGTCCGTGACAGCAAGGCCTCCGAAGTGGGGCATCTAGCACTTGATGCCGCTGACTTCGCCGCCCTCGTGGGCCAGATCAAAGTGGGCGGTCTGGACCTCTGACCAGTGGTGGAGGCGTGGTGAGCGATCCAGTGCGCTGTGCGCCGGACCGGATGCGGGCCGCTGGGGATCGTCCAGGACGGCGCCCCATCCTGACGCGGCTGGCCTGCGGATGTCCGCGGTTCGCCACGAACACCGGCGACGACTTCCTCGCCGTCGACCTGGACGGCGGGTCGTCCACATCAGCAAGGGCTACGGGGCCGTGTACGTCGCCGACTCCGTCACCGCGCTGCTGCGCCGCGGCGTCGAGGCGCTCGAGCGGCGGCCCCTCACCACGCGAGGCGCACGAGCGGGTACTCCGGTTCGGTGCCGACGCCGAGTACCACGTTGGCGACCTGAACCTGTGACCCGTGGTCAGGCCGCCGGCCTGGGCTGGCGCGCGTAGCGTATGAGATGGAGGACCAACCTGGCGATGAGAGCCTCCAGCAGCATGACAAGGGCCTTCGCGAGGATGGTGGTGACGATCCCGGGCACTGACGCCTCGCTGTCGGGTCGGGGGTGCTTCGTATTGTTTATCCCTCTACGTCACTGATGTAGGGACACGACCGTCTAGCGGGGGAATGAACAGCCACTGACGTTTGACGCATGCTGAACCCTGGGTCCTGCGCTCGATCGCAGGATCCAAGGCTCCCGGCCTGCGCCTACTCGGGCTTGGACCGTCCGCCCGGCCGGCGGGCCCGCCGCGCGATCATGGTGCCGACGCCGATCGCGGCGGCCACCGGCCATTCGATGACCCCGAAGACGGCGGTGGCGGCCAGCCCCCCGTAGAACGCGAGCTGCGGGGGAGACGGTAGGCGCGAGCCCGCGGAGCCGACAGCCTGCCCGGCCGCTGACATGTTGGGCATGCCAGGCGTCGGAACGCGAAGCCTGTAGACCTTCATGTGAGGAGTGACGACGGGAATCGGCACAGCGGTCCGCCGCTCTTCGGACGGCGCTGTCCGCGTCTCCCGGGCAGGCTTGCGCGTCTTGGCCTCCTCCGCCGCGGCCTTCCTCCTCGGTGCGGCCTTCTGTGCTGTGGCCCTCTTCCTTGGCGTGGCCCTCTGCTGCGTGGTCAACCCGACCACCTCCTGTGCCTGACGTCTGCTCCCTCTACCCGGTGCACGGCACGGCAATCCTCATGCGGCCACATTTGAGATTTGCTATAACGTGGCGCTCCCGCGGGTGGCCCCTCCCCGCGCACTATCTCATATGCGCTGGACTCATCCGCGCCCAGGGAATGGTTATTGCCGGGGATCTCGATGGCCAACCGAATGCTCGAAGTCGCAGCTCAGTGGGATCCAGTGTGGAAACGATTCATCTCAGGGCGACCCGCGTAGGAATACGCATCGGGCCGCAGGTACGCCTCTGTCCGCTGGTCGTCCTTATTGAGTTCGGCCCGTTCTCTTGCGAGCTGGTTCGCGGCCGCATCGGGGGCGGACGTCCATTCCTGAGCGGGCGCCATGCTTTTTCGCCCTGCTCGCCGCAGCGCAGCGGCTGTCGGCCTGACCCCGGCCTGCCTGTTCGGTTCTATGGCCGGACGTCAGTCGGTGAGGGCCAGGTCCAGGGCTACGGCGGCCGTCCAGGACTGGGGGCGGCCGCCCAGCGGGGTGCCGGTGAAGGGGTGGTAGTACTCGGCGAACACGCCGTCGGAGAGCTGGTCCAGGGCGGAGGCGCGCAGGACGGCGGCGGCCTCGGGTTCGCCGGAGCGTTCTAGGCCCCAGATCAACAGCCAGGTCATCGGGGGCCACTGCGGGCCGCGCCAGTAGCGGGCCGGGTCGAACGACGGCGAGGACGGGCTCGTGCTGGGGGGCAGGGCCACCGCCAGGCCGGGGTGGCCGCACCAGTCGGGGGAGAACAGGGCGTCGACGAGGGCCCGGTGCTGGGCCGGGGACACGCCGCCGCACAGCAGCGGCGCGAAGCCGGCGATCGTCTGGGAGTGCAGGGGCTGGCCGGTGCGAAGGTCGAGGTCGGTGGCGAAGCCGTCGTCGCCCGCGGTCGAGGCGACGCCGCGGCGGAACCGCTCGGCGTGGCCGGTCAGCTCGTCGGTGCCGGGCAGGCCCAACTCGTCGCCGACGGTGGCCAGTTCCGCGGAGGCGGCGGCGAAGATGGCGCTGGCGAACACGTCGGCGACCAGGAAGCTCAGCGTCTCGCGGGCGCGGGCGTCGTCGTAGCCCGCCTGCCGCAGCTCCTCGATCAGCCACTGGTAGCGGGCGTAGTCGCCGTCGGTGGGACGTTGCGCGGCGCCGTCCATCGTGTCGAGCGCGTGCACGTCGGCCCGCCGGAACGGGACGAACGCCTTGGCCGGGACGACGGCGGAGTACGGGACGTCCCAGCGGGGCGAGTTGTCCATCCCGCTCTCCCAGCCGTGGTAGATCGTCAGCAGCCCGCGGTGGTCGGGGTCGCGGCGCTCGGCCAGGTAGCGGTGCCAGGCCAGCAGGCCGGGCCAGAGGCCGCGGATCCGGTCGGCGGCCGAGTGCAGTTCGCCGGGGCCGGCGCGGCGGGCGGCGTCGAGGACGCGGCGCACCGCAATACCGTGGACGGGCGGCTGCATGAGGCCGCTGGTGGCCCGGCCCCGCGGGGCGTCGGCGGAGACCGCGCCGCAGGCCCAACGCTTGGGGCCGGGCTCGTAGGAGGCGTCGCCGTCGGCGAACACGATGTGGGGGACCATGCCGTTGCGCCACTGCGCGGAGAACAGCGTCTCCAGCTCGGTCAGCGCCCGGGGGATGGACAGCCGGGCCAGGCCGATGGCGATGAAGGCGGCGTCCCAGCTCCACATGTGGGGGTAGAGGCCGGGGGCGGCGACCGTGAGGGAGCCGCGGTCGTTTCCGCGCAGCGCGTAGGCGGCCCTGACGGCGGTCTCGACGTTGGTGAGAGCGGTCGGCTGGGGCCGGGCTAGCGGCTGGTGTCGTTGGCCGAGGCGAGGGACCTCCGCCGAGGGGGTTGCAGTCACGAAACTCCTACTTCGTCCGCAGAATCGGACACTTTGTCCGCGACGCAGGACATAGTCTCCCGTACGGGGACCCCGGTGCAAGGGTCCGGAGTCGTAACCCGGACGTAACACCTATGCAACATACCTGCCAAGAGCGGCACCTTATAGGGGCGGGGGAGACTGTCTTGGAATCCGCTTGACCTGCGGCTTCGGCGCCCTCAGGTGAGGGCGAGGCCGGTCCGCGGGTCGTAGCGGCCGAGCCGGTCGGGACGGGGACGCAGCCAGAGCCGGTCACCGGGCGCCACCGTGAAATCGGCCGGAACCTGGACCTTGAGCCGCTGCCCGCCCACCAGCGCGGTCACCAGGGTGGCGCTGCCGAGCGGCTCGACGACCTCGGCGGCGGCGCGCAGCGCGTCCGCGGCCTCGGTGCCGGACGCGATGATCGTCTCGGCCCGGACGCCGATCAGCACCGGCCCTGCGGTCCAGCCCGGCGGCGCCGGGATCCGCTGCCCTTCGAGCTCGATGGCGCCGCCGTCCACGACGGCCTCCAGGAAGTTCATCGGCGGGCTGCCGAGGAATCCGCCGACGAAGATCGAGGCGGGCGCGTCGTACACCTCCAGCGGCGCCCCGGCCTGGACGATCTCGCCCTCGTCCATGACCGCGACCCGCTCCCCGAGGGAGAGCGCCTCCACCTGGTCGTGCGTGACGTACACGCAGGTGGTGCCCAGGTCGGCCAGCAGCTTCTTCAGCTCGGCCCGGAACTGGAGCCGCAGCAGCGCGTCGAGGTTGGACAGCGGCTCGTCCATGAGCAGCACGTCCGGCTCCATCACGATCGCGCGGGCGACCGCCACCCGCTGCCGCTGCCCGCCCGACAACTGGGCGGGGTAGCGGTCCAGGAGGTCTTCGAGGCGGAGCAGCCCGGCGGCCCATTCGACCTTGGCCTCGATCTCCCGCCTGGCGGTCTTGCGCATGGCCAGGCCGAAGCCGATGTTGCGGGCCACCGTGCGGTGCGGGAAGACCGCGTAGCTCTGGAACACCATGGACAGGTCGCGCTCGCGGGGCGGCAGGTGTGTGATGTCGGCGCCTCCGATCCTGATCGTGCCCGCGTCGGGCGTCTCCAGGCCCGCGATCATCCGCAGCAGGGTGGTCTTGCCGCAGCCGGACGGGCCCAGCAGCACCAGCAGCTCGCCGTCGGCGACGGTCGCGGACACCGCGCGGACGGCGGGACGCGCGCCCCCGGGATAGGTCTTCTCCAGCCCGGTGATCTCGACCTCGGCCATGATCTCCCTATCTGAGCGTGCCGCCCCACATGTTCAGCAGGTACTTGCGCATGCCGAAGATGAACAGCAGGGCCGGGACGACCAGCGCGAAACCCCCGGCGAAGCGGTAGGCCAGCGGGCTCCACTGCAGCGAGCCGAGCACCTGGGCGGGCAGCGTGCGGTTGGTGAGGGTCAGGACGGCGGCGCCGAGGATCTCGTTCCAGGACAGCACGAAGGTGAACACGGCGGCCGCGGCCGTCCCGGGCAGCGCCAGCGGCGCCACCACCTGCCGGAACGCCTGGAGCGGCGTGCAGCCGAACACCAGCGCCGCCTCCTCCACGTCCCGCGGCACGGAGGTGAAGATGCTCGCGGTGATCAGGACGGTGGTCGGCAGCGCCAGCGCGGTGTGCAGCAGCGTCACCGCCAGGACGCTGTCGGAGGCGCCGACGGTGATGAACAACCGGGCCAGCGGCACCGACAGCACCACGATCGGCAGCGCCCGGGTGAACAGCAGGAACAGCTGGTAGGAGTCGCGGCCGGGGAACGCGAACCGGGCCAGCGCGTACCCTGCCGGGGTACCGAGCAGGAGTGCCAGCAGGACCGTGAACAGGCCGACGGACAGGCTGTTGAGCAGGGCCGGGACGACGCCGGTACTGGTCAGGAACGAGCCCATCGTCTCCGCCGACACGCTGGTCGGCAGGAACGACTTGGGGTAGGCGTTCAGCGCGTCCGGCGACGAGAACGCGGCCAGGGTGATCAGGTACATCGGTGCCACCATGAACGCGGTGATCGCCAGGCAGGCCGCCTGCACCAGGACCCGGTTCCGGCGGGCGCGCCGCCTGCCGTGCCGCTTCCGGACGGGGCTCATCGGGCGCCCCGCACGATGTCGGGCTGCCGCAGTGCCCGCAGGTAGATCACCGCCGTGCCCATCGAAACCGCCAGGATGACCATGCCCACCGCCGAGGCGACGTAGGGGTTCTGCAGGTTGACGTACCACTCGTAGGTCTCGCCGATCAGCAGCGGGAAGCCGCGCCCGGTGAGGGCCTGCGCGACCGCGAACGCCTGGAGCGCCAGGATCGTCCGCAGGATCAGCGCGACCTGGATGCTGGGGCGCAGCAGCGGCAGCGTGACGTGCCGCAGCCGCTGCCAGAGCGTCGCGCCGAAGACCTGCGCGGCCTCGTCGTACTCCTTGGGGATCACGCTCAGCCCGCCGACCAGGATCACGAACACCAGCGACGTGGCCCGCCACAGCTCGGCCAGGACGACCGCCAGCAGCATGGTGCCCGGGTTCCGGTACGACAGCCATTCGTGGCCGGAGCCGCCGAATCCCTCGATCGCCGAGTTCAGATAGCCCTGGTCGGCGAAGACGGCCAGCCAGACCAGCCCGGCCGCCAGGTCGGAGATCGCCAGCGGCACGGCCCACAGGTAGAAGTACAGGCCGGTCAGGCGGGGGCGCTCGCGCAGCAGCAGCGCCATGACGATGGCCAGCGCGAACTGGACGGGCAGCACGACCACGATGAGCAGGACGGTGTTGCGCACGGCAGGCCAGAAATGCGGCTCCTCGACCATGCGGCGGAAGCTCTCCAGGCCGTACCCGGTGCCCGTGGACGGGTCGTGCGCGGCCGTAGCGACGCCCTGCGCCAGCGGCCAGGCGAACAGCGCCAGCATGAACAGCGCGGACGGGACCAGCAGCAGGTACGGCGCGGGCAACCGGGGAGGCCCGCCGTCGGGGTGGCGGCGGGCCATCAGCCCACCCGGCACGTCTTGCCGCCGCTGTCGGGGTCGGGACGCCAGCAGGGTGCCTTGGCCGCGTCCAGGAGCTGCTGGATCACTTTGGCCTGCTTGTCGAGCGTCCGGCGGATGTCCTCCTTGTCCAGGACGATGCTGGTGAAGGTGTTGCGGAACGCGGCGCTCATCTCCCCGTCCCGGGTCCCGAGCCGGGCGGGTGCCAGGGCGAGGAGGCCTTCTTTCTGCTGGGAGTCCACGGCCCCCGCCTCAAGCCGTACACCGACCGGCAGGTCGTTGGGGATCTGCGTTTTGACGGCGGGGAAGAAGGCGTTCTGGCGCAGCACGTCCAGCTGTACGTCGGGCTTGGAAAGGGCTTCGATGAGCTTCTTGCCGTCCTCCTGCCTTGGCGCGCCCTTGGGAATGGCCAGGCCCGCCAGCACGCTCATATAGCCGAGCCCCTTGGGCCCCGACGGAGCGGGCACCATGACGAAATCGTTTGGCGCGCTTGCGGGGGCGCCCGCCAGCCGAGCCACATGGTCCCAGGCCACCTGCACCTGACCGGACGCCAACGGCTCCTGCATGAACTCGAACGTCGTGCTGGCCGGGACCATGTACTTCCACAGCTCCCGCATGTACTCCCACATCCCGACCGCCTCATCGCTGCGGAACGTGGTGATCTGCCCGCCCGTGAACGACGGGTACAGGTACCCCTGGATGAACCTGTGCAGCAGCCCCTTCGGCCCGCCCGGAAGGCCGAAGACAGGCCTGCCGTTCTTCGCCCTGGCCTCCTTGGCCCACGCCAGGAACTGGTCGTAGGTGAGCTTGTCGACGTCCGCGCCAGGGGGAAGGTGCGCCAGCGCCTTCTTGTTGACGGCGACGATGTAGGTGGCCTGCATCCACGGGATGAAATACGTCTTGTCCGTACCGAACTTGGCCAGCTCCAGCATGTCCTTGGTGTAGCCACCGCCGGAGAGCCTGGACGCAAGGCCGGACAGGTCTTCCAGTTGGCCCGGGGCGAACTGGGCCAGCTCGCCGTACAGGGCGCCGACGACCCCTGCGGTGACCTTCCTCGCCTGGACCTCGGCCGTCACCCGGGCCGCGAACGCGGCGGGCTCGGCCGCGACGAACGACGTCTCCGGCGCGGCCCGCGCCAGGATCGTCCGGAACCGCTGCCCTTCCTGGACGGCGTTGAACTGGCTGGACAGGAACACCAGCTTCCCGTCGCCGCCGGTCGTGCCGAAGCCGCCGCAGGCCGACAGCACCCCGCCGGCGCCCATCGTGAGCCCGGCACGCAGCACGACCCGGCGGCTGATCGCGGCCATGGAAGTCCTTCCTGCGCCGTCCCCCTACGACGCGCACGCCGGGGACTCGTCCCGCAGCGTGGACACTTCCCATACCCCGCGGCGCGGATCGTACGCCACGGCCTCCGCTCAGCCGGTGGGGCCGCGCCGTGCCGCGATCCGGGCGTCCACGGCCTCGGCCGCCAGCACCCGGTCCACCACCATCGACGCCGCGCCGATCACCCCGGCCCGCTCGCCCAGCAGGCCCTCGCTGATCCGCAGGCCGCGGGTGGAGCGGTTCTGGGCGACCCGGTAGACGACCTCGCGGATGCCCGACAGCAGATGCTCCCCGGTGCGGGCCAGCCCGCCCGAGACGATCAGCACCCCGGGATTGGTCACGCTGACCAGCGTCGCGATGACCTCCCCGAGCACCAGCCCCGCCTCCCGGGTGCGGCGGACCGCGGCAGGATCGCCCGCGTTCACCAGCCGGACGACATCAGCCGTCTCCAGAACCCCAGAAACCGACTCCCGGCCCGCCGCGTCCGATTCCTCGGCCAGTTCGCGGGTCAGGTCGCGGGCCAGTGCCGCGCCGCCGGCGACGGCCGCCAGGCAGCCGCGGGAGCCGCACACACAGACCACATCGTCGTATCCGCGCAGCCGGATGTGCCCGATCTCGCCCGCCGCGCCGCCCGCGCCGTGCAGCACCCGGCCCTCCTCGACGATCCCGGCGCCGATGCCGGTGCCGACCTTGACCAGCACCAGCGTCGCGGTGCCGGGCTCGCTCGCGGTGAACTCG
Source organism: Actinomadura vinacea (assembly GCF_039532545.1). Lineage (NCBI taxonomy): Bacteria > Bacillati > Actinomycetota > Actinomycetes > Streptosporangiales > Thermomonosporaceae > Actinomadura > Actinomadura vinacea. The sequence continues at coordinate 614,033 of NZ_BAAARW010000020.1, read as the reverse complement.
CCGAGCGCCATCAGGTTGGCGTCGTTGTCGGCCACGATCGGGCCGGGGAACTGGGCCGACAGCGTCGAGACGACGTCGTGGTCATGCCAGCCCGCCACGATCGGGGTGGGGATCACCCGTCCGGTGCGCTGGTCGATCGGGCAGGGCAGGCCGACGCCGACCCCGCACACCTCGACCATCGACCGTCCCGCCTCGGCCAGCAGCGTGTGGAACCGGGACGTCGCCCAGGCCAGCGTGGGTTCGGCGCCGTCGGCCACGTTCAGCCGCCCGGCGGATTCGGCGAGGGTGCGTCCGGCCAGGTCGACCACGGCGGCGCGGCCGTGCGTGGCGCCCAGGTGCGCGGCGAGCACCACCGCCGAACCCTCGTCGATCCGCAGCAGGTTGGGACGCCGCCCGCCGGAGGACACGTCGACCCCGCCCTCGCGCAGGTAGCCGGCGCCGACCAGCTGCTCCACCCGCTGCGCGACGGTGGACCGGGCCAGCCCGGTGAGCTCCATCAGATCCCGGCGGGTCCGGGCCCGGCCCTGCCGGACCAGTTGCAGCAGCTGCCCGGCCGAGGGCGCGCTCACCTGCGGCATATCACCCACTCCACTTCCCTTGCGGTGCGAAAAGCGTTGTTCCTCCTATGATCGTCGCGCGCCGGTCCCGGTGAGGAACGGGGCGAGCAGGCCGGGCACCGCCGCGTCGGCCAGCGCGAGGCCGTCGTCCCAAGCCGCGTCGTGGACGCGGTAGACGTTCTTGCCGGCCGCGGTGGCGGCGGCGACGGTGATCAGCCCGTGCCGGCGCTGGAACGGCGACTGCGACAGGGTCCAGCCGGTGATCGCGGTGCGCCGCAGCGCGACCGAGCGCCGGTTGATCGTGCCGGACCGGGCCAGCAGGTACTCGTCCGACAGCGCGTGGCCGAGGGAGCGGTACGCGTCCTGCGCGAGCGTGAGCCCGGCGGCCGTGGCGAGGGCGCCGAACGCGAGCGTCCAGGGCAGCGCGGCGAGGAGGAAGTGGAGGGCGAGCCAGGTGAGGACGATCAGCGGCGGAAGCACGCACCACACCGTCCGCGCGTCGCGCCTGCGCTGCGCCACGCGCGGGTGACCGGCCCAGCGGATGCCGTCCATCGGCGCGGTACCGGACCCGAGCACGACGGCGATCACCTCCAGCGCGCGGCGGCGCGGCGCGGGCGGCAGCAGCGCCGTCTTCGCCGCCGCCGAGCCGTCCTCGTGCGAGCCGAGCCCGACCGCGATCGCGTTGGCGCGGGCGCCGCCGGCCCAGCGCAGCGGCAGCGGCTCGGTGAGCTGCGCGCCGCGGACCTGGTCGCTGCGGATGGTCGTCGAACGGGTCGTGAGGAGGCCGCGCAGGACCGTGAACGTGCCGGCGTCCTCGCGCTGCAGCAGGAACTTCCACCACGTCTCGACGAACCCCGCCGTCGCGCCGAGACCGCCCGCCACCAGGACGATCACGACGGCGACGGTGACGGCGAGGGCGGGCGGCATGTCCGCGAACCACTCCCAGGTGCCCCTGAGGAACGCCACGTCCTGGGGCTTGAGGCCGATCGCGTCGATCACCCGGAAGCAGGTGCCGACGGCGATTCCCACGCCGCCGACCGCCCACGGGGTCAGCGGGGCGTACCGGATCCAGCGCCAGTCGATCGAGGCCACCGGGGGCGCGGCGCCGCCGGCTCCGGCGTGCTCCAGCAGCCGGGTGCGCAGCTCGCGCGCCTCGGCGCGGCCGATGCCGCTCAGCGTGAGCCGCCCGGCCGCCGCCGACCCCGCGGCGACCTGTTCGCCGGTGCCGATCGTCAGCGTGGCGAGGCCGAGGAGCCGGTGCAGCGGGTCGGCGGTGACGTGCACGCCGCGGATCCGGTCCAGCGGCACGGTCCGCCGCCGCCGGAATAGCAGCCCGGACCGGATCTCCAGCGTGTGCCGGTCGGCCCGGTAGCGCGTGGTCGCGTACCGCAGCGTCAGGACGGCGGCGACGATCAGCGTGGCGAGCAGCAGGCTGCCGAGCGGGATCGCGATGGCGAGGGTGACGCCGCCCGCCGCGGCGGCGCCGAGCGCGGACGCGCCGAGCGGCCCCAGGAACCAGGCCAGGGCGGCGGCGATCGACCGCGGGTGCGGGCGCCGCCACTCGGGCGCCGGTGCCGGAATGCCAAGGCCGTGAAGCCCGGTCGTGCCGTGTTCCTTGTGGGGGGACGACCCCCCACTCCCCCCGGGAAGAGCACGCATCATTCCCTCGCTTCGCTCGGTCATGCCGTGTTCCTTGTGGGGGGACGACCCCCCACTCCCCCCGGGAAGAGCACGCATCATTCCCTCGCTTCGCTCGGTCATGATGCGTCCCCCGGGGTGCGCTGGGTGGCCTTGGTCAACGTGTCGAGCAGGTCGTCGGCCGCCGCGGCGTCCAGGCCGCGGATCCTGATCGGCCCGGCCGCCGACGCGGTGGTGACCGCGATCCCGGCGAGGCCGAACATCTGCTGGAACGGTCCCCGCAGCGAGTCCACGGTCTGGATCCGCGACAGCGGCGCGACCCGCCAGCGCCGCCAGAAGCAGCCCGAGAGCGTGTAGACGGCCTCGCCGGTGACCTCCCAGCGGTGGATCGCGTACATGCGGCGCGGCACCACCAGCGTGCACGCGGCGCTGATGACGGCGGTGGCCGCCAGCCACGGCGCAAGCCACGGCCGGGCCGGCGGGATCAGCAGGGTCAGCAGGGCCAGGGTGAGGACCGGCGGGAGCGTCAGGACGAGCGACACCACCGTCCACATGCGCACGGCCTTGCGTTCGATCGGATTGCGCGGGGGCCGGAGTTCCCGGCTGCGGGGGGTTGTCATCAATGCCGCCTTAGTTGGGAATCGACGTGTTCGGGACGGCCTGGCCCGCGGCGGCGCGGCGCAGCCTGATCCGGGCGTGCATGACCACTCCGGTACGGGCCAGCACCATGGTCAGCGCCAGGAAGACGAAGGCGTTGGAGAAAACGTCCGGACCGCTGATCCGATAGTTGACGCAGAATTCGATGATGGCTTTCAGGAACCAGTGCTCCGCCCCGTACACGAACAGGATCCGGGCCGCCGTGACCGCCACCCAGAAAAGGGCATAGGCCCATCCGGCGATGGTGAACACCTTCCCGGACGGCTCCGCGTGCGCCGGCAGCATCGCCCCGGCGACCAGCCCGAGAATGACGCCGAGCCCGGCCCCGGTCAATTGCAGCGCGAGGTCGTTCCCTTCGTGCGGGACGGAGCCGACGAAGACGACCAGGACCGCGCCGACCACGACCAGCGGCCGGGCCAGCCGCATCGCCGTGACCTCCCGGCGACCCAGATCGCTGGCGAAGATGATGGCGAGGACGATTCCGCTGACCACCATTGTCGTGACCAATGGACTCATTATTCCGGCTCCCTTTGTCGCGGCTTTCTTCGGCGCTTCAACGCCTTGCCAGAAAATCTAGGAGCAAAGGGCGCCGCGCGATGTCGACCGGCCGGGGGTTTCGCTGTCCACCGACCGGTGGACAGCCGGGCTCCGGGGCGCGTGATAGGACTATTTTCGTGTCTTCGGATCGTCCCCCGCCCCCGCCCCAGGCTCCCCGCGCCCGCCCGACCGCGCCCGACCGCGGCCCGCGCGTGGCGGGGTTCGCCCTCTGGGACGGCTACTTCGGCGTCACCTACCTCGTCACCACGATCATGCTGCTGACCTGGGCGCAGCCGGGACGGGCCGCCGCGGTCTCGGTCACCGCGCTGACGCTGATGGTGCCCTGGTACGCCGGGTTCGGCCGCGGCCTGATGCGCGGCGACCGGACGCTGTGGCCGGGCGGGCTCTTCGGAGCCGTGCTGGTCGCGCTGTTCGGCACCGCCACGCTCTTCCACCCGGCCGCGATCTTCGCGCTGTTCGCCATGGTCCCGATGCTGATCATGAGCCTGCCGGCCCGGGTGGGCGTGCCCGCCGGAACGCTGGTCAACATGGTCCCGGTGGCGGTCGGGCCGTGGTCGGGCGCCGACGTGCGCGGGCTGATGCCGGCCGCGCTCATGGGCGCCGGGCTGTCCATCCTGCTCGGGCTGTGGATCACCCGGATGGTGCGGCAGAGCCGGGAGCGCGCCGATTTGATCGACGAACTGCGCCGCAACCGCGCCCGGCTCGCCGAGCTGTCCCGCGAGGCCGGTGTCGCCGCCGAACGCGAACGCCTGGCCCGGGAGATCCACGACACCCTGGCCCAGGGCCTGGCCAGCGTGATCAACTTCGTTCAGGCGGCGGGCGCCGACCTGGACGACGAGCCCGCCCTGGCCCGCCGGCATCTCGCGCACGCCGAGAACATGGCCAAGGAGAGCCTGGCCGAGGCGCGCCGGTTCGTCGCCGCGCTGAGCCCGCCCTCGCTGCGGGACGGCTCCCTGCCCGAGGCGATCGGGCGGCAGGCCGACGACCTGGCCGCGCGCACCGGGATCACCGTGCACCGCCGGGTGGAGGGGCGGGAACGGCCGTTGCCCACGGCGGCCGAGGTGGTGCTGCTGCGCTCGGTGCAGGAGGCGCTGGCCAACGTCGGCAAGCACGCCGGCGCCCGCACCGTGGACGTGCGGCTCGAGTACGACGCGGCCGAGGTCCGGGTGACCGTCGCCGACGACGGTCGCGGCTTCGACCCGGCCGACCGCCACGACGGCTACGGACTGCCCGGCCTGCGGGCCCGTGCCGCTGAGATCGGCGGCGCGGCCACCGTCCAGGGCGCCCCGGGCGGCGGCACCACCGTCCAGGTGACCGTGCCCGACCGCGAGGACGACGACGGTGAAGGAGAAGGCCGATGACGGCGGGAGGCGGGCGGCCGATCCGGGTGATCCTGGTCGACGATCATCCGGTGGTGCGCGAGGGGCTGGCCGCGATGCTGCGTTCGGCCGCGGACATCGAGGTGGTGGGACAGGCCGGGTCCGGGGACGAGGCGGTCGCGCTCTGCCCCGTCCTGGAGCCGGACGTGGTCCTGATGGACCTGCGGATGGAACGGATGGACGGCGCCGCCTCCACCGCCGCGATCGTGTCCGCCGCGCCGCGGATCAGGGTGCTGATCGTGACCACGTACGAGACCGACTCCGACATCCTGCGCGCGATCGAGGCGGGCGCGACCGGATACGTCCTTAAGGGCAGCTCCCGCGACGAGCTGATCGCGGCCATCCACGCCGCCGCCCGGGGCGAGACCGTGCTGTCGCCGTCGGTGGCGAGCCGGCTGTTCCAGGTCCGGGCGCGGCCCGCGCCGAACGCCCTGTCCGAGCGTGAACGGGAGATCCTGCGCCTGGTCGGCCGCGGCCTGTCCAACGCCGAGATCGGCAAGGAACTGCTGATCGGCGAGGCGACGGTGAAGACCTACCTGCTGCGCGCCTACCGCAAACTGGAGGTCTCCGACCGCACGGCCGCCGTCGTCGCCGCTATGGAACGCGGCCTGCTCGGCTGACTCACGCGTCCGGGCCGGACGGCAGCCGGCGGGCGGCGACACCGGCCCAGCCGAGACCGAGCGCGCTCACGAGCAGCACCCCGCCCGCCCCGGTGCCCGCCGCCAGCAGTCCGGCGACGCTGGGAATGACGATCTGGCCGGTCCGGTTGCCCGCCAGCCGCAGCGACATCGCCTGGCCCCGCGACCCCGGCGGCGCCGACTCGGCCAGCCATGACATGGTGAGCGGCTGCCCGGCGCCCAGCCCGAACCCCACCACGGCCAGCAGCGCCCCGATCGCCCAGACCGGCAGCGGGAACGCGACCAGCGCCAGCGCGACCGCCGCGCCGATCGTGCTGGTGACGAGCACGGCCCGCCGCCCGAAAGCGGCGGTGAGTCGTCCCAGGAAGAACCGCGACCCCATCGACGACAGCCCGCGGATGGTGAGGAACGCCCCGACCGTCCCGGACGACAGTCCCCGTTCGGCGCCCAGGGCGGGCAGGTAGGCCAGCGTGATGTCGACCGCGGCGAGCACGACGCAGCTGGTCAGCACCGCGCGTCCCAGCCCCGGAGTCCGCAGCAGGACGCGCACCCCGCCCGCCGCTCGGGCGCCCGCCGCCTTCGCGTGGCCGCTGCCCGGCAGCAGCACGCTGAGCACCACCAGCCCGGCGGCGATCCCGCTCGTCCAGGCGAAGATCGCGGTGGTGTCCGGGATCGCCCTGGCCCCGCCGAACAGCGCGATCAGCGCCGGCCCGGCGGACTGGCCGAGCGCGGCGGCGAAGGTGTAGTGGCCGAAGGCCGTGTCGTACCGTTCCCGCCCGGTGGTGTTGGCGACCAGCGCCTGCTGCCCGACCACGCAGCCCAGATGGCCGGTGCCCAGGAGCATGCTCGCCGCCAGCAGCCCGCCGACCGTCCCGCCCAGTTCCAGGAACGCCAGGGACGAGGCGGTCAGGAGCAGCGCGCCGCCGACCATCACCCGGCGCTCGCCCACCCGGTCCACCAGCCGCCCGGCCGGCAGCGCCAGCACCAGCGGCGCGATCGCGAAACTCGCCGCCAGCGCGCCGAGCATGGCGGACGGCACGTGCAGCTCCAGCGCCCGGTAGGTCATCGTGGGCCGCAGCACGAACGTGAGCAGCTGCGTGATCACCGAGTGCGCCAGCAGGATCGCCATCCGCGCCCGCGGTCCTCCGGGGACCGGCACTACCGCGCACCCCCTCGACACTGATCTGAAAGACATGAAATGACCGGACAAAGCGGATCATGCCCCATCGATCAGTCCACCGATCAGGCGGGGGCGCCCGCAACCGCCACCGAGGCGCCGGTGTTCACCGCGGTGAGAACGTCCCTGAGAGAAACGAGCCGATCATGGATCTCCGCCTCACCGGCAAGGTCGCCGTCGTCACCGGCGCCTCCAAGGGCATCGGGCTGGCCGTCGTCCGCACCCTCCTGGAAGAGGGGGCCCGGGTCGTCGCCGCGTCCCGCACCAGCGGCCCCGGCCTGGACGCCCTCGCGGGGCCCGACCTCCTGCACGTTCCCGTCGACCTGATGGACGCCGCCGCACCGGCCCAGGTCGTCGAGCGCGCCGTCGAGCGATTCGGCGGCCTCGACATCCTCGTCAACAACGCCGGCGGGCCCCCGCCCGGCGCCACCCTGCCCCGCTTCGGGTTCCTCACCCCGACCGACGACGACTGGCGGGACATGTTCGAGTTCAACCTGTTCTCGACCGTCCGCGCCGTCCGCGCCGCCATCCCCCACATGCTCGCCCGCGGCGGCGGCTCCATCATCAACGTCTCCAGCGTCAACGCCCGCCACCCCGCCCCGATGAACGTCGACTACAACGCCGCCAAGGCCGGTATGAACAACCTCACCCAGGGACTGTCCGAGGAGTACGGCCCCCAGGGCATCCGCGTCAACACCGTCTCGCCCGGTCCCGTCCAGACCGACTGGTGGACGAAGGAAGGCGGCGCCGCCGACGTCATCGGAGCCCAGGCGGGCGCCGACCGCCAAGCCGTGATCGACAAGCTCGCCCCGGAGATGATGTCCCTCACCACCGGCCGCCTGGCCGACCCCCAGGAGATCGCCGACGCCGTCGTCCTCCTGGCCTCCCCCCGCTCCGCCAGCACCACCGGCGCCGACTTCGTCGTCGACTCGGGCTTCCTGAAGCACGTCTGAGCGGACCCCGGGACCGGTGAGCCGGCCGCGCCGGCCACCGGCTCGACCAGGAGCGCATTATTCGGTTGCGGGCCGGTCGCCGCTGAGCCTGCGTTTCAACTTGAAGGCGAGGTCGAAGGAGAGGCCTTCGTCGTCCCAGAACAGGCGGGCCGTGCAGGGGCGATCGTCGAGCCGGCGGAGGGTGAACGTCAGCCGGGTCGGCTTGCCGGGGATTCCCCGGGCGAGGTCCTTGAGCGGGGCCTCCCTGAACTGGGAGCCGGTGATCGAGGCGGCTCCGGCTCCCGCGAGCCGGAGTCCGACCGCCGCCCCCTGGCAGCCCTCGACCGCGAGGGTGCCCGCGAGGCCGACGATGGGCTGCTCGGTGAGGCCCTTCGAGACCTTGAACGTGGTGGTGGCCACGGCGCCGGGCGGCAGCTCCCAGGCGAACGCGAATCCGCAGTCCAGCGTTTCGGGGGCTCGGCAGTGGGGGTTGTCCACGGCAGAGTACTGACGTGGTTCGGCCCCGGAGTGGTAGTCGAGGCGGTACCCCTGTGGGATGAAGAAGAGGATCATTGTGGGGAACGTGACCGCCATGGCCAGAGCGAGCTGGCGGCTCCAGAAATTCTCCGGCATTTCCCGGTCTTCCTCGGGCTGCTCAGGGCGAGGCCGGAGAGGCGCCAGCCAGTCCTGGAGGCGGGCGTGCCGGAACTGGTAGACCGTCCCGGCCTGCCGGAGAACACCGCGGTCGTGGGCGTCGATGATGAACCGGCGGAGTCCCGGCGGGAGTCGCCCCGTCGCCGCCAGGCTGAGGCGTGAAAGGAAGAAGGTGCCCCAGGGCGTGTTCGCCACGGACACGATCATGAATACCGAACCGAAGATCCCCGCGAACTGCAGGGCCGAGCGGCCGTTCGCGCCAAGGGCGACCGTCACCAACGCGGCGACGGCGAGTCCGACCCCGAGCCCGCCCAGCAGGGCGAAACCGATGGCCGTCAGGCGCTGGCGGCGGAACATGCCGAGCGGGTCGACGGCCCGCGAGCCCTGCTGGTGAACCTCACCCCAGACGCCGAGTTTGACAACGTAGTAGGCGGCACCCGCCATCGCGAGCGCACCGGGCGCGGCCAGCGGCGGCGCGAACAGCAGGCGCAGGAACAGCCAGCCCATGACACCGAAGATCGCCGCGACGGTCAGGGCGGCGAACCGGGACCGGAACTGCCACCAGGACAGGTCGCGGGTGCCGTGCGCGGCCATGGTCTCCGCGAGGAAGGTGAGCCGGCGGCGCGCACGACGGGGGTCGCCGGAGGCATAGACGGCGGGGATGAAGGCGTCGAGGAGATGGTCCTCGATCGCGGCGCGGTCGGTGAACTCCAGCAGCTCGGCGGGATCGGCGGGACGGCGTTCGTAGACGATGCGGGCCAGGTCGGCCATGAGCGGGGTCGACAGGGCCTTGGCGAGAGGGCCGTCAGGGTGGGCGCGCAGGTGGGCGCGGACCGGATCCCAGCGGTCGTCTTCCGGGATATGGGTGAGGTCGAGGAAATCGATGACCTCGGCGACCTTGAGGTCTTCGAGTTCGATGACGGCGGCGCGGCCGAGGAACGAGTCGGCGGACGCCACGGCCGTCTGATACTCGTCGCCACGGCAGGTCAGCACAAGCGGGCCGGTGCCCACGGCCTTTCCGATCGCTCCGATGGCCTTCGCGTGCAGGTGCGGGGCGAGTTCGTCCAGGCCGTCGAGGATCGGCAGCACCTTCCCGCCGCGGAGCAGCGTGGAGACGACGTCCTCGATGAGCGTCGGATGGTCGGCCCGGATCCGGCGCACCATCCATGCGAAGAGGTCCTCATTGGGATTCCAGGACGACAACGGGAGCAGGACCGGCACTGGCTCGTTCTCCTGCGGATCCTTCAGCAGACCGAGGAGAAGCCGCGTCGCCAGGACCGTCTTCCCCGATCCCGGATCCCCCAGGACGACGAGTTGCCTCCTGGGGAGGGCGCGGAAGGCTTCGACGATCCGGCCGACGTCGCCGCTCAGCCGAAGGCGGATCGGACGCGCGCCGGTCGGGCCGCGGCCGAGCACGGCCTCCGGCGGCGCCTGCACCGGCCGTCCGGTGCTGGACCAGCGGACGTGCAGCGGTTCCGGCCTGGCCAGTGACCCGAGCGTGGTCTTCTCTTCCGCCCACTGCTCATGCACTCCGGCGGCGAGAGTGCGCGCGGCCGCGTCGAGGTCCACAGCACTTCGCGTTACGCGCAGGCTCGCGACCGCGAGGCCCGCCCCGATCAGGCTGACGAACCCGCTGAGAACGCTGGCAGCCTGGTCCGCGCGGTTCAGGCTGCCGAGGACCAGCAGGACGACACCGAGGGCGAGCAGGGCCAGCGCACCGCCGATTCGCTCCACTTTTCGCAGCATCGGGCCAAATCTACAATTCCTGCGGATCTGATGCTGGAATCTTCGGGTCGGGCCCAGGGCGCAAAGCGGACAGCCGTCTTGCGACGTGCTTATTTCTGCTTGGTCAGCCGTCCTCTGCTGGGGGGTGTGGAGGCCGTCACCAGATATTCGAGCGACCCGTCATCGCGACGAGTGAGGACCATCGGCACCAGATTCGCGCAATTGCCACGTCCGGTGGTAATGCGTTCGCGCAGGTCGAGCCGTGTCGGCGACGCCTTCTCCAGCTCCAGCTCGCCGGAGCACTTCAGCTTCGCGTACCTGGACGTGCCGACGGTGGTGTCGACCTTTCCGGCACGGATCTCGATCACCGCCGTGTACCTGGACTTGGCCTTCCCGCTGGACAGGTACTCGGTGACGGTGCCGCTCCACCGTCCGATGAAGCGCTTGTCAACGTTCTTCCGCGCGGCGCTCTCGGCTTTCACCCGTTCGCCGAAATCGGTGGCCTCCAGTCCCTTATTGATGAGCACGAGCGCCACGACCACGACGACCAGCCAGATCAGCGCGCGGCGCAGGGGGCGGCGGCGACGGGGCGGATACGGCGCCGGATACGGAGGGGGAGTGCCGCCGACGTACACCACGGGCACCGGCGGCCCGGTGACCGGCGGCATCGGCCCCGGTGGCAGCGGTGGCCTGGGGCCCGGTAGCCCGACGTGATGCGGCGGCGGCACGGGTGGCGGCGCGGGTGGTGGCGTGAGCGGCCCGGGCGCGGGCGTCATCATCCTCGTCGGCGGATTCCCGACCCTGGTCGGCGGGTCCGCGATCCTGGTCCCCCCGCCGGTCCCGCCGCCGGTCCCCCCGCCGGCCGCCCCTTCCAGGCTCGCGGAGAAGCCGTTGAGCAGCTCGGACGCCGTGGGGCGCTGCTCCGGACGCTTGCTCAGCGCCCGCTCGACCACGTCCCGCAGCATCGGGTCGAGGCCGTCCAGGTCGGGCGGGTGCGAGCCGACCTTGTTGAGCACCTCGTGCAGGCTCCGCCCGTCGAACGGCATGCGCCCGGTCCCGGCGAACGCGATCACACCGCCCCACGAGAACACGTCGGCCGCGGGGGTCAGCGGACGGCCGTCGATCAGCTCGGGCGCGATGTAGGCGGGGGTGCCGACGATCTGGCCGTGCGCGGTGATCCGGGTCGCCTCGTCCACCGCGCGGGAGATGCCGAAGTCGATGACGCGCGGCCCGGTCGGCGACAGCAGCACGTTGGACGGCTTGAGGTCGCGGTGCACCAGCCCGGCCTCGTGGATCGCACGCAGCGCGGTGGCCACCCCGACCGCGAGCTGCTCCAGGGACGAGCCGCGCAGCGGCCCCCGCTCCGCGACCGCCGCCTCCAGGTCGGGGCCGTCGATGAACTCGATCGCGACGTAGAGCGGGTCATCGTCCAGCGACGCCTCCACCACCGGGGCGGTGGAGTGCGACCGGACCCGGCGGGCCGCGCTCACCTCGCGCCGGAACCGCGCGCGGAAGTCGGCGTCTGCGGCGTGCTCGGCGTTGATGAGCTTGATGGCGACCGGCGGTGAGCCGTCGGCCTCGCCGAGGTACACCGTTCCCATCCCGCCGCGGCCGAGCTTGGCGGTCACCCTGTAACGGCCGATGGCCTCCGGATCGTCCGGTCCAGGTGGCTCGCGCATACTCGGCCCAATTCTCTCGATCGGCGGTTCACCGATCCTAGTGCCTTCACGACACTTGACAGGAAAGGACCCCGTACCGGGTACGGCATGCGACCTCTTCTGATCACGGGTAGCGAACGCGGTAGCGGAGGTGGGTGACGTCGCGGCCCTCGACCACCGAGACCGGTCCCTCGAGTTCGACCGGGACGTTCTCGAGCCCGTCGAAGAACGGTGTCCCGTCTCCGAGCAGGACGGGCACCAGGTCGATCCACACCTCGTCCAGAAGCCGCGCCTCCAGGCACTGGCTGGCGATGGTCCCGCCGTTGACGCCGACCGTCTTGTCACCGGCCAGCTCGGCGGCCTTCGCGACGGCGCTCTCGATGCCGTCGGTGACGAAGGTGAGCGCCGAGTCCTTCCGGGGCCACCCGTCGGGCACCTTGTGGGTCAGGACGACCACCGGCACGTCCATCGGGTGGGTCCCGCCCCAGCCGTCGGTGATGTCGAACAGCCGGCGGCCGACGACCAGCGCGCCGGTGCCGTCGACGATCCCGCGCCAGTGCTCGGCGCTCTGCGGAGTCAACCGGAACGTCAGGTCGCTGTGCGTGGTCGCGACCTCGACGTCGCCGTTCCCGTACCACTTGAAGAGCTGGTCGAACCCCGAGTTTCCCGGCCCGGAGATGTAGCCGTCCAGCGACATGCTCGCCCCGGTGTAGACCTTCGCCATCGCTCTGCCCTCACTGTCGTCCAGGCTGACTGCTCACAAGTACGGACACGAGGGGGTTGCGAAACTCATCGGTCCTTAGGCGAGGCCGAGGTGGTCGGCCAGCCGGTCCAGGTGGTGGTCGTCGTCGCCGAAGGCCAGCGCCGTCGCCATCGCGTGCCGCGAGTACAGGTGCAGGTCGTGCTCCCAGGTGAAGCCGATCGCGCCGTGCACCTGGTGGCCCAGCGCGCACACCCGTTCGTACGCGTCGCTCACCCACGCCTTGGCCATCGACACTTCCTCGGCGGCCTCGCGTCCCACCGACAGCCGCCAGATCGCCTCGTAGGCGATGAAACGCGATCCCAGCACGTCGATGGCCATGTCGGCGCAGTGGTGCTGGACGGCCTGGAACGAGCCGATGGGCTTGCCGAACTGCTCCCGTTCGGTGGCGTACGCGACGGTCGTGTCGAGCACCCGCTGCGCCGCCCCGACCATCTCCGCGCAGGTCGCGGCCGCTCCGAACGCCGTCATCGCGTCCACGGCGGCCCGGTCGGCGCCCAGCGCGCGGTCCGCCGGGACGTGCACGCCCGCGAACGCGACCCGGCACGGACGGTCCAGGCCCACCGTCCCGGCGGGCTCGATCGTGATGCCGGGCGTGGCGGCGTCCACCAGGAACGCGCGGGGCTCGCCGTCCAGCTCCGCCGCCACGAGGAAGGCCTCGGCGGACGCGGCGTACGGGACGAACGACGCCGCCCCGTCGAGCTCGAACCCCGAACCCGACGCCACGGCCACCGGCCCTTCGCCAGGACGGTCCCACGGGACGGGCGTGAAGCTCATGACCCGCCCCTCCGCGATGGCGCCGAGCCACTCGTCCTTCTGCGCCGCCGTCCCGTACCGGGCGATCGGCAGCGCGCAGCACGCCGCGACGGGCAGCAGCGGGCTCGGCACGAGCGCGTACCCGAGCTGCTCGAACAGCAGGCACACCTCCAGGAACCCGCCGCCGACGCCGCCGTGCTCCTCCGGGACGGCCAGCCCGGTCCAGCCGAGCCCGACCATCTCCTTCCACAGCGCGGCGGAGTACCCGGCGGGTTCGTCCGCCATCGCGCGCGCCCCGGCCGTCGCGGCCCGCGAGTCCAGGACCTCGCGGGCGGTCGAGGCGATCAGCTCCTGGTCCTCGGTGAGCGTCAGGTCCATGGCGCCGGGATCTTGTCGGAGCGCACCCACACGCCCGGCCGCTCCTCCCAGAACAGCTGGACGAGCACGCCGCCGGTGTGCTTGGGGTGGATGAACGCGTCCCGCCAGGCGGCGCCGTCGGTGCCGCCCTCGTTCTCGCCGAAGGTGGGCGTATCGTGCGCCGAGCACGCGGCCATGGCCCGGTCCCAGTCCGCGACCTCGAAGGTGACGTGGTGCGCGGCGGCGCCGTTGCGGTCCCAGAACCGCTCGATGAACGAGTCCTCCCCGCGCGGCATGATGATCTCCCAGCAGATCGCCGAGCCGGGGATGTTCATCACCAGGTCGGCCATGTCGGGATGCTCGTCCAGCGGCGTCCGCCACACCGGGACGAACCCGGCCAGGTCGGCGTACCAGCGGGCCAGCTCGTCGCGGTCGGGGAACGCCTGGCACACGTGGTCGAGCGCCGTGATCCCGAGCGTGGACCCGTTCGCGGCGCTCGGCGCGGCGGGTACGGCGTCGTCGTCGCCGCACATGCCCAGCGCGCCCGGCCCGCGCATCCGGAACAGCACGCCCGGCCCGTGCTCGGGCGGCGACAGCGACGCCTCCAGCCAGTCGCCGCGCGCGCCGCTGGACGGCTTGATGCCGCGGCCCTCCAGGTCGGCGCGGACGGCGTCGAGGTCGGGCACCTCGGCACCGATGTGGTGCAGCCCGGCGCGGCCGCCGTGGTCGTCCAGCCACGTCTGGAGCGGAGAGCCGTCGCCCGAGGGCGCCAGCACCTCCCACGCCTGGCCCCAGCTGCCCGGGACCTCCAGCCGCACCCCGCGGGTCCCCTCCTCGGGACTGTCCCAGCGGCGCACCGGGCGGAACCCGAACAGCCCCTCCAGGAGCGCGACCTGCGCGTCGAGGTCGGGTGTCACCTGGCCGACATGGTCGATCCGGTAGATCAGCACAGTGTTCTCCTTCTCACGACGGCCAGGGTCAGCTCGGGTGCGGCTCGATCCAGTCGTAGCCGTAGGTGACCAGCTCCTTGACCAGACGCAGGTTGTAGCGGTTCATCGCGGCGATCCGCTCGGCCAGCTCGCCGACCCGCTTGTCGAACTCCTCGGTCGGGAACACCTCGTTCACCAGGCCCAGCTCCAGGGCGCGCTCGGCGTCGATGCGGGCGCCGGTGAACAGCAGCTGCTTGGCGCGGGCCTTGCCGATGCGTTCCGGCAGCCGCTTGACGCCGCCCCAGCCGGGCGCCGAGCCGCCGAACTCGGGCTGGTCCGGGTCGCCGTCCTCAGTGATCTTGGGACGGTACGGCGGCCGCGCCGACAGCGTGATCTCGACCAGGCCCATCTTGGCGTTGTCGGCGGCCACGATGAAGTCGGCGGCCAGCGCCAGCTCCAGCCCGCCGCCGACCGCGTACCCGTGCACGGCCGCGATCACCGGGAGGGACAGCCGCTCCATCATCGCGAACGTCTTCTCGCCCAGCCGGCCCTGCTCGATCCGCTCCTTCCTGGTGAGCGACTCCGACCAGCCGAGGTCCATGCCGGCGCAGAACGCCCGCTCGCCCGCGCCGCGCAGGACCACCGCGCAGACGTCCTCGTCGTCGTCGACCGCGGTGAAGAAGCTGCGCAGCTCACCCATCGTCGTGGGCGTGAGCGCGTTGAGCTTGTCCGGGCGGTTCAGCGTCAGCCACGCCACCCGCTCCTCGATCTTCAGGTCGACGGTCTCGTAGGGGCCGTAGGCGTCGCCGGCGTTTACGGGCATGAACCGATTCCTCCCAGGTGGTTGCTCAGTCAGGTGCGGGGCAGGCGCAGGCCCCGGGTCGCGATGACGTTCCGCTGGATCTCCGACGCGCCGCCGAGGAAGGTGGCGGCGATCGAGTCCCGGCGCATGTGGGTGAACGCGGCGTTCAGCGGCGCGCCGCCGCCGCGCTCCCAGAGCGCGCCGGACCGTCCGAACGCCCTGGCCCCGGTACGGGCCAGCCGCTGGTGCAGCTCGGCGCCGAACAGCTGGTTGACCGACGCCTCGAAACCGGGCTCCTCGCCCGCCGCCTGCTTGGAGACGGTGTAGCGGGCCAGGTTGTACAGCACCCGGATCTCGGTGTGCCGGCGCGCGATCTCCTTGCGGTACGCCGCGCCGCGGTCGGCCCGCGCGAACCCGCGGCCCTCCTCCGACCGCAGGTAGCCGACCAGGTCGTGCAGCGCCTGCTCGTACTTGATGGTGGCGCCGATCCCGGCCCGCTCGAAGCCGAGCGCGGACATCGCGACGTACCAGCCGCGGTTCTCCTCGCCGACCCGGTCGGCCACCGGCACCCGCACGCCCTCGAAGAAGATCTCGCAGAACGGCGCGGCGCCGCGCAGATCGGTGATCGGCCGGATCGTGACGCCCGGCGCGTTCGCCTCGACCAGCAGGAAGGTGATGCCGCGATGCTTGGGCTCGGCGTCGGGGTCGGTCCTGACCAGTACGAACAGCCAGTCGGCGAACTGCCCGAGCGAGGTCCACACCTTCTGCCCGTCGACCACGTAGGCGTCGCCGTCCCGCACCGCGCGGGTGCGCAGGGACGCCAGGTCGGAACCCGAGCCCGGCTCGGAGAAGCCCTGCGCCCAGGTCACCTCGCCGCGCGCGATGCCGGGCAGGTGCCGGGCCTTCTGCTCCTCGGTGCCGTGCACGAGCAGGGTCGGGCCGAGCAGGAACGCGCCGATGCCGTTCACCGTGGGCACCCGCGCCCGCATCAGCTCCTCCTGCAGGATGAACTCCTGCATCGCCGGCAGCCCGGCGCCGCCGTACTCCTCCGGCCAGTGCGGCGCGATCCAGCCGCGCTCGGCCAGCGCCGCCGCCCAGGCCCGCGCGCCCTCCCGCCGCTCTGGATCGTCGCTCGCCCGGTCCTCGGCCCAGTTGTAGCCGCGCACGTCCTCCGGCTCCAGGCTCTGCTCGCCGGCCGGGTCGGGACGGTACGACGAGGGGAAGCGCGCCCGGACGAAGGCCCTGACCTCCTCGCGGAACGCGGCCTGCTCTGGGGTGTCGTCCCAGTTCACGCCGTGCCCTCCTGCTGCCGGTCCCACGTCGGGGTCTCCTGCGCGGGCACGTCTTGGACGGATATCTCCGGCGCGAGCGCCTCCTGGACGGGTGCCTCCTGGACAGGGGCCTCCTGGACAAGGGCCTCCTGGACGGGCGCCGCCTGGCGGTCCCACGTCGCCGGCGTGATCCCGTGCTCGCCCTCGGCCCGGAGGCGGTACTTGGCGACCTTGTCGGTCGGGGTGCGGGGCAGTGCGTCCACGAACTCCACGTACCGGGGCACCATCGAGCGCGGCAGCCGCTCCTCGCAGAACGCGACCAGCTCCGCCGGGTTCAGCGGGCCCGAGCCGGGCCGCACGACGACGCTCACCTTGATGTCCTCGTCCTCCAGTTCCGAGGGCACGCCGATCGCGGCGCACTCCTGCACCGCCGGATGCAGGTTGATCTCGCTCTCCAGGTCGAAGGCCGAGATGTTCTCGCCCCGACGCCGGATCGCGTCCTTCATCCGGTCCAGGAAGTAGTAGTAACCGTCGTCATCCCGCCATACCCGGTCTCCGGTGTGGAACCACATGTTCCGGAAGCAGCGGGTCGTCGCCTCCCAGTCGCCGTAGTAGCCGCTGGTCAGCACGAACGGCTGTTTCGGCCGCAGCACCAGTTCCCCCGGCTCCCCGGGGCCCACCTCCCGGTCGTGCTCGTCCACCACCGCCACGTGGAACCGCTCGTCGTGCGCCCGCCCGCACGACCCGGTACGCCATTCGCCGTACGGGCTGCCCGTCGCGATCCCCGCCTCGGTGCTGGTGTAGGTCTCCACCGAACGCACCCCGAATCGTTCCCGCAGGGGCTCGTCCAAACTCGATTTGCCCATGTAGAACGTCTCCATCGGATGGTCCCGGTCGTCCGGCGCCGGCGGCCGGCTCAGCAGGATCGGGATCATCGAGAACACGCTCATCGTGACCTGGGCGTTGAAGTGGCGGACGTCGTCCCAGAACCGGGACGCGCTGAACCGCTCCACGATCGCGATCGACCCGCCGCCCAGCAGCGCCGCCAGCATCCCGTCCCACAGCGCGGCGGCGTGGAACAGCGGCAGCGGGCAGTAGACCGTCTTGCCCCACCGGTCGAGGAAGTCCAGCGAGTCGTAGGCGCAGGTCAGCGCGAGCGCGTGCGACACCATCGCGCCCTTGGACGGGCCGGTCGTCCCCGAGGTGTACATGATCGCCTGCAGGTCGGAGAAGCGGACGTCCGCCCTGACCTCGCCGGAGCCGTTGCCGCTCGCCAGCAGCCCGGACATCTCGACGGCGGGCTTGCCCAGCGCCCCCATCGGCACCCCGGCGGCGGCGCCGTCCCGGACGACGACCAGGCCGAGGTCGGGGAGCCGCGGGGCCACGTCCGGGATCCGCTCGGCGTAGGGGCCGTCCACGATGAGCCAGCGCGACTCCGAGCCGGCCAGCACGTGCCGGAGCAGCTCGCCCCGGTAGGCGATGTTGATGGGCACCGCGACCGCGCCCAGCCGGGCCAGCGCGAAGACGATATGGACGATGTCGGCGCAGTTGGGGAGCATCACGCCGACGTGGTGGCCGGGGCCGACGCCGAGCGCGGCCAGTCCGCGGGCCATCCGGTCGGCGGTCGAGTCCACCTCGCCGTAGGTGAGCTCGCCGTCCCGGAACTTGAGGAAGGGAGCGGCCCGGTGGACCCGGGCCTGCGACCTGAGCACGTCGCCGAGGACGAAGCTCTCCAAGGTCGCCGAGCGCAACTCCGTGCGCAACCGATCGCGCATCCGAACCTCCGCTGCCGCCATTCGGGCGGCGTTGTGGGTGCGGCCGTATGGGTGGGGGAGCGTCTGGGGTCGGCGTCAACGGCGTGCCGGTGGCCCTGCAGCTGGCGTGCGGCAGGGACACCGACCCGAATATCCGAACATGAAAGGACAAAAACGGCAACAGGGGCATTGGGGAGCAAAAAACTCACCTGGGGGTTGCATGGGACCCCCGTGCCCACTGGGGCCTCGACCCCTGAGGGGTGTCCCGAAGGCCTGGAGGCGACGCCGGCAGGC
The DNA here is from genome assembly GCF_039532545.1 of Actinomadura vinacea. NCBI lineage: Bacteria > Bacillati > Actinomycetota > Actinomycetes > Streptosporangiales > Thermomonosporaceae > Actinomadura > Actinomadura vinacea. Next base: position 595,537 of record NZ_BAAARW010000020.1, on the reverse strand, counting down.
CGCCGGGACATCGGACGGCGCACCCCGGAGCCGCCCACCCCGAACTGGAGCGGCGTCCACAAGCCGGACACCCTCGCCAACATCGCACCCCCCACTTTCACGACCCCCGCTGAACCTCCCGACCGGGCCACCGCGGCACCCGCGGCGGCTCGTCCGCGTCGCGCGGGTATGCGCGGTCAGTCCTCGGGCTTGTCGTCAGGGCCGGAGCCCAGGCTTCCGACGAGCGGCGCGGTGAACGTCGCCGTCTCGTACTTGGACGGTGTGACGGGAAGGGCGTTCACGGGCGTACCGGGCGACGAATCCTCCGGGGACTCGGGGTCCGGACGGCTCGCGTTCCGCTGCTCCTTCGCCAGCCGCCGGGCCAGCTGCGGGATCGGGGCGGGCCACTCCCGGTGTTCGGGAGCACCCGGCCGGACGGCTCCGGAGAATTGCTTCCTGCGGACTCCGGAAAGCCGGTCGATGCGAATGCGGGCCCTTCTGTTTGGCGCATGGATGTAGCGATTGTCCGATACGTACATGCCGACATGCGCGCGGCCCCGGAAGAAGACCAGGTCGCCCGGCCGCAGTGACCGAATGGGCACCTTTCGCGGGACCGCGCGGTATTGCGAATAGGTCACCCTCGGCAAGCGCACGCCGGCCCGCCGCCAGGATTTCATGACCAGGCCGGAGCAATCGTAGGCGCGCGGGCCGGTGGCGCCCCAACCGTAGGGCTTGCCGACCTGCTTGCGGGCGAACCGGAGCGCGGTCCTGGCGCGATTCTGCTGGCGCGCGACCGCGCGCCGGTATTTGTTGTAGGCGCGCACCTTGCGCAGTGTCGCGGGGTCGAACGCGAGCCGCTGGGCGGACGCCGGCCGCGGCTCGGGGACCGGGGCCGGCCGCGCCGACGCCTCGGCCGGGACCGTCACTAACATCGTCGCCGCCAGCAGGCATCCGGCGGTTTGCGGCATCATGCGGGCCGCCCGTTTGGAGCGGGTACGCGGTTTTCCGGCTTTATGTTGGCGCGGGAATGGTCGCCGGCCGTGCGGTGCGATGTCCATGCGGCATCCTCCGTTGTGCACGTCGCGTGTCGACGTTTTCCGAGGAATCGACTACCCGCGCACCTTGCCCGGCTATTCGGCGGCTCGCCGAACTTTAGGTGATCATGGTAGTGGCATGGAAATGTCATGTTCGCCGATTGGCGGCGGCGCCGCTAAGCAACGAACAAGAAAGTCATCACGCGCGAAAAGCCCAGAGTCCCCCGTAGGCGGAGATCGGCGGCGCGGCGGTCCGCGGCGGTGGCGCGGTCACCCGGCGCGGGTCTGGTAGACGGCCTCGATGGGAGTGGCCTGCAAGTGCGGCGGCTGCTCGTAGGTGTAGTGCCGCTCCTCCGCGTAAGGCCGTTCCTCCACGTAGGGCGGCCGCTCCTCCGCGCTCATGTCCGGAGGGCTCACCGTGCTGATCAGGTGCGCCTTCTCCGTCCCGTACAGGTAGGCGCCCAGCCCGGTCAGCAGCCGGTGGACGTCCTGCGGCGGCCGTACCACCAGCCGCAGGAACTGGCTGGTGCTGCCCAGCTTGTTCCCGCACTCCCGGACGAACACGCCGTGCTCGCTCAGCAGGTAGTCCCGCAGCTGCACGCCGTTCTTGTCGTCGGGCAGCTTGACCAGGATGAAGTTGCCCTGGGAAGGGAACACCCGCAGCCCCGGCATCGACGCCAGCTGCCGCTCCATCGACCTGCGGTCCAGCGCCGCCCGGGCCAGGCTCGCCCGGTATTCGGCGCGGTGCTCCTTCAGCAGGAACACCACGATCTCGGCGAAGGAGTTCAGGTTCCACTTGGGCAGCATCTTCCTGACCCGCCCGGCCAGCGCCGGGTTGGCGACCATGTACCCGAACCGGATGCCGTGCAGCCCGAAGTTCTTCCCCAGGCTCTTCAGGACGATCACGTTCGGCCGGATGGCGGCCTCTTCGGCGACGCTGGTCAGCGGCTCGGCGTCCACGAAGTCGATGAACGACTCGTCCACCACCACCAGGTCGAGGTCGACCAGCGCGTCGAGCATGCGCAGCACGTCCCGGCGCGGGATGTAGTTCCCGTCGGGGTTGTTGGGGTTGCAGATCACCGCGACCCGGGAGCGGCGCTCGCGCAGGAACCCGACGAACGCCTCCAGGTCGAGGGCGAAGTCGCGGTTCTCGGGAAGCGGGAACATGTCGACCCGCTTGCCGGTCTCCAGCGGCTGGTCGGTCCACCGCCCGAACGTCGGGATCGGCGTGCACAGGCTCTCCTGGACGAGCAGGTGGTCGATCCAGGTGATCAGCTCGGTGGAGCCGTTGCCCATCGCCACCGTCTGCGGGTTGAGCCCCAGCGTGGCGCACAGTTCGGCGGTGATGGTGTCGGCGCTGCTCGGGTAGTACTTGAGGATCGTCTCCAGGTTGTCCCGGAGCCGCCCGAACATGTCGGGCGTCGGGAAGTACGGGTTGCAGGGGATGCAGAAGTCGACCAACTCGGCGCCGTTTCCGGTGTCGGCACGGTTGAGCGCGAAGAACGACGGGCTGTGCGCGTTCTGCCGGAGCAGGTTCGCGTCGATGGATCCTGCCAACTCGGACCTCCAGGGGGATGGGCACCGAGAGGAGATACGAGCCCGCGCGCGGAGAGGTTCGACCGTGTCCGCTACGCCCCCGCGGAGAGGTAGATCGTCCGCCCCCGCTTGCGCGCCTCCCGCGCGGCGGGGATCCGCGGCGCGGTCAGCGCGGGCAGCAGCTCGGCGGCGTCCTCCCACGGGTAGAACCGGGCGTCGTCCAGCTCCTCCTCCTGGAGCCGGATGCGCGCGGGGTCGTCGACGACGCCGCCGTCCCACATGAACGTGACGATGGGCCTGGGCCGCTCGCCGTCCGCCGGCAGCCACCCCATGACCAGCAGGTCGCCCAGCCGGACGTCCAGCCCCAGCTCCTCGGCGACCTCGCGCACCGCGGTCTCGTGGGGCGGCTCGCCCTCGTCGGCCATGCCCCCGGGGAACGCCCAGTGGTCCCGGTAGTTCTGCTTGACCAGCAGCAGCCGGTCGTCCTCGTCGGTCAAGATCACCGACGCCGACATGTAGAGGGTGGGCAGGCTTCCGTACCATTCCGCCGCAGGCAACCAATCCGCACGTCCCACCCGCCTCACGCTAGCCCACGGGCGTCGGAACCGGTCCAAAGCACGGCCGCGACCGTACTTTCGGCCGGTTCCGCCGACGCCGCCGCTTCCTAGCCTCGAAACCATGGACGCAATGGAACGGCCCAGGGGGCCGGGCGGAACGCTGGTCAACATCGGGCTGGGCGCGGTGTTCGCCCTGGGCATCGCCTTCACGGCGTACATGCTCATCGACAGCTGGGGCAAGGCGTACTGGATCTTCACCACCGCCATCGCGGTGGTGATGGGCGCGCTCGCGCTGCTGCGCGAGCGGCAGCGGCTGTGGACCGCGGCCGCGGGCGTGGCGGTGACGGCCGCCGCCGTCGTGGCGGCCCTGGTGGCGGAGCTGCCGCAGGAGCCGTCGCCCATGGCCGCCCTGGCCCTCGCCGTGCTCGTGGGCTCCTCGATCAGAACGCTGCCGGTGTGGCCGGCCGTCGCCATCGCCGGGGGCGGCGCCGGGGTGGCCGCGCTGGCCTGGGCCTCCGGGCCCACCGGGGTGGCGGCCATGACCACCATGCTGGTGGTCGGGGGCCTCATCGCCGGGCCGGTGCTGCGCGCCTTCGCCCCCGGCCCGCGCTCCGGCGTCCCGGCCGGCGAGTCAGTAACCTGGCCGCCGTGACCGTTCCGGAGCGATGGGTCAGGGTCGCCTCCGTGGCCGGCCTCGGCGCCGTGTTCCTCGCGGCGATCGCCGGCCAGGCCGCCGCCATCGCGCAGACCTGGGGCGCCTGGTACTGGGTGCCGGGCAGCATCTCCGCCGCGGCGGTGTGCCTGCTGGCGCTGCTGGGACGGCACCGGCCGCCCTGGCCCGCGGTCGCGGGCCTCGGCGTCACGGCGCTGGCGATCCTGGTGCTCCTTCTGGTCGACCGCGACCTCCCCGCCGAGCCCAGCCCCGCCCTGGCCGTGGGCCTGGCGGTGCTGATCGGTTCCGCGGTCCGGACCCTGCCGCCGGTGCCGGCCGGTGCCGTCGCGGGCGCCGGGCTGGCGGTGGTCGCCGCCGGTCAGCTCGCCGCCGCGCCGCCGCCCGCCGGCTCGTCGGTGACGTCGATGGCCGTGCTGTTCTGGCTGGTCGCCGTCGTGGCCGGGCTGACGCTGCGGCTGCTGGACTCCCGGGCGCGCGACGCCGCCGAGCGGGTGCGCCGGGCCGAGCGGCTGGAGCTCGCCCGGGAACTGCACGACGTCGTGGCCCACCACATCACGGGCATGCTCATCCAGGCGCAGGGCACCCGCGTGCTCGCGCGGCGGAACCCGGAGCAGGTGGCCGACTCCCTCAGCGAGATCGAGGCCGCCGGCACCGACGCCCTGGCCGCGATGCGGCGGGTCGTCGGGCTGCTGCGCGACGAGGACGACGCGGCGCCGGCGGCCCCCGGGCCGGAGCGGCTCGGCGCGCTGGTCGAGCGTTTCCGCCGGCAGGGCCCGGAGGTGCGGTTGAACATGCGGGACGAGGACGCGGAGTGGCCGCCGGAGGTGACCAGCACCGTGTACCGCGTCGTCCAGGAGGCGCTGACGAACGTGCTGCGGCACGCGCCCAAGGCCAGGTCCGTCGCGGTCGCGGTCGAGCAGGGCCCGCAGGGCGTCAGCGTCGAGGTCACCGACGACGCTCCGGCGGTCTCCGCCCAGCCCCACCACCGCGGCGGATACGGTTTGATCGGCATGCGCGAACGCGTCGAGACGCTCGGCGGCTCGCTGCACGCCGGACCCCGGCCCGGTGCCGGCTGGTCCGTGCGGGCGACCCTGCCCGTCCGCACCAGGGAGCCCTGATGACCATCTCGGTCCTGCTCGCCGACGACCAGGCGATGATCCGCCGCGGGCTGCGGCTGATCCTGGAGGACGAGCCCGACATCAGCGTCGTCGGGGAGGCGCCCGACGGAGCGGAGGCGGTCGCCATGGCCCGGCGGCTGCGTCCCGACGTGTGCCTGGTGGACATCAGGATGCCCCGGCTCGACGGCATCGAGGTGACCCGCGCGCTGGCCGGCCCGGGGGTGCCCGACCCGATGCGGGTCATCGTGGTCACCACGTTCGACCTCGACGAGTACGTGTACGGGGCGCTGCGCGGCGGTGCGGTGGGGTTCGTCCTCAAGGACGCCGGGCCCGCCCTGCTCGTCGAGGCGGTCCGCGCCGCCCACAACGGCGAGGCGCTGGTCTCGCCGTCGATCACCGTCCGGCTGCTGCGGCACCTGACGGCCGCCTCGGCCCCGTTCCGCGCCGCGCAGTCCCCGCCGCTGTCGGACCGCGAACTCGAGGTCGTCCGGGCCCTGGCGCGCGGCCGCACCAACCAGGAGATCGCCTCAGAGCTGTTCATCTCGCTGAGCACGGTCAAGAGCCACCTGTCGGGCATCCAGACCAAGCTGGGGGTCCGCAACCGCGTGGGCATCGTCACGTGGGCCTGGGAGAACCGCCTCGTCGAGCCCAGATAGCGGGCCGTCCCGACACCATGCTCGGCGACCGCACCCCGGCCGAGGCGGGTCCGCCAGGCCGTCAAATCCTCCGGCGGTCCGCGAGCGCCCCCGGCGCCGGCGGGGTGCCCCCGCCGGCATCGTGTCAGCGAATGGCCCCGGCGGCTGAACCGGTCGAAAGTACGAGCGCCCACGACCCGATCCGTGCTTTGGACCGATGCTCGAAGGTGCCGCCGATTTCCAACATGGACGCATGCGACATGACGTTTCCACCCCGGTCTTGCAGGCCGAGGGATTGACGAAGAGGTACGGCCGCCGGGTGGCCTTGAACCAGGTCGACCTGACCATTCCGGCCGGCCGCGTCGTCGGCCTGGTCGGCCCGAACGGGGCCGGCAAGTCGACGCTGCTGAACATGGCCTGCGGCCTGCTGGAACCGACCTCGGGCACGCTGCGCGTTTTGGGGTCGCGCCCGGCGGAGAGCGCCGCGCACCTGGCCCGGGTCGGGTTCGTGGCGCAGGACACCCCGGTGTACCCGTCGTTCAGCGTGGCCGACCATCTGCGCCTGGGGTCGCGGCTGAACCCGTCCTGGGACCAGGGACTGGCCGAGCGGCGCATCGCGCAGGTCGGGCTGAACCCGGACCAGCGGGCGGGCGGGCTGTCCGGCGGCCAGCGCGCGCAGCTGGCACTGACGATCGCCGCCGCCAAGCGTCCCGAACTGCTGATCTTCGACGAGCCGGCGGCCGCGCTCGACCCGCTGGCCCGCCGCGGGTTCATGGAGAGCGTGGTGGAGTTCGTCGCCGAGCTCGGCGCCAGCGCCGTGCTGTCCTCGCACCTGATCAGCGATATCGAACGGGCCTGCGACCACCTCGTCGTGCTGTGCGAGGCGCGGATCCAGGTCGCCGGCAAGGTCCGGGACCTGCTGGCCGGCCACCACCGGCTGGTCGCGCGGCAGGGCGAGCTCGACCGGCTGCCCGCCGATGTCGAGGTCATCCAGACGGAGCACCACGGCCAGTTCAGCCGCGCCCTGGTGCGCACCCAGGCACCGCCGTCGTCGATCCCGTGCCAGATCGAATCCGTCACGCTCGAAGAACTGGTGCTCGGCTACATGTCCCGGGCGAACACCGCGTCCGCCGTCCCCGCCGCGGCCTGGGAGGAAGCGCGATGATCTGGTTGAACTGGCGGCAGTTCCGCCTCCAGGCGCTCGCCGGCGCCATCGGGCTCCTCGTGATCGCCGCCTACCTGCTGTACCTGGGCGTGGAGGTCCGGGACGCCCACGACGCCTACCGCTCCCAGTGCCCCGGCAAATGCGCGCAGGCCCGAAGCGAGTTCCAGAGCACCTACCAGAACACGCTGCTGTTCCTGGCCGCCGGGCTCTGGCTGATCCCCGTCATCGTCGGCGCGTTCTGGGGAGCGCCGCTGATCGCCCGAGAGCTAGAGCTCAACACCCACCGGCTGGTGTGGAACCAGAGCGTGACCCGCCGCCGCTGGCTGACCAGCCGGATCGCGTTCGTCGGCCTGGGCGCGATGATCCTCACGGGCCTGGTCGGCCTGCTGCTCACCTGGGCGGCCGCCCCCTACGACCAGGTGGCCGCAGACCGGTTCGGCACCGTGGAGTTCGGTGCCCGCAACATCGCCCCGATCGGCTACGCCTTCCTCGCCTTCACCCTCGGCGCCGTCGTCGGCCTGCTCGTGCGCCGGACGCTCCCGGCGATGGCCATCACGGGCGTCGTCTTTCTCGTGCTCCAGATCTCGGTGGCGAACATGGTGCGGCCGAATCTTATGCCGGCCGAGAAGACGACCCTGCCGATGACCGCGCAGAACATCAACCAGGCCAGGAACCTGGGCAGCATCACCGGCTCGCCCTCCATCGGCGGCCTGCAGGTGCCCGGTGCCCCCGACGCGTGGATCAGCGAGATCAGCCCAATGCGCACCGCCGACGGCCGGACGGTCGCCTCGAGCGCGTTCAACGGGTGCCTCAACACCCCACCGAAGACCGGCGCCGGCGGAACGTTCGGCGACACCGCGGTGTGCCTGTCCAAGCTCAACCTGCACGTCGAAATGAAGTACCAGCCGGGCAGCCGCTACTGGCCGTTCCAGCTGACCGAGACCGGGCTCTATCTGGTGGTCAGCGGAATCCTCATAGCCATCGCCCTCCAGCGCGTAAGGCGCGCCTGAACCGACACCCGCGCCGGTTGCGCCGCCGGAAAACTCCTGATGCTCTTGGCCGCCTACCGGCTGCTCACCCGCCCCGAATCGCCTGTTCTCACTCCCGTTCCAGCCAAGGAGACATGATGAACCTCCCGACGGCCGGTGCCCCCGGCAGCGGTGCGGAAGCCGAGACCGGTGACGAAGGACGCCAAGGCCACCGGAGAGAACAGACGCACCCGCCCAGGCCTCGTGTCGGCGACGCGGTCGGGGAACATGCTGCTCGCGGCCTACCAGGCGTCTCTGGAGCTGGCGGCCGACCCGGTTCTGCGGATCGCCGAACGTGACGACGGGCTGGGGGTGCGCCTCCCCGTCACGCATTGGATCGCCCCGATCGACCAGTGGCCTGACGAAGAACGCCAGGCATTGGACCTGGTCAAGGGCAAGGTTCTGGACATTGGCGCGGGCGGCGGACGGGCCGCACGAGTGCTGCTCGACCGGGGACATGACGTCACCGCACTCGACGTCTCACCGGGTGCGCTGGAGGTCTGCCGACGGCAGGGCATCCAATCCGTCGTTTGCGGCACGGTCGACGGCGGACGCCACAAGGTCATCTGGACAGGACAACGGCACGCGCGCGACAAGATCAGGAGTTCTCAGACAGGCTCCTACCTTGATGCTGTTGGTGATCGCGGTCGGTGGCCGCGAGCATGCCGTCCAGCATGACGTACGCCTTGCACTGCACGATCCGTAGAGCTTCGCGCAGGTCAGGAGCCACTTCGACGAGCAATTCCGCGACCTCGGTCACGCAAGGTCATCTGATCACAGCCGACCAGCGGGCGGGATGCTTCCGCGTCCCGCCCGCTGGATCCTCGCCCGTGCGCGACGTGCGCCGGTCGCTGTGATAGCGGGCTGCCTCCATACAGGTGACCGAACCCGGTGAACGAATGTGGTCAGCGCATCAGGAACCGGGGCCGTCGACGAGCTTGCAGGGTTTTACGGGCCCGTCGGTGATCTCTGGCGACATGCCGGCGGTCCATGCTGGTCCGATCCCCTCTGTGAGGGCGAACTCCAGCACGACGGTCTGCCCGCTCTTGACGACCCGCGGATCGATGGCGAAGACGCCACGATCGCTGTCACCCTCCGGGAGGACGGACAGTTTCGAGCTGGCGGGTAGGACGTTCTGTACACGAGGCCCGGCGCATTGCTTGCCGTCGGGAACGAAGTCCACCACCGCGTTGAGGCCCATCTCCCGCAGGTCCCCCTGCAGCCTCTTGGGGTTCTTCATGTCACCCAGGGTGATGAGGATGGTGCCGTCCTTCTGCTTGGAGACGGCGTACGCCTCATCGCCACCTAGGACCTGTGGACCTGCGACGGCCACGGCCACGGCAGCGGCCAGCACCGGCGCCAGCACGGCGGGTCGCAGCCGCCGCCGCTTCGGCTTGACTTCCTGGCGGATCTCGGTCATGACGAACTCCTTGATGTGCCGCTGCCGGTCCCGGGGGAGTCGAGGCTCGTCCCGAGGCGGCAGCAGTCGTGCCAGTTCCTCGCGCTCGCCTGCGTTCATCAGTACGTCTCCTCTGTGGACCGGACCGCGTTTTCGCGGTCACCTCTTACCTGTCGCGGCACTGCGCGCGGTTCCCTGTCGGCGACGGCCTTTTCCAATTTCCTGCGCGACCGGGAAAGCCGGGACCGCACCGTCCCCACCGAGATGCCCAGCGCCTCGGCCGCCTCGGCATAACCCAGTCCCGACCACACCACCAGTGCGAACACGTCCTGTTCCTGCCGCCGCAGAAGCCCGTACGCCTTCCGCACCGCGGCCAACCGCTCCGCGTCGTCGATCCGCCCCGCCACCTCATCGGCGAAATCGGGCATTTCGCCCCTGCTCGGCATCCTGGCCATCGCCGCGTCGAACCTGCGCGCGGCTCTCCGCCTGTTGCGCGCCACGTTCGTCGCGATCCCCAGCAGCCATGGCCGCAGCGATCCGCCCTCGGGATCGATCCGCGCCCTGAGCCGCCACGCCTCGAGGAACGTCAACGACATCACGTCCTCGGCGGCCGACCAGTCTCCTGTCAGCCGGAACGCATGCCCGTAGACCGATTGGGCGAGCTCATCGAAGAGCCGCTCGAAAGCCTCGGCATCCCCGTCCCGGATCCGTATTCGTATCGATATGTCCACATAGAGGTACTGTCCGCACCGTCGCGCGAGTTCCCGACGAGTCCGAAGCCGAATCCCAGATGATCAGACGCGCGGACGCAACCAGCCTGTGGCCAGCAAGATCGGGATAGAAAGGGCTCAGCGTTGTGCAAGCCAAACTGCGGGCGGCCGGGTTGACGATTCCGCCCGGCGGCTGACGAAGCTCTGGTGTCGTCATATCGGGGCCGGGCGATCACGCGCGTGTTCTCGACCTGGCGGGGCTTGTGGGTCGGCTCCGATGCGCGCAGCAAGCGTTTCGCGTTGCCCGGTTGCGACACCGTCGTCCTCCGATACGCGGAACGCATTGAAGAGGTCAACCGGCCGGGCTTTCCGCAGCGCTTCGGGGCAGCGTCGCGGGGGACAGCGCAAACCACGACCCGCCACGCGATCGACCACGGCCGCCCGATGAGCCCACGGGGAGGGAGGAACGGCCGTTCGACGTTGGTCACCCGCGGCTTCAGGTGCGCGCCAGATCCTGCGGGCCGCGGGCTGTCTACACGGGCGCTCGCCCCTGCACGAGCGCGCCCAACTCCAGGTCGATGTAGGGCTCATTGAGACTGAGGCAGTCTCATCGGATTTCGAGGCAGCCTGCTCCTCGTTGACACCCGTGACGGCGATCCTGGCCGTCACGTCCGAAGACTCCGGCACGATGCTTCCGATCCACGTCGTTGCAATGCCTTCACCGGCCAACAGCCCCTACCGTGGCCGCGGTCTTCGAGCCGTGTACTTCGGGTTTGGTTTCCGAGCTGGAGCCTCAGGTGTTGGTCAGGGTGCGGTGGAGGAGGGGGAGCAGGCGGTCCCAGTGGCGCTGCAGTGCGGAGGGGTTGAAGGCGTCGGTGTCGGACATGGTGAAGCCGTGGACGGTGCCGGAGTAGATCTCGGAGGTGTAGTCGACACCTGCGGCATCCAGGGCCTGGTTGAGCTCGCTGAGGGCCTCGGGCGTGATGTCGGTTTCGGCGTGGCCGAGGTGGACCTGGGCGGTGAGCTCGGAGAGGCCGACGGCGTCCACGGGGCAGTGGAATCCGGCGACGGCGGCCACCTGGCCGGGGTGGGCCGCGGCGGTGCGCATCGCCAGGAGGCCACCTATGCAGTAGCCGGTCACCGCGACCGGCCCGGCGCTGACCTCGGGCTGGGTGGTGAGGAACCGGAGGTAGGCGTCGGCGTCGCGCAGGACGCGTTCGGTAGTGTGCTCCTCGATCAAGGGCATCAGCTGGGCCATGACCGCGGGCCGGACCTCTTCTCCGATGTGCTCGGGAAGTTCGATCACCGGTGCCGGACCGTGCCGGTAGAAGAAGTTGGGGACGAGCACGTGGTACCCGTGCCCGGCCAGTTCGCGGGCCATCTCTCGCAGCACGGGCCGGATGCCGAAGCCGTCCGCGTACATCAGCACCCCCGGGTGGCGCTCGCCGTCGTCGGGGAATGCGGCGAAGGCGTCGGCCTGGCCGTCGGTGGTGGGAATCTGCAGAGTCTTGGTGGGCATGGCTTCTCCTGTCGTGGTTGATGCGTCGAGCCTGTGATCAACACGACGGAGGCGGAGCCCGTGCGGCGCTCAGAAGAGCACCGGGTCACCAATCCGTGTGTGGCGCAATGCCGTCCCGGTAATCATCGCCGCACAGCGTACCGGACAAAGCCGACGCCCTTGTCGGTGGCTGGGCTAGAGGCCGGCTACGTCCTGGGGGAGGATTAGGCGGAGGTCGTCCAGGGTCGGTTCCAATTTGCTGCGTTCCAGGCGGGCCATGCGGCGGGCGTGGGCGGTCTTCAGGGTTTCGAAGAGCTTGCGGACCTCCCGGCCGTTGCCCTGGGCGTAGGTCTCGGCGGCGGCCACGAGGTGGGCGCGGATCGCCTCGGCCGCGCCGTCCTGTAGGACGAACCCGGACGACTCGGTCAGGGCGGTCAGGATGGCCAGGAGCTCGTCCGGGCTGTACGCGGGGAAGGCGATCGTGGTCGAGAAGCGGGAGTCGAGCCCGGGATTGGCGGCGAGGAAGCCGTCCATCTCCTCGGTGTAGCCGGCCGCGATGACGATGACCTCGTCGCGGTGGTCCTCCATCAGCTTGACCAGGGTGTCGATGGCCTCCTGCCCGAAGTCGTGGCCGCCGCCCCCGGGGCGGACGAGCGTGTAGGCCTCGTCGATGAACAGGACGCCGCCGCGGGCCCGTTCGAAGACCTGGGTGGTCTGGACGGCGGTGTGCCCCACGTGCCGTCCGACCAGGTCGCCGCGGGAGGCCTCGACGACCTGGCCGCGGGCCAGCACGCCGAGGGCGGCCAGCAGCTCGCCGTACAGGCGGGCGACGGTGGTCTTGCCGGTGCCGGGCGGGCCGGAGAAGACCAGGTGGCCGGGCATCGGGTCGGCGGGCAGCCCGGCCTGCCGGCGGCGGCGGTTGGCCGCGATCACCGCGAGCAGGTCGTGGATCCGCTCCTTGACCTCGGCGAGGCCGACCATGCCGTCCAGCCGGTCCATGATCGACTGGAGCTGGCCGGGGTCGCGGGCGTCGCCGTGGCGGATGCCGAGCCCGCCCTCGACGATCCCGTCGAGGTCCGCGGCGACCAGCAGGGACAGGTCGGACGCGGACGGGGCGTCGAGGTCGGCCAGCCGCAGCGCCTGCTGCTGGAGGGCGGCCTCGAAGATGCGGCGGGCCTCCCGGCCGTTGCCGAAGTGCTCGTCGCGGCGGGCGGACTGGAAGTGCCCCAGGAGGGCCTCTTCGAAGGGCGGATCGATCTGGAAGCCGTACTGCTCGGCCAGCAGCCGGACGATCGAGGTCAGCTCGGCGGGCGCGTAGTCCTCGAATTCGATCGTGCGGGAGATCCGGGACTGCAGGCCGGGATTGGCGCTCATGAAGTCCCGCATCTCGGCCGAGTAGCCGGCGAAGACGAGCACGACCTCGTCGCGGTGGTCCTCCATCAGCTTGACAAGGGTGTCGATGGCCTCCTGCCCGAAGTCGGTCCCCGAGCCGAACCGGCGGGACAGGGTGTACGCCTCGTCGATGAACAGGACGCCGCCGATCGCGTTGCGGAACACCGCCGTCGTCTTCTGCGTCGTCTCGCCGAGCACCTTGCCGACCAGGTCGCCGCGCGACACCTCGGTGAAGTGGCCGTCCGGGACGGCGCCCAGCGCCGCCAGCAGCCGCCCGTACAGGCGGGCGACGGTGGTCTTGCCGGTGCCGGGTGAGCCGGAGAACACCATGTGGCGACCCATCGCCGGGCCTTCCGGCAGCCCGGCGGCGCGGCGCTGCTCGGCCACCCGCAGGAACTTCACCAGCTTCCCGATCTCCTGCTTGACCTGCTGGAGCCCGATCATGGAGTTCAGCTCGGCCAGGAGGGCGTCCACGTCCTTGGGCCCGGCGGCGGGCTGCGGCGCGGGGGCCTTGGCGGGCGGCTCGGCGGGCGCCTCGGCCGGGACCTGTGCCTGCCCGTCCTTCGGCTTGATCACGAGGTCGGTGACGTCGGCGGAGCCGTTGTCGTGCGACGACGTGCCCTCGAGGTTCACCCGCGACCCGCGCGAGATCACCAGCCCCGCCCCTCTGCTGCCGGTGATCGTGCAGTTGAGCAGGTTCAGGTCGGTGTCCGGGTCGACCAGGACGCCTTTGCCGTTGCCGGTCACCGGGGTGCCGTCCATCGTCAGCGTGCCCTTGGTCGAGACCGCCGCGCCGTAGCCGCAGGCGGTCAGCGCGCCGCCCCTGAACGTGCCGGTGGCACCGCCCAGCACGATGAGGCCGTAGCTCGCGACCTCGACGACCTCGCAGTTCGAGAACGAGCCGGTGGCGCGCTTGTCGACGGCGATGCCGTTGTCGCCGCCGCCGCGGATCCGGACCCCGGTCGCCGTCACGTTCGCCGACTCGACGGCGGCGATGGCGACCAGCCCGGAGCGCTCCACCTCCAGCCGTTCGATCAGCGCCTTGGAGTTGTCGCTCACCGTCAGGGCGTTCTGCCCGCTGCGCCGGATCGCGCCGCCCCTGATCACGACGTCGGAGCGTTTCTGGACGAGGATCCCGCCCGCCTTGGGGTCGGTGATCTCGCAGTCCTCGATCTGCGGGGACGCCCCGGTGTTGACCCAGATGCCGTGCTCTCCGGCGTCGCTGATCCGGACCCGGCGCAGCGTGACCTTGCTGCCGGTGTGCAGCGCCACGCCGCACATCGCGGGGCCGGTCACCTCGGTGTCCTCGATCGTCCCGCGCGAGTCGGCGAGGACGATGCCGCCGTCGCGGACGGTGCACCCGCGCACATGCAGCTCGGACCCGTTCCACACGCTGATCGTCCGGTTGGAGGTGCTGATGAACTCCGACCGCTCCGCCCGGCACGTGCCGCCCATGACCTGCAGCGCCGCGCCGGTCTCGTGCCAGTTCCGCAGCGTGAGCCCTTCCAGCGTGACGTTCCCCTCGACCCGCAGGTCGTACTCGCCGGTGCTGTCGATCACGACCGTCCCGGGGCCGGCCGCGGCGGAGATGTGCGCAGTGCCCCAGTACCTGACCGCGTCCATCCGGTACTGCCCGGGCTCGATGACGATGTGCCGGGTCACACCCTGCGGGAGGGACTCCTTGAGCGCGTCGAAAATCGTTCGGAAGGCTCTCGGGGCGTTCTGGGACACCACCAGGCGGTGCACGTGGCCTCCTCGAATCGGCTGATCTCGCCACAGTATTATCCGGGCGCGATCGACCGGTTCGGGACGGGAGGCTCGATTTCCGGTTCGGACGCGTAATCGTCCGGGCACGCCGGGAGGGTCACCGTCACCGCCAGGCCGCCTTCCTCGCGCGGGCGCGCCGTGACGTCGCCGCCGTGCGCGCGGGCCACCGACCGGACGATCGACAGCCCCAGCCCCGCCCCCTTCGCGGTGATCACCCGTTCCGGGCCCAGCCGGCGGAACGGCTCGAACAGCGACGGCACCTCGTACGGCGCCACCCGCGGGCCGGAGTTGGTCACCACCAGTTCGATCAGGTCTCCGTCCGGGCGGGTCCCGCTGGCGACCCGGACCCAGCCGCCTTCGGGGACGTTGTGCCGGATGCCGTTCTCCACCAGGTTCTGCACGAGCCGTTCCAGCAGCATCGCGTCTCCGGAGGTGGGGGCCTCGCCCGGTTCGTGGTGCACGGTGACGCCGGCGCGGCCCGCCTCCAGCGTGGTCTGCGCGGCGACGTGGCCGACGATGTCGGCGAGGTCGACCGGCGCCGGGGCGGTGACCTCGCGTTCCGAGCCCGCGAGCAGCAGCAGGCCGGTGATGAGCCGCTCGTGCCGCAGGTTGATGTCGAGCAGGTTCTGCCCGAGCTGCCTGACGTCCGGGGACGCCGACGGCCGGTGCATCGCCATCTCGACCAGTGCCCGTCCCACGGTGAGCGGGGTGCGCAGCTCGTGCGAGGCGTTGGCGACGAAGCGGCGCTGGCCGTCGAAGGAGCGGTCGAGGCGTTCCAGCATCGTGTCGAAGGTGTCGGCCAGCTCCTTGACCTCGTCGTGCGGGCCGTCCAGCGCGATCCGCTCGTGCAGGCCCTTGTCGGCGGCGGGCGCGGCGGCGATCCGCCGGGCGGTGTCGGTGACGCGGTGCAGCGGCGCCAGCATCTGCCCGGCGATCAGCCAGCCGAGCCCGGCGGCGGCGCCGCCGACCACGACCAGCGCGATCGCGCCCTGGGCGAGGAGCGAAGTGGTCGCGGCCTTGCGCAGTTCCCGCTGCTGGCCGACCATCCAGCGCTCGGCGGCCTGGCCGGTGATGATCTTCCCGTCCTCGGTGAAGGCGAACGGCTGGTCCTTCGGGCGCGACCCACCGGACGGTACCTGCGAAGCCCTCGGGGACGGCGTGGACGTGGCGGCGGGAGGCATCTCGGTGCGCGCGAGCACCTTGACGCCCTGCCGCCCGATCTGCTGGGTGAACAGCGCGTAGGTGACGCCGAGCAGCACCACCCCGGCCAGCATGAACAGGACGGCGTAGGTCAGGGTCAGCCGGGCCCGCAGCGGCATCCGGTGCGGCAGCAGCGTCGAGGTCTTCATGGAATGCGGTACCCCACTCCGGTCACGGTCTCGACGACGGGCGGGTCGCCGAGCTTGCGGCGCAGCTTCAGGATGGTGAGCCGGACGGCCCCGGTGAACGGGTCGGCGTGCTCGTCCCACGCCTTCTCCAGGAGCCGCTCGGCGGAGACGACGGCGCCCTCGGCGAGCATCAGCTCGTTCAGCACGGCGAACTGCTGCTTGGGCAGCGGGACGTAGCGGCCGTCCCGGAACACCTCGCGGCGGGCCGGGTCGAGCGTGATGCCCGCGCGGCGCAGCACCGGCGGCGCGGCCGGACGGCTGCGCCGGCCCAGCGCCAGCACCCGGGCGGCCAGCTCGGGGAACGCGAACGGCTTGGTGAGGTAGTCGTCGGCGCCCAGGCCGAGGCCGTCCACCCGGTCGGTGATCTCGGCGGCGGCGGTGAGCAGCAGCACCCGCGCGTCCGAGTCGCCGGCGACGGCCCGCCGGCAGACCTCGTCGCCGTGCACGACGGGCAGGTCGCGGTCGAGGACGACCACGTCGTAGTCGTTGACCGCGAGCCGTTCCAGCCCGGCGCCGCCGTCGTAGGCGACGTCGACGGCGTGCGCCTCGTCCCGCAGCCATTCGGCGATCGCGTCGGCGAGCAACGGCTCGTCCTCCACCACCAGCACCCGCATCCGTCCGCCCCTTCCTCCGTGCCGCGCAAACGGCTCCACGCGGATGATCCCGGATCGCGTGTTTCCTTTCCGTTAGTAGATCGCCGAGGGCGCGGAAACACCGGAACGGCGGAAACACGGGGGAAACGGCCGCCCGAGTTGCATCGCTTCCGTCGGCCGGAACAGGTCCGGCCCGGACGGGATGAGAAGAGAACACGATGCGACTTCGAACGCGTGGCGCCCTGGCGGCGTTGCCGCTGGTGCTGGCCCTTTCCCTGGCCGGCTGCGGCGGGGAGGAGAAGGAGAGCGGGATCCCGCAGGGCGGCAACGGCACCGCGGGCGGCGGCAAGAACGCCGCGGCGGGCATGAGCCCGGAGGACAGGGCCGTGAAGTTCGCCGAGTGCATGCGCAAGAACGGCATCGACATGGAGGACCCCAAGCCCGGCCAGGGCATCCAGCTCAGGGGCAACAAGGGCGACGAGCAGCAGATGAAGAAGGCCCAGGAGGCGTGCCGCCAGTACGACCCGATGGCGCAGCAGAGCGGCAAGCCCGACCCCGAGGCCGAGGAGCGCGGCCGCAAGTTCGCCGAGTGCATGCGCAAGAACGGCGTGGAGAAGTTCCCCGACCCCGAGCCGGGCCAGCGCGGCGTCCGGATCACCGGTGAGGCCGGGAAGGACCCGGACATGGACGCGGCGATGGAGAAGTGCCGCCAGGAGGCCCCGATGCGTCCCGGCGGTGGCGCCGGCGGTGGCGGAGGCCGGCAGTGACCGGTGAGGCCACGGTGGAGGACCGGATCGAGCAGCGGGCGCCGGACGAGCGGCGCCCGCGCCGGAAGCGGCGCTCCCGCCGCCGGATGGCGCTGGCGGCCGCCGCGGTGGTGGCGGCCGGAGGTGTCGCGGTCGTCGGCACGCTGGGGCTCGGCGGCGGATCGGAGGGCGGCGCGGCCACCACGAACCTGCCGCCGAACACCGCCCAGGTGACCAAGCAGACGCTCAGGGACACCCAGGACGCCGACGGGGAACTGGGCTACGGCCCCACCAGCAACGCCACCAGCCGGCTGTCGGGCACGATCACCGCCGTGCCCGACAGCGGCGCCACCGTCACCCGCGGCCACTCGCTGTACCAGGTGGACGACCGGCCGGTGACGCTGATGTACGGCGCCAAGCCCGCCTACCGTCCGATGAAGCCGGGCACCGAGGGCGAGGACGTCGAGCAGCTGGAGAAGAACCTGAACGCCCTCGGCTACGACGGGTTCACGGTCGACGACGAGTACACCTCCGACACCGCGGACGCGGTCCTGGAGTGGCAGGACGACCGCGGCCTGGAGGAGACCGGGATCGTCGAGCTGGGCCGGGTGGTGTTCGCGCCCGGCGCGGTGCGGATCGGCAGCGTCGAGGCGGGCGAGGGCGACCCGACCGGGCCCGGCAAGAAGGTCCTCACCTACACCGGCACGGACAAGGCCGTGACGGTGCAGTTGGAGACCTCCGACCAGCGGCTGGCCAAGAAGGGCGCCGAGGTCGACATCACGCTGCCCGGCGACGACACCGTCAAGGGCAGGATCGACGAGGTGTCGACGGTGATCGAGCCGGGCGCGCAGGGCGAGGACCCCACCACCAAGATCGAGGTGGTGGTGTGGCTGACCGACGGCAAGGCCCGCGAGGCCGCGAAGAAGCTGTCGCTGGCCTCGGTCGACGTGGCGTTCACCGCCGAGACCCGCCGGGACGTGCTGACCGTGCCGGTGACCGCGCTGCTGGCGATGCAGGAGGGCGGTTTCGGCGTGGAGGTGGTCAAGGGCGGCACGACCTCGTACGTCCCGGTCACCACCGGCCTGTTCGCCGCCGGCAAGGTGGAGATCAAGGGGACCGGGATCGCGGCGGGGACGGTCGTGGGGGTGCCCAAGTCGTGATCTCCCTGCGGAACGTGACGAAGCAGTACTCCGGCGGCGTCACCGCCCT
Source organism: Actinomadura vinacea (assembly GCF_039532545.1). NCBI lineage: Bacteria > Bacillati > Actinomycetota > Actinomycetes > Streptosporangiales > Thermomonosporaceae > Actinomadura > Actinomadura vinacea. Next base: position 577,110 of record NZ_BAAARW010000020.1, on the reverse strand, counting down.
CGGCGGGGTGTCGCTGGACGTCTCCGCCGGGGAGTTGGTGGCGATCGTGGGCCCGTCCGGGTCGGGGAAGTCGACGATGCTGAACGTGCTGGGCACGCTGGACCGTCCGACCTCCGGCGAGGTCCGCATCGACGGGCACGACGTCGGCACGCTGTCGGACGCCAAGCTGTCGGCGCTGCGGGCGAGCCGGATCGGGTTCGTCTTCCAGCACTTCCATCTCGCCGGCGGGACCCCGGCGGTGGAGAACGTGGCCGACGGGCTGCTCTACACCGGGCTGCGGGCCGCGGAGCGGGTCCGCCGCGCCGAGGCCGCGCTCGAACGGGTGGGGCTGGGGCACCGGATGGACCACGAGCCGCACGAGCTGTCGGGCGGTGAGAAGCAGCGGGTGGCGATCGCGCGGGCGGTGGCCGGGGAGCCGCCGCTGCTGCTGGCCGACGAGCCGACCGGCGCGCTGGACTCGGCGTCCGGCGCCGGGGTGATGGAGCTGCTGCGGGAACTGCACGCGGCCGGCACCACCGTGGTGATCATCACCCATGACCGGGAGATCGCCGCCGCGCTGCCCCGGCAGGTGTCGATGCGGGACGGCAAGGTGGTCGGCGACGTCCTGGCCGGTCGGCGCGGCGCCGCAGTGGCGGAGGTGGGCTGATGGTCGCCTTCGCGGGGGCGCGCGGGGAGCCGTCCGCGCTGCGCCCGGCCCGGATGTGGCCGCGGGACGTCCTCAAGGTCGGCGCGGTGGGCCTGCGGACGCGGCCGATGCGGGCGTTCCTGTCCGCGCTGGGCATCGCCATCGGGATCGCCGCGATGGTGGCCGTGGTCGGGATCTCCTCGTCCTCGCGCGCCGAGCTGGACCGGACGCTGGCGGCGCTGGGCACCAACCTGCTCACCGTGACGCCCGGCAGCACCATGACGGGGGAGGAGGCGCAGCTGCCGTACGAGGCCGAGTCGATGGTGGGGCGGATCGCGCCCGTCCACACGGTGTCGGCGGTCGGGCTGGTGGACGACGTCAAGGTCTACCGCAGCGACAGGGTCCCCGAGTCCGAGACCGGCGGGCTGTCGGCGTACGCGGTCCGCACCGGGCTGCGGCAGGCGGTCGGCGCCGAGCTGGCCAGCGGGAGCTGGCTGAACGAGGCGACCGGTTCGTTCCCGGCCACGGTGCTGGGCGCCAAGGCCGCCCAGCGGCTGGGGATCGGCCATGCCGGGCCCGGCACCCAGGTCTACATCGGCGGCCGCTGGTTCACCGTGGTGGGGATCCTGAAGCCGGCCGCGCTGGCGCCGGAGTTGGACAGCGGCGCGCTGGTGGGGTGGCCGGCGGCGCAGAAGGAGCTGTCCTTCGACGGGCATCCGACCAGGATCTACACGCGTGCGGACGAGGCGAACGTAGAGGCCGTCCAGGGCGTATTGGGCGCCACGGCCAATCCGGAGTCGCCGAACGAGGTCGAGGTGTCGCGCCCGTCGGACGCGCTGGCCGCCCAGCAGGCGGCGGGCGAGGCGTTCACCGGCCTGCTGCTCGGGCTGGGCGCGGTGGCGCTGCTGGTCGGCGGGGTCGGTGTGGCCAACACGATGGTGATCTCGGTGCTGGAGCGGCGCGCGGAGATCGGCCTGCGCCGGTCGCTGGGCGCGACCCGCGGGCAGATCCGCACCCAGTTCCTGGCCGAGTCGCTGCTGCTGTCCGCCCTCGGGGGCGCGGGCGGCGCGTTCATCGGGACGCTGGTCACCTTCGGCTACGCCTTCTCGCAGGATTGGCCGACGGTGGTGCCGATGTGGGCGGTGCTCGGGGGCGTCGGCGCGACGCTGCTGATCGGCGCGGTGGCCGGGCTGTATCCGGCGATCCGCGCGTCCCGCCTGTCGCCCACGGAGGCGCTGGCCGCGCAGTAGCGGCGCGGCGGAACAACACCACCGGCAGGGAACAAGAGCGCGCCTCCGCCAGGGCGGGGAAGGCGGAGGCGCGCTCGCTTTGGGCCGCCCGGGGGGTCAGGCCGTGGCGGGCACCGGCTTGCTGGACCGGCCGCACTTGCCGATCGGCACCCGGGCCGTCTCCGGCAGCACCAGGATCGGCACCAGGGCGATCAAGGCGGCGATGATCACATAGTAGGCGGGGATGTAGTTGCTGCCGGTCGTCTTGATCAACTTTTCGATGACCAGCGCGGCGGTGCCGCCGAACAGCGAGGTGGAGATGTTGTAGCCGATCGCGAACGCGCCGTACCGCACCCGGGTGGGGAACATGGCGGGGAACGTCGACCCGATGACGGCCAGCATCAGCACCAGCAGCCCGCCCATCAGTGCGAACCCGCCGGCCACCGCCAGCGGCTGCTTGGTCTGCATCAGCGCGATCGCCGGCCAGCTCACCACGATGAACCCGATCGCCGACGTCATCAGCAGCGGCTTGCGGCCGACCCGGTCCGACAGCGCGCCCAGCGGAACGATCACGGCGATCATCGCCAGCTCCACGCCGATGGTGATGAGCGAGGCCTCGGTGTCGCCGATGTCGAGGTTCTGCGACAGGTACGACGGCATGAACGTCAGGAGCATGTAGTTGGCGACGTTGAGCAGGATGACGATCCCGATCAGGTTGAGGATCATCCGCCAGTTGTGCAGCAGGGTCTCCTTGAGCGGGGACCGGGCCACCTCGCCCGCCTGCTCGAGCTTCTGGAACTCGGGGGTGTCTTCCAGCCGGGACCGGATGTAGAGGCCGACCAGGCCGAGCGGCAGCGCGATCAGGAACGGGATCCGCCAGCCCCAGGAGTGCAGCGCTTCGTCGCTGAGCATCAGGTCGACGCCCAGCACCAGGCCGGCGCCGAGCACGTAGCCGGAGAGCGTGCCCAGTTCCAGGAAGCTGCCGAAGAAGCCGCGCCGTTTGGTGGGCGCGTATTCGGCGATCACGGTGGCGGCGCCGCCGTACTCGCCGCCGCAGGAGAAGCCCTGCACCAGCCGCACGACCAGGAGCAGCAGCGGCGCGGCCATGCCGATCGAGTCGTAGCCGGGCAGCACGCCGATCACGAAGGTGGAGCCCGACATCAGGATGATCGTGATGGCCAGCACGCCCTTGCGGCCGATGCGGTCGCCGAGCGGGCCGAAGAACATCCCGCCGAACGGGCGGGCGATGAACGCCGCGGCGATCATCGCGAAGGAGCGCAGCGCCGCCCCGCCGCCGTCGTCCGGCGGGAAGAAGACGGTGCCGACGATGGCGGTCATCACCCCGGCGCTGAACACCCCGAAGTCGAACCACTCGATGCAGTTGCCGATGGCCGAGGCGGCGACGGCCTTGCGGACCGTGGCCTTGTCAGGCCCTTCCTGCTCGGGTTCCCGTTCCGGTTCCTGCTTCGGCGGAGTCTGCTCAGTAGTCATGTGCCTCCCTTGAGGACCAGAGGTTGGGCGACCCTACCGAACGCCAGACTGAAAGGAAAATAAAGTTTCGATAACCGGGTAAACCTGTTGCCCGCCTCAAACGTCGGCCCTGTCTTGAGGGTTGGACGAGGTGACAGACTCGGAGCATGATCTACCTCCCCGCTGAAGATCGTTATGGCCGTCTTCCGTACCGGCGCTGCGGGCGCAGCGGGCTGAAGCTGCCCGCGGTGTCGCTGGGGCTGTGGCACAACTTCGGGGACGACCGCCCGCTGGAGACGCAGCGGGCCATCCTCCGGCGGGCGTTCGACCTGGGCGTCACCCATTTCGACCTCGCCAACAATTACGGGCCGCCCTACGGCTCGGCCGAGACCAACTTCGGCAGGCTGTTCCGCGAGGACTTCCGTCCATTCCGCGACGAACTGGTCATCTCCACCAAGGCCGGGTATGACATGTGGCCCGGCCCCTACGGGGAGTGGGGATCGCGCAAATACCTGCTCGCCAGCCTCGACCAGTCGCTCGCGCGGATGGGCGTGGACTACGTCGACATCTTCTACAGCCACCGGTTCGACCCGGAGACGCCGCTGGAGGAGACGATGGGGGCGCTCGACCACGCGGTGCGCTCCGGCAAGGCGCTGTACGCCGGGATCTCCTCCTACTCGCCCGAGCGGACCGCCGAGGCCGCCGCGATCCTGCGCGAGATGGGCACGCCGCTGCTCATTCACCAGCCGTCGTACTCGATGCTCAACCGCTGGATCGAGGGCGGCCTGCTCGACACGCTGGAGCGGGAGGGCGCCGGCTGCATCGCGTTCTCGCCGCTGGCCCAGGGCATGCTCACCGACCGCTACCTGACGGGCATCCCCGAAGGGTCGCGGGCCAGCCAGGGCAAGTCCCTGTCGCCCGACCTGCTGACCGATGAGACGCTCCGGCACGTGCGGGCCCTGAACGAGATCGCTCAGGCGCGCGGGCAGTCGCTGGCCCAGCTCGCGCTGGCCTGGGCGTTGCGCGACGCCCGGGTCACCTCGGTGCTGATCGGCGCCAGCAGCGTCGCTCAGCTGGAGGACAGCCTGGCGAGCGTGCAACGGCTCGACTTCAAAGACGAGGAACTGGCGGCCATCGACAGGGACGCGGTGGAGGCGGGCATCAACATCTGGGCCGCTTCCAGCGCGTTCTGAGCCGTCCCGGGCGGCGGCCGCCGGGACGCGGCCCGGCAGAGCGGCAGCCCCGGAGAGGACGTCCTCTCCGGGGCCACCGGTGTCCACCCAGGTCAACGGCGACCCGCGCCCGTCAGCCTTGGAAAGCCGTAGCCCTGACCCTCGGACCACACGAGCGTGCCTTGTTCCCGGTCGATGTAGGCCTTGTTGCCCTTCACCTTCACCTGCTCGACGTTCCGCCGCGCGTACTCGGCCATCAGGTACGTGCCGTAGGACTCGCCGAGCAGGTCCAGGCGCGGCACGCCCAGCCTCACCTGCACGGCGTACGCCGGTAGGGCGGGTTTCATCAGGCTTTATGGAGGTAGAGGGTCTTTATGGTGACGCTGAGGCTACCCGGCGTCTACGCGTCTCAGGGGGATACGGCGCTCCTGTGCGAGGCCGTGAGACGGGCCGCCGTGCTGGACGGGGCCCGCGTGCTGGACGTGGGCACCGGGACGGGGGCCGTGGCGGTCGCCGCCGCGCGCGCCGGGGCGGCGGCGGTGACCGCGGTCGACGTGTCCGGGCGTGCCGTCCTGACGGCCCGGGTCAACGGGCTGCTCGGCGGGATGCGGCTACGGGTGCTTCGGGGCGATCTGTTCCGGCCGGTGACCGGGGAGGTCTTCGACGTCATCCTCACCAACCCGCCGTACGTCCCCGGCGGGCGGCCGGTCTCGCGGCACGGCAGGGAGCGCGCGTGGGAAGGGGGACCGGGAGGCCGTCGAGTCCTGGACCGGATCTGCATGCAGGCGTCCAGGCACCTGGCGCCCGGCGGAACGCTCCTGATGGTGCATTCGGCGTTCAGCGGCGTGGAGCTCAGCCTGGAGATGCTGTGCCGGTCCGGACTGCGGGCCGAGGTGGTGGTGCGGCGGTCCGAGCCGTTCGGCCCGGTGATGCGGGCCAGGGCCGCTGCGCTGGAGGCGCGCGGGGTCATCCGGCCAGGACGGCGGTCCGAGGAACTGGTGGTCATCCGTGCCGACCTGACCGCGGCGCGCGACCGGGTCCCGCGAAGGGGAGGCGCCGATGCGGCCCGGTTCTGAGCGGCGGCGCGTCACACTGGTCCGGGACGGGCCGATCCTGGTCGAAGGGCCGGTCGAGGTGGTCCTGGACGACGGCACGGTCGTGACCTCCGACCGTTTCGTGGTGGCTTTGTGCGCGTGCCGGTGCAGCAGCCGGTACCCGTTCTGTGACACCAGCCACCGCGCCCGCCCGCCCTCTCAGGGCTGACCTGCCGAGGCGCCGGGGAGTGGGCGCCGCAGCGAGGTGCGCGGGGCGGGCGCCCGCCAGCAGGCCAGCAGGTGGTTTTCGAAACGCTGTTCCACGAGCCCGGTGGCCTGGACGCCCAGTACGACGTCGGCGGCCAGCCGCGGGTCCTCGGCGAGCAGCACGCCGACCACGTCGCGGCGGAGGACCTGCTCATGCACCGCGTCGGCCTCGATGTGCTCGGTGTAGAACCGGGTCCCGCGCTCGCCCACGCCGAAGTGGTGGAGCACGGCGGCGAAACGCCGGGCGCTGGGCCCGGTCGTGATCTCGGCGGCGGCGAAATGCCCGACCAGGGCGCCGCGCAGCGAACGGTGCAGCCCGAACAGCGACATCATGTTGGTGATCGCGAGCGTGGGTGCGTGGACGAGGCCGACGTAGGCGCCGTACGAGGAGTCGAGCCCCGCCTCCTCCATCAGATCGGCGAACAGCCGCGAGTGCATCCGCTCGGCGCGCCCGCCGCCGAACTCGTCGAACTCGACCGCGACCAGCGCCGCCTTTGCCCGGCCGCGCAGCCGCGGCAGCACCCAGGCGTGCGGGTCGGCCTCCTTCAAGTGGTAGACCGAGCGATGCGCGAGGTACTCGCGGAGCTGCCACCACTCGCCCGCCTGACGCAGGTGCCGGGGGACCGCGCCCGCGCCGGCCGGCTCCACCAGCAATTCGTCCAGGACGCCGGCGGCGTCGTCCCCGCCGGGCGTTCCAGCGCGCAGGGCGGTGAGGAAGGTGCTTTCCATCGCGCCGCGCAGCTCAAGGAGCGAAGGGGCCCATTCCCAGGCCGCGTCCACCTCGTCGAATCCCTGGTAGTGCAGCTCGTAGCAGATGTGCAAGGCGAGTTGGAGGTCGTCGCCGAAGGGGTCGGCGCCGCGCGCCGCGGCCAACGAGCGCGTGCACGTCCGGCTGGACGACGGGCTTCGCGCCAGCATCGTGACGACGGCCTCCGACAACCGGCCGCGCGGCTCCGGGAGGGAGGGCACGGCCACGTCCGGCGCCGTCCCGGTGGCGACGTCATCGCTCATGTGGTCGTCCAATCCTCTCCCGGGTTCCGGTGGTCTGGCGGGCGAGCATCCCGACCACCGCGCGCGGGCCACCGGAGGCCGCCGCCCGCTGCCGCCTCGCGCCCGACCCCGCACGCGAGAGCCAGGCCAGCAGCGACTGGACCGCCTCCAGGTCCCCGGCGTCCTCAAGGGCGGGACCGATGTGGTGCATCAGCTCGTCGAGCAGCCTGCTCACCGGCACCTGACGTTCCTCGAACGGGTGGACCCCGGGCCCTTCCAGGCCGTGGCGCGCCGCGTTCCACACGGCCGCGGCGCACACCCCGGGGTCGACCGGGGGCGCCTCGCGCCCGGAAGCCAGATCGTCGAGCGCCGCGCGGACGAGTCCCCGTGTGACGGCCGCCTGCAGGACGGCCTCCTCGGCGGTCGCGACGGCGTCCGCCGCGCGGACCTCCACGGTCGGGTAGCGGGGGGAGGGGCGCGCCAGCCAGAACGACATCGCCGGATCGGCGATCACGCCGCAATCCACGAGCCGCGCCACGCTCCGGTCGAGTTCCGCCGCGGAGGCGAAGACCGGCGGCACGCCCGCCCCCGGGAACCGCGCCTGCTCGATCATGCGCCAGCTCGCGTAGCCGGAGTCGCGGCCGTGGCCGTACGGCGAGTTGGCCGACAGTGCCAGCAGCGTCGGCAACCAGGGCCGCAGGTGGTTGACGACGGCGACCGCCGCCTCCCGGTCGTCCACGCCGACGTGCACGTGGCAGCCGCAGACCTGGTAGTCGGCCGCGACCCCCGCGTACATCGCGGCGATGGCGTCGTAGCGCTCGTCGCCGCCGGAGACCGGCACCCGTCCGGGCAGGACCGGGGTCCCGGCCGACACCAGCAGGAGGCCCGCGCCGTCCGCCGCCGCGCCGAGCGACTCCCGCGCGCCCCGGAGCTGCCGGCTCACGTCGTCCAGCGGACCGCACACCCCTGTCGCGGCCTCGACCTGGCAGGCGAGCAGCTCGCGATGGTACCGGCCGCCGGACGCGTGGAAGGGGTGCTCGGCCGCCCGGAGCAGGAGCTTGTCCGCCCCCGCCGCGGTCGCGCCGGAAACCGGATCGGCCAGCAGGAACTCCTCCTCGACGCCCACGGTCAGACGCAACCAGATCACCGCGCCCTACTCGTTTCGCCCCTGTCGCCTGAGCCCTACCCGCCTCGCGAAGGTTATGCGTCAATCCAGAACCAAGCCGATCCACGGCCCCGATTCGGTGTGTCTCGGTTGGGTAGAGCCGGTGCAAAACTCCCGCATGCAGTGAGGTGATGGCCGGTGATCGAGGGAATCGCCCAGTCGTACTGGATGGCGTCATCGGACCCGACGTCCTACCCCGCTCTGACCGAACCCGCCGAGGTGGACGTGGCCGTCGTCGGGGGCGGCATCGCCGGGCTCGCCACGGCCTGGGAACTGGCCCGCGCCGGCCGCGCGCCCGTGGTGCTGGAGGCGGACCGGATCGCGGCGGGCGTCACCGGCTTCACCACCGGGCGGCTCTCGGCCGCGCACCCGTGGATCTACAGGCCGCTGCGCGACTCGCTCGGCCCGGACGTCGCTCGCCTGTACGCGCGCTCCCAGCAGGAGGCGGTCGAACGGGTCGAGCGGACCGCCCGCGAACTGGGCCTCGACTGCGATCTCGAACGACGCCCCTCGCACGTCTACGTGGAGTCGCCCGATCGCGTGGACGCGCTGAAAACCGAGACCGAGGCCGTCCAGGAGGCGGGCCTGCCCGCCTCGTTCGTCACCGGCACCGACCTCCCCTACGAGGTCGCCGGCGCGATGCGCGTCGAGGACCAGCTGCAGTTCCACCCGCGCCGCTACCTGCTGGGGCTGGCGGAGGACCTGGTCCGGCGGGGCGGACGCGTCCACGAGCGGACCCGTGTCGTGGAGGTGGCCGAGGAGAGCGGAGACCGCCCGCACGTGCTCACCACTTCGGACGGTGTCACCGTCACCGCGCGCGAGGTCGTCATCGCCACCCTCTTCCCGATCATCGAGAGCGCGCTGCTGTCGTTCCGGCTCACCCCGCTCCGCGAACTGGTCATCGCCGCGCCCATCGACGCCGACGACGACCCTGGCGCCATGTACATCACGCGGCAGGAGAACACCCGCTCGGTCCGTACGGCCCCGTACGGGGACGGGCGGCGGCTGCTCCTGGTCACCGGCGAGTCGTTCTCCCCGGGCGATGACGACGTCGCCCGGCACCAGCGGGAACTGGTCGCGTGGACCCGCGAGCATTTCAAGGTCGGCGACATCGAGTACTGGTGGTCGGCGCAGGACCTCGACACCTCCGACAAGATCCCGTACGTGGGCGCGGTCGCGGACCGCCTGTACGTCGCCACCGGCTACGCGCGGTCGGGCATGAGCCACGGGATCATGTCGGGAAGGCTGCTGGCCGGCCTCATCACCGGCGACCCGCCTGAATGGGCCGACCTGTACGACCCGCGCCGCGCCCATCCGCGCCGCGAGGCCAGGCCCATGCTCAGCGCGGGGATGACGAACATGCGGCGCTTCCTCGAGGACCGGGCCCGCGTCCGCTCCGGAAGCCTGGACGACATCGCCCTCGGATCGGGCGAGGTGATCCGGCACGGGGGACGGCACTGCGCCGCGTACCGGGACGAGGACGGGACCCCGCACGTAGTGTCGGCACGCTGCACGCACATGGCCTGCCTGGTCGCCTTCAACGCGACCGAGCGCGTGTGGGAGTGCCCTTGTCACGGCTCCCGCTTCGCCGTCGACGGTTCCGTCCTGCAGGGCCCCGCGACGACGGACCTGGCCCCGGTCGACCCCTAGCCGGTACTTTGCGCTCGAATCCGCATGACGAAGCGAGGAGGACCGGTGACCACCGGATGGGACGTCGACCGCGCCGCCACCGTGCTGCGCCGAGCCGAGGACGACCGCGCCGACCGCGGCCCGGTCACCGACGAGTGGCCGGAGCTCGACCTGGAGACCGCCTACCGCGTCCAGGACGAGGTGCTGCGCCGCAAGGTCGCCGAGGGGCGCCGCGTCACCGGTGTCAAGCTCGGCCTCACCTCGCGGGCCAAGCAGGAGCGGATGGGCATCGACTCGCCGCTCACCGCCTGGCTCACCGACGACATGCCGCTGGACGGCCCGCTGGCCGTCGGCTCCCTCATCCACCCGCGGGTGGAGCCGGAGATCGTGTTCGTGCTCGGCGAGCGGCTGTCCGGGCCGGACGTCACCGCGGCCCGGGCCATGAGCGCGGTCGCGCGGGTCGGCGCCGGGCTGGAGGTGATCGACAGCCGCTACACCGACTTCAAGTTCACCCTCCCGGACGTGGTGGCCGACAACGCCTCGTCCGCCCGCTACGTGACCGGCGGCACCTGGCACGAGGCCGGCGCGTTCGACCTCGCCGCCGAGGAATGCGCGCTGGAGATCGACGGCGAGACGGTCGACACCGCGACCGGCGCCGCCGTCCAGGGCCACCCCGCCGAGGCCCTCGCGCTGGCCGCCAACACCCTGTCCCGGCGCGGAATCGCCCTCGAACCCGGCTGGATCGTCCTCACCGGGGGCCTCACCGACGCCGTGTTCGCCCGTCCCGGGAACACGATCTCCGCCCGCTTCGCCAACCTCGGCACCGTCGCCCTGCGCTGCGATTAGGCGAGGTGCCGTCCGAGGAAATCGAGCTGGTCCGGAAGGCGCGCCCTCCAGAACGCCCCGTCATGGCAACCCTTGCTCATCCCACCGGCGGGCCGCAGCCGACCGCGCAGCTGCTCGACCATCGGCGCGAACGGATCGCTGTTTCCGCAGTCCACGCGCACCGGAACGCCTCTGAGCCGGTCCAGCCGCCGGAACACGTCCTGCCGCGCGAAGTCGGCCGCGTCATCGAACGCGAGCCCGTTGGTGGACTGGGCGTCCTTATAGGAGGAGAAGAGCGCGGGCGAGGATGCGACGACACCGCTCACGCGCGGTGCCCCCACCGTCTGCGCCAGGACCAGGGCGCCGTAGCCGCCCATCGACCACCCGATCGCCCCGAACCGCCCCGTTCGCGCGCCCTGCCGCCGCAGCCAGGGCAGCAGCTCCTCGACGATCATCGCGATCGGATCATCGCCGCTGCTTCGGGTGTGCCAGTAGGAGCTCGCGCCGCCGTCCACCGCCACCAGCGCGAACGGCCGCACCTTGCGCGCAGCGTCGGTCAGGTACCGATCGAGCGCCAGCCCCGACACCGCCGCTTCGGCCGTCCCGCCGTTCCCGTGCAGGGCGACGACCACCGGCAAGCCCTTCAAAGAATTCACGCCCGCCGGGAGAACCACCACCACGCCGACATCCCGCCCCCGATGCCGAGACCTGAGCGTGCCCGGCCGCACAACGCCCGCCACCGCCGGAGCTGGAGGCACGTCCCCGCACCGTCCCAACGTCTTGTCGAGCCGAACCTTCCCAGGCAGAACGCCTTCCTCGACCAGCGCCAGCCCACCGGCCATCAAGCCGCCCAAACCCGCCAGCCCGCCACCCAGAAAAACCCGCCGCGACACCATAGGCCGTTGGACGCCGTCGGCCCCGAACAGGTTCATCGCATCAGAAGCACGACCAGCAGTCCCACACCGAGCACGAGGTCGAGCACTCCGCACCACTCGGCGAACGAGCGGCTGACGATCTTGTCTGCCCGCCAGTGGACGGCGTCCCACGTGGCGTGACCCAGCAGCCCGGCCGCCACCAAGTAGCCGCCGACCGTGGTGGAGACCGCCGGCACCACCAGGCCGAAGGCCATGAACGCGAGCGCGCCCGGTGCCTGCAGCGCGTACAGGCCGGGCTGCCGCAACCGCCCGCTGATCAGGCCGACGGCGGCGAGCGTGCCCACGACGACCGCCAGGGCAGGCCACGGGTCGATGTCGAGCATGCGCAGGACCACGACCGTCGCCAGCGCCGCGACCACCACCGCCCAGGTGATGCGGGGCAGGTCGACCACCGCGAGGAACAGGTAGCCCGTGGCGGGCAGGACGAACAGGACCATGTACTCCAGGCCGTCGCCGACGTCGTAAAGGCTGATGGCCGCCCAGGCGACCGCCAGCCAGGCCGGCCAGCGCCGTCCCACCGCGCGCAACCACACCGTCCCGCCGGCGCGAGCAGAATCCGTCATGGCCACACCGTGATCCACGTCCGCACGGCGCACCACCATCGCGGAGAGACATGTCCGAACTTCTGCGATACGGGTCCTTTGGCTAGCCTCAGAACGTGGACTGCCGCCCGGTCGCCGTCGTCGGCTACGAGAACGCCGAGCTGCTCGACATCGCGTGCGTCACGACGAGCCTGGACATGGCGAACGGGCTCGGCGAACTGCGGACGCCGTACCGGGTCATGGTCGTCAGCCCGGGGCAACGTGCGATCTCCTGCCGGCCCGGGATGGTGCTGCGGAGCACGCACGCGCTCGAACGACTCACCGGCCCGCTCGACACGATGATCGTCTCCGGCGGGTTCGGGTACGCCGAGGCCGCCGCCGACCCGCTCATCGTCGCCCACATACAGCGGCTGGCCAGGATCAGCCGCCGGGTGGCGTCGGTGTGCACCGGGGCCCGCATCCTGGCCGCGGCGGGATTGCTCGACGGCAAGCGGGCGACGACCCACTGGTGGTTCGCGGACGCACTCGCCGCCCAGTACCCCGGCGTCGACGTCGACCCCGATCCGATCTTCATCCGGGACGGGAAGATCTCCACCGCGGCGGGCATCACCAGCGCCCAGGACCTGACGCTGGCGTTCATCGAGGAGGATCACGGCGTCGAACTCGCCCGGATGGTCTCCCGGATGCTGGTGACCTACCTGCAGCGCCCTGGCAACCAGGCGCAGATGAGCATGTTCACGGCCGCACCGCCGCCCGGCCACGACGCCCTACGCCGCGCCGTCGACCACGTCAACGCCGACCTCGCCGGCGACATCGGCACCACCGCGCTGGCCGCGGTCGCCGGGGTCAGCCCCCGCCACCTCACCCGGCTGTTCCTGACGCACATGGGCCAGACGCCGGGCCGCTTCGTCCGCGAAGTCCGCGTCGCAGCCGCCGCCCACCTCGTCGTCAGCACCTCACTACCGCTGGCCGACGTGGCCGCGCGGTGCGGACTGGCCTCAGCCGAAACCCTCCGCCTGGCCTTCGTACGACGGTACGGAATCCCGCCGTCCCAATACCGCGCCCGCCACCGAAGCGCCCGCAGTTGACGCTCAGTCGCCCGCGAGCTCGGCCCACACGATCTTCCCGCCTCGCTGAGCGGCCGCACTCCCCAGCGGGTGGCCAACTGCTCCATCAACAGCAGCCCCCGTCCCGACTCGGCGGCGTGGTTCTCGGGCCGAATTGCAGGAAGTTCGGTTCCGCGATCCCACACCTCGATCATCGTGTGCGTCTCGTCCCGCCGAAACACCCGAACAATGATGAGGTCGTCCTGCTGCGTTCCATGCCTTATCGCATTGGTCGCGAGTTCCGAGACGACCAGGCGCGCCACGTAATCCTCGAAGCCCCACCCGCCGAACACCAGCGCGACGAATTCCCGCGCCTCCTTGACCGCCTCAAGCCGCGACTTGAGGACGAGTGTCGGCGGTTCGCATGGCGAGTGGTTCGGCATCGAGATCACCTTCCGGTCGTCGTGTGTGGCGATGTGAGGTTCCACACACAATCTCGGCGATCGAGCGCTACGCTCTGTAGCAACCTGACAACTATGGGGAATCTGGTGTGGACGGCGGTCAACCCGCTTGGGGACCGCTTTCGCGCCGGTTGAGGGAGTGAACATGGCCCGGCAGAAGCGCGCGAATGTGTCCCCCATGCTGCTGGCCTTCGGAAAGCAGCTCCGCCGGTACCGGGAGGCGAAGGGCCTCTCGCAGGAGGCCGCAGGCCAGCGCGTCCCCGTGACCGGCCAGTACGTGGGACTCGTCGAGAAGGGCAAGAGCCGGTGTACGCGTGAGTTCGCCGCCACCATGGATCGGGAACTCGGAGCGGACGGCAGGCTCCTGGATCTGTGGGACGACCTCGTCAAAAGCCCCGCCTGGCCGACGTGGTTCGACTGGCACGCGGTCGAGGGCGAGGCCATCATGCTCGTCTCGTACAGCTTGGCACTGGTCCATGGTCTGCTGCAGATTCCCGAGTACGCCGCTGCGATGCTGCACGGCGATCAGGCGGCCGTGGAGGCACGCTTGTCCCGGCAAGGCATCCTGGTGCGGGAGGACCCGCTGCCCCCGGACTGCGTGTTCCTAATCGATTCTTGCGCCCTGCATCGAGAGGTCGGCTCTCCAGCGATCATGCGAGGCCAGCTCGAGCACCTCATTACTATGATCGAAAAGGGTGCCACGATCCAGGTCGTCCCAACAGAGGGCACGCACATGGGGAACATGGGGTCGTTCACCCTCGCGACCTTGGAAGATCTGCAAGAGGTCGCCTACGTAGAGACCGCTGCGAAAGGCTTCACCATGGGTGATCCGGAGGATCTTGTAGCCTTTCGAAAGGCTCTCCAGGAGATCCAGGCATGTGCATTGCCCGTGAGGCAGTCGGTCGACGAGCTGGCGAGGACGGTCGAGCAATGGAAGTAATCAACTGGCGTAAGTCGAGTCACAGCGGCCCCACCGGTGGTGAGTGCATTGAGGTGGCTTCCCTGCCCGGCGTGATCGCCGTTCGTGACAGCAAGGACCCTGACGGTCCCAAGCTTGCGCTGGACCAGGACGCCTTCGGCACGTTCCTGGCCCGGCTCAAGCAGCAGTAGCTCCCCGTCCCCCCAACCAAGCCTCGGCCCCGCGATGCGGGACCGAGGCTTTGTACTCCCCACAGCCGCTAGGAAGCTCTGCCCGGTAGGGCATAGCCGGTCCAGGGAGTTGGCGAGATCGTCGGGAGATGGACGTCAGTGAGACCACGTGGCGCAAGTCCCGTCGCAGTGAAGACGATGGCGGCAATTGCGTGGAGGTTGCTTCCCTGCCCGGTGTGATCGCCGTTCGTGACAGCAAGGACCCTGACGGTCCCAAGCTCGCACTGGATCGGGACGCCTTCGGCACGTTCCTGGCGCGGCTCAAGCAGCACTAGTTTCCCGTCCCCAGCGGGCCTCGGCGCCAATACAAAAACGGGGTTTTGTATTCCCCGCGCAAGTGCGGCGATATGCGGCGCCTTCTGTCCGGCGCGCCCGCACTTGCGGAAACAAGGCAACACCGGACTGATCATGATTGGTGCGAATCAGCCGCGTGAGGTTTGCGGTCTGACCAGCGTCACGCCGGATCGATCTTGATTGCTCCCCCGAATACCGAGGTTGCCGATGACCGATGACGACGAGTCGCCAGGGAGCGGCTCGGCCTCTCCAGTGCGGGTGAAGACCATTCTGACCCGGACGATCGACCCGCCGGTGCGGCCCCGTCGATCGTGGCGTCCGCCTGTGATCGCGCTGGTTGTGATCGGCGTGGTCGCGGCGGGGTGGTGGGGGGCTCCTCGGGTTCCGGAGATGCTGGATGACGGCATGCGAGGTCCCTTCGGGGCGTTCCCGCAGCAGGTGGCGGCGCAACCGCCGCTGCGTTCGGCGGAGAATGTGGCCGGCACGGGGATGACTTATGGCCACACGGTGGTCTATGGCGGGCTCGTGATCAGTGGGGGACACGTATTCACACGCGGTCATGGCGGCGTTCGCGCTGTCAGCATCGCCGACGGCAGGACCTACTGGCGCTATGACAAGGACTCCGCGCCGATCGGGCTGGATCGTGCGACCGGAGACGTGGTCGTCCAGGGGAAGGATCTCCTGAAGATCAATGTGCGTTCGGGGCGGATCCGGTGGTCCCGGCCCGTCCCAGAGGTCGGCGCCGACTCCGTGGTGACCGACGCCAACGAGAAGACACTGGTGGTGCTGGGCCGGCACGGGATAACCGGAGTCGACCGCGAGGACGGCGAGACTCGGTGGACCAAGCGCTGGCCCGAGGGCTGTTCCGACACGGACGAGCTGATCAGCGCTTCGGCCAAGGGGATCGTCGCCGTGGCCTGCAACGATTCCGACGTGCTCGACGAGATGGTCATGGGGTTTGACGCCCGGACCGGAGCCCAGCGGTGGGGCATGCGCATGTCACAGTTGTTTCCGGAAGTCTCCGCCATGCCGGCTGACGAGACTCGCTACCTCTCCTTCACCGGTGTCTGGCAGGACCGGGACCGGTTCGCCGTTGCGGCCAGGGAATCACTCGGCATACTCGATCCGACGACGGGCAACGTGGTCCGTCGCGCGAGGAAGGACTCCCCGGTCGCCTTCAGCGACGGCATCCAGATCAGCGAATGTCGGGAAGGACTGTGCGGCAGTGCCTCCGACACCGGCAAGAGACTGTGGAGCAGCCCGTTCCCTGGGCCGGGGCGACCCGGCTTGGCCACTTACGACGCGGAGAGCGTCGCCGTGGCCGACGGTCGTGCTTACGCCGTGACCCATACTGAGGCGAGCCGCGGGAGAATCAACCAGATGACCGTGTTCGACAGCAGAACCGGGAAGGTCCTTGGCCACATGCCGGTGCCGATGCGGTACATTCAACGCCTCCAAAGCCCCATCGCCGATGGCGTCGTCATTATCCAGGGCAACGCCGCCGAGTCTTCCAGCAGCTATTTCCTTTTCGTCGAACGACCCGATCTTCGCGGTGCCCGCAAGTTCACCCCGTACGGCTGAAGCCACCGCCGCTGCTTTTCTCGTTGGCGTCCTGGGGCATGGGCTGTGTTCGCGGTAGCCAGCGCAGGGTGAGTGCGCCGAGTGCGCCGTGGAGGATGCCTGCGATGAGGACGGCGGTGTGCAGGCCGAGGACGAAGGCGGTCTTCGCGTCGCCGATCACCGCGGGCGCGAGGCCCTGGATCTGGAGTGTCTCGTTGAGGGTGCCGGCGAGGTCAGGCCCCTGGAGGCGGAAGATCAGGGTGGCCAGCGAGCCGAGGAGCGCGATGCCGAGGGCGTTGCCGATCTCGTTGCTGGTCTCGGCGATCGCGGCCGCGGACCCGGCGCGTTCCGCGGGGACCGCGGCGACGGCGGTGTCGGCGACCACGCTGAAGGAGACGCCGTAGCCGATGCCGGCGATGACGGTGGACGCGATGTACCAGCCGATCCCGCCGGAGCCGCTGGTGGGCAGCAGCAGGAGGAGGCCCGCGGCGACGCAGAAGTGGCAGGTGATGAGCGCCGCTCGCGTACCGATGCGCGCGACCAGCGCCGGTGTGACGACGCAGGTGACGGTGAGTACGGCGGCGCCGGGCAGCGCGACGAGAGCCGCGTCCAGGACGGCCAGTCCCAGCACGGACTGGAGGTAGATGCCGCCGAGGTAGGCCGCTGCCGACCATGCGGTCAGCGGCAGCAGCCCGGTGACGACCGCGATCGTGAACACCCGGTCGCGGAAGAGCCGGAAGTCGATCAGCGGATGTTCGAGGCGGAGTTGGCGGCGGGCGAACCACCCCAGGGTGACGATGCCGGCGATCCCCGTGGCCACCGGGGTCGCCGCCACCCCCTCCGCGGCGGCGTGCTTGATCGCGTAGACGGTCAGCAGGATGCCCGCGGCGGAGAGCAGAACGCTCAGGACGTCGATGCGGCCGGTCCCCGTGGTGCGCACCTCGCGGAGCAGGACCGGGGCCAGCAGCAGGAACAGCAGGACGACGGGGAGATTGATCAGGAAGACCGACCCCCACCAGAAGCCGCTCAGCAGCTGTCCGCCGACGACCGGGCCGACCGCGAACCCGGCGGCGAAGGCGGCTGCGAAGATCCCGATCGCCTTCGCCCGCCGGCGCGGGTCGGTGAACAGCTCGCTGAGCACCGCCAGCGCCGACGGCAGCAGCGTGGCCCCGGCCACTCCCATCAGTGCCCGGAAGGCGACCAGCAGCTCCGGTCCCGGGGCGAACGCCGCCCCTGCCGAGGCGACGCCGAACACCGCCGTACCGGTCATCAACAGCTTCAGCCGGCCGTACCGGTCGCCGATGTTGCCGAACGCGATGAGCAAGGACCCGACGGCGAATCCGTAGATGTCCAGGATCCACAACGCCTGATCGGCGGTCGGGGACAGCGCCTCGGTGACCTTGGGCATCGCCAGGAACAGGACCGAGCCGTCCATCGCGACCAGCAGTACCGGGCCGAGGATCACCAGCAGGCCGAGCCACGCCCGCGGCTCGGATGAGTGAGGAACACGCTGTTCAGTCATGCCCCCGACGGTGCGGCGCCGGCTGCTCGGCAGCCAGACCCGCGCCATGGGTACACCGATCAGGGACACCCAGCCACGCACCGTGGCGCCTACGCTCGGAGCCATGGAGTTGGAGAGCCTCGGGGCCTATCTCAAGACGCGCCGCGACCGGGTCACGCCCGCGGACGCCGGGCTGCGCACCTTCGGCACCGCCCGCCGCGTACCGGGCCTGCGCCGCGAGGAGCTCGCCCAGCTCGCGGGCGTGAGCGCCGGCTACTACACGCGGCTGGAACAGGGGCAGGCCGGTACAGCCTCCCGACAGGTCCTCGAGGCGCTCGCCGATGTGCTCCACCTCGATCCGGTCGAGAAAGCACACCTGCACAACCTCGCCCGTCAGCCCACCACATCACGCCTGCTCCGTCCCCGCCCTGAATGGCCGCACCCGCGAGTGCTGGCGCTCCTGGCGTCCCTGGGGGAGAGCACGCCGGCCGTGGTGCTCGGCCGCCGCGGAGACGTGCTGGCTTGGAACCGCACCGGACACGCACTCGTCGCAGAACACGTCGACTTCGACGCGCCCAACGATCTCTCGCGACGGCCGTCCATCCCTAGAATGTTCTTCCTCGACTCCCTCACCCGCGACCTGCACCGCAACTGGGATGAACTGGCCCGAACCCATGTCGCTTACCTGCGGCTCACCGCCGGCCGGTACCCCACCGACGCCCGACTGGCGGAACTGATCGGCGAACTCGCCATGAAGAGCGGCGACTTCGCCACGCTGTGGGCCAACGGCGACGTCGCGGACTGCACCGTGGGCACCATGCGCCTGCGACACCCGACCGTCGGACGGGTCGACGTCGACTACCAGGTGTGGCTCCAGCCCGACAGCACCGACCACCGGCTTGAGGTCTACACACCCAACGACAACGCTTCGGCCGACGCGCTGCGACTGTTGTCCGGCCAAGTCGCCGATCAGCAGGAACACGGGGTTTCGCGGAGGGGCGTCGGCTAGGCCGTCTCTGTCTCGGTCATTGAATCCCAACGAGGTGATTCGGCCCAGGGGATCCCGCGAGCCGCGATGAGTCCTGCGGCGTCCGGCGGTCATACTGTCGAACCCGTTACCGAGGAGGACCTCTGATGCGCAGCGTGACCTATTCGATGAACGTCTCACTCGACGGCTACATCGTCGGGCCGGACGGCGAGTTCAACTGGACGGCGCCCGACGAGGAGGTCTTTCGCTCCTGGATCGACGAGATACGAGAGGTCGGCGTCCACCTGCTGGGACGACGGCTGTACGAGACGATGCTGTACTGGGAGACCGCCGACCAGGATCCATCGCTCGACGACTCAAGGCTCGAGTGGGCCGCGCTCTGGAAGGCGCTCCCGAAGGTGGTGTTCTCCACCACGCTGTCGGCGGTGCAGGGCAATGCCCGCCTGGCCTCCGGCGGCCTGGCGGAGGAGATCGAGCGGTTGCGGGCCGAGCCGGGGGAGGGCGACATCGCGATCGGCGGCGCGACTCTCGCCGCCGAGGCCGCCGCGCTGGGCCTGATCGACGAGTACCGGGCCAGGGTCCTCCCGGTGCTGGTCGGCGGTGGCATTCCGTTCTTCCCCCAGCGCGAGCGCCGGGTGGATCTCGAACTCGTGGAGACCCGCACCTTCAGCTCAAAGGTCGTCTACCTCCGCTACCGCGTGGCACGCTAGCCGGCTCGTCCGCCGCGGGCCGGCCGGTGAGGTTTTCCCAACAGAGATCATTTCGCTGAGAGAACCTCATTGTCCCTTGACGGTCAGTTCGACGGTCCGGTCGTCGGGATCGTGCAGGATGTGGCGTCCCGGCGGGAACGCCGAGGATCGGTCGACGGAGAATCCCAGGCGGAGCCGTCCCGTCGGTTCACGCGAGCCGGCTGGGTACAGCTCGAACACCGCGTCGTCCTTGAGGACGGCGGCGTAGTGGTGCGGTCCGGAGCCGTGACGCTCGGGGCGCAGGTCCAGGCCGAGCCGCTGGTAGAACTCGCGGCAGTCCTCCAGCCGGTGCGTGTAGAGCACTGTCAATGTGGTGTGCATGGGATCTCCCGGGTAGCCGCTGACGCCTCGGTTGGACGCCAGGGCAGTGGCGTGTGCGTTGAGGTCGGAACGCCACGCTACGGATCGGGGCGGGTTCGGTGCTTCCCCCCCCCGTCCAACCGCCGGCGGGGACCGGAGAACGGGCCGTCGCCGAGGCCATGGGCCACGGTCTTGGGGACGGCCGGACCAGCATGCGGCTTGCCGGGCCGGGCTGGATCCGCGTCCTGCTCGATGAAGGCGGCTCCTGGTCACTGGATGTGAAGCCGAGGGCCCGCCGTGCAAGCTGAACGAATGCCACCGTGCCGCGTGCGGTCGGGTCGCACGGCGGCACGGTGGTCTCCGGGGTGATCGCCGCCGGACGGCGGCTCAGCCGCGCTGGAGGATGTCGTGCAGCACCTGCGGGTAGTTGGTGATGATGCCGTCGACCTGCCAGTCGATCGCCCGGCGCATGTCCGCCCCGCCGTTCACGGTCCACACGTGGATCTCCATGCGCTGAGCGTGGACCTGCTTGACGGTCGCCTCGTCGATCGCGCCCAGGGCCGGGTTGACCTGCTGCGCCCACTTCGCCGCGCCGGCGATGTCGGCCTCGGTCGGCTTGCTGCCGTACAGCAGCCCGACCGGGACGTCGGGAGCGAGGTCCTTGTAGGTGCGCAGCCACGCGTGGTTGAAGGACTGGACGACGACGCGGTCGGCCTTGAGGGCGCGGTTGAACGCCGGCAGCGACCGCAGCTCCTTGTCGAGGTCGGTCTCGATGCCCGGGTAGAGCTCTGGCGCCTTCGGCTCCAGCAGCATGCCGGCCTGCTCCCCGACGGCGTTGACCCACTCGGCGAGCGTGGGCACTCGTTCGCCCGCGTACTTGGGAGCGAACCACGAACCCGCGTCGAGCCGCTTGATCTCGGCAAGGGTGAAGTCGCCGACGTTCCAGGGAGCGCGGGTGGGGAAGAGCTGCTCGACGTCGGTGGTCCGGGCGAGCGTGGTGTCGTGCATGATCACCAGCTCACCGTCCTTGGTGCGCTGGATGTCGTTCTCGACGACGTCGGACCGGTGCGCGATGGCCAGCCGGATGGCGGCGACGGTGTTCTCCGGAGCGGCGCCGGACGAGCCGCGGTGGGCGATGTTCTCGACCGCCGGACGGGGAGCGGCGACGGCGGGGGTGGCCGGCGCGAGTGCGACCAACGGTACGAGCGTGGCGAGCACGGCGCCGAAAGCGCGCGCGGTGCGAGACATGGGGGGTCCCTCTCGGTAGCGGACGGCCCTGATCAGCCGTCCGAGCGATCACCGACACTGGCCTGTGGGTGCGAACGGGTGGTGACGCCAGGCCCAATCCCGCATGACGCCTTGGACGTCAGCCGATCGGCCTCGCAGGTCGATGGCCGTGGACGTTCACCTACCGGCCCGTGCCGATGTCACCCGGCCATCCAGCGCCGCGCCGTCGCCATGAGGTCGGGCTCCGGGATCGAGGCATTGCGGGCGTCCCCGAGCCACACCGGTTGACCATCCGGCTCGCTCGACGACCACGCCGCGAGCAGCCCGCGCCGCCCGCCGTCGGCTTCGCGGATCTCACAGCGCTCCACATCCGCCCAGGCGATCTCGCGGACGCCCAGGAACGTCGGTACGCGAATGCCGTCCGGTGACAGCGTGGCGGGGCGGTCACCGCGCCGGACGAGCGCCGCGAAGGCCCCCGACGCGAGGACCAGCGACCCGCCCGCGGCGACCATCGAGAGGGCCAGGGCTCCGGTCGCCCCTGTCCCGGTGACGCCCGAGCCTCCGGCCACCGCGACCACCAGCCCGAAGGCGGCGGCCACCATGAGGAACCGCGACATCGGCCGCTGAGGCCCGCCGGAATGACCCAGGACCACTGGCCGATCGTCAGGCGGCTCGACATCGTCCACGGATCTCACTCCCGGTCCGCAAGCAGGCGTCAAACGGCTCGGAGCCTAACAACCGCGACCGGGTGCGAACAGGTGGTTACGCCGTGCGCCTAACACAGCTAGCGGAGCTCGCCGGGGGCTCGGGCCGGGCCGTGGTCGAACGTGTGGCGGGGACCGGGGTAGGGGGACGGGGTCGGGCGGGCCTTGCTGCGGCGGGCCGGGGCCTTGCCGAGCTTGGCTCCGACCGCGTCGCGCAGTTCGGGCAGCCTGGCGTACAGGACGTCTCCCGGGCAGGCGGTGGCGACGTAGTCGCGGTGGCCGACGATCGCCACGACGGGGTCGAGGCTGTAGTTGTCGCACAACCACGCGCACGTCTCGACGAGCCTGTCCCACAGGGCGACCGTGGGCCCCTCGGTCATGTAGAGGCCCTCGTTCTCGATGCCGATCGTGTGGTCGTTCTGGCCGGAGGTCTGCGCGCCCATGACGTGGTCGCCGGCCGCGATGGCCTCGAGGCTGCGGTTGCGGCCCTCCATCAGGTGGCCGCCGCGGCTGATCGTGAGCTGCTGCCCGGTGTCGTCCCAGCCGTTGCTGTCCATGTGGAAGTTCTGGATCGAGCGCGACAGCGCGAACGCGGCGTCCAGCGAGTAGTCGGTCTGGTTCGCGGACGCGGTGTGGTGGACGATGATGCGGTCCGGGGCTCGGTCGAGGACGACCGCCGTGGACTTGGGCGGCCGGGCGTTCCATTCGGCCCGGGTGTACACGCGGGGCGCGGCCAGGGCCGATGCGGGAAGGGCGGTCGCCGTCACGCCGAGCAGCGAGCCCCCGGTGACGGCGGCGGCGCCTCTGAGCAGCGTGCGGCGGTCGAGCGGGCTGTCTCCGAACATGAGCGGGTGCTCCTCGTGAGATGCGTCGATCAGTTGATCTTGAGGCGCACCGTAATCGAGAAGCGTGTCGATCAGTAGATGTTCGGGGGATCTTTGGGGTTTCTGGTTTATGAATGGACTGGGTTTTGGCGGATCCTGCCCGTGTCCCCGTCAGACCAGGCCGGTCTCCCGGGCGATCCGCTCGAACTGGGCGCCCATCGCCTCGGCGAGCGCGTTGGCGGCCGAGAGCGGGCGGACCATGACGCGGAGCTCGTCGATCAGTCCGTTGTCGTCGTGGTGCACGAAGTCGCAGCCGTTGATCTCGCGGTCGCCGATTCGGGCCTGGAAGACCAGGGCGTGGTCGCGGCCCTCGGGATCGGCGAGCTCCTTGACGTAGCGCAGGTCCTCGAAGACCTGGGAGGCGCCGCGCAGGATCTCTGTGACCAGGGGGCGCCCGGTGTACGGCGCGAACGCCACCGGGCTGACGAAGGTCACGTCCTCGGCCAGCAGTGCGAACACCGACTCCAGATCGCCTTTCTCGATGGCCTGGCGGAACGGATGCATCTTGCTGGCCTCCTAGTCAAATTATTGAATAGGTGTGCACGTTAGTAGGGTGCCGGGGGGTTGTCCAGGGACCTTGATCACCTTACCTTCGCGTTAACCCTTCGCGACTGATCGCTTACCTTTGGTGATCGTCGGGCAGATGTAGTCGCATGAACGACCCACACGCGCATATCACCACGACCATCAGGCCCGGCGACAAGCGCTATCCGGCGCTCAGCCGCGGCTTCAACCAGCGGTGGATCGCCAAGCCCGACTACGTCCGGCTGGTGCGGAGCGGCGAGGAGGTCTGCGCGGCGCTCACCGAGGCGCTGGCCGATCACCCGGCGGACGACCTCAGACGGATCACGGTCAGATCCGGCGGCCACTGCTACGAGGACTTCGTCTGCGGAGACGACGTGCGGGTCATCCTCGACATCAGCCCGATGTGCGGGATCTCCTATGACACCGAGGTGAAGGCGTACTGCGTCGAGGCCGGTGCCACAAACTGGCACACCTACAGCCATCTCTATCCGCTCAGCGGCAGGGCGCTGCCGGGCGGTTCGTGCTATTCGGTGGGCCTGGGCGGACATATCCCGGGGGGCGGCTTCGGGCTTCTGTCGCGGCAGTTCGGGTTGACCGTCGACTACCTGTACGCCGTCGAGGTGGCGGTCGTCCAGGAAGACCGGACGGTGAAACTCGTCCTCGCCAAGCGCGATTCCGATGAGAAGGAGCTGCGCGACCTTCTCTGGGCCCACACGGGCGGCGGGGGAGGCAATTTCGGGGTCGTCACCAAGTTCTGGTTCCGGTTCATGCCCAAGCCTCCCAAGCAGGTGCTCCTGACGGGTCTCGCCTGGGACTGGTCCGACGTCGACAAGAAGGCGTTCACCGATCTGGTCACCGCCTACGGCGAGTACTTCCAGCAGCATCAGGACCCGGACACGTCTGCGGGCAAGCTCTTCGCGATGCTCAAACTCAACCATGTCAGCAACGGCCAGATCGGTCTGCTGGCCCAGGTCGACGCCGACGACTCCGATGCGGCCGAGGTCATGCAGGACTTCCTGAACACCGTCAAAGGCGGGATCGGTATCGAGGCCAGGGCCATGACGGCGCCGATGGGCGAGCACCAGCCCCTCACCCACATGGCGATCCCACGCGTGATGCCCTGGCTGACGGCCACGCAGGCACTGAACGGCAGCGGCGAGAACCGCTGCGGCAAGTACAAGTCGGCCTACCTCCGCAAGCCTTTCACCAAAGACCAGATCGACGCGATGTGGGCCTACCTCGGCAAGGAGAAGTACAAGGATTACGAGAACAAACAGGCCCTGATCCAGGTCGACTCGTACGGCAGCGCCATCAACCGTCCGCCGCGCGAGACCGCGGCGCCGCAGCGCGACTCGATCCTCAAATTGCAGTACCAGGTCTACTGGACGAGCCAGGACCCCCAAGAGAAGGACCACATCGCCTGGATCCGCGACATCTACAAGGCCACGTTCGCCAAGACCCACGGCGTCCCCATCATCGGCGACCAGACCGACGGCTGCTACATCTGCTATCCCGACGCCGACCTGAACGACCCCGAATGGAACGGCTCCGACCAGCCGTACTGGACGCTCTACTACAAGGACGCCTACACCAAGCTGCAAGAGGTCAAGCGGCGCTGGGACCCCCATGACATCTTCCGGCACCGCCAATCCATCAAGCTGAAGTGAGGGCCGGTCAGCTTCTTCCTGAGGGGGCGACCCCTCACACTCCCCGGCAAGGGCGACTGACCGTCGCCCTCCGCTCCGGGCGCCGGTCAGCTTCTTCCTGAGGGGGCGACCCCTCAGACTCCCCGGCAAGAGCAGACTGACCGTCGCCCTCCGCTCCGCTAGCGCTCCGCTCCGGGCGCCGGTCAGCTTCTTCCTGAGGGGGCGACCCCTCAGACTCCCCGGCAAGAGCAGACTGACCGTCGCCCTCCGCTCCGCTAGCGCTCCGCTCCGGGCGCCGGTCAGTCCTCGTCCGCCGTAAGCGTGAAAAGGCGGATGTAGACGGGACGGGCGTCCGGCGGGGCTTCTTCCGGGGCGAGTCCGTGCTCTCGCAGTAGGCGGATGTAGCCCTCGAAGAACTCCGCCAGCCCTTCGCGCGTCATGTGGGTGAAGCCGCGGGAGAGCCGCGCCCAGTCGGGGTCCCGCTCGTACGCCTCGGGGAGCCGGCTGAACAAGGCCATGTCCTCGGCGTGCCCGAGGCGCAGGACCTCGGCGAGGGCCGGACGGTCTTCGGGGGCCAGCGCCTCGGGCGCGGGCATCCGGACGTCGCGCGGGCCCCGGGTGGGGCGCCACCAGCGCTCGCGGCCCGCCGAGCGTTCCGGGATCTCCTCGATGAACCCGTATTTCTCCAGTTGCCGCAGGTGGTAGCTGGTCGTGCCGGTGTTCTCGCCGAGCGCCTCGGCGATGGTGGTGGACGTCGCGGTGCCATGGCCGCGGAGGTGCCGCAGGATCCGGCGCCGAAGGGGATGGCTCAGCGCCTTGAGGTGTTCGGGATCGGCCGTGACGGCAGGTTCCACAGGTTCCATGGGTGGGAGTCTAGCCCTTTGCAAAGAAATCTCTGCAATCGTTCGTGATGTTCGGGCGGGTTGTCCAGTACGGCGGGAACCTTGGTGGTCTCGTTGCCTTAGGGGCGCGTTCTGCGGGGATCGTGATCAATGTCGATGACCTTGTGAAAGGTCCCGAACCGCGCAGAAAGGAACGTGGGATGGCCAAGTCGAGCGGGGGCGGCAAGAAGGCGCGTCGCAACGGGGCGCCGTCGCCCGGTGACAAGATGCGGTGGCAGGCGCAGGACGCCGGCGCGGCGGGCGCCGAGGGGGCCGAGGCCGCGGGGCGCCGGACCACCGCGACCCGGGAGAACCAGGACCCCGCGCGCGGCGACCGGAACGCCAAGGACTCCGCGCACCGGCCGGCGGCCCCGAAGAACATGAGGAAGAGCCGGTGATGATCGACGGCGGCCGCTGACGGCCGCCCCGTCCGGGCCCTCTCGCGACAACGCCGTCCGAGGGGGCCCGGATCTATGCCCGGCGGCGGCCCGCCGACCATGCGGCCGCCTTCGCCGCCACCCCTCCGCGCCGGTCGCAGCGACCGCATCGTGCCGAGCCCGTCGCCGTTCGCCTTCCTTGAGGCGACGCTGTGCTGATACGCGGCCGGGGTATGCGCCCGTCCCGCGGGCGCATACCCCGGGCGGGGTCAGCGGCGTTCGGCGATCAGGAGCATGAACAGGGCGGTCGGGAAGCCCTGCCGCCACCAGGGGTCGGCGCGCAGCTGCTCCTCGGACGGATGCGGCTCGCGCAGGTCCGCGATCACGAAGCCGGCGTCTCGGAGCGTTCCAGAGTAGTACTCGAGCGGACGGAGCCAGGAGGTGATCTCCGACGGCGACTCCAGCCCGTCCACCAGGAAGCGCTGGTCGATGCCGCGCCGGCTGAAATACCGCGAGGCGGGCACGCTGGTGCTCGCGCCCTGTTCGGCGTCGGCGGTGTAGAAGCACGGGTGCAGGGTCAGCACGACCAGCCGCCCGCCGCTCTTCAGCACCCGGGCGAACTCGCCGACCGCGTCCGCCGGGTCCTGCAGGTGGCTGAACAGGTGGTTGCAGACGACCAGGTCGAAGGACGCGTCCTCGACCGGCAGCGCGTCGACGCCGGCCCGGTGGAACGACACCGGGCCGCCCGGCCCGGCCGGATGGCTCCGGGCCGCGTCGATCAGGCCCTGGCAGGCGTCGATCCCGACGACCTCGGCGCCCATCGACGCCAGCGTCCGGGACAGGTAGCCCTCGCCGCAGCCCGCGTCCAGGACGCGCAGCCCGGCGCACGGGCCGATCGCGTCCAGCACGGCCCGGTCGGTGAGCTCGGTGCGGTACCGGTCACGGCCCTCCCGGATGATCTTCACCCAGTAATCGGTGTTGGCCTCCCATCTCTCCCGTGTCAGCTCCGCGACCGTCCGCGTTGCCTCGTCCACCGGCCCCCCAATCCTTCGCGCGCCGCCATCAGGGCGCGCCATACCGCGTGTTCCACGAAAGTCAGGTCATGGCTCAGGCCATGCCCCTGATCTGTTTCACCAGGGCCCCGCAGGCGTCCCGGATCCTCTTGTCTCCGACTCCGGCGCCGCGCTTTTCCAGCGCGCGCGCCAGATCGCCCAGCCGCCCGCCGAACGTCGCGTCGCGCTGCAACGCCAGCGGGATGTAGGTCGAGACCAGGTAATACAGGTAGGCGTCGTTGTAGCTCTCGATCTCGCGGAGCACCTCGCGCGCGGTGTTGCGCAGCAGCAGGGAGTTCGGCAGCGTGAAATCGGAACTGATCCGCCCGTCCCGCGTGTAGGTGGGGAACGACCATTCCTCCAGCGCCGCGTAAACCGGCGTCCGTTCGAGTTCGCGACGGTAGCGTTCGGCCAGGTCCAGATCGTTGGAGCCGATGAGCGAGCCCATCACCACGCCGCGCATCATGAAGGCGCTCTGCCGTCCGGGGACCGGTGGTTCGAGTTCCGTGCTGAGCGCCCCCGTCACCTTGCTGACCTGGTGCGTCAGGATGTTCAGCGCGAGGATCGAATGGAAGGAGTAGGTCTTGCGGTTCAGCCGGGGAGCCAGCTCGACCGACGACTCGAAAAGCCGGTTGGGATTGTCGAGGAGGCCCTGTTCGGAATCCAGCGAATAGAGCGCCTCCAGCGCGCGGTCCTGATCCCGCCCCCAGAACCGGGCGATATAGGACGACACCCGCTGGGTGGCGTTCCCGCGCACGATGTGCAACGCGGCTTCGAGCGCGTTCAGGAGATGCTGCTGGGGGACGGTGGATTCCCGCAGCGCCCGCAGGTTGACCGCGAGCCCCTCGTCGTGCAGATCGCCGACCAGGGCGTCCCGGCGCCGCCGCAGGGAATGCGCCATGGAGTACTCGGCGATTCCCGGTATCGAGGAAATGAGGCTCTGCAGCGAGCGGCCGCTGATGCGGTCGAGCCACGCGGAATTGTCCCAGAGCCGGGACACCGTGCTCTCGTCCAGACCGGAGAACATCGCCACGTCGGACATGTTCAGGCCGAGGTCACTGGTGATCTCGGAAAGCGACTTCGGCTCGTTGTCCGCGGTCATGACTCGCCCTAGGAGTGGCACATGCTGGCGAGTCGATCGTAGCGAGGCGAACGGGTGCGGCAACGTCCGCTGGCGCGATCCTCGGCGGTCGAGCGCGGCCGCGGTGGAAGCGGTCGTGCTCGCGGCCGCCGGCGTCCGGAACCGGCCCGACGCGGGCGTCCCCGCCGCGGCCCGGGCGGCCGGGCGGAACATACCGGTCGTCTCGGCCGCGCTCATCGGGACGTGCGGCCGACGAAGCAGGCGAGGGGCACCTGGGCGCCCATGCCCGGAGGGTGCACCGCGCACGGGACCGGTTCCAGGTCCCGGTACAGCTCGGCGATCGCCTCCGGGGCCCTGGGGGTGAACGGGACGTCGGCCTCCCGGTAGAGGGCGGCCACCGCGTCCTGCTCGGGGGTCCGGACCGAGTGGGAGATCACCACATGGCTGCCCGGCGGCAGGCCCGCCAGCAGCCCGTCCATGATCGCCCAGGGGTTCTCGGCGTCGGTGACGAAGTGCAGCACGCTCATCAGCAGCACCGCCACCGGCTCGTCGAAGTCGATCAGGCGCCGCAGCGCCGGATGCGCGAGCAGCGCCGCCGGATCGCGCAGGTCCGCCTCGAAGGCGTCGGTGTTGCCGTCCACCGCCAGCAGCGCGCGGGCGTGGCTGAGCACCAGCGGGTCGTTGTCGGCGTAGGCCACCCGGCAGGACGGATCGACCCGGCGGACGATGTCGTCCAGGTTCTCCGGCGCGGGCAGCCCGCAGCCGATGTCGAGGAACTGCCGCATCCCGGCCCGTTCGGCGAGGAAACGGGCGGCGTGGCGGAGGAACGCCCGGTTGGCGCGCACCAGCCGCGGCAGGAACGGCGCCGTGGCCAGCACCCGGTCGGCCAGCTCGCGGTCCGGGGCGTAGTTGTCCTTGCCGCCGAGGTAGTAGTCGTACATCCGGGCGGCGCTGGGCGCCGGAACGGCCTCCGCCCCCCGGTCCTCGACGAGGAGGGGAGCGGTCCCCGTGCCCAGTACCGATACCGGGGTCACGGCGCCTCCAGGCCGTCGAACCACCGTTCTCCGGCCGGATCCGCGAACCGCGCCCCGGGCCCGCCGCCCGCACCGGGCGGCGGGCCGTGCTCCGGCCCGAGGCCCCCGTAGCCGGGCCGGTCGTCGTCGACCGCCATCTCGAACCAGAACGTGGCGGTGCCGTCGGGGTTGTGCTGCCGGCCGTGTT
Source organism: Actinomadura vinacea (assembly GCF_039532545.1). Lineage (NCBI taxonomy): Bacteria > Bacillati > Actinomycetota > Actinomycetes > Streptosporangiales > Thermomonosporaceae > Actinomadura > Actinomadura vinacea. The sequence goes on along the minus strand of NZ_BAAARW010000020.1, from coordinate 547,581 downwards.
CGAGCGCCAGCGCCTCGATCAGCCGCATGCCCCGCCCGCGCGGGGCGAGCGGGTCGCCGGTCGGGCCGGGCCGGTCGGGGCGCGGCCCGCCGTCGGTGACCTCGACCCGCACCCGCCGGTCGGCGTGCAGGGCGGCCACCAGGACCGTGCCGTCGCGCAGCGGCGCCGCGTGCAGCACGGCGTTCGTCACGGCCTCGCTGGCCAGCAGTTCGAGATCGTCCAGCGCCGCGGTGCGCGCGCCGAAGAAGTCGCCGGCCAGCTCCCGCACGTAGGAGCGGGCGAGCCGGACGGCGGCCGGGGTGGAGGCGATGTCGATCTCGCCGAGCAGGCCCTCGGCGGACGGGCCCGCGCTCCAGTCGGCGGGCGTGCCGAGTTCCAGCGAGGGCTCGACGAACGGGCCTGAGACGAAGGCCGGCGATCCGGTCCAAGCGTCGAGTGCGTCCATGGCTCCGGCGGTTCCACGTATCCGTGTTGGGCTGTAACCGAACATTCGCGTGTGCCAAGGGGAGTCGAAGTGGCGGGCTGCTGCGAGCGCGACGGGAGGCCCGCCGCACAGCACACTCTGACGGCAAGCGGGGGCGGCGTCACCGACGCTTGCACGCATGCAAACCCCTTGCGGCACGCTGGGAAAAGTCAGTCCAGCGCGGTCTCCGGGACGCCGAGAGCGGTGATGAAAGCGGTGACGGCCGGGGATGGCCGGATGCGGCCCCAGACCAGATGCTCCACGCGGGCGGGGGCGTCCCGGACCTCGGCGGCACGCCGGCCACCGCGAGCTTCGCCCTCTGGGCCCTGGAACGGGCCCGCACCAGATGGACAGAACTCCCCAAGTGTCGGTGCGGCGGTGTAGGCATGGGGGATGAAGGGCTTCGCACGGCGGGAGTTCCAGCTCGTCCTGCTGCGCAGGATGGCCGACTTCCAGCCCGACCTGGTGATGGAGGCCGTCCGCGCACTGGACTCCTCGCGCACCGAGATGCGCGAGGTGAACGCCCGCTGGCAGCGCATGGTGCGGTCGCGGGCGTTCCCGTCCGGACGGCAACGGCTCGGCGCGGTGCTCGGGCCGCCGGCCGAAGCCGAGGAACGGCGGTTCGGCTCGGTCGAGTGCCTGGTCGAGCGGTGGCCGCTGACGCTGTGGCCGGACCTGCGTTACGAGACCCTGACCGCCCCCGACGACATGATCGTGCAGGAGTGGCTGGTCCGGGCCGCGGACTCGCCCGTCCCCGAACTGCCGACCGTGGACGACCTGGCGCCGTGGTCATGCGTCGTCGGCGACCTGGACCGGCGCTTCGGCGGTGACCGCCCCCTCCGGCACCAGGCGGGTGACGCGCCGAGCCGATGGCACGTGACCTTCTCCACCGCGGACGACGGCAGGTACGTGGCCCACTTCGTATGGGGCCTCCTCCAGACGGTCATGGCCGTCTAGACGTGTTGACCGGACTCGGCCAGCCCGGGCGCGTGCCGCCGGGACCAGTCGCCTGACCAGGCATATTGACATAAACCTGACTCTTGTCCGAGGTCATGGCCCCGTTAGTGTCGGTGTGATCGCCATGTTTTGACCCGGTCACGCTGTACTGAGCGTGCCGGTGTGAGGCCATAACGGCAGCGTGATGGCTGCCGTTATGGCCAGATTGGCCTTACCTCCGTCTTGACGTGCCCTCGTCGCGCACCGAATTTGAACTTATGTTCAGACCAAACGTTCAGAATGAACTCAACGTTCAGAGTGAACTCACTGTTCAGGATGAACTCACTGTTCAGGAGGAGGAGCCCCGCGCCGCGCGGGCCGGACGGGTGGGGCGGGGGCGGCGGGCGGCGCGGTTTCCTGTGTCGTGCCAGGTCGCTGTGCTCGGTGGCGGGCTTGCCGGGATGGCGACGGCGGCGCGGCTCCAGGCGGCTGGGGTGTCCACAGCGGTGATCGAGGCGCACGGGCACGTGGGCGGCTGCGCCGGGTACTACCGGCGGCGCGGGTTCTCGTTCGACGTGGGCGCCACGACCATGGTCGACTTCGAGCCGGGTGGAGTCGGGGCCGAACTCCTCGACAGCATCGGGATGGACCCTGTCCCTGGCGAGCCCCTGCCCGGGTATGTCGGATGGCTCCCCGACCGCAACGTTACCCTGTACCGCGATGCCCGAGCATGGCATGAGGAACGGTTGCGCGCGCTCGGGGACACCCCACGGCACAGAGCGTTCTGGGCCCGACTCGACCGGATCGCGCAGGTGTTCTGGGACGCGAGTCGCGCCGGTGTACGACTGCCTATGCGGCGCCCGTCGGACGCTGTGCAGAACCTCAGGGCGTTGGGGCCGCGCAACCTTCCCCTCGTCCGGCATATGAACGCCACGCTCGGAGACGCCCTTGCCTGGCATGGCCTACGTGACGACGACCCAGTCGTGGGCCTGCTGTCGATGCTGGTGGAGGACACGGTGCACAGCACGGTCGACAGGGCACCGCTCATCAACGCGGCTCTCGGGGCGACCATCCGTGGCGCGGGGCTCACCCGGACGGCGGGCGGCATGCGTGGCTTCTGGCGCCGCTTCATCGCCCACTACCGGAGCTTGGGCGGGCAGTTGCGCGTCGGCTGCCAAGCGGAACGCGTGCGCGGCCAAGCGGGGGCGTTCCAAGTCCATACGAGGCGCGGGGTCGTCCATGCGGAGCAGGTGGTGAGCGCCTTGCCCGCCGAGACGACCATGCGCGTCGTCCCTGCTTTGGCGGGACGGCTGCGCCCCTATGTCGAACGTGACGAACAGGACCTTGGCGGTGCGATCGTCATATTTCTCGGCGTTTCAGAGGAAGAGGTGGCGGGCCAGGAGTTCACCCACCATCAGTTGTTGCAGAGCTATCGGCGTCCTCTGGGGGACGGCAACAACATGTTCGTTTCGGTGTCCGCGCCGGGAGATACCGAAAGCGCCCCGCCCGGATGCCGCGCCGTGATGATTTCCACGCACACCGAGCTCGCCGCTTGGGAGGGCCTGACGGCCGCCGCGTACGAGGTGCGCAAGCGGGAGATCGGCGAGCGGCTCGTGGGGCTGGCGCGCCGCGTCCACCCGAACCTGGGGGAACGGGCCATGGTCTGGGACGTGGGCACGCCCCGCTCGTACGAGCGTTTCGCGTTCCGTCCGCGCGGTGCGGTCGGGGGCGCGCGGCAGACGCCCGCCAACGCTAACCAGAACGCCATTCCTCACTCGCTCGGCGTCCCCGGCCTATGGCTGGTGGGTGACTCGACCTGGCCAGGGCTCGGCACCGTGGCCTGCGCGCTCGGTAGCCGGATCGTGGCAGAGGAAGCACTGCGAACGGCCCGCAAGCGGAAGGTCATGCGGTGAAGGCGGCCACGCGCACGCCGCCGAGGCTGTCCGAACTGGGCTCCGATCTGCTCGTGACGACCCGTCGCCGCCGGATCCTCGCGCTCTCCCTGCCCTACCTGGGCATCGCGCTGTTCGCCGGGGCCGCGACGGCGGGCTGGTGGTGGGCCACGCCGCCGATCGCGTTCGGGATCTTCGTCGCGGTCGTCACGGCCACGCACGATGTCGTCCACCGGTCTCTCGGCCTGGGCCGCGCCGCGACCGAGTGGGCGCTGTTCCTGCTCGGCGCGGTGCTGCTGGAGAGCGGGCACGCCTACCGGGCCACCCACCTCCAGCATCATCGGACGTTCCCTAGCGAGGACGACCCGGAGGGGCACCCGGCCGACCTGAGCATGCTCGGCGCCGTCCTGTACGGCCCCGTCTTCCTCGTGCGCCTGTGGTGGTGGGGGTATCGCAGGAGTTCCGGACGGCAGCGCGCGTGGCTGCTCGCGGAGGCCGCGGTGCCGTTCGCGGCGGTCGCCGCCGGCGCGCTCTTCTGGCGGGGGCTGCTCGTCTACGCCACGATGATGATCGTTGGCAGCTGGGTCTATCCGCTGCTGACCGTCCACCTGCCGCACCGCCACTACGGGGAGGACCCGCTGACGCAGACGCACACGCTGCGCGGGCGTGTGATCCCCGCGCTGTTCCTGGAGCTGACCTACCACCTGGAGCACCACCTTTATCCCCAGGTGCCGAGCCACAACCTGGCCCGGCTGGCGCGGCGGCTCGCCCCGTTCCTGGACGAGGCCGGCGTGTCCCCGCGGAGAGTGATCTGACCCCGATGCCCCCATCCCGTCCCAGGCCCCGGCGCGAGGAAGCGCGGGAGCGGCTTCTCCAGGCGGCCGTCCGCACGCTGGCCACCGAGGGGTACGGCGGGACGACCGCGCGCTCGATCGCCCGTACCGGGGGCTTCGCACCGGGTGTCATCTACTACCACTTCGAGGACCTGGAGGACCTGCTGCTGGCGGCGCTGCGGCACACGAGCCGGCAGCGGATGGCCGCCTACCGGGAGGCGCTGGGGGAGTGCGACAGCGCCGCCGAACTGCTGGACCGGTTGCGCGAGCTGTACGCCGAGGACATGCGCGAGGAGGGGCATATCGCGGCGGTGCAGGAGCTGTTCACCGCCGCGGCGACGGCCCCGCGGCTGCGTGCGGAGCTGCTCGCGCATATCGGGCCGTGGGCGGAGTTCGCCGCCGCGGCCGTCCGCCGCCTGGTCGCGGGGACCGCGCTGGAGGACGTGGTCCCCGACCGCGAGCTGGGCTCGATCGCGATCGCGACGTTCCTCGGCCTGCAAACCCTCACGCACCTGGACGGCGACCGCTCGCGCGTGGAGGAACTGTTCCAGGTCGCGGGCCCCGCCGCACTTCTATGGGACGCCTTCGCGGGCCGCACGCCCCCGCCCGGCCCCGAGTGGACGGGGGAAGGGGAGACTGGCGTGTCCGGATAGTGTCGCGCGGCGGCGGCTGCGGGCGGGGGCGGCGACGGGCTGAGGTCGTGGACCGTTACACGGCGCGCCGACCGTCACCGAGAGCGACGATCGGCCGCCGTCGCACGCGTGAGGTACCGCGGGCGGCTGCCGGTGAGCGGCCGGTCATTTTCGTGTTCCACACTGTCCCAAATTCACCGGGTGGCGCCCCGTCCCCCGGCCGTCGCGGTCGACCCCGGCGTGCCCGGTCCATCCGGCGCCTCATATTCCCTGCGGTATCCGGGCAGGTAGGCGGAGGGAATGGGGGTTCCCGCGGGGGAATTTGATCTACCGCGGCCAGGCCGTGTCAATTTTTCACCCACCGGTTCTGATCACGGTGTGCCAGGACTTAGGTACGCCCCATTTGCCGTCGAACGCTGCAATTTACAGTGCAGAAAATAGATTGTTTCCGGTCGTTCACAGGGTGCTGTGTCGTCTGGTACGGTCACGGCGGTAATCTTCGTTGCGGCCGATACGGGAACAAAAAGCGTTAATCTCGGGGGGCTCCACTCGGTAAAAAGATCACCTCTACAGAAGGGGACGCGGTGAACGAAACGGAGACCATATCGCGCGGTGGGCTGCAAACCTGGCTCCTCGACCGGATCGCGTTCTATCTCGACAAGCCGGCGGAGGGCATCGACCCCGCCGTCGAGCTGGCCCGTTACGGCGTGGACTCCGTCTACGCCATCAGCATCATCAGCGACATCGAGGACCACTTGCAGGTCGAGGTCGACGTGGTGGAGGCGCGCCGCCGCGGGACGGTCGACGCCCTCACCGACTACCTGCTCGAACTGGTCCGTTGACGGGTGCGGTGCCCGGCCCGCCGCCGATCCGGCTGGTGGTGCTCGGGGACAGCCTGGCCGAGGGGCGGGACGACCCCGATCCGTCCGGCGGCTGGCTCGGGTGGGCGGGCCGGCTGGCCGGCAACCTCGACCTTTCCCGCGACCGCGTCGCCAATCTCGGCGGCGCGGGCGCGACCGTGGCGCGGGTGGCCGGGGCGCAGTTGCCCCAGGTCCGCGCCCTGACGCCGAGGCTGGTGGTGCTGAACTGCGGAATGAACGACGTCGTCAACGGATTCGACAGAACGGAGGTGGCCGCGCAGCTGGCGGAGATATTCGGCTGGGCCCGGTCGGCCGGCGCGGTGGGCGTGGCGGCACCGGTTCCCCGGCCACCGCTGCTGGAACGATCTATCATCTCCAACTTCCGGAGAAAACGGATACTAGAACGTCTTCTAGAGTTCAACGCGGAACTGCGTCGTAGTGCACGTGCATATGCAGTTGAATTTGTCGAGCCCGATGCCGTGCCACGCGTGTCCGACCCGTCGTTGTGGGCCTTCGACGGGATCCATCTGAACTCGGACGGACACGCCTACGTCGCCGACGTAATCACACAAATCACCAGGAATCTTCTCGGGGAGCACGTCCTCTCATCATCGGGATAGCCAAGTCTGGGGTAGAGATGCAGAGACCACTCTCTTTTACCCGCGCCACCCGTATTCCCCGCACCACCGACACGACGGCGGGCGCCGCGCGCGTCCCGCGCGTCCTGGCGGGCGCCCCGCAGGCGGCCATGATGCTGCTGCTCTCGCCCGTCCTGCTCGTCCAAGCCCGGCGGACCGCCCGCCGGACGCCGCGGCTCGACCCCGCCTCCGGGGCCGACCGGGGCACCGTCGCCGGCGCTGTCCCGCTGCTGCGGCTCGTCGTCATCGGCGAGTCCACGGCCGCGGGCGTGGGCGCCGACGAGCACGAACGGGCGCTGCCCGGCTTCCTCGCCGGAGCGCTCCAACAGCGGCTGCGCCGCGGCGTGGCCTGGGTCGCGTCCGGCAAGAACGGCGCCACGGCCCGCAGGGTCGGCACCGATCTGGTCCCGGCCCTGAACGGCGCGGCGCCGCCCGACATCGTGGTCGTCACCGTGGGGATCAACGACCTGATCAGGCGGCGGCCGCTGAAGGTCTGGACCGCCGACCTGACCGAACTGATCGGCGCGCTGCGCGGCCGGTACCGCGACGCCGAGGTGATCGTCGCCGGGATGCCCCCGGTGCACCGGTTCCCGGCGCTGCCCCAGCCGCTGCGCCTGGTCATGGGCGGCCGCGCCCGCGCGATGGACCGGATCATGCGGGAGGTGGCCCGCGCCAACGGCGCGATCCACGTGCCCATGGACCCGGGCATGGCCGCCGACCGGACGCTGTTCGCCTCCGACGGGTTCCATCCCTCGCCGGACGGCTACCGCGTCTGGGCGAACGACCTGGCCGAGGCCGTGCCGTCCACCGCCACCACCGGAACCGGAACGGCGACCGTGCGGGTCGACGACCGGGTGCCCGTCGAAGTGGAGCCGCGCGCGTGAACGTCCCCGGATCGTTCCGTGCCGCCGTGGAGTCCAAGGACCTCGACGCGATCACCGCGACCCTGGCCCCGGACATCACGTTCCACAGCCCGGTCATGGTGAAGCCGTACCAGGGCCGGGACGCGGTCGCCGCGTTGCTGAGCGTGCTCTTGGAGGTCTTCGAAGACTTCCACTACACGCACGAGCTGGCCGGCCGCGGCCCGCAGGGCAACGGCGGCTCGCCGCCGGCCCAGGCGCTGGTCTTCGCCGCCCGGGTGATGGGCAAACCCGTCCAGGGCCTGGACCTGATCACCTTCGACGGGGCCGGCCTGGTCGGCGACCTGACCGTCATGGTCCGGCCGCTGCCCGCCGCGATGACCCTCGCCCGCGCGGTCGGGCGGCGGGTCGAGGAACTCGGCGGGCCGCAGGCCGACCCCACCGGCGACGGCCGGAAGCCGGCGGCCTGAGAGCGGCGCCCCGCGATACCCCCGCTACCGCCTTGCCATGCGAACAAGACGCGCCATGCGAGGAATAGGGAACCAGAAACGATGCATAGTCAAGTCTCCCCGCACGCAGTGCTCTCCCCGGCGCACCGGATCGCCGCCGATCTGGACGCCCGTCTCGGCGACCCCCTGGACGAGGCCGCCGGGCCCTTCTCCTACAAGTCCATCGTCGAGGCCGAGGAACGCGACGAACTGCCCGCCGGCGCGGTCGAGACCGTCCGCGCCTGGGGCTTCCCGGACTACCTGGTGCCGTGCCACCTCGGCGGACGGCTCGCCAGCCTGGAGGAACTGTTCTTCGTCACCCGCGGCATCTCGCGGCGCAGCCTCACCGTCGCGGTCATGTACGGCTCCGGCCTGCTGGCCGTGAACCCGGTGTGGCTGTGGGGCGACCCGCGCCAGCAGAAGACCGTGGCGGAGGGCGTCCTGGACGGCGACCTGGCCTGCTTCGGCGTCTCGGAGGCCGACCACGGCAGCGACGTGATGTCCTGCGAGGCCCGGGCCGACGCCGACACCGGCTCGGACACGGGCTCCGGGGCCGGCGACCTGGTGCTGACCGGCACCAAGTGGCCGGTCGGCAACGCCACCCGCGGCCGGTTCGTCACCGCCTACGCCAAGACCGGGCCGCGGGACTTCTCGCTGATCCTGGTGGACAAGCAGGACCTGGCGGACGGCACCTGGTCGGTGCTGCCGCCGGTCCGGACGGTCGGGCTGCGCGGCCACGACCTGTCCGGGATCGTGTTCGAGGGCGCCCGGGTGCCCGCCGAGTGCGTCATCGGGCGGCCCGGGTCCGGGCTCGTCCAGACGCTGAAGACGCTGCAGATCACCCGTACCGCGATCGCGGCGCTGTCGATCGGCACGATGGACGCGGTGGTGCGGATCGGGATGGAGTACGCGCGGCAGCGCACGCTCTACGGCGCCGGGATCTACCAGATCCCGGTGATCCGCGACCATCTCGTCAAGGCGCACCTGGACCTGCTGATCGCCGAGTGCGTGGCGGTGCCGGTGGCGCGGACGCTGACGGTGGCGCCCGGACGGCTGAGCCTGTGGTCGTCCATCGTGAAGTACTTCGTGCCGGTGCAGGGCGAGGAGGTGGTGGCCAGCATCGGCGCGGTGCTGGCGGCCCGCGGCTATCTGCGGGAGGGCGTGGCGCACGGGGTGTTCCAGAAGCTCCAGCGCGACCACGCCATCGCGAGCATCTTCGAGGGCACCACGCACGTGAACCTGGCCAACGTCGCGGCGCAGCTGCCGTTCCTGGTGCACGATCAGCCGCGGGCGGAGGCGGAGGCGTCCGGCGAGCTGCTGGCCGACCTGTTCTGCTGGACGCGGACGCCGCCCGAGTGGCGCCCGGACGGGCGGCTGCTCCAGCTGACCAACGAGGGCCAGGACGAGATCGGCCGCCAGTACGAGACGACGGTCGAGACGCTGCTGGCCACGGCGCGGGTGTTCGCGGCCCCGGACGTGGCCGCCGATCTGGCGGAACTGGTGACGCGGATCGGCGATCTGCGGTCCGAGCTGAACGCGCAGGTGCGGGCGGATCCGTCCGACACCACCTCGGCGGAGGCGCTGCGGCGGGCGCAGCGGCACTGCGAGATCCACGCGATGGTCTCGTGCATGCTGACCTGGATCCACAACCACGCGGCGTTCGGCGGATCGTTCGCCGACGGGGCGTGGCTGGTGCTGTGCCTGCAGCGGCTGCTGCAGCGGGCGCAGCCCGACACGCCGCTGTCGGAGCAGTATCTGGCGCCGCTGGAGAGCGTGATGTTCCGCAGCTTCGGCGAAGGCGAATGGTTCTCGCTGCTTTCGCTGGCCGACGGGTGATGCGCGTGGAACCGTCATGGGACACGGCCGGCGCGAACGACTTCGTGTCGGTCGTGCGCGCGAACGTCCGCGAGTACGGCGACACCCGCTCGTTCACCTTCGTGAGCGAGGAGCGCGGGCCGGGGCGCCGCTACCGGGAGGACGTGCTCGGGTTCGCCGAGCTCGACCGGCGGGCGCGGGCGGTGGCCGTGCGGCTCCAGGCGCTCGGGCTGCGCGACCGGGCGGTGCTCCTGCTCTACCCCGAGGGCCTGGAGTTCCTGGTCGGCTTCCTCGGCTGCGCGTACGCGCGGGCGATCGCCGTCCCGTCGCCGCTGCCCGCGCTGGACGCCGGACGGGCGGACCGAACCTACCGCATCGTCGGCGACGCCGACATCGGCTGGATCCTCACCGACGGCGCGCGCCGCGGCCTGGTCGGGGACTGGCTGGCCGCGGCCGGGCTGGACGGCCGGGTCCGCTGCCTGGCCACCGACACCGACGTCCGGGACGACCCCGGCGCCTGGTCGGCGCCGGGGTTCGAGCGCGACACCCCCGCCTTCCTCCAGTACACCTCGGGTTCGACCAGCGACCCCAAGGGCGTGATCGTCTCGCACGGCAACCTGCTCTGCAACGGCGAGGAGATCAAGCGGCGGATTGACGGGTCGCCGGACACGGTCGGCGTCGGGTGGGTGCCGCATTACCACGACATGGGGCTGATCGGGCAGTTCATGGAGCCGCTGTACCTGGGCTGCCGGTACGTGTTCACCTCGCCGATCACGTTCATCAAGCGCCCGGTGCTGTGGCTGGAGCTGATCAGCCGCCATCGCGGGACGATCACGGTGGCGCCCGACTTCGGCTACGAGCTGTGCCTGCGCCGCGTCACCGACGCCCAGCTGGCCGGGCTCGACCTGTCCTGCCTGCGCACCGCCAAGAACGGGGCCGAGCCGGTGCGGGCGGAGACGCTGGAGCGGATGGTCGAGCGGTTCGGCCGGGTCGGGTTCCGTCCGGAGACATGGATGCCGTGTTACGGCATGGCCGAGACGACGCTGCTGGTCACGGGCGCGCCGGTCGGCACCGGGGCGGTGATCCGCGAATTCGACGCCGAAGCGCTGACCCGTAACGAGGCCGTCCCGCGTACTAACGTGCACAGCAACTTGCATGGCGAGGGGAGCGCCCCCGTGCGGCGGCTGGTCAGCAGCGGCCGGCCGGTCACGCTGGACGTCCGCGTCGTCGATCCCCGTACCCGGGCCGTGCTGCCGGACGGCCGGGTCGGCGAGATCTGGGTCGCCGGCGGCAGCGTCGCGCGGGGCTACTGGCGGCGGCCGGAGCTGACCCGGGAGGTCTTCGGGGCCCGTACCGCCGACGGCCGCGGGCCCTATCTGCGGACCGGCGACCTGGGGTTCCGGGCCGGCGGGGAACTGTACATCACCGGGAGGATCAAGGATCTGATCATCGTCAACGGGCACAACATCTACGCGCACGACCTGGAGGAGGCCGCCCGGTCGGCGCATCCGGCCGCCCGCACGACCGCCGCGTTCGCCCTGGACGCCGACCTGGACGCCGGCTTGGACGCTGGCTTGGACGGGGGCGGGCGCGGGAGCGGCGGCCGCGAGCAGGTGGTGATCGTGCAGGAGATCAGCACCGCCGCGGCGGGGGAGCGCACGCCGGACGAGCTGGCCGCGCTGACCCGGGACGCGGTCGCGCGCGAGTTCGGGCTGCCCGCGGTGAGCGTGGTGCTGTCCGGCCGCGGCGCGGTCCGCCGCACCACCAGCGGAAAGATCCAGCGCCCGCTGACCCGCGAGGACTTCCTGGAGGGGAGGATCAAGCAGCTGGCCGGGGATCTGGAACCCGCGGTCGCCGCGCTGTGCCGCGCCCGCGCCTGACCACCGGAGGGTCCTGACAGGAAAAGGGCGCCGGCCGTAAAGCCTGTCCTGGGCGAGTAGCCGTCTCCATCGCGAGAGGGGCCGCTCGTTCGTTCGATGCTGCGATGATTTCGCCTAATCTAGTTAAAGTCCTTACTAGTCATGTCTTTGACTAGTAAGCTCTGGGACTACCCTGAACCAACCCGGGGAGAGGGCGATTCATGGCACTTCGCCACGCGGTGCTCGCGGCACTGCTCGACGGTGAGTACAGCGGATACCAGCTGGCCAAGATCTTCGATGTGGCGGTGTCCAACTTCTGGCACGCGGTCCCGCAGCAGCTCTACACCGAGCTGAACAGGCTGGAGTCGGAAGGGCTCATCTCCGGGAAGCAGGTCATCCAGCACGACCGGCCGAACAAGCGGGTCTACACCGTCACCCCGGCCGGGATCGAGGAACTGGAACGGTTCGCCACCGTGCCCGCCAAGCCCGGCATCATCCGCGAGGATCTGCTGGTCATGGTGCAGGCCGTCGACCACATCCCGGCCGCCGCGGTGATCGCCCAGCTGGAGGAGCGGGCGCTCGCCGCGGCGGCCAAGGTCGCGTTGTTCGACCGTACGCTGGAACGGCTGCGCGGAGATCTCGACGAGGAGACCTTCCTGCGCGAAGGCGGCCCGATCGGCCCGTACCTGACCTGCATGCGCGGGCGCAGGTTCGAGCAGGAGAACCACGACTGGTTCAGGAGCACCGCACAGCTGCTGCGCGAACGCGCGGCCGCGCACGCCGAGGAGCCGGAGCGGTCATGAGATCCCTCATGACGCGTCCCGCCCGCTCGGCTCCCCCCTCACCGATCACCTTCCCGCCGCACGTCCACGCGGCATCGGTGCCTCGCCCCAGCCGAGGAGGCATCCTCCATGTCGGCAGACCCTCCCACCATCGAGAGAACTGACCAGACGCCGGCCGCCGCCCCCACGGCACCGGTCACCGCCCCCCTGACCCCGACCCCGACCCCCACCCCCGCGCCCGCGGCGAGCAAACCCAGGACGCTCGGCGAACTGGAACTGCCCGCGGTGCACGCCTCCGTCCCACGGGCCCGCGCCTTCATGCGGACGCTCGTGATCGCACGCGCCGTCCACCACGTCCGCGACGACGCCGAGATCCTGGTCTCCGAGCTGGTCACCAACGCCGTCCGGCACGCCGCCACCCCCGCGTCCACGCTCCGCCTCACCGCGCTGCGCGCCGGGCACCGGCTGCGCATCGAGGTGCACGACCCGAGCCCGTTCCCGCCGCGGGTCAGGCGCGTCGACCTGCTGGACGAGACCGGCCGCGGCTGGTTCCTGGTGGCCGCGATCGCCGACCGGCACGGCACCGAGCAGACCGCGTCCGGCAAGTCGGTGTGGTGCGAGCTGGCCGCCTGGCCGCCGCCCGGCCCCGGCCCCTGACGCCGTCCCCTGCCCCCTCCCCGCACTCCCGTCGACCCCCAACACCCTCACCTCCTTACTCCTCCTTGGGAGGAACCATGCGGGTTCACATGCCGATGTACGCGTCGTCGGAACGCCCCCGCAGACGGACAGACCGGCGCCGATGGGGATTGTCATGGCCGTGGACTGGTACGGAGCAGACGGACAACCCGCCACTTCGGATGAGGCCCAGCGACTCCTGCTCGCCATAGGGGAGCGCCTGCTCGCGCAGGACGTCATCCATGTCGGCACAGAGGTGGTCGTGGTCTCCACCTGGTTCACGGTGATCGATCAGGGATTCGCCCAGAACGGAAGGCCCTTGCTATGGCAGACCATCGTCTCCGACCTGACGACGCACGCCGACATCGGGCAGTACACGACCCGCGAGCAGGCCAAGCGGGGCCACGCGGAGGCGGTCGTGCTGATCTCCAAGCGGCTGCGCCATCTCGCCACCCGGCCGCGTGGCGAGGAGGACCCGTGATGACCAACGGCGCCGACACCAGGCACGGCGGGCACCGCTGGGCGTGCCGCCGTACCGCCCCGAGGACGTGATGAGATGGCCAGCCGACGTCACCAAGACGGAGCCGGCGCGGGCGTCGCCGCGCAGGGCAAGCGGCCGCGCCGGCGCCCGATCCGGCTGCGGATCACGGCGCTGCTGCTGGTGCCGCTGCTGTCGCTGATCGGCCTGTGGGGGTTCGCCGCGAGCATCACGCTCGGCGAGGCCCTCGACAAGTACGACTTCTCCGCCACCTACGAGAAGATGGCCCTGCCCGGCATCTACCTGGTGAACCAGCTCCAGACGGAACGGCAGCTGAGCGTGGTGGCGCTGAGCGCCGGGCAGCTGAACAACGGCGACGGGCAGGAACGGCAGCGGCTGGAAGCCCAGCGCAAGCGGGCCGACGGCGTGCAGGCCGCCTTCCGCCGCTCGGCGCTGTCGGCCGACGCCCGGGACGCCGCCGACGCCAAGAGCGAGCAGCGGCTCGCCACCGCGATCCGGCGGCTGGACGGGCTGCCCGCGCTGCGCGCCCAGGTCGACTCCGGACGGGTCGAGACGCTCCAGGTCATCGACGCCTACAGCGTCATGCTCGACAACATCATCCAGGTCTTCAGCGGCCTGGTGATCGTCAACGATCTGGCCATCTTCGAGCAGGGCCGCGCGCTGATCAGCCTGGGCAACGCCCGCGCGTTCATGCTGCGCGAGGACGCGCTGGTCACCGCGGCGCTGGCCAAGAACGGCCGGCTCACCCCGGCCGAGCACCTGGCGTTCGTGCAGTCCGTCGCGCTGGGCCGGCGCGAGTTCCAGGCCGGGATGAACGACCTGGACCCCGACCTGCGCGCCCCGCTGGAACGGCTCTCCGCGTCCCAGGGCTACAAGGACTTCCGCGCCATGGAGGGCGCGATCGCCGCCGCCCCCGGCAACCGGCTGCCGGGCGCGGCCGCGGACTGGCCGTCGATCACGCCGCGGCTGTCGCAGGCGTGGGAGCAGGCCGTCACGCAGACCAGCCTGGCGCTGAACGAGCTGGCCAAGCCGATCGGTGAGCGGATCGTGCTGCGGCTGGCGCTGGCCGGCGGGTTCGGGCTGCTGGCCGTGGTCGCGTCGGTCATCCTGTCGCTGCTGGCCGCCCGCAGCCTGTCCCGCGAGCTGCGCGGGCTGCAGCGGGCCGCGCTGAACCTGGCCGAGGACCGGCTGCCCTCCGTCGTCGCCCGGCTGCGCCGCGGCGAGGAAGTGGACGTGCAGGCCGAGGCGCCGCCGCTGGCCGTCGGGAAGACGACGGAGGTGGCACGGGTCGGCGAGGCGTTCAACCGCGTCCAGCGCACCGCGGTGGAGACCGCGGTCAGCGAGTCGCACCTGCGCCAGGGCATCAGCCGGGTGTTCCTCAACGTCGCCTGGCGCAGCCAGTCGCTGCTGCACCGCCAGCTCAGCATGCTGGACGAGATGGAGCGCGGCACGTCCGACCCCAAGGCGCTGGGCGACCTGTTCCGGCTGGACCACCTGACCACCCGCATGCGCCGGCACGCGGAGGGCCTGGTCATCCTGTCCGGGGCGTCGCCGGGCCGCGGGTGGAGCCGCCCGGTGCACGTCGACGACGTGCTGCGCGCGGCCGTCGCCGAGGTGGAGGACTACACCCGGGTCGAGGTCGTGGTGGTCTCCGCGCAGGCCGCGCTGATCGGCGAGGTGGTCGCCGACGTCATCCACCTGCTGGCCGAGCTGATCGAGAACGCCACGGTGTTCTCGCCGCCGCCGACCGAGGTGCTGGTGCGCGGTGAGATGGGCGCCAACGGGTTCGCGGTCGACATCATCGACCGCGGCATCGGCCTCGACCCCGCCGAGCTGGACGCGCTCAACCTGCGGCTGGCCCGTCCACCGGAGTTCGACCTGGCCGACAGCGATCGGCTGGGCCTGTTCGTGGTCTCCCGGCTCGCCTCCCGGCACGGCATCAAGGTCGCGTTGCAGCCGTCGCTGTACGGCGGCGTCAGCGCGGTCGTCCTGGTGCCCCGCGAACTGATCGTGGACGCCGACGACGACGGCGAGGCGCGGCCGCAGCCCGCGGAGCGCGCGCCGATCGCCCGTCCGGCGGAGCCCGCCCCCGCGATCCAGGCGCCGAACGGCGGCCCCGCGCAGGCGATCCAGGCCGAGATCTGGCGCAACCCCGCGCCCGGCCCCGGTAACAACGCCGAGCTGTCCGCGCCGGTCCCGGCCGCGCCGCCGGCCCCCGAGTGGTCGCCGGAGTCGTGGACCAGGCCGCAGCCGGAGGACCTGCACCCGAACGTGCCGCCGCCGATGTCGCCGCCGCAGGTGTCCGGCACGGGCTCGGGCCGCGCCCCGCTGCCGCGCCGGGTGCGGCAGGCGAGCCTGGCGCCCGAGCTGCGCACCGTGACCCCGCCGCCGCCCGCCGACCCGACCCCGCCTGAGGGCACGCCGATGGCGTCCTGGGGCGAGGACCGTTCGGCGGAGGCGTCCCGGGACCTGTTCGCCTCCCTGCAGGCGGGCTGGCTGCGCGGACGCGAGGAGGACGAGGGCCCGGCCGGCCAGGCCGGATTCAACGGAGAGGGGAGAACCTCATGACCCACCCAGACGGCGGGGCCGACCTGGGCTGGCTCCTGGACGACCTGGTCGGCCGGGTGCCGCAGGTCCGCAAGGTCGTGGTCCTGTCCCGGGACGGCCTGGTGATGGGGGCCTCCAGGGACGTCGGCCGGGAGGACGCCGAGTACCTGGCCGCGCTGGCCGCCGGATTCCACAGCCTGGCGATCGGGGCGCAGCCGCACCTGGACTCGGGGGAGATCCGGCAGACCATCGTCGAGATGGAGAAGGGCCTGTTCTTCGTGGTCGCGGCCGGGAACAACAGCTGCCTGGCCCTGCTGAGCGACATCGGCGCCAACGCGGGACTGGTGGCGTACGAGATGACGATGCTCGTCAAGCGGGTGCACAGGCGGTTGTCGACCGGGCTGAGATCGGAATCCGGGTGAGCCCGGATGGACGCGAGCGCCGCCGGCGGTCCCCACGGTCCGGGCCGGGAGCGGTGGATCGACGAGGCCGCCGGTCCCATCGTCCGCCCCTACGCGATGACGCGCGGCCGGACCGTCCCGACCGGGGAACCGCTGGACATCGTGGCGATCATCGTGGCGACCGGCCGCGCGCACGCCGATCCCACCCGGCTGTCGCGCGAGCAGCGGCGGATGCTGGCGGTGTGCCGGCGCCCGCACACCATCGCGGACCTGGCCTCCGAACTCGAACTGCCGCTCGGCGTGATCCGGGTGCTGGCCGGGGACCTGCTCGAACAGGGCCTGCTCGGCGTGCAGCAGTGGGAGCCGCCGACCGCGCAGGTCGTCGACCAGAACCTGCTGAGAAGGGTGCTCGATGAGCTACGCGCGCTCTGAACCGGACACCGAGGCCGACGACGGGCCGAGGGTGGCGCTGAAGATCCTCGTCGCCGGCGGCTTCGGGGTCGGCAAGACCACACTGGTCGGCGCGGTCAGCGAGATCCGTCCGCTGCGCACCGAGGAGTCCCTCACCGGCGCGAGCGTCGGCGTGGACGACATCGAGGGCGTGGCCGCCAAGCGCACCACGACCGTCGCGATGGACTTCGGCCGCATCACGCTCCGCGACGGCGTGGCGATCTACCTGTTCGGCACGCCGGGCCAGGAACGCTTCTGGTTCATGTGGAACGAGCTGTCACGCGGCGCGCTGGGCGCGGTGGTGCTGGCGGACACGCGGCGGCTGCCCGCCAGCTTCGCCTCGATCGACTACTTCGAGCGGCGCGGGACGCCGTTCGTGATCGCGGTGAACTGCTTCGACGACGCCGAGCGCTACGACCCCCCGGAGATCCGCGCCGCCCTGGACGTGGATCCGCGGGTACCGATCATCCTGTGCGACGCCCGCCGCCAGGGCTCGGCGAAGGAGGTCCTGGTAGGTCTGATCGAACACGCCCTGCGCTCGGCGTCCCACACGAGAACCGGCGCTCCCGCCACCCGCTAGCCATTGTCGCGCCTTCCTCGCGAGGAGTACTCTGACCCCCTCATTCATCATGATGAAATTGTGAAGAGGGGTCGACATGCCGTTCGCCGATCTGGACGAGGTCAAGCTCTTCTACTCCGACGACGGCGCCGGCGAGACGGCGTTGCTGCTCGTGCACGGGCTGGGCGCGGACTCCCACGACTGGATCTTCACCATCCCGGCGCTGTCGGCGTCCCACCGCGTCGTCGCCGTCGACCTCCGAGGGCACGGGCACTCGACGACCCCGGCTTCGGGCTATGCCGTCGACGACTACGTCGCCGACCTCGTCGGCCTGCTGGACCATCTCGGCATCGAGCGCGTGGTCGCCGTCGGCCACTCGCTCGGCGGCACCATCGTGGCCCACCTGGCCGTGGAGCATCCCGGCCGCGTCCTCGGCGTGGTGGAGGTGGACCCCGCCTACGGATATGACGCGGCCTGGCCCGCGGCCTTCCAGCAGGTCGCGGACGCCATCGACGAGCAGGGCGCGGCGGCGACCGTCCCGGGCCTGGCGGCCTTCTGGACGGACGAGACCCCGCCGGCCCTGCGCTGCTGGCACGCACGCAAGACACTGACCGTCCCCGCGCACGTGCTGGCCGACTCGATGCGCGAGTGGGGCCTGCGGCACCCCGCGACCGTCCTGAACGAGGACGCGAGGCTCTGGCTCACCCGCAGGAATGCTCCCGTCCTGGCGTTCTATGCCGACCCGACCCGGACCGCCTGGGAAGAGAAGACCTTCACCACGACCAACAGCAGCGCGATCGGCTACCCAGGCGCGGGGCACTGGCTGCACCAAGAACGCCCCGAGGCGTTCAACGAACACCTCACCACCTGGCTCGACAACATCCACTAGTGGAGCTTCACGGCTTCACCGCTACTGGGTCTGTTCGGCGAGCCCGATCGAACCGTCATAGATGGTGATCTTGACGGCCACGGTGCGAGCGCCGTTGCCCGAATCGCGGCCGAACGCGCGGTCGCGCAGCGTCGGCTTGAAGTAGCAGCGCTGCGGCAGCACGGTCTTCGGCGCCACCCGCTGCCGTTCGGGAAGTGTTTCGCACCTGATGGCGGTTGCCCGCGGGGAGTACTTGCGCCACAGCGCCGCCTGGATCCCCGCGCGCGTGGCCACCATCGTGTCCGCCTGGGCACGCCACTCGAACGAGCCCGTCCCCCGGGGCTTCGTCGTCACCCGGTAGGCCACGACCTCGTCCAGGAACGTGACGCGGCAGGTGAACGACGGCAGGGCCACGGTGGTGTCGCACTCGGACTTGACCGGCCGTGCCACCCCGGCCGCCGCCGCCACGCGTCCCTCCAGCGCGAGACGCAACTCGCCCATGCCCACGACCGAGAAGCCTGGCGAACGGCTCGGCGCGGGTTCGTTGGCGACGGGCACCGGCGCCCCGCGCGTGGCCCAGGCGTCCTCGTCACCGCCCCCGCAACCGGCCAGCATGAGGGGGACGGCGCAGACGAGCCACCTCAAGTCAGATCCTTTCAAGGACGCCCCGCAGCAGCGGGACGAGCTTGTCCCTGGGCTCGCCTGGGAGCCTGCACATGAAGGTGACCGTCCGCATCTGGGGCCCCTCCGCCCGGCTGACCACCATGATCTGGCCGCCCTGCCCGTTGGAGTAGTACGCGGCGTCCCCGAGGTCGGGCACCTTCTCCAGAGTCCCGCTGTAGCGCTGGATCACCCGCGCGGCCATCTGGTCGGCGCTGCCGCCGGCGGGCTCGGTCGCGACGATGAGCGTCATCCCGCCGCTGGCGGACACGTACCGGCAGATGCGCGCGGCGGGACCGCCCGGGTCCTCGTTCGGGACGGGCTTGCGGGCACCGAGCACCGAGACGAGCCGCGACGGGGGCAGCAACGGGCACGCCGCCTTGATCGCGGGCCCCGGTGTGCGGGTGCTCGACGGCGGCGGGGGAGCCTTACTGACCTCCGACAACGGCGGAGCCTCGGACTCGGCCGCGTCAGGCGAACCGCCCCCGCACGCGGTGAGCAGGGACACGGCCAGGATGGCGGCAAGGGACCGGAGCACGCTACGAGCCTCCGTCCGACTGGAGGGACACCTGAGCCCCCGATCGAGATGCCAACTTAGCGCCGGCGCCCCGCTGCCGGAAGCCGAACGTCTGCGTTGAAACGTGCGGGTACGGCCACGTCTGGCCGCCTGTTGCAGGTGGACTAAACGTGCAATAAGTTCATGGCGCGTTAATCAAGACCAATTTCCGCCCGTGCGGCGATGCAACCCCCCGACCGATGAGCCGCCGTCTTCACCCGCGTCCCGGACGTCCACAAGGACCACCGGCTCGGCCGATCAAAACCCGCCGGTCACATGCGGGCCACCGTTGCGAAGGCGGCTTCGGTGCGAGTGAGGATCTCCTCTATGTCGTCATCGGTGTGGGCGGCGGAGAGGAACCAGTTGTGCCAGGGGTGCAGGTAGACGCCGTTCTCGACGGCGGCCTCCGCCCAGGCGGTGCCCAGCCGGACGTCGTCGTCTCCGGCGAAGTACAGCACCGGCATCTGCACCGGCCCGGTCTGGCGGATCTGGAAGCCGTGCGAAAGGGCCTGCGCGGCGAGCCCTTCACGCAGGCGGGTGCCGGTACGGGCCATGTCCGGCAGCGCCGTTCCCTTGCGCAGTTCGGTCAGGGTCGCCAGACCGGCGGCCAAGGGGACGGCGGCGTACCAGAACGATCCGGTCACATAGACCGAGCGGGCGGCGTCGCGCAGTGCCTCGATTCCGGTGACGGCGCCGAGGGCCTGGCCGTTCGCGATGGCCTTCGACCAGGCCGCCAGGTCGGGGCGGACACCGAGCGGCTCCCAGCTGCCGCCGAGGTCCAGCCGGTAGCCGCAGCGGACATCGTCGAGGATCAGGACGGCGCCGGTGCGGTCGGCGAGCGCGCGCAGGCCCCGGGCGAACGCGGGGTCGGCGAGCTCCTGGTCGCGGCGGATGTCGTGGCGCATGGGGCAGACGATGATCGCGGCCAGGTCGCCTTCGGCCGCGGCCGCGGCGGCCTCCGCGGAGGCGAGGTCGTTGTACTCGAAATGGACGAGGTGGGCCTGGTCCTCGTCGGTGACGCCCGCGCCGCGGAGCGAGCACCATGGCACGGCACCGTGGTAGGCGCCGTTCGCGACCATGACCTTCCGCCGGCCGGTGGCGGCGCGGGCGATGGTCACGCAGGTGGTGGTGGCGTCGGTGCCGTTCTTGCAGAACATCGCCCAGTCCGCGGACGGGACCGTGTCGACCAGCAGTTCCGCCAGTTCGACGGCGAGGGGACTGGTCCCGTCGAGGCAGTCGCCGCGGCTCAGCTGGTCGGCCACGGCGGCGGCGACGCCGGGGTGGCGGTGCCCGAGGACGACCGGGCCCCAGCCGCACATCAGGTCGAAGTACTCGCGGCCGTCGGCGTCGGTGACGCGGCAGCCGTCACCGGAGACCATGAACTGGGGGTGTGCCGTGCTGAACGCCTCGACGGCCATATGGCCGTACATTCCGCCGGGGATGACACGGCGGGCGCGGGTGCGCAGCGCGAGTTCGCGCTCGCCGAGGGTGGGACGCAGGGTGGTCATTCGGGCCTCTCGCAGGTGAGCAGCTCGCGGGCGACGCCGGCGATGCCGGGCCCGTCGAGGCGGTAATGGGCGTACAGCGCGGCGGGCGGGCCGACGGGCACGTGTTCGTCGGGGACGCCGTGCCGGCGGAAGGGGATCCTGATCCCGGCCTCGAACAGGCACTCCGCCACCGCGGTGCCCAGGCCGTTGGTCAGGTTGCCCTCCTCGACGGTGAGGATCGCGCCGGTGGACCGGGCGGCGTGCAGGACGGCGTCGCGGTCGATCGGCGACACGGTGAACATGTCGACGACCCGGGTGGAGAACCCGTCGGCGGCGAGGCTCTCGGCCGCCTGGAGGGCGGGGTGGACCTCGGAACCGGTGGCGATGACCGTCAGGTCGGAACCGTCGCGGACGGTCAGGGCGCGGCCGATCTCGATGTCCGGGACCGCGTCGTGGACCTGCGGGTCCCGGCCCCGGCCGAGCCGGATGTACATCGCGCCCGGGTGGTCGAGCGAGGCGCGCAGCAGCGCGCGGAGGTGGTTGGCGTCGGTGGCGCAGACGACGGTGAGGTCGGCGATGCACCGCATCATCCCGATGTCTTCCAGGCTGTGGTGGCTGGTGCCGTAGAAGCCCATGGAGATGCCGGAGTGGTGCCCGACGATCCGGACGGGCATGTTCGGGTACGCGCAGTCGGTGCGGATCTGCTCGGCACCCAGCAGGGCGGCGAAGGATCCGAACGTCGCCGCGAACGGCAGTCGGCCGCACGACGCCATCCCGGCCGCCACAGTGATCATGTTCTTCTCGGCGATGCCGACGTTGAAGAACCGGTCGGGGTGCCGTGCGGCGAAGTCGGTGGCGCGGTTGGAGCGGCCGAGGTCGGCGGTCAGCACCACGATCCGCGGGTCGTGCTCGGCGAGGTCGGCCAGTTCCTCGCCGAACACGAAGGCGGGGATCGCGCGGGTGTCGGTGCCGTCGACGGAGCGGTGGTCCTTCAGCCCCACGTTCGCGGTGCCGTTGAAGATCTCGGACTGGTCCTGGGCGTCGGTGCTCATGTCGCCTTCCGGGGGGCGAGGCCGGCCTCGAGCTCGGCCATCACGTCGTCGTAGTCGGCGCCGACGAGATTGCCGACGTGCCAGTCCGGGTTCAGTTCCATCCGGGCACTGCCACGGCCTTTGACGGTGTCGGCGACGATCAGCTGCGGGGGTCCGTCCGGTGCGTGCGGGAGGGTCGCGAACAGGTCGAGCAGGGCCGCGACGTCGTGCCCGTCGACCCGGTGGGTCTGCCAGCCGAAGGCGGCGAAGCGCCGCTCGATCGGCTCGGCGGCCATGATGTCGCGGACGAACCCGTCGATGCCGAGCTGGTTGGCGTCGACGATCGCGACGAGGTTCCCGAGGCGGTAGTGGCCGGCGGAGTTCGCCGCCTCCCAGATCTGGCCTTCGGCGAGTTCGCCGTCACCGAGCAGGCAGTGGCTGCGGTAGTCCAGCCCGGACAGCCGGCCGGCCAGGGCCATGCCGACGCAGATCGACAGCCCGTGCCCCAGCGAGCCGGACGAGAAGTCGACGCCGGGGATCTTCTTCATGTCCGGGTGGTCGCCGAACGGGCTGCCCAGCCGGGTGTAGGTGTCCAGCCGGGCCGCCGGGAAGTAGCCGAGGTCGGCGAGCACCGGGTAGAGGCCGATGGCGGCGTGTCCCTTGCTCATCACGAACCGGTCGCGCTCGGGCCAGTCCGGTCGCTTCGGATCGAGGCGCAGCTGCGAGTAGTAGAGGACGGCGAGCAGTTCGGCGCAGGAGAACACCGCGCTGTAGTGGCCGGCGCCGGCGATGCGGGTGAGCCGGACGGTCTCGGTGCGCACGAACTTCGCTTTGCCGGTGAGGTCCGCGACCTGTCGCTCCCTCGCGGGAGCGGTACTGGTGGGCACGGCTGCTCCTTCCTTGTCTTTCAGAGGATCGGGCCGGTCTCGTCGCGGAAGCGGTCGAGCACGTTGGCCGTCACCCGTGCGGTGTCGTTGTCGCCGCCGGCGTGGGTCATCGCGGTCGACCAGGCGATCGACCCGACGGAGAACACGGCCCCGCCTCCGGGGCGGCCGAGCAGGACGATGTCGGCGCGGATCTTGGGGTGGACGCCGGCCGGGGGAGCGGCGAAGGAGTGGTCGGCCTCCTCGGGTACCAGGACGATCCGCTCCGAGTGGCCCGTGGACGAGGCGAGGACGACGGCGTCGGCGGGGGTGCCGAGGGTGACGTCGGCGCGGTCGAGCTCGTCGCCGGCGGCGCCGCCGAGCCCGGGGCCCGCGTCGCCGAACACCTCGCCGGCGCCGGCCTTGACGCCGTCGAACACCCAGGAGACGGCGGGGTCCGTGCTCGCCTCGGTGCGCGCGTAGCCGCAGGCCCGGTCATGTCCCTGTGCGGTGAAGCCGACGCCGACGAGCACGTTCGGGGCGCGTCCGCGCATCCGCCAGAGCCCTCCCGGCTCGCCGGTCGCGGACAGGTTCTCCTCGCCGGGGTCGGACACCCAGGTGGCGACGCCGGCGTGCCCGCGGCGGATCTCCAGCGCGTCCGGGTGCCCCGGGTGCCGGGCGGTGACCTGGTAGAAGCCGTTGCCGCCGAGGTACATCAACCGTCCGCCGGCATGGGTGTAGGCGAGGTAGGAGTCGAGCATTCCGGCCGAGCAGTACTCGGGATGCGAGCCGGTCAGCACGACCCGGTAGCGCGACAGCAGCTCGGTGCCCGCCCGTTCCACCTCGTCGTCGGTGACCACGGCGTAGTGCTCGCCGCGGCCGTCGAGCCAGTCGAGCAGCAGCAGGTCCTGGGCGAAATGCCGGAATCCGCGGGTGCTCGGGGTGAAGTAGTCGGGGCGGATGTTCACGATCGGCCGCAGCCTCGTCGAGAAGAAGACACCGCTGCCGTCGGTGTGCACGTCGTAGAGCGAGCGGCCGAACTCCGGGTGCTCGGCCAGCCACCGGTCGCGGCCGTCGATCGGGCGGCTCTCCCCGTAGAGCGTCAACCGCTCGGCCCGGTGTTCGGCGTAGGTTCGCCAGTTCGCGTAGGCGAGGTAGGTCCAGGTCGGCAGGACCACCAGGACCGGGGCCCGGTGGACGGCGGGGGTGACGATGAACGGGATCCGGTCGGCGTCGTCTCCGGCGGAGACTTTGAGCGCGTAGACGCCGCTCGGCAGGTCCGCCGGGACCGTCCAGGTCAGGTCCGCGTCCCAGCCCGCGTCCGCGAGGTCGTCGTCGTGGAGGTGCAGGGCGTCGAATTCGGTCGGCGCCCGGCGGAAATCGGTCTCCGCTCCGGTCCAGAACGGCCCGGGGACGCCCCGCCCCGGCAGGTGGCGCACCTCGGCGCCGGCGGTGAGCCCGCCCAGGTCCGGGACCCTGGTCCCGCCCGGGTGCGCGGCGAGGTCCAGCACGCTGGTCGACGCTGCGCCGAGCAGGCCGAGCGGGTCGGCGCCGCCGGCGAGCGCCGTGGTCGTCGACTCCGGCCAGTCTGTCGCGGACACGACCGGACGGGCCACCTTCCCGTTGAACGTGCGTCCGACGCCGCCGCCGGAGGAGGCGCCGTCGGATCCGATCAGCAGCCGCCCCGGGCCGATTCGCACCGCGGGGGCCTGCGCGGAGACCGACGCCTGGGGCCGGCCGGGCCGGTGCAGGCTGAGTCGCACGGTGCCCGACCCGTCGACCGTGGCGGCCGCGAACGCCCATGCCCGCTTGACCACGGGTACGTCCAAGGTGGCGAGTGCCTGCTCGCGGTGGCGCAGGACCAGCCCGGCCGTCGACACCGCGAGGACCAGGTCGCCCACCGCCAGCAGCGGGCGTGCGTCCGGACCGGGCAGGGTCGGCAGGAACCACACCGCGAGCCCGGCCGTGGAGAGACCCGTTTCCAGGCTCGCCTCCACGTAGGAACCGGAGGTGGTGACCTGCACTCGTCCCGGCATGCTCGCTGGAAGCCGGGCCGGTACCCGCACCTCGGTCAGCGGCGACCCGTGCCCCGCCGAACCGGGCCGCCGCAGCCGGACGATCTCCGGCCGGCAGGCGGCGTGCTCGGAACTGACATGGAACGTGACGGCCTCGCCCGCGCGGACGGAGAGCCGGTCGGCGTAGCCGACGATCCTCATCGATTGACCCACGCCGTCCAGCGCCGCGTGGCCTCGTCGAGGTTCTGCGACCACCAGGCGTTGTCGCGCACCACGGTCGTGCCGCGGGACTGCGGGCCGTCGACGAACGCGGCGATGCCCGCGTCGGTCGGGGCGCCGGCCTGGGAGTTCGCCGGGAGGTAGGGCAGCCGCCCGGCGATCGCGCGCTGGGTCTTCGTCCCGATGAGCGCGTTGATCAGTTCGTAGGCCTGGTCCCGGTGCGGGGCGCCCTTGACGATCGTCAGGGTGTCGAAGTACTTCAGCGGCTGCTTCCATGCCACGCCGAGATTCGCTCCGCTCTTCGCGGCGTCGTAGGCCCGTCCCGGCCAAGCGAGCATCATGTCGACCTCGCCGGACTGGAGCGCCTGGGTCTGCTGGGCGCCGGTGTCGAAGAAGCGCACCGACGGACGGATCTTGTCGAGCGTCTTGAACGCCCGGTCGTAGTCGAGCGGGTAGAGCCTGCCGCCCGGCACGCCAGAGGCCAGCAGTGCGGTCTCCATGCCGGCGTCCTTGGCGTAATTCATGATCCCGCGCTTGCCGGGGAACTTCACCGGGTCGTAGAAGTCCGCCCAGCTCTTCGGCGGTTTCGCGCCGTACTTGTCCTTGTTGTAGACGAGCACGAAGGACGCGTTGAGGACCGGGACCCCGCAGTCCGACCGCTGCGACGAGTCCAGGCCGGAGGTGTCGATCTTGCTGTAGTCGATTTTCTCGAAGAGCTTGCCGCACTTCGCCATCGCCGCGTACGGAGGGGAGTAGTACACGTCCCAGGTGGGCTTCCCGCCCTGGACCATCGCCGTCAGCTTCGCCTCGTTGTTGGGCGATTCCTCGGCGACGGGGATCCCCTTGGCGGCCAGATCGGCGTAGGCGTTCTGCTTGAAGACCTCCGCCAGCGCCCCGCCGGTGTTCGCGAAGACCACGCTCTTCCCGCCGCCGCCGGTGCCGGCGGTCGAACTGAAGCATGCCGTCGCGGTCGGGCCGACGAGGCCGGCGAGTGCCAACGTCGTGGCAGCACCTCTTCTGAGTCGCATGGGAACCACCTTCATGCTGAGCCGGGAGGCCGAAAGCGTTTCGCATTATGAAACGCAGTCCGTAATGCACAAAGGATGTAGTCGCCAAGTCGATCGTGTCAACCCCTCAATTGCGGCCAGATCGACAGGTTTCTGGCGCGTTACGGCGCGTTCTCACTGTTGACAGGCGAGGGATCCGAAGGCACTGTGTCACTTCACATAGTGAAACGCGTCCCGAAAAAGCACGGTGTGAACTCCACGCGGTCGCACCGTCGCCGAACGGAAGGGCCTCTCTCATGCCCTTGACCTCAGTGCCTCAAGCGTCAGCCCGCACGGCTCACCACGGCACGTCCCCACCGACATCCCGCCGGCGCCGACGATGGAAACAGGCCGCCCTGTTCCTCGCCGTCCCCGCGCTCGTGGTGATGCTCGTCTTCTTCGTGGTGCCCGCGCTGCGACTGCTGTGGCTTTCGGTGACCAGCCCCGAACCGGGGCCGGGCAACTACACCGCGATCGTCACCGACGACGTCGCCGTCACGGTGGTGCTGCGCACCCTCGGCATGGCCGCGATCGTGACCGTGGTCTGCCTGCTCATCGCCTATCCCTACGCCTACCTGATGACCATCGCGTCGGGGCGATGGCGGGCCGTCCTGCTCGGCATCGTGCTCATCCCGTTCTGGACCTCGCTCATGGCACGCACCTTCGCCTGGGTCGTCCTGCTGCAGGACAGCGGTGTCGTCAACCGGCTGCTCGGCGCGCTCGGGTTCGGTTCGGTGCGGCTGCTGGGCACCACGGGCGGAGTCACGATGGCCATGGCGCAGGTGATGCTCCCGTTCGTCGTCCTGCCCATCTACACGACCCTGCGCGGCATCGACCGCCGGCTCGTCGACGCGGCGCTGTCCCTGGGCGCGCGGCCGGTGTCGGCGTTCCTGCGCGTCTACCTGCCGCTCTCGTTCCCCGGCGTCGCGGCCGGCGCCACCCTGGTGATGGTGCTGTCGCTCGGCTTCTACGTGACGCCCTCGCTCATCGGGTCGCCGCAGCAGTCGATGCTGTCGCAGTTCATCTCCGTGCAGGTCAACCAGCTGGTGAACTTCGGCGGCGCGGGAGCGCTGGCCGTGGTGCTGCTCGCGGTGACCCTGGTGCTCGTCGGCGGCGTCCAGTTCGCCACCCGGACCAGGGGCGGCCGGCGCGCGGCGGGCGCCGGACTGGCGGGAGGAACGCTCGCATGAGCACCGGAAAAGGCCTGCGCCGTGCGCTGATCGCGCTCGGTGTCCTGGTCGGCGCCTGGCTCGTCGTGCCGACCCTGGTCGTCATACCGATCAGCTTCTCCGGCCAGGACACCTTCGCCTTCCCGCCGAGTTCGTGGAGCCTGCGGCACTACGTCTCCTTCTTCACCGAGCCGAGCTGGCTCACCTCGCTGCTGGTGTCGCTGCAGCTCGCCCTGATCGTCACGGCGATCGCCACGGTGCTCGGCACCATGGCGGCGTTCGCGCTCGCGCGCACCCGATTCCCCGGCAAGGGCGCGATCGACGGCCTGTTCCTCGCGCCGCTGATCGTGCCCGGCATCGTGGTCGCCGTCGCGATGTACGCCGCGTTCCTGGGCTGGGGCCTGATCGGCACCCCGACCGGCTTCATCATCGCGCACACCGTGCTGGCCCTGCCCTTCGTCACCGTCAACGTGACCGCCGCCCTGACCGGCTTCGACGGGACGCTGGAGAAGGCGTCGGCCAGCCTCGGCGCCACGCCCTGGACGACCTTCCGATCCGTGACGTTCCCGCTGATCAGACCCGGGATCATGGCCGGTGCGCTGTTCGCCTTCGTCACATCGTTCGACGAGGTGGTGGTCTCCCTGTTCATCCAGTCCCCGAACTTGCAGACGCTCCCGGTCCGCATGTTCACCTCGGTCACCAACGAAGTCGACCCCACCATCGCGGCGGCGTCCAGCGTTGTGCTGGTGGTCTCCACGAGCCTGCTGGGGCTCGCCGGCCTCACGAGGAGGAAGCGCGGCCATGGCTGACCCCGCAAGCGATTCATCCGCAGGCGCCCGGATCGAGGCCGAGGCACTCACCAAGATCTTCCGAGGAGCCGCCGGGCCGGCCGTCGACGGTGTCGACCTCGCCATCCACGCCGGCGAGTTCATGACGCTGCTGGGCCCCAGCGGCTCGGGCAAGACGACGACGCTCAACATGATCGCCGGCTTCGAGGAGGTGACATCGGGCCGGATCCTGCTCGACGGGTCCGACCTGGTGCGGCTCCCGTCATACCGCCGCAACCTCGGCATGGTCTTCCAGAACTACGCCCTGTTCCCGCACATGACCGCGGCGGACAACATCGCCTTCCCGCTGAGGCAGCGCAAGGTGGGGAAGAAGGAGATCGCACGGCGGGTGGGCGACGCCCTCGAACTCGTCCACCTGGGCGAACACGGGAACCGGCTGCCGTCGCAGCTCTCGGGCGGCCAGCAGCAGCGCGTCGCACTGGCCCGCGCCGTGGTCTTCGCCCCGCGCGCCCTGCTCCTGGACGAGCCGCTGGGCGCGCTCGACAAGAAGCTGCGCGAGTCTCTGCAACTGGAGATCGCACGGCTGCACCGGGAACTGGGGATCACCTTCGTGTTCGTCACCCACGACCAGGAGGAGGCGCTCGCCCTGTCCGACCGGATCGCGGTCTTCCGCAACGGCCGGATCGAGCAGGTGGGGACTCCCGCCGAGCTCTACGAGACACCGGCGTCCCACTTCGTGGCGACATTCCTGGGCGACTCCAACATATTCACCGGGCAGGTCCGGGGAGGTCTCGTCGACACCGGCTGGTGCGAACTGCACGCCCGAGCCGCCGCGGACACCGACGGCACCGGGCCGGTCGCGCTGGTCGTGCGACCCGAGCGTCTGCGCCTGGGAAAACCCGGCGGGCCCGGGGCGAACGTTCTGTCGGCGACCGTCACGCACGTCGTGTACCAGGGCGCCTTCCGCAGGGTGTTCGTCCGCTTCGACGGAGGCGTGACCGGTCAGATCCGCGACACCGCGACCGGCGAAGGCCGCACCGTCGCCGCCGGCGAGCGGGTCGAGGTCCACTGGGCGGCGGACGCGGGGATCCTCGTGCCGGACGACGCGACGGCCGGACACGACCCGCAGGCCCTGGCCGTGACGTCATGATCGCGGGCGACATCGGCTCCGCCCGCGCCTCGGTGGCCGCGGCCGGCCGCCGGATGGTCGACGACGGACTGGTGCTGGGAACGGCGGGCAACATCAGCCTGCGGGTCGGGGACCTGCTCGCGATCTCGCCCTCCGGCATCCCCTATCACCTCGTCGAGGCCGAGGACGTCTGTGTCGTCGACCTGTCCGGCGAACCCCTCCCGGGCCTCGACACCCCGCGGCCGTCCTCGGAGATGCCGATGCACCTGTCGATCTATGCCGACACCGGCGCCACCGCCGTGGTCCACCATCACGGCCTGCACAGCACGGCCGTCTCCGCGGTGCTCGACGAACTGCCGCCCATCCACTACTACGCGCTGCAGCTCGGCGGACCGACCCGTGTCGCGCCGTACGCGACCTTCGGCACGGCCGAGCTCGCCCGGTCGGTCCGCGCGGCACTCGCGGACCGGACGGCGGCGCTGATGCAGAACCACGGCGCCGTCGCTTACGGCGACACCCTCGACTCGGCCTACGACCGGGCGCGCCTCCTGGAATGGTTGTGCACGCTCCACATCCGCGCGAACGGACTCGGGAGCCCGCGCGTCCTCTCCACGGAGGAACTCGCCGACGTGACGCGGCGCAAGTCCGAGAGGGCCTCGCGATGAAGCCGAAGGTGGTCTGCATCGGCGCGCACATCCTCGATGTGCTCGGCCACCCGGTCACCGACATTCCGCCCGGCCAGGGCAGGCGAACCCTTGAACAGATCAGGGTGACGGCGGCCGGAACCGCGGGCGGCACGGCCATGGACCTGGCGAAGCTGGGCGCCGAGGTGACGAGCATCGGACCGGTGGGCGACGACGCGGCCGGCCGGATGCTGCTCGGCCTCCTGTCGGAGCAGGGCGTGGGCACCGGTCGCATGGCTCACCGGCCGGGCAGGGCCACACCCGCCACGATCCTGCCGATCAGGCCGAACGGTGAGCGGCCCTCGCTCCACGCCCCGGGGGCGATGGACACCCTCACCGCCGACGACGTCGATTGGCGCGGGGTCGCGGAGGCGGACGTGCTCCACATCGGCGGCCCGGACGCCCTCGGTGCCTTCACCGTCGACGTGCTCCCCGAACTCCT
Organism: Actinomadura vinacea; assembly: GCF_039532545.1. Classification (NCBI taxonomy): domain Bacteria; kingdom Bacillati; phylum Actinomycetota; class Actinomycetes; order Streptosporangiales; family Thermomonosporaceae; genus Actinomadura; species Actinomadura vinacea. The sequence goes on along the minus strand of NZ_BAAARW010000020.1, from coordinate 517,436 downwards.
CCGGTTCGCCAGGGAGCACGACACGGTCACGACGATGGACCTGCTCAGAACCGCGGTCACCCCCGAACTGGCCGAGGCATTGCGCCCGTCGTGGACATATACCGACCATTTTCTGCCGAATGACGACCAGATCCGAGCGATCACGGGACTGGACGATGTGCGCGCGGCGGCGAACGCCGTTCGAGAACGCGGCGTCGGCACGGTCGTCGTCACGCTGGGAGGTGCGGGGTCGATGCTCGTCGGCGACGGCGTCACCGAGCAGATCCCCGCGTTCGACGTCCCGGTGATCGACACGACCGGTTGCGGCGATGGATACTGTGCCGGATTCATCATCGGGCTGTGCCGCGGCTGGAACACCTCCACCGCGGCCCGCCTCGGTACGGCCGCGGCGGCGCTGGTCGCTCAGGGACTAGGCTCGGACGCCGGAATCGTCGATCTTCCAGGAACGATCGAGTTCTGGTCGCAGCGAGCGGGCGGTGATGTTCCCCCTCGAACCCCGCCCGCACGGAGAAGTGGATAGGAGGCGGAGCGATGGCCGAGAAGGCCGACGGAACGGGCGAGCCGGTCCGTGTCCTGGTGAAGGCGATGGCCGTGCTCGAGCTGCTCGCCGAGGCGCCCGACGAGCTGAGCCTCAGTGAGATAGCCGGGCGGCTCGACCTCAACAAGAGCACCTGCCACCGCATTCTGACCACGCTCGCGGCCGGTGATTTCGTGGAGCGCCCTTCACCGGGCTCGTACCGGCTGGGCATCGGCGCGTTCCGGATCGGCAGCGCCATGGCGCGCCGGCTCAACCTGCGCGACCGCGTACTGCCGGCGATGCGCGAACTGTTCCGGGCCACCGGCGAGACCGTTTTCCTGCTGGTGCTGAGGGAACACGAAGCGGTCTGCATCGAGCGACTCGACGGGCGCTACGCCGCGACGCACACGCTGCGGGTCGGCGGGACGCTGCCCCTGCACCTGGGAGCCGGACCACAGCTGCTCCTGGCCTTTCTTCCCGACGAGGAAGCCGCAAGCCGCATCCGCCGCATCTCACCCCAACCCAACGAATCCCAACTCCGTGAGCACATCCGGCGGATCCGCCACGAGGGTTATTCGATCGGCTGTGACGACGTCGAGCCCGGTGTGACCGCACTGAGCGTCCCCCTCCGAGACCACGTGGGCGACGTCGTCGCGGCACTGAGCATCAGCGGCCTGACGGCACATCTCCCCGAATCCGAGAGAGACCACCATTTGCGGCTGCTTAGGAACGCCGCGACCGAGGCCTCCCGGGCACTCGGATGGCGGGACCCCGTTCCGGAACGACCTGCGATGTGACCGCGGCGAACCCTCCGGGCCTGGGTAGGGGTCAACTCCACTCCGGCTGGGCATCGGCGGTCTCTACCGGTGCTGGGGGTTGTGCGTTTCGCGGGTGGCGGCTGTGACGGCGAGTGCGGCGAAGGCCAGGGCGGCGAAGGCCGCGAATCCCATGGTGTAGCCGGATTCGGTGGGAAGCGCCTTGCCCGCGGGGGTGCGGGCGGCGAGGATCGCCGCGGCGGTCTGCGCTCCGACGGCACCGCCGACGGTGCGCACGATCGTGTTGATCGCGGTGGCGACGCCGGTCTGGTGGACCGGGGCGGCCTGGACGATCACGATGCCGATCGCGGCGAAGGCCAGACCGTATCCGGCGCCGAGTAGCAGGCCGGTGAGGTAGAAGTCGGCGATGCGCCCATGGGCGGCGGCGAGGACGGCGAGCGAAACGGCGGCGCACACGATGCCGGTCCGGAGGGGCAGGAGGGCGCCGCGGCTTCGGCCGAGTCGTGCGGCGGCCGGGCCGGCGATCACCATGACCAGGGCGACCGGCAGCATCGTGAGCCCGGCCTGTGACGGCGATGCGCCGAGACCGTGGGCGGCGGCGGGAGTCTGTACCAACCGCGGGACCAGCGTGATCGCGCCGAACATCGCCACGGCGAGGACGAACGTGGCCAGGTTCGCAGCGGCCGGTCCCCGGTGGCGCAGCAGGCGCAGGTCCACCAGCGGCTCGTCCGCGCGCAGCTCCGCGGCGGTGAAAGCGGCCAGCAGGAGCGCGCTCGCGCCGAACAGGGCGGCGGCCGGGCCCCAGCCCCAGGACCTCGCCTGGCTGATCGCCAGCAGGAGGCAGATCAGGCCGCCCGACAGCAGGAACGCTCCGGCGAGGTCGACGCGTCCGCCTTGGCCGGGCCGGTCGGCGGGCAGGACGGGTGCGGCGGCCAGGGCGATCCCGGCCAGGACGAGCGTGCCCCAGAACAGCCACGGTGTGCCGAGCGTGTCGGTGATCGGCCCGGCGGCCACCATGCCCGCCGCGCCGCCGATCCCGAGCATGGCGCTCAGCAGCGCGATGACCCCGGGGAGGCGAGCGGGTGCGAGGCCGGCCCTGGCGATGCCGAAGGCCAGTGGGAAGACGCCTCCCGCGACGCCCTGCAGTGCCCGTCCGGCGATCAGCCCGCCGAAGAAGCCGGCCTCGGTGGCCAGCGCGCACATCAGGGTGCCCGCGGTGAAACAGCCCAGGCAGGCCACCAGCACCCGGCGGTAGCCGAACAGGTCGCCCAGCCGTCCGGCGATGGGTGTCGCCACCGTGCCGGCGAGCATGAAGGCGGTCAGCGCCCATGTCGCGTCGGCGGGGGGCACCGCGAGGTCGCGGGCGAAGGCCGGCAGAGCCACGATCACGATGGTCTGCGCCGAGCTCGCCGCCAGCGCGGCCGTCAGCAGTGCCGCGACCAGCAGACCATCCGTTCGCGGACGGGACGGTACCAACACGGCCTCCTCAGATTAAGTTAGGTAAACCTAAGTCTTGAGGACAAGTGTCCGCAAGTGCGTCGCGGCTACTGTTCGTCTCGTGAACCCGTCCATCGAGCGATCCGAGTCCGGCCGTCGCGCCTGGGGGAGTCTCAGCCGCGCGCAGATCGTCGAAGCCGCGCTGCGGATCGCCCGGACCGAGGGAATGCGGGCGCTGACCATCCGCCGGCTGGCCGCCGACCTCCACGCGTCACGGATGAGCCTGTACCGGCACGTCGCCGATAAGGACGCGCTGGTGGACCTGGTCATGGACGCCATCGCCGCGCACGAGTTCGTCCCGCCCGGCCTGGACGACAAGCCGTGGCCCGAGCGGCTGCGGCTGCTGGCCGAGGGCATCCGTCGAGAACTGTCCGCCTATCCCGGCCTGGCGGAGATCATGGCGACCCGCGTCCACCACGGCCCCGGCGCGCTGCGCACCGTCGAGACGACCCTGCAGATCTTCTCCGAGGCCGGGCTGGACGAGCGCCAGGCCGCGCTCTACTACATGGTCTTCCTGGACCTCGTGCTGGGACGGACCCACCGGGAGTTGCACGGCGACCCGGCCACACTGCACCGCAACGCCAGCCTGGACGTCCCGGTCCGCGAGGAGTATCCGCGGCTCCACGCCGTCGAGACGCACCTCGGCGCCGTCACCGCCGACCAGATCTTCGACGCCGAACTCGACATGCTCATCCATGCCATCGACTCCGCCGCCGAAACCAACTGAGACCGGTCACCTGGACGAATGTTCGTCCAGGCCGCGCCTGGGCCGCACCGGCGGCCTGGAAGTCCTCGTGCCGGGTCGATCACGACACGGTCATCATGACCAAGTAACCGCCCGCGGGATACGGAACGGTCCTTGGTGCGTGTTGAAGAACCGGTGTCTCGCTGCGTGGGCGGCCGGGTATGTACACGATCTTCTTCGCGCTGGTCAGCGGGTCGTCAGCAACAGCGCAGGGGGAGGTGGTCGATGCTCGGCCACAGTGTGGTGTCGATTTCGGGGAAGTCGCGCAGGAGCTGGGTGATGTCGGGTGCAATTGCCCGGCAGAATGCCTCGCGGGTGGCCTGGTTGAGTTCGGGTTTGGGAAACGATGGGCCGACCTGGCGGCGGGCCGCGAGGTCCGGCTGCCAGGCTTCGGGCTCCACCCCCAGGAACTCGAAAGTGCGCCGCGCCTGCCCTTGCGGGTCGGCGACGCACTGTTCGTACTGCAGTACCAGGATTTGCTCTCGAGGAAAACTGTCCTGCAGTCTGTGCAGTTGCTGTCCATACAGCGCGTGGTGGAATTGGTGGTTGATGGCAGTGGCCGGGTGCTGGTGCGGGGACAAGGCCCGGTGGAATCCCAGGGCCGAGGCCAGTCGCTCCAGCGGATCGCGCAGCAGTACCAGCAGCTTGGCTTGTGCGGCGACGGCCTTGAGCATCGGCGGTGTCCACCAGTCGTAGATGTATCGCGGCGTCCACTCACCAGCGATCGTGTGGTCTGGGCGAGGGAAGTAGCGGTGATAGTCGGCGGGGTTGATGTCTTCGACCGCGCCGAAGTGGTTGAAGAAGTCGATCTCCTTGGCGCGGTAGATCTGCCGTTGCTGTGTACGCGGGTCGTGGGAGCGGGGCTGAGCGGCTGCTTGCGCCTCGCGGGGAGAGACGATGGCGGGGTGTCCGGTCAGCAAGGTCCACCACCAGGTGGTTCCTGACTTCATGGTTCCGACTCCCACGAAGTCAGGTGGTGCGATGCGCCATCCGGGTGGTACGGCCGGCGGTGGTGAGGGCTCTGTGATCCGTTCGAAGACACCCGGCGAGGGCTGTGGCTCATCGTTGTGTTGACGTGGCCGCGTTGCTCCCACGCGTCCCTCCCATGATCATCGCGCTAGGTGTCCGACTACGGCCTGGGATATTGGGCGGCGCGAGCTACTCTTCCCCGAAGAGGTACTGATTGATCTCGGCCGGACGAGAGCTTTCCGGGACTGTTTCTGTGTAATAGTTCATTGCGGCCACGATCCGGATGTCGTCATTGTTCTTGAGGAAGCGGACGTAGTGCGGATTATCGCTCCCGCGGAAGAAAAGTGCATGCCCGGCGACCGGAATAATGGTTGAGCAGTCCGCATCGACCTCCGCGGCACTTCGGGCTTCTGGGTTGTGCCCGATGACCAGTTCTCCGCCGGCCTGCCGTGGGTGGTCCGTCAGGAACAGCAGGCCTTCGACCGGGTTGGAGTCTACGTGGCACTCCAGCCGCATGTCGGTGCCGATGGCCACGTTGAGGACGACGCCGTAGCGTACGTCTTCGGCGGGGGACACCGGCTCACCGGCGAGGTGTTCTGCCATATCCAGGAAGGTCGTGCGGTAGAGCTTGTCCAACCAGGGAAGTTCATCCCGCACGGCAGTCCCCGGCACCCGGCCGCGTCGCAGTTTGCCAACGTCATCGGATTCTCGGGAGGTCGAAGCCCGGCCCCTGTCCAGGTGCCTGACACGCGACAATGTCACAGACCGTACCTGGTCCTCCCAGTCATCCGGCAGTAGGGTTCGCGTGTCATGGCCGTGCCAGAAGAATTTGTCCACGGAACCCAGTCCCCTTCAATTCGGTTATATCACGAGCAGCGACCAATCAAGCCTATGCGGCATCTTGGGTGAATGGGATGTCTACTGTCAAGTGCGTGGCCGGAATGCCTGGATCACGGGTTCGCGAACGATAATGACAGCAGCAATTGACCGGCTACCGCCTCGTCGCCAGGTTGATCTGCTTGCCGCTGACGGTCGAGGTCGCGATATCTGGATCGGCAGCCTGCTGGGCCGGCGGCTCGGCGCCGCCGCCCCCCGCCATGCGGGTCAGCGGGCTGTACGCGTGTCGCTTAGCTCGCGTAGAGCGAGCCGAGCACCACGATCGCCGCGAGGAGCGTCACCACGATGAGAACCCGTCCGACGGGGTTCCTCCAGTTGAAGACGTAGTTGTTTGCGCCCCACTTGGAGCGGACGAAGACCGGCTCGCCTGGATCGTCTCTCATCCAAAGATCCTAAACATCCAGCGCGGCGAGCAGCGACCCGCAGGTGTGCCGGGTCCCGTGCACCCGAGTAGACCCGAGGTCCGGCTGGAGCCGGGGCCTCCACGCCGCTAGACCCGTTTGATCGCCTCGGTCGGGCGCCGGAACTCCGACCGGCGTAGGAGGAACCAAGGCCCGTGCGGATCCTTGCTGTCGCGGATCAGGACGGTCCGGGGCGCCGAGGCCACCTCGACGCAGTGCCCGCCGTTCTCCGAACTGCGCGTGGCTTTGTGTCACTGCACCTTGCTCAGTCCATTCCTTCTCCTGGGGACGCTGTCCCCTGAGAGATGGTGGCGAGATAGCACACAGAGAAGGCGTTCTCCGAGGGCTGTCGACAATTGCGGGCATCTGCGACGCATGGGGTGTACGGCCGGTGGAAGGGGGTGGGAAATTCGTTTGGGCGCGGCTCAGACTCTGATTATTTCTTGCTCGGCAGCCGCACAGAGACCGCCTGCGCCGCCTGGACGGCCAGTGCCTGGGCCTGCTCGACCGTCGTCGTCCCTGGGGTCGCGTAGTTGAGCGTCACGCTGCCGGAGAAGCCGTCCCGGTGGAAGAAGACCGTGGCGTAGGAGGCCGGCTGCCCGGTGGGCGGTGTGCGGGCGAACGCGAAGGCGCCGAGGTCGGCATTGAGAAGGTTGGCGCGGCGACGTTCGGTGTACTTCTTGCCGTCGTTGTATTGCGGACGATCGGCTTCTCCAGCACGCGAGTGATCCGGCGGTCGAGGTCCGAACGCGACGAGTCCATGCCGGGCTCCTGGGGAGGGGAATCGGATCATAGGAGGCCGGTGGTGGGGCGCGCCAGGTCACGGCTCAGGGCGGGGGCCAGGGCCAGGGTTACGGCTATGGAGGCGGCGGCCATGACCGCCATGCCGGTCGCGGGGGAGGTGTGTTCGGCGACAGTTCCGGCCAGGGCGGCGCCTACGCCCTGCATGGCCAGCATGCCGGACGAGTGCAGGCCGAGTGCCTGGCCCTGTGACTCGGCGGGCGTCAGGGCCATCAGCCGTTCCTGTAGGAGCAGCGTGGCCGAGTAGCCGATCGAGGCTATGAACACGGCCGCGGCGGCGATGGGGAGGGTGGGGTTGAGCAGGAAGACCAGGTACGGGACGTTGAGCAGGAGTCGCAGGAAGGGGCCGAGGCGTTCCCGCCAGAGCGGCGGGAGGAACCGTCCGGTGACGGTGTCGCCGACGAGCATTCCCAGCGCGGCGATTGAAAGCAGAACGCCCGCGTTCTGCGGCGTGTACGGGACGAACAGCGCCTCGCAGCCGACGATCAGCCCGTTCGGCACCCACAGGGCGATGTAGACGTACCGGCGGGGTGGGGACGACCAAAGTGCCGCGTTGGTCCGCCACGTCGCGGCGATCGACGGCCGTCCGGCGGCGCGCGGCGGGCGCGGGGAGAGGCCGAGGCGGGCGATGGCCGCGGCGGTGAGGTAGAGGCCGGCGCCGGTGAGCAGGGTGCCGCGCGGGGAGAGCGCGGCGACGAGTGCGGCGCCGAGCGCGAAGCCGCAGATCTGGACGGTTCCGGCGGTCATGTTGAGCACCGAGCGGCCGATCAGGAAGCCGTCCCTGGGGAGGATCTCGCTGAGCAGGCCGTACCGGACCGCGCCGCCGACGGATGCGACCAGCCCGAGCGCGAGCACGACCAGGACCCCGGCCCAGCCGGGCAGGCCGGGGACAGCGAGCGCGGCGGTGCCGGCGGCGGAGGCCACGGCCAGGGCGGTGGTGGCCGCGCGCGGCGGGAGCCGGTCGGCGGACGACAGCAGGGTGGCCGCGCCGATCACCTGGACCAGGGACTGGCCGAACATGCTGAGCGCCGACAGCAGCGGCGATCCGGTGGCCTGGTAGACGAGGGTGCCGAGGGCGAGCCCGCTGACGGTCATGGCGGCGACCTGGGCGCCGGCGGTCGCGAACAGCGGGGTGAACTCGGGGGAGCGGAACAGCTCCCGGTAGGTGCGCATGCCCGGAGTGTCCTGAGGGCGGGGATCGCGCCGTTAATGTTTCGCGAGGGGGCGAAACATATGGGTTTCTGGCAGGTCGATTCGGACACGCTGGCGCGGAGCCGGTTCGTGATCTCGCCGCTCGCGGAGACGGTGGCGTGCCTGAAGGCCCTGGAGCGGGGGACCGACGCCCATCCGGGCGACTGGGTGGGGACGCGTCTGCCCGCGTACCGGGAGCGGCTGGCCGCCGACCCGATCACCGCGCTGATCGTCAAGGCGGCGCTGGGACGGCGCTGGAACGCCGACTTTCTCACTCCGCCGCCGTCGGGTGAGGCCGAGCCGACGTTCCATGAGGAGCTGGAGCGCGTCCTGGAGACGCCGCCGGAGGTGTGCCGCGCGCATCTGGTGATGGCGCTGGAGCGTCCGCTGCCCGATCGGCTGCGGCGGCACGACATCGCCGAGCGCGCCGCCGGCCTGTTGGAGTGGATCTGGACGGAGACGGTGCTGCCGGACTGGCCGCGCCGCCGCCGCATCCTAGAGGCCGATATCGTCGCGCGGACCCGTGGGATGGGCCGGGACGGCTGGGCTGCGGTGCTGGACGATCTGCGCCCGGGGACGCGCTGGCTCGGCGGGGGCCGGTTGCAGATCAACGTGCATGACTACCCGCCCAGGGATATCTCCGGCTCGCGGCTGTTCCTCGTCCCGGTCACGCCGCGCTTCGGCTGGGTGGCGTGGGACGAGCCGTGCCGGTACGCCGTCGTGTACCCATGCGCGGGCGTGCTGGCCGAGGCAGGACGGGCGGCGGCGCCCGCAGCGCTGGGACGGCTGCTGGGCGCCGGGCGTGCGACCGTCCTGGTCCTGCTGGAGGAGCCCAAGAGCACGACGCAGCTGGTGGCGCTGACCGGGCAGGCGTTGGGGTCGGTGGGCCGCCATCTCAAGGTGCTGCTGGACGCAGGACTGGTGGGACGGCGGCGTGCCGGGAGGTCGGTCCTCTACTACCGCACGGACGCGGGCGATGTCCTGGTCCGGGCAGGTAGTTGTTGACGCCCGCTCACGTGTTCTGGGACGACACCTTGCGGCGCGGCGCACGTCCACGCGGGGCGGGGGCAGAGTGGCGCGTGCGCTCGCCGCGCGGCTTCCGCTTGCGGGGGGAGGTGTTCCCGCTCCCGGACGGCTTGGCGGGGGCGGCGGCGACGGGGGCGGCGGAGGGCGTGCGGGCTCCGGTGATCCGGGCCAGTTCCGCGTCGCCGGGACGGATCCGGGTGGTGCGCGGCCTGATCCCGGCGGCCGTCATCAGGCGGTCCATGTCGCGGCGCTGCTCCGGCAGCACGAGGGTGACGACCGTCCCGGACTGTCCGGCGCGGGCGGTGCGCCCGCCGCGGTGCAGGTAGTCCTTGTGGTCGGCGGGCGGGTCGACGTTGACGACCAGGTCGAGGTCGTCGACGTGGATGCCGCGTGCGGCGACGTTGGTGGCGACCAGCACGGTCAGCGTCCCGGACCGGAAGCCCTCCAGCGCGCGGTTGCGCTGGGACTGCGACTTGCCGCCGTGCAGCGCCGCGGCCTGGACGCCCCGGGCGGTCAGCTTGCGGGTGAGCCGGTCGGCGGCGTGCTTCTTGCCCACGAACATGATCACTCGGCCGTCGCGGGCGGCGATGCTCGCGGTCGTGTCGTGCTTGTCGTCCTCGGTGACGTGCAGCAGGTGGTGCTCCATCGTGGTGACCGCGCCGGCGGGCGGGTCGACCGAGTGCGTGACCGGGGCGTGCAGGAAGCGGCGGACCAGCCGGTCGACGTCGCGGTCCAGGGTCGCGGAGAACAGCATCCGCTGCCCGTCGCCGGGCACCTGGTCGAGCAGCCTGGTGACCTGGGGCAGGAAGCCCATGTCGGCCATCTGGTCGGCCTCGTCCAGGACGGTGACGGCGACCCGGCCCAGCCGGCAGTCGCCGCGTTCGATCAGGTCGGTGAGGCGGCCGGGCGTGGCGACCACGATCTCGGCGCCGCGCCGCAGCGCGCTCGCCTGGCGGTTGACCGACAGCCCGCCGACGACGGTCGCCAGCCGCAGCCGCACGGCCTCGGCGTACGGGGTGAGCGCTTCGGTGACCTGCTGTGCCAGTTCACGGGTGGGGACCAGCACCAGGGCCAGCGGGCGGCCGGGCTCGGCGCGCCGGCCGGCGGTGCGGGCGAGCATGGCCAGCCCGAACGCGAGGGTCTTGCCCGAGCCGGTACGGCCGCGGCCGAGGACGTCGCGTCCCTGAAGCGCGTCGGGCAGGGTGGCCGCCTGGATGGGGAACGGCTCGGTGACTCCCTGGCGCGTCAGCGCCTTCAGGAGCGGGGAGGGGAGATCCAGGGCCGCGAAGGTCGCGGGTCGAACGTCAGCGGACAAGCGGAATGCCTTCCTCGGGCGGTACGTGTCGAGGAGTACTCCGCCGCCGGGCCCGGAGCGAACACGGGGCCGGACGAAAAGTCCTGCGAAGAGATCTCAAGAACGGACCATGGATGGAAACGGGCGGCGGCGGAGTCCCGGCGCGAGCACCGGGGCTCCGCCGCCACACGTGAGTCAGCGTGAACCTGTGCGGTTCAGCTTGGGTGAAGCGTGTGCGCCGGTCAGGCGGGGGTGATGTTCTCCGCCTGCAGGCCCTTCTGGCCCTGCGTGATGTCGAAGGACACCTTCTGGCCCTCCTGCAGCTCGCGGTAGCCGTTCCCGGCGATGTTGGAGAAGTGGGCGAAGACGTCGGCGCCGCCGCCGTCCTGCTCGATGAAGCCGAAGCCCTTTTCCGCGTTGAACCACTTAACGGTACCGGTGGCCATGTGCACTCCTTATGGGTCCTCCCGCCCCGCACCGTGCGGGATCGGGTAGCCGCGATCGAGCCCATCCGGAGAATCCAGATCAACAAAAAATGCGCCTGCGGAGAAACCGGCAGGCGCACACAAGTCATGGGAACCGCAACTGATGAGAACAGTACCACATGCCTTGCGCTGCTCACTTTTGGCGGGCGGCGAGCGCGTGAACGATGTCGGAAGTCGCGGGGTAGAGGGCGCGGTAGAGCTCGTACAGCTCGTCGTAGACGCGGACGCCCTCCTCGTCGGGTTCGACGGTGCCGGCGGGCGGGTTCCAGGCGCCCGGGTCGGAGATCAGGTCCGCCGCGCGGCCTGCCAGCAGGGCGTCCCCGTAGGCGGCGCCGATCGTGTACGTCGGGATGATCTGGGGGCGGCCCAGCACGTCGGAGACGATCCGCGGCCACAGGCTGCCCTTGGTGCCGCCGCCCACCGCGACCAGCCGCCGGGCCTCCTCGCCCGTCCCGGCGCCCGCCTCGCGCATCGCCTCCAGGTTGTGCCGGACGCCGTAGGCCGTCGCCTCCAGCGCCGCCCGGTAGAGGTGCGCGCGGCCGTGGCGCAGCGTCAGCCCGGCGACCACGCCGCGCGCGGCCGGGTCGAACAGCGGGGTCCGTTCGCCCGCGAAGTACGGCAGCATCAGCAGCCCTTCGGAGCCGCGCTCGATCCCCCGCGCCTCCTCGATCAGGTCGGCGTAAGGGCGTCCGGTGAGGTCGCTCAGCCAGGACGTGATCGCCCCGGACGTGGCCATCCCCGCGGCCAGGCAGTAGGTGCCCGGCTCGACCCCGGCGGTGCCCCACAGCGTGGGCCAGGTGCGGCGCGCGGCGAGCACCTGGACCAGGAACATCGTCGTCCCGTACATCAGCATCGTGTCGCCGGGCGCGGTCACGCCGACCGAGACGGCCTCGGCCCACGCGTCGACCGTCCCGGCGATCACCGGGATGCCCTCGGGCAGGCCGGTCGCGACGGCGGCGGTGGCGTGCACGGTCCCGGCGATCTCACCGGGCCAGAGCAGCGGCGGCAGCTCCAGGCCCGGTGCGATCTCCTCGGCCCAGTCCTCGATCCAGGCGTTGGCGGCGGCGTCGTACAGCGGGGTGCACTGGCTGGCCGAGTGGTGGTCGAGAACGTAGGCGCCGGTCAGCTCGTGCACAAGGTACGAGCTGGCCATGAACAGCCGCCGGGTCTTCGCCCAGACCTCCGGCTCGTGCCGCCGCAGCCAGGCCAGCTTGGGCCCGACCGCCTGTGAGGTGAGCGGCGAGCCGGCCCGGTCCAGGATCGTCCGGGCACCGTACCGCTCGGTCTGCTCGGCGATCTCGGTGACGGCGCGGGTGTCGACGCCGTACAGGATCGCCGGGCGCAGCGGCTCGCCGGACGCGGTGGCGGGCAGCGCGCACGGCCCGATCCCGCTCAGCCCGACCGCCGCGACCCGCGCGCCCGGGGCCGCCGCCGCGGGGGCGGCGAGCAGTTCCCGGGCGATCGCGGCGAAGTCGTCCCACCAGACCGTGCGGGCGTCGTGCTCGGCCCAGCCCGGGTGCGGGCTGGACACCGCGTGGTCGCGGGTCGCGGTCGCGACGACCTCGCCTCCGGGCGTGACCAGCACGCCCTTGGAGCCGGAGGTGCCGATGTCGACGCCGAGCAGCAGGTCCATGGTCCGTCCTTCGTGTGTCGCGGGGTGGCCGGGGGCGCGGCTAGTTCGCCTTTCCTGACATGTCGTACTGCTGGTAGAGCTGTTTGGCGTTCTCCTTGGTCACCTGGGTCGTGCCCAGTGTCTGCTTCTTGCCGACCTGCTTGCCCTGCTGGATCGCGGCGAGGGTGTCGACCGCCTCCTTGGCGCCGGTCGGGTAGACGAACGTGGTGGCGAGCTGCCCCTGCTGGACGGCGCGGATGCCGCCGTCCGGGATCGCCAGCCCGTCAATGCCGATGATCTTCAGCTGGCCCTGCCGGTTCTGCGCCCGCGCCGCCAGGTAGGCGCCCAGCGCCATCGGGTCGTTGTGCGCGTACACCAGATCGATCTTCTTATGCCGGGACAGCCACTGCTGCATGATCGGGACGGCGGCCTCCTTGAGCCACTTGGCCTCCCGCGCCTCGATCACCTTGATCTTGGAGTTGGCCTTGATCGCGTCGTTGAAGCCCTTGTTCCGGTCGATCTGCGGCTGGTTGGACAGCAGCCCGCGCAGCTCCACCACGTCGCCGCCGTCGGGCAGCTCCTTGACCGCCGCCTCCCCGGCCTTCTTCCCGATCTCGTAGTTGTCGCCGCCGATGAACGCGGTGTGGCAGTCGGTGTTGACGGTGCGGTCCAGGATGATCACCGGGATCCTGACCTGGCACGCCTGCTGCACCGCCGCGGTCAGCGGCGCCGGCTCGGTCGGCGAGACGATCAGCACGTCCACCCGCTGCTGGATGAACTGCTGCACCTGGCTCACCTGGGTGGCGCTGTTCTGCTTCGCGTCCGCGATCGGCAGCAGCTTGATCTTCGGATGGGCCTTCAGGTAGTGCTTCAGCTGCAGGTTCGTCTGGGCCCGGTACGGCTCGGCGTTGTTGGACTGCGAGTACCCGACGATGAACCGGCCGTCGTCGCGGTCGGCCGCGCTCGGCGCCTTGGACGCGCAGCCGCCGGCCGTCGCCAAGGCCAGCGCCGCCAGCGCGAGGGACGAGACCAGCCGGTGGGGGGTGGGTTTCATGGTTGTGCTCCTCCTCGGAATGCGCGGCCTCGGGGTCAGCCCCGGGCCTCGCCGCTCGGTGCCGTCGCCTCGCCGCCGCCGCGTCCCCGCCCGGCCAGCCGCCGCACCGGACGGCCCGCGCCCGTGAGGAAGCCGGGCCGCTGCAGGACGACGGCCACGACGACGATGAGCCCCTTGATGACCAGCTGCCAGTTGTCGCTGACCGCGTTCAGGCCGAGCACGTTGTCCAGCAGGGTCAGGATCAGCGCCCCGATGAACGTGCCGGCGATGGTGCCCTTGCCGCCCGCCAGGCTGGTCCCGCCGATCACCGCGGCGGCGATCGCGTCCAGCTCGTAGGACGTCCCCGCCTGCGGGTCGGCGGACGCGCTGTAGGCGGCGTCGATCGGCCCGGCGAACCCGGCGAGCATGCCCGACAGCGCGAACACCGCGATCGTCACGCCGGTCACGTTGATGCCCGACAGCCGCGCGGCGGTGGGGTTGCCGCCGACGGCGTAGACGTGCCGCCCGAACCGGGTCTTGGACAGGATGAGGTGGAAGACCACGCAGACGACGATCAGTGCCAGCACCGGGTAGTAGATCCCGGCCGAGCCCAGCAGCGGGAAGCCCTCCAGCACGTTGTTGCCCGGCGTCCCCAGGCTCGCGAACGCCTCCGAGTTGGGGCTCAGCTTGCCGTCCGAGCCGACGATCTGGGTGCCGACGCTGACGTTGTCGCTGATCTGCCGGTCCAGGCCGCGCGCGATCGACAGCATCGCCAGCGTCATGACGAACGACTGGATGCCCAGCCAGGTGGTGCCGATCCCGTTCAGCAGCCCGAACCCGGCGCCGACCAGCATGCACACCGGGACGATCTGCCACGGCGGCATGTCCTGGTGGACCAGCAGCATCGCCGCGGTCATCGAGCAGAAGCCCAGCACCGACCCGACCGACAGGTCGATCCCGGCGGTCAGGATGACCAGCGTGACGCCGACGGCCAGGATGCCCCGGGAGGAGAACGCGCCGATCGCGTTGGTCAGGTTCGTCTCGTTCAGGAACACGTCGCCCTTGGTGGCGATGCCCAGCGCGATGACGAGCAGCAGGCCGATGTACCCCTGCAGCGAGCCGATCGCCGGCAGCCTTCGCGCGCGCCCAGGACCGGGGTCCTTGCCGGACGGCGGATCGGCCTTGGAGGTGATGATGTCGGTCATTCGGTCGCGTCCTCAGATCGTTTCAGCACGGCCTCGCGGGACATCGCGGCGGCCAGGATCGCCTCCTGCGTGGCCGCCGGCCCGCGCGCCGGGTCGCGGTGGAGCTCGCCGGTGAGCCGGCCCTCGCACAGCACCAGGATCCGGTCGCACATCCCGATCAGCTCGGGCAGCTCCGACGACACCGCCAGGACGGCCGCGCCCTCCCCGGCCAGCCGGTTCATCAGCGCGTGGATCTCGGCCTTGGCGCCGACGTCGATGCCGCGCGTCGGCTCGTCCATCAGCAGCACCTTCGGCTCGGTGAGCAGGCACTTGCCGAGGACGACCTTCTGCTGGTTGCCGCCCGACAGGTGGCCGACGACCGCGTTCAGGCCGGGCGTCTTCACCCGCAGGTCGGTGACCTTCTCCTGGACGGCCGCGCGCTCCCGCTTCCGGTCGACGACCAGCCGGGTGAACCGGCCCAGCGCGGCCAGGCTGGTGTTGAACAGCACGGTGCCGTCCAGTACCAGGCTCTGCGCCTTGCGGTCCTCGGCGACCAGCGCCAGGCCGCGCCGGATCGCGTGCCGCGGCGTGCGCGGCCGGTACGGGCGGCCGTCCAGGGAGATCCGCCCGGACACGGTGCGCGGCGGATGCACCCCGAACAGCGCCTCCAGCACCTCGGTGCGGCCCGCGCCCATCAGCCCGGCCAGCCCCACGATCTCGCCCGCCCGGACGGTGAAGGCCACGTCGTGCAGCGGCGTCCGCCCGCTGCCCGGGTCGGGACGCAGCGTCAGGCCCTCGACCGTCAGCCGCGCCTCCTCGCCCTCGCGCTCGGACTCCGCGCGCGGGAACAGGTCGCCGAGCGGGCGGCCGACCATCATCCGGATCAGCTCGTCCCGCTCGACCCCGGCCATCTCCCGCCGCCCGATGCAGGTGCCGTCGCGCAGCACCGTGACCGAGTCGGCGATCTCCTCCAGTTCCTCGAACCGGTGCGAGATGTAGATGACCGCGACGCCGCGCGCGGCCAGATCCCGGATGACGGTGAACAGCCGCCGCACCTCGGCGTCGGCCAGCGCCGAGGTGGGCTCGTCCATGACCAGGATCCGCACGTCGCTGTTCAGCGCCTTGGCGACCTCGATCAGCTGCTGCTCGGCGATCCGGCACTGCCGGACGAGCCGCCGCGGCGGCAGCTTCAGGCCCAGCCCGGCCAGCAGCTCGACGGCCCGCGCGTCCATCGCCTTGCGGTCCAGCGTGCCGCGCCCGGTGCGCGGCTCGCGGCCGAGGAACAGGTTCTCGGCGATGGACAGCTCCGGCACCAGGTTCAGCTCCTGGTGGATCATCGCGATGCCGTGCCGCCGGGCGTCCTTGGGCGAGTGGACCGACACCGGCCCGCCCGCGACCTCGATCGTCCCGCCGTAGTCGGCGTGCACCCCGGCCAGGACGTTCATCAGCGTCGACTTGCCCGCGCCGTTCTCGCCGAGCAGCGCCGCGACCTCGCCCGCGCGCACGGTCAGCTCGACGTCCGACAGCGCCCGCACACCGGGAAAGTGCTTGGTGATGCCGCGCATCGCCAGCACGACCTCACCCGTCATGGCCCGCGTCCCCGAAACCGTCGAAGTCGACGCCGAGCAGGTCGCACACCGCGCGCAACTCCGCCACGTGCTCGCCCGGCACGGCGTGGATGTGGTTGGACCCGAACCGGGACAGGAACTCCTCCGCGGGGGCGCGCAGCCGGGCGAACGCGTGCGGCCACTCCAGCGTGGACTGCCTCATCATCGCGTCGTTGGTGGCGTCGTCGTACTGCTCGAAGTCACCGCGCATCACGTGCATCCGGTAGCGGCCGTCCAGCCGGGTCAGGCGCGCGAACGTGGCCCGGCCCGGCGCCGCGAGATGGTGCACCGACGCGCCGCCGGCCGGGAAGTAGAACACCTCCGGGTAGAAGCGCGTGCGGGCCAGGTTCTCGGCGGGGTCGTCACTGCGCGCCGCGTACCAGGTGGCGTGCTGGCCCGAGTTGCACAGGTCCCAGACGTCCTTGTCGGCGTGGTAGTGGCGCACGTCCGCGAACAGCACCGGATCGCCCGTCAGCAGCTTCAGGATCTGCATCGTCAGCGCGCCGTCCATGTCGGCCTCGGTCGCGGTGACGTGCGTCTCCTTGGGGCCGTCCCAGTCGTAGGGGTCGTTCAGGAAGGCCTCGGCGACGTCCATCGTGGCGAAATGGGTGGTCAGCTCGGGCTGGCCCTTGATACCGGAGAAGTCGAGGTTCCACTCCTCGATCAGCTCGCGCATCGCGTAGTACGAGCGGATCTGCCGTTCGAGCTTGTCCGGGGTGAGCCGGTCGCCGTCGTAGTGGACGTTGCCGAGCCGCTCCAGCCACTCGCGGCCCTTGGCGGCCCGCCCGGGGTCCACCAGCTCCGACCGGCGGACGATCTCCCACTGGTCGATCTCCTCGACGTCGACGCCGAAGGTGTCCATCCACTGGTCGGTGTTGGCGACGGCGGTGTACATGCCCATCGGCCGGCCGCCGATCCGGCCGAACGTCGACCCGCGCAACCGGCTCACGGCGGTCGCCGCCCTGATCTGTGTGAGCAGCCTGCGCCTCGTGCCGTCCTCGCCGACATCGCCCCAGACCCGCGAGTGCACCCGCCCGATCTGGTCGAGCGCGCCGCCGCCCGCCAGCATGCCGACCATTCCCGGATACTGCGGATCGATGTTGCCGACCAGCAGCAGCGGCCCCGGCGTGGAATCGGCCGCCAGCATCGTGAAGTGCGGGAACGCCCACACCGTATAGTGGAAGATCGTCAGATCGGGCCGCCGCGCCGCGATCCTCCGGGCCTCGGCGGTGGCCAGCTCGTTCGTCCAGACCGTCTCGGCCACCAGCACCTCGTGGCCGTCCGCGCGCAGGGTACCGGCCAGGTTCCCGGTGGCCCGATCGACGAAGTCCTGGACGTCGCGGGCCACGAAGTCCCGCCCGTCCGACATGGTGAGTAGTCCGATCCGCGCCACGCCGACTCCCCGCGCTGTAGTCTGAGAAAACGATTCCGAAATCGATTTCCCAGAAGCTAGATACGTGTGCGCGCTCTGTCAATACCCCGATACGGGATGATCTGGGGAGTGCACCGGGAGGGCAGAGGATGTCGTACGTCACGATCAGGGACGTCGCCCGCACGGCCGGCGTGTCCCCGGCGACGGTGTCGCGCGTGCTCAACGGCGACGACCGGGTCGCACCCGACCTGCGCGAACGCGTGCTGGCGACCGTCTCCTCACTCGGCTACCGGCCCAACCACCAGGCCCGCAACCTGCGCCGCCAGGCCACCACCGTGCTCGGCGTCATCATCTCCGACATCACCAACCCGTTCTTCACCTCGATGGTCCGCGGCGTCGAGGACGCCGCCAGCGAGGCGGGCTACTCGGTCGTCCTCGCCAACGCCGACGAGGACCCCGAGAAGGAACTGAGCTACCTGGAGGTCGCCGCCGCCGAGCAGATGGCGGGCGTGCTGGTTTCCCCGGCGTCCCACGAGACCCGCGTCGACCTCCTGACCGACCGCAACATCCCCGTCGTCACCGTCGACCGCTGGCTGCCCGCGGTCGAACTCGACCGCGTCACCGTCGACAACCACCGCGCCGCCAAGGACGCTACGCTCCACCTGGCCGAACAGGGCTGCCGCCGCATCGGCCTCGTCGCCGGCCGCCCCGGCACCACCACGGGCTCGTCCCGTCTCGCCGGCTACAAGGCCGGCCTCGAACAGGCGGGCCTCCCCCTGGACGAGAACCTCATCGTCAGCGGCGGCTTCCGCATCGAAGGCGGCCGCGAGGCGACCCGCCGCCTGCTCAACCTGCCGCACCCGCCCGACGGCCTCTTCGTCGCCAACAACCTGATGACCATCGGCACCATCGACACCCTCGACGAGGCCGGCCTGCGCTACCCCGACGACATCGCCCTGGTCGGCTTCGACGACATGGCCCCCATCCTCGGCCTCCGCTCGGCGATCACCACCGTCCGGCAGCCCACCTACGAGATCGGCCGCCGCGCCACCGACCTCCTCCTGCGCCGCGTCCGAGGCGAGGACTTCCCGAGCCGCCACATCGTCCTGCAGGCCGAACTGACCGTCCGGCAAAGCTCCCAGCGCGGGGGAAAGGACGCCGCGGCAGAACCCCCACCGGCCTGAGCACGTCCCGCTGGTGGGATCGGCGAGGCGACCCCAAGGGCTGGGGGCACCGCCGCGCCCACGACGATGAGTGACCGGATTGGCAAATGTTTTGCTAATCTCGAAAACATGGATGAGAGCAGGTCGAACGTGCCCGCCCCTGGTGAAGGGGCTGCCATCAGCGTGAGCGCTTCCCTCCACGAGGGCACGGTGGAGGCCGTCCGCGCCCGGGTGGGCAAGCGAGGCTTTTCCTCCTACGTCGAGGACGCCGTCCTGCGCCAGATCCGCCGCGACAATCTGCGGGAGCTCCTCGAGGAGCACACCGGCCAGTACGGTGAATTCACCCCGGAGGAGATGGCCGACGCACGCGCCGCGCTGCACGGAGCTGAGAAGGATCACCGGGGCAGTGCCGCGTGAGCATCCAGACCCTCGTGCTCGACTCGGAGGGGCTCTCGAAGGCGGTACGTGATGATCGCCAGGTCATGGCGATGCTGGAGCAGGCACGCCTCGATGATGCCGCGGTCGTCACCAGCGCCGTGACACTCGTCGAGGCCCGTGATCCCAAGACGCCTCAGCCCCGGTTCGACTGGGTCCTGTCCCGGATCGAGATCCTGCCGGTGACCGAACAGAGCGCACGTTTGGCTTCCAAGCTACTGGCCGGTGCGTCGCTGCACGGTCACAAATATGCGCTCGACGCGCTCGTGGCCGCCACCGCGCTACTCGCACCCGGCCCGGTGGCGATTCTCAGCAGCGATCCAGATGATCTGGCCATGCTCGTCCAGGGCCGGGTTCGCGTAGTCAAGGTCTGACGAGATCGCCCTGGCGTTACTTGTACCAGTCGTCGCCCTCGCCCGCGGCGCGGCGGCGGAGGTAGTCCTCCAGGGAGAGGGCGACGCGTTTGCGCTCGTCGGTCTCGTGGTCCCACACCCACACGTCGTCGGGCCGTCCCGCCGGGACGCGGACATAGGCGAACTGGTCGCCGCCGCCGTTGTCGCCGATGAACATCAGCTGGTCGAACGACATGTAGAGCCCGGCGAAGTCCTCGCTCGCGCGGAACTCCGCGTTCCGCTCGATGATCTCCCGCACCGGCCACACCACCCCGCACCCGTACTCGTCCAGGACGCCGCCGGTCTCCCGGAGCAGCTCGCGCAGCGCGTCCGGCACGGGCTGTCCGAGCCGGCGCTCGATCTCGTCGATCTCCGTGCCGGACGCGGGTGCGGAGAACCCCGCGTCGTCGTACAGCTCCTCGATCAGTTCTTTCCACATGGTCCGGCGATCATGCCAGCCGGTTGCGGGGGCCGTCTCGGCCTGCGACGATCTCCGGCCGCTCCCGACCCGAAAGGACGTCATGGACTCGCCGATCACCAACGGCTACTCCAACGCGATGCTCGAACACGCGACGCGGCACCTGGGGCCCGCGTCCGGGTTCCAGCCGCCGGTCGATGGTGAGGGCTTCGCCGTCGCCTTTCACCAGATCAACCCGCTCCAGAACACGGCGCTGACGCTGGGCGTCCCGTTCGAGCCGGGCGCGCGTGCGCGGATCGAGTTCGCCTGCTCCCTTCAGGCGGGCCAGGAATCGGAGGCCTACCACCTGGTGCGGCTCGTGGCCCGGTGGTTCCTGAGCGGCGACGACTCGGTCGACTTCGGCGAATGGATCCAGACGCCGCAGCCGATGATCCCCGACACGGCGATCCACGGCCTGCTGTTCGACTCCTACCCGCATGGGAACGAGACGAGGTTCTCGGTGTTCGACGGCGCCGTCTGGCCCGACGGCGCGGACATTCCGCTCCGGATCTTCGCGCTGATCCCGCTGACGCGGCCGGAGATCGAGGTTCTGGAGGACCCCGGCCAGGGCCGCGAGGCGCTCTGGAAGCGCTGGCGGGAGGAGGAGACCGAGATCTGGGACATCCACCGCACCGGCGCCGGCGGTTGAACGTCATGGTCAGAGGGCGAAGAGCAGGGCGGCGTTGACGAGCATGACCACGGCGGTCGCGAAGTGGACGCCGAACGCGGTCGCCTTGGGGCCTCCGTTGCGCAGGACGATCAGGGTGTCCCCGAGCGGGAGCAGGGCGGTGACCAGCATGAACCAGCCCGCGGCGCCGGGACCGGCGAAGGCCAGCAGGGCGAGGCCGAGCAGGCCGTAGCCGCCGTCCCGCAGGCCCTTGATCGTCAGGTAGGCGGCGTCCCCGTCCGGCTTGGCCGGGACGCCGTAGCCCGCTGCCGAGGCACGGGGGACGAGCAGGAAGCGGGCGCCGATGAGCACGAACAACAGGTTGAGGACGATGGCAAGGCCGTAGGCGGATGCGGTGAGCATGGTCCACTCCAATATCTAGCGCTGCTAGGAACGAGAACGAGGCTAGCAAAGCGTTGGCAGGAATGCTAGCGCTGCTAGGATTCAGTCATGTCGATACAGGCGCGCCGGGAGCGCGAGCGTGCGAAGCGGGAGAAGCTGATCATCACGGCGGCCCGGGAGCTGGCCGAGGCCGAGGGCTGGGAGGCGGTGACGACCCGGCGGCTGGCCGAGCGGGTCGAGTACAGCCAGCCGGTGCTCTACAGCCACTTCAAGAACAAGGGCGCGATCATGGTGGCCGTCGCGGTGGAAGGCTTCGCCGACCTGGCCGGGGAAATGCGCGCGGCCCGGGCGGCGGCGCCGGACGTCCGCCGTGCGCTCGCCGAGGTCGGCGCGGCCTACACCGCGTTCGCCGACCGGCATCCGGTTCTCTATGACGTGATGTTCAATCAGGCCGTCGATCTGCCGTTCGCCACCGCCGACGCCCCGGCTGCCTTGCACGCGGGCTTCGACGAGTTGGCCGAAGCCGTCAGCCCGCACGCGGGCGGCGACGACCTGGGTCTACTGACCGAGACCTTCTGGGCCGGGCTGCATGGCCTGGTGACGCTCACGCGCGGCGCCAGGCTCCCTCGCGAGGCCCACCAGCGCAGACTCGAACTCCTTCTGGCCCGCTTCACCCGCTAGCGACGAGCCACGCCGAGAATGTTATTCTCGTGACACAGAATGCAATTTCGGCGGGAGGGGTGGCGGTGGAGCGGGGTCTGAGGGGCAAGGTCGTGGTGGTGGCCGGCGCGGCGACGGGACTGGGCGCGGCCTCGGCGCGGCGGCTGGCCGCCGAAGGCGCCAAGGTCGTGGTGGCGGACGTGAACCGCGCGGGGGCCGAACAGACCGCCGCGGCCATCGTCGAGGCCGAGGGCGAAGCGGTCGCGATGCGGTTCGACATCTCCGACGACGACGCCGTCCAAGGGCTCATCGCCTCGACCGTGCGCACGTACGGGAGGCTGGACGCCGTCCACATCAACGCCGGTGACATGAGCGCGGTCTCCAAGGACACCGACGTCGTCGACATCGACCTGGAGGTCTGGGACCGCACCATCGCCGTCAACCTGCGCGGCCACATGCTCGTCACCCGCCACGCCGTGCCGAGGCTGCTGGACGGAGGCGGCGGCGCGATCGTCTACACCTCCTCCATCGCCTCCTTCGCCGGCGAGCCCAAGCGTCCCGCCTACGCGGTGACGAAGGCGGGCATCAACGCGCTGGCCCGCCATGTCGCCTCCCGCTGGGGCAAGGACGGCGTCCGCGCCAACGCCATCACCCCGGGCCTCATCCTGACCCCCGAGATCCGCGAGGGCGCGCCACCGGAGATGCTCAAGGCCATGCTCGCCCGCACCCGCAGCCCCCGCCACGGCGAGGCCGACGACGTCGCCGGAATGGTCGCCTACCTGATGTCGGACGAGGGCTCCTGGATCAACGGGCAGACCGTCAACGTCGACGGCGGCACCGTCCTGCGCTGACCGCGATGAGCACCCGGACGGCCGAGCCGGTCTGGTCCAGCCCGCTGCCCGGCCGCCCGGTCGGTTCACCGGTCGTCGCGGGCGGCGTCGTCCACCTCATCGGCCACGACGGAACGGTCATCGCGCTGGATACCGAGACCGGCCGGACCCGGTGGACGCACACGTGCGGCGAGCCGATCGGCGCCCTTCCCGACGAGGACGCGCGGATGTTCGAGGAGGAGCCCGCAATCCCGGGCGACGGCTCCCTGCTGGTCCAGACGAGCGAAACCGTGCGGCTTCTGCGCTGAGGGCCGCGGCGCGGCACTTCGGTTCCGCGGCGGTACGGTGTGTCGCACCAACGTGATCATCTGGAGACCCCGTGGCGGACCGGCCGCCGCCATACGGGCGGTGCAGGCGGACCTGGGGCGCTGAGCCTGGCAGCCGGTCAGGGGGTGAAGACCTCTGCCGTGTCGGTCAGTTCCACAGCCGCGCCGCTGGCCGTGGCCAGCGGGCCGAGCGTGATGCCTCCCGCCGCGAGTACACGTCCGTCGGCGAGCCCCACGGCTGCGAAGTCCCAGCGGCCTGTGCTCAGCCCTCCGGTTATGCTCCAGGTTCGCGCGGCCGGGTCGTAGATGAACGCCTCCCGGTATCCGACGTCCACGCAGCCGACATCGGTGCCCCCGACCACCAGCACTTTTCCGGACGGCAGCGGCACGACGCGGTGGGAGCTCAGGCCCCACGGCATGTCCTCGGCCGCGCTCCACCGGCCGGTCGCCGGGTCGTAGCGCTCGGTCGAGGACATGCTGTAGGGGCTGTAGGAGTAATCCAGGAAGATGCCCTGCCCGCCGCCGGTCAGCAGCACCGAGCCGTCCGGCAGCGGCACGGCCTCCGCGCCGAGCCGCGGCGTGACCAGGTTCCCGGTCGGCTTCCATGTTCCGCTCGCGGGATCATAGGTTTCGCAGTGCGAGATCCCGGCGCCGTCGTCTCGCGTGACGATCACCGTGCCGCCGGCCACCAGCACCCGGCCGTCCTGCAGCGGCACGGCGGGGTGCGAGGCCCGGACGTCGGTCATCGGGCCGGTCTGCGACCAGGTGCCGGTATTCGGGTCGAACAGCTCGGCCGAGTTCAGTGTCCGATAGGACTCCGCGGTGCGGATCGAGACGCCGCCCGCGACCAGCACCTTTCCGTCCGGAAGCAATGTCGCGGAGTGGAACCAGCGAGCCTGGTGCATGCTTCCGGTCGGCGTCCACGTTTCCGTTGCCGGATCGTAGATCTCGGCCGAGGCGAGTTCGCCCGGCGGCAATGAGAACGGCCCGCCGATCCCGCCGACGGCCAGGACCCGCCCGTCAGCGAGGCGGGTGAGCGTGTGCAGCCTGCGGGTCGTGGTCAGATACGCGGTGGGCTTCCAGGCATTGACGCCCGGGTCGTACACCGCCGCCTCGCCGAACGCGTTGCGCCGCGCGTCCTCCCCACCGGCCAGCAGCACGTTGCCGTTGCCGAGCAACACCGCCGTGTTCGTGGCCAGCCACGTGGCCTTCGGCAGTTCTCCCGCCGCCGACCAACTGCCTGGCACCACCCCGGCCGTGACCTTGCGCGCCGCCCTTGCCGCCCCCGTGCCCACGATGTGACCGCCTCCTCCGAGTGCCCGATACGACGATGAGTGTCTGGCATCGAGCACCTTGAGCGACATATTGAATGCTGAGGGTTAACAGTGGCGATGTGGTCAGGGTGAATTCACCAGGCGGCCGGTTGTACGGGCTGCCGAGAGCAGGCTCGACCTGTCAGGTCCGGACCTGGACTTCGTCGCCCTCGCCGAGGGCATGGGCGTCCCCGCCGCCAGGGCCGCCACCGCGGAGGAACTCGCCGCGGCGCACTTCGCCGCGGCCTTGGCCGCACCTGATCGAAGCCGTACTCGGATAGATCGACCCGATGTCGGAGTGCGGTCGTAGTGTCGACGAATGACCGATCCCGAGAACGTGCTGGAGGTCCCGAAGACGTGGCAGCGGCGGTTGCACCCGCTGCGCGGGCGGGGCCGCGCACGTCCCGTGAAGGTCGAGCGTGATTTCGACGTACTCTCCGCCAATCTGGCGAAGTGGACTGAGCGCTCCCTCTCTGACGTGGCCTGGACCCGGGGCGGGACTGAGCGCGATGAGGCGGCCGCCTTGGCCGCACCGGCACGAGCGTACTTCGACGGCGACATCACCCCGGAGAGCGCCGCGGCGGCGGCCGGGGTCACCTGCGCACACCCCCGTTTCAGGGTGCGCCAGATCTTCTTCACCGATACCTGGGCGCACAACCATGGGATCGCGTTCGCCGCGTGCGCCTTCGCGGAGTGGGCCGCGCAGACCGGCTGGCACGGGTTGCAGATCGACAGATTCGAGATCACCAGTCCGGCGAAGACCGGGGCCTCGGCGGCCGCGCACCGTCTCCGTGCGATGCTCGCGGCGGCCTCCGAAGACCAGTACCGGGACGCGGAACGGCGGCTGGCGTCCCGCCGCCGGACCCCGAGCCAACGCCTCGTGGTCTCCTACCTGCTGCCCACCCGCCGGGACTGGGTGGACGAGTGCTGTGCCGAACCCCCCGCCGACCCGGGCCGGAGGTGGATGCTGTGGAGCGTCCTGGGGGCGGCCGATCAGCTCGACCGGCTCGGCGATTGGGCTCGTTTGGACCTGCGCGATCTGCCTGCGGGGGTCCAGTTCGCCGTGGCCGCGACCGTCGGGGCCCCGTTCGCGTCCCGCCTGGCCGAGGCGCTGGCCCTGCCGCTGCTCCCGGAGAAGCGCCGCAAGGAGCTGCTGGAGATCCTGGCCGTGCTTCCGTCCGATGAAGCGTTCCGTCTCCTGCTGGATCGTCGTGCGGAACCGTTCGTGGAGACCACCCTTCCGGTGGCGATGCGGCGGTTCCCGGTACGCGCGGCCAGGATCCTGACCGACACCGCGGGCGCGGCGGACCTGCTGGAACAGCACGTCCGGGTCTTCCCCGACCTGCCCGACGGCGCCTCCGGTGAGGATGACGAGGCGGAGGCCCCGGCGAACGCTCTCCCGCCCCTGCTGGTCGACCCCCCGTGGACGCGTCCGCGCGGTGAGGACGGCCCGGCCGCCATCATCGAGGGCTTGACACCACCCGACGATCGGGGCGTGATCTGGGAGGCGGACGAACGGCAGCAGTGGCTGGAGCTCTATCACTACTACACCCTCGACCCGCCTTCGCCCGACACCGATGCCGCGACGTGGCAGGCGATGTTCGAGGACTTCCGCTCGGGAAACCGCGTCCAGGGGAAGTCGCTCGCCGTGTTCTCCCTGGCCCCCGAGGAACTCGTCCGCCCTCTGGTGCTGGAACTCGGTGCGGCCGAACAGGCGCCCAAGCTTCCCAAGGACGGCGCGCGGGCCGCGGTCGCCCGCTTCGAGCTGGACGCCTTGGCCATGGCCCTGCGGTCGGGGGACGTGCTGCCGCTGCTTCCGTTGAGAAGCCCCGCCGTCGCCCGTGTCATGGCAGACCGGCTGTTCCGGTTCACAAGCGGCGGTTCGCCGGCCTCCGCCCGCGCGCTCCTGGAGGCCCGCAAGATCGCCACGCGATGGTTCGAACGGCACGGGACGGCGGGCGCGGTGCCGCTGGTGCCCGACGCCCTCGGCGAGCCCGGGGAACGGCGGCGGGCGGCGGAGTGGGCGCTGCACCACGTCGCGGTCCGGCACGGCCGGGACGTCCTCCTCGAAACCGTCCGGGAAGTGTACGAACCCAAGATCGCGCACGCGGTGGACAGACTCCTGTCGTCCGACCGGCAGAGCCTGGTACCGCGCCGCGTGCCCAAGATCGGAGTCTGGGCCGAGCCCGCCGTGTTCCCGCGCGTGCGGCTGCGTGACAGCGTCCTGTCGCTGCCGCGCACGGCCATCAGGCATCTGCTCACCGTGCTCGCGATGACCAGGCCCTTCGACCCCGACCCCGGAGTCGAACCGGTCCGCGAACTGTGCGACCCGCGATCGCTCGCCGAGTTCGGGTGGGCGGTGTTCGAACGGTGGTGCGCGCACGGGATGCCGCCCGCGGACGGCTGGGCGCTGACCGCGCTCGGCGCGATCGGGGACGACGAGACGGTGCGGCGGCTGGCCCCCGTGATCCGGAAGTGGCCCGGTGAAGGCGGGCACGCCAGGGCCGTCAAGGGCTTGGGCGTCCTGGCCGAGATCGGCAGCGACCTCGCCCTGCTGCACCTGGACAACCTCGCGCGCACGGCTCGGCACGACGGGCTGCGGGCTGAGGCCCGCGAACGGATGAGTGCGGTCGCGGCGGAACGGCGTCTGACCAGCGAGCAACTCGCCGACCGGCTCGTGCCGGATCTGGGGCTGGAGAGCGACGGGGGCCTGACCCTCGACTACGGTCCGCGCCGCTTCGTGGTGGGTTTCGACGAGCAGCTCGTACCGTTCGTCACCGACGAGATGGGCAGGCCCCGCAAGTCCCTGCCCAAGCCCGGCGCTCGCGACGATCCCCGGCTGGCCCCGGACGCCTATCGGCGGTTCTCGGAACTGAAGAAGCTCGCGCGCAAGGCCGCCGCGGAGCAGATCGGGCGGCTGGAGGCGGCGATGCTGGCGCAGCGGCGCTGGCAGCGGGAGGAGTTCCTGTCGCGCCTGGTCGAGCAGCCGTTCATGTGGCACCTCGCGCGTCGGCTGGTGTGGTCGAGCGAGCACGAGGACGGCACCCGCACATTCTTCCGTCTCGCCGAGGACCGCACCTGCGCCGACGTGAACGACGAAGCCTTCCCGCTGAGCGCACAGGTGGGCATAGCTCATCCCCTGCACCTTCACGACACTCTCGAGATGTGGTCGGACGTGTTCGCCGACTACGAGATCGTGCAGCCGTTCGCACAGCTTGGACGGCCCGTACGCGTCCTGACCGGTGACGAGGCGGCCTCCGGACGCCTCAAGCGGTTCGACGGCGACAACGTCCCGGTCGACAGGCTGCTCGCCCTGGAACGCGCGGGCTGGGACCGCCACGCACCCGGGGGAGGCGGCTGGTCGCAGCGGATCAGCACTCCGATCTCCCGCTCCGGCAGGCGCGGCATCACGATCCGGCTGACCCCGGGCATCCAGGCCGCGGGCGCGAAATGGTCCCCGAACCAGCGGGTGGAGGTGCAGATCGACCACAAGGGCTACATGGACCCGGTACTCGTCTCCGAAGCGCTGCTCGACCTGGAACGGCTACTCGAACCGGACGACTGATGGGCGCTACAGCAACCCCAGCAGGATGCCCACGGCGTTCAACCACCACGGACCGCTCGTCTTCGCCAGAAACCACGACTCATCGAGATCATCCAGAACCTGCGCGAACGCATCACCGAGGCCCGCGCCAACGGCCGGCTCGGCGAAGTCGAAGGACTCCAGACCAGCCTCAACGCCGCCAAGGCACGACGAGGGCAATTGCAGGACGGTCACGGATGCGTCGGCGGGAAAGCTACAGCGACGCCACCAAAGCCTTAATCCGGAAAAGTGCGGCGTGACGGCAAGGGCGCGAAGCGGCATGGATAAGGCGAACCACCTTGGGTGATGGGCGGCCTGATCACGCCGAGGGCGGGTCACCGGGCGTAGGACTGAAGATGCGGCTGAGCTGGTGATCGATCAGGGTCACGGCCTGCTCGGGCGTGTGCTGTCCGAGCAGGACGCTGGCCTGCAGCCCCTCGGCTCCTGCCACCAGGAACGCGGCCTCGGCCGAGGCGTCGACCTCGGGGCGCAGCCGGCCGAGCTCCTGTGCCCCGGTGAGTAGATCGGCGATCAGGTTCTCCAACGCGGGTGGCGTCTGGTGGACGGCCGCGGCCAGGTCGGGGTCGGCCAGGAAACGCACGAAGTACGCCACGTACACCAGATGCCGGTTGCGTCGCTCCTCGTCGAGGGGGAGCAGTTCCAGCAGCACGCCGCGCACGATCGCGTGCATGCCGGGGTCCTCGCCGAGGAGCGCGATGCGTTGCCGTGCGCGCTGCTCGCCCTCGGTGTTGAGGATCTCCAGTGCGCCGAGCAGCAGCTGGCTTCGGGTGCCGAAGTAGTACTGCAGCAGCCGCGCGGAGACCCCGGCTTCGGCGGCGACCTGCCGCAAGGTCACATCTTCCAGCCCGCCGCGGGTGGCCAGCCGCCACACTGCCTCCGCGATCTGGCGGCGGCGCGCGTCGTGATCCACCTGTCGGGGCATCCGGGGTCCGTCTCTCCCATGCCGCGGCGGGCCCGCCGCACGTTGTGGTGCGAGCGTACCAATTCCTGTTATGGTGCGACTGCACCATAACGACGTGCACATCCGTGATCACACCCCTCGAGGCTGGGAGCGACTCATGAAACGCGTTACAGGTCTGGTCGGCGGCATGCTCCTTTTCGTGCTGGGAGCACAGGGCGGCATCCGACTGCTGGCCGATCACGACAACGCCGGGCTCCTGAGCTGGACTCCCGGCGGCTTCCCGATGCGGCTGTCGGGCTACGCCCTGATGATCATCGTCGGCGCGCTCCTGGCCGGCTGGGGCAGCAAGAAGGCCGAGCGAAGCGGGCGTGGCGAATGATCGGCCGTAAAAGGGCGACGATCATTGCCGTGCCAGCGTGCGTAACGGCGCTGATAGTGGGTGGGGCGCCGGTCTCTGGCGAAGACTCCGGCCCCGTCATCGCGACGGCTTCGGGCAAGGTGCGAGGGACTGTTCAGGAGGGGGTACGCCGGTTTCGTGGCATCCCGTACGCTGCCCCGCCCGTTGGTGAGTGGCGCTGGCAGCCGCCGCAGCCCGTGAGTTCCTGGACGGGGACCCGTGACGCGACGAAGGCGGGTCCGGCGTGCATGCAGCCGGAGGCGCCCGACATGCCGAAGGGCACGCCGAAAAGCGAAGACTGCCTGACCCTGGAAGTGACCACGCCGGCCAGGCCCGGCAGGGGACGGCCGGTCATGGTCTGGGTACCCGGCGGTGGTTTCCTCACCGGCGCCGGCTCGATCTATGACCCGGCCCGACTGGCCAAGGCCGGAGACGTCGTGGTGGTGACGCTCAACTACCGGCTCGGCGTGTTCGGCTTCTTCGCCCATCCCGAACTCGGTGACAGCAGCAACTTCGGCCTGCGGGACCAGGTGGCGGCGCTGCGCTGGGTGCGCGCCAACATCGCCGCGTTCGGTGGCGATCCCGGCCAGGTCACCCTGGCCGGAGCCTCGGCCGGCGCCATGAGCACCTGCACCCTCATGACCTCACCGGCCGCCCGCGGCCTCTTCCAGCAGGCGATCGTCCAAAGCGGCTCGTGCCTGACCAGCCACCCGGCCGGAGCGATGGGCACGGGCGTCGGCGCGATCTCGTCCTGGCACCCGATCAGCACCATCCGGGACACCGGTCAGGCTCTGGCCGAGCAGCTGTCCTGCGCCGACGTGGCCTGCCTGCGCCGCAAGACCGCCGGTGAGCTGCTGCCACACACCGCCCGGTTCCCGCTGCTCGCCTACGGCACCGGCCTCGTTCCGCAGGAGCCGGCCAAGGTGTTCGCCACTGGTAAGCAGGCGGCCGTGCCGCTTGTGCAAGGCAACACCCACGACGAGCACGTGGAGTTCACGTTGGCCGTCCACCCAGAGGGCATCACCGCCCGTCAGTATGCGGCCATGCTGAAGACCGCCTTCGGGGCGGCCGCGCCGCGCGTCGAACGGCAGTACCCGGCGCGACGGTTCCGCTCTCCCTCCGCGGCAGCCAGCCGGGTGTTCAGCGACAGCGGCTGGATCTGTCCCTCCTGGAAGTCCGGCCGTCAGCACGCGAGGAAGGCGCGGACCTACACCTACGTCTTCGCCGACCCGTCCGCGCCTACCCCCAGCGGACAGCCCCTGCCCGCCCACGTCCGGCCCGCCACCGCGCACGGAGCTGAGACGTCCTACCTGTTCGACTTCCCGGACGCCCCCCGGCTCACCGCCCACCAGCAACGCCTGGCCGACCAGCTCGTCGGCTACTGGACCCGATTCATCAGAACCGGCGACCCCAACGGCGGGCACAGCATGACCTGGCCCCGTCTCGATACGGCGAACACAGCGCTCAAGCTCGCTCCAGAGGCTGTACGACCGATCAACGTAAAGACCACCCACCACTGCGGCCTCTGGTTTTGACAGCAGTCCGTCAGCAGCGCCCGCTTGCTCGGCCGGCATTATCCATATCCGGTGTGCGTCGTCGACCAGCGCATGCCGGGGCCATGTACTCCAGGTTCGTGCGGTTGGTGATGCCGTGGCCGATAGCGGTCGATCGAGGGGACGGGCCGCAATTGCTTTTTGCGGCGCGCTACCGTGCCGGTCACGTCGCTGATCTTGAGCGTGGGGAGAGCGATGCTCCTTGCGGCGGGCGGCTGGTCCCAAGAGAAGATTCCCGCGCCAGCGGGCCGAGCCCTCGGGAGAGCGCGCCATGTCCGGACCCCAGCCCGCGGCACAACCCCCATCCCAATCAGGCGGCAGCGTGTGGGGCTGCCTGGCGCTCCTGCTGGTCGCGGCCGTGGTGGCGGGTGGTGGCGGCTACTGGTACTGGTCTTCGAACAAGGACCACATCGACAAGGTGGCGGTCGGTGACTGCCTTCGCCAGGCCGCAGGTGACCAGGAGTCGCCGTACCGCATCGTGTCATGCAGCGATAGTGGGGCCGCCTACAAGGCGCTCAAGCTTCTGCCGTCGTCCCAGGGCTGCCGTGAAGTCGCCGGCGCGTCCCGGCAGGTGAACAACGAGAACAACACGGTGTGCATGGGTGAAAAGGACGTCGATCCGGCCAAGGCGGTCAACGTTGCCAAGGAAGGCGACTGCCTGAGCGCTTCCGACTCCCAGGCCGAGCGGCTCGATTGCTCCTCCCCGCAAGCGCGGTACAAGGTCCTCAAGCGACGGACCAACGTGCTGAACACTGACGCAAGGCGCGCCTGCGCCGGCGTGCCCGGCGCGGTCAGCGCCTACAACTGGAACTGGGAGTCAGAGGGCAAGTTCAACTCCGTCTCCAAGATGAACGTCGAAGTCCTCCTGTGCCTGGGCAAGAAGTAGCCGAGATAGCACCCGGGCCTCCGCGCAGATGGTCTTCTTTCGCGTACGCCGATCGTGCCGACCGGTCGGAGTTGTCGGATCCACCGCACCGTTCTACCGTCCGGCCGGCTGGAGTCCAGGGTGAGGCGCGGTTCAGCGCCTCACCCCAGGAGCCTTGGTCCTTACTCTCTACTGTTCCGCTGGTGACACGCCGACGAGCGGCTTGGTGATGAGGGCAATGGGGAGGAAGAAGCCGAACTGGGCGATCACCATGGTGAGCGTGGCGAGCGCCTTGTCGTCGTAGTGTTCGGACACCTGGGCGATGAGGTCCTCAGGGACGCGCTCACCGTCCGGGTTGGGGGTGAAGACGGCCTCCACCAGTGCCAGCGCGGCCCGCTCGGCGTCGGTGAAGTAGGAGGGCGCGTCCCGCCAGGTCGCCACGGCGGTGATCCGCTCCTCCGTTTCCCCGGCCTTGCGGAGGGCGTCGGTGTGCCGGATGGTCTGGTAGGTGCTGTAGGCGATTTGTCCGGCGCGCAGATGCACCAGGCTGATGGTGGTCCGCGGGATCGACCGGTTCCCAGTGGCCTTGAACAGGGCGGTGCCGATCTCGGTCACCTCGGGAATGAAATCGCCGATGTCAGGCAGCCGGAATGGGAGCTTCGACTGCGCGTTGGTCGTGGAAGTGGTCATGGTGGGTCTTCCTTTCTGGATCCCAGCGTTGCGTCACTGCCGGCACGGATTGGCACTGGTGGACGATTGATTTCCGCGCGATGACAGGGCCGCGTTGATCCGCTCACCAGCAGGCGTTGTGCGCGCCGCCCGCGCCGGACCCGCCCTCCCCGGCGATCACGGCGGCGAACTCCTCGCGCACCGTCTCGTGGCCATCGGCCACGTTGCGGATAGGGCGATCTTGCTCATCGTGTGCTGCTCCGATCAGCACGTTGACGATGTGTTCGGAGTCATGACGTACCGGGCGCGCTGAGTGGGACCGGATCGTCGGTCACATTTCGAAGAGTCTGGTCGTCATCGGTGTAAAGCACCCATGTTGAGGAGTGACCTTGGACGAGCGTGACTTTCTGGCCGAGCGCTTCGAAGGGCACCGCGCATCTGAGGGCGGTGGCGTACTCGATGCTCGGTTCCCTGGCCGAGTCCGACGACGCCGTCCAGGAGGCGTGGTTGCGGCTGGCGCGCTCAGAGCGCGGCGACATCGACAACCTCGGCGGTTGGCTGACCACGGTGGTCGGCCGGATCTGCGTGGACATGTTGCGCACACGCCGGCTGCGCCGCGAGGACCCGCTGGAGTCACGTCTGCCGGACCCGGTGGTCAGCGAGGAGACCGGCAATCCTGAACGACAGGCGCTGATCGCCGACTCGGTGGGCCTGGCGCTGCTGGTGGTGCTGGAGTCGCTGAGCCCGGCCGAACGACTGGCCTTCGTCCTGCACGACGTGTTCGACGTGCAGTTCGAGCAGATCGCCCCGATCATCGACCGCACACCGGTCGCGGCCAGGAAACTGGCCGGCCGTGCCCGCCGGCGGGTGCGAGGCGCGGTTCCCGACCCGGACCCGGATCCGGTTGCTCAGCGCCGCGTGGTTGACGCCTTCCTTGCCGCCGCCCGCAGCGGCGACTTCGACGCTCTGCTGGCCGTCCTCGACCCCGATGTCGTACTGCGCGCCGACAGCGGAACACCGCTCCCCGGCGGCGGCCTGAGGATCCTGATCGGCGCCGAAGCAGTGGCCGGCCAGGCTGCCGGCTTCCAGGGCCTGGCCTCCGTCTGCACCATCCGGCCCGTTCTGATCAACGGGACGGCCGGGCTGGTCAACACCATCGACGGCGCGCTCGTCTCGAGCATCGGCTTCACGGTCACAAGCAGAGAATCGCCACGATCGACATGCTGTCCGACCCCGAGCGACTGGCCCACCTCGACCTCCCCGGCCTAGAGCGCTAAGTCGGCTCATCCGCTACCTCTCGACGGAGCGCGGGGCGCACTGATCGGGCTGGGCGCGGAGCTGAGCGGCAAGGAGCCGGAGGTTCCCGAGCCGGTGGCGGTAGTGGCGCTGCCGGACGATGACCTGTCGCGGGTTGCGGCGGCCGCCGGCCTTAAGGTTTCCCCGTGGCCTACCGTTACGCGGTCGTTCGAGAGAACTATGAGCACCTGGCCAGCGGTGGGGTGCTGCATTCAGCGCCCGGCTTTCCCGCCTTCCCGGTGCGGCTGGCCAGCGAGATGTTCCAGCGTGCCCTGGCGCTGCGCCGGGAGCGTGCGGCCATGGTGTGGGATCCGTGCTGCGGCAGCGGCTACCTGCTGACCGTGCTGGGATTGCTGCACCGCCGCCAGATCACCGCCGTGCTGGGCACCGACATCGACCCCGCGGCGCTGCGTCTGGCCGAACAGAACCTGGGCCTGCTGGACGAGGCCGGGCTGACGGCCCGGGCCGCCGATCTGGACGCGCGGGCCGAACGCTGGGACAAACCCTTCTACGCCGCCGCGGCCCAGGCGGCCCGACGGCTCGCGGGCGGGCTGCCGGCGGGGCAGGGCGCTGTGCCGCATGCCCTGCGCCGAGCCGATGTGTTCGACCCCGACCAGCTTCGCCAGGCGCTGGACGGTCGCCGTCCCGGCCTGGTGATCACCGACGTCCCCTACGGGGAGCAGACCGACTGGCGCGGCCCCGGCGGCGCGTCCGGGACCGCGGGCATGCTGCGGGCCTTGGGGGCGGTGCTGCCGGAGGACGCCGTGATCGCTGTCGCGGTCCGCGGCCGCAGGCTGCGGCTGGACGACGGTCCCCGTGCCGACGCCTCGTTCCGGATCGGCACCAGAGCCGTCGCCCTGTTCCGCGCCCGGCCCACCCCAGCCCACTGACCGGACCGCGTGCCGGAAAAGCAGAGCCAGGTACGGGAAACGTACGACACCACGCATCCACCAGCAAGGCCACGGGAAAGCATGGACCCTTCCGCGGAGGGGCGGGCCTTCACTCGTGGGGGCAGGGACTCCCACTGGCGTTGGACGGGCCGTTGCCCGGGTATTCGTGGTAATGGTCGCTGATCAGTCCGAGGAACATGACAGACAGCGAAGCGATGGCGATGGCGATGGCTGCGACGACCATCGCCCAGATGGGCTTACGGCCACCGACGGTGAGAACGACGATGAGCAGTGCCATTCCCAGGACAGAGAGCACCATCGCCCCGACCGGCAGCGCGAAGGGGTGACCCTTGATGTAAGGCGTCACCGGGTCTTCCTTGCAGGCGGCCATCATTTTGCGCCAGGCGGCATCCGTAAGCACGGCATAGACCACCACACCCGCCGGCCCCATCAGGCTTAGTAGGAGCGTCACCAGGTACGGCTTCTTCCATGACTTGGCGAACGCCCTGGCCCGGGTACGCGTTGTCGGCTCTGCCATCGCCCTTCCGCTCCCTCCGCATGATCTGCCGTCGGGATCTGGGACGTCCCTGACGCGCCCCGGGTTGGGACGTGTCAGGCCGATCTCACGCCGGGAAGTAAGGGCAACGCGGCCGAGCCGATGCTGACAGCCCCTACCGCCGACCGCCGTAGTCGAGTTCAGGCATCTCGGTCTTGTCCAGCTCGATGAGCGCCTGGTTGAACTCAGGCGACTGGAGGAGGCCGGGAATGGACATCAGGTCGTAGCCGCGGATGGTGGCGGCGCCGGATTCTATGTCGGCGTACATGCGCTGACGGGCACCCATGGTGTCGCCGAAGGTGTCCCACCAGCCTCGTTCGGCGGCCTCTGCGGCGATGGTAATGATCTTCTGTCGCCTGTCGTCGGGCACGTCCAGGACGTCGAGGATCTTGATGACCACGGCGACGTCGGGACGGCCGCGGGCGTTCTCCATTCTGGAGATCTTCATGCGGGATCGGTGGAGCAGGCGGGACAGGGCCTCGGCGGTCAGGCCACGCTCCTCGCGGAGGGTGCGGAGTTCGGTGGCGAGGCGGCGCCGGCGCACGAAGGGGCTGGTCATCTGGGCCTCCCTGGGGGTGGAGGACGGGCTACCTACTCTGTGTTATCACGTCGAAACCGAACGTGTTGGCGATTGCTAGCGTGTTCGAAAGGGCGGATGCATCGGAACGTTCGCGCGGTTAACGTTCAGATTGTGGGCGTGCTACTTCGCGGGGAGGGAGGGGAAAGTGGCGCTCTTCCGGGACGGCCCCGGTCGTTCTGGTGACGATGAAGGCGGAACGTCCCCGCTTCAGCCCGTGAGGTGATCAATGCTGCTTGCCGTGCCCGTTTCCGCCGATTCCGAGGCGCCGCTGTACTGGCGGCGCGAGTTCCGGGGCGAGCCCGCTGAGGTGCGGGTCGTCCGGGCCTTCGCCGCGCATCTGCTGGACGGCTTTCCGGCCCTGGACGACGTCCTCCTCGTCCTGGACGAGCTGGTCGTCAACGCCCTCCGGCACACGCGGTCGGGGCAGGACGGCGGATGCTTCGCGGTGGGGGTGCGGTGGGACGCGGTCGAGGTGACAACCTGGGTCTCCGACGAGGGAGGTCCCGGGGAGCCTTGCGTTCGCGGTCCTGTTGATGTCGAGGAGCTCGACGTGCTGCCGGAGTGCGGGCGGGGCCTGCTGACCGTGGACGCGCTGGTCACTCGGTGGTCATGGACGGGGGACTTCCGGGGCCGTACGGTGCGCGCGTGCTTCGCGTACGACGAGGCCGGACAGGGCCACGCCGATCGCTCCTGACAGGACGTGGCCGGCCGTCGAATAGTCGGGCAGCCAGCCGTACCAGGTGGCGGCGGTCAAGGGATAAAGGACCGCGACCACGGCCCAGGGGAGGCGCGCCCATTTGGGGAGCAGCCAGGTCACCGCGCCGATGGCGCCGATGGAGCCGAAGCTGACGCCGTAGTCGAGGTCGTGCCGGACCTCGTCTGGGTAACGGCCCGTGTGGACGGCAAAAGCGACGACGGCCAGAACGAGAAGTGTGGCGAGGACGTGGACCGTCGCGAAAATGCCGAAGGCGCGGATCATGCCCAGACGGTATTCCAGCCAGGTCAGGCAGACGGCTATGCCCAGTCCCACGATGAGGATCTGGTCCAGTACGGTGCCGGACGTGTCGACGACCAGGGCGCTGGCCATGAGGCGGAACGGTGCCGTCCAGTTCATGGCGGCCAGGTTCGTGCTGATGGCTTCTAGGACGCGCTGCCGCTCGTCCGAGGAAAGGACGCGGAAGACGATGATGTGCGTCGCCAGCAGGAGGACCAGATAAGAGGCGGTGCCCTGGCAACGGCGCAGATATCGCATCCGCTTTACCTTAGTTGTCGGGCGTGACGGAGCGCACCATCTCGGCGGTCAGCTTCCTCACGCGGAACGCGTGGAGGCAGGGAGTCACGCCCAGGAAGCCGGGCGTCATTACTACGGACGTGATGGGTTCTAAACAGGTTGGGCAGGGTGGGGGCGCGCTCTTGTGGAAGGTGCCGAGCGGTGGTTCCAGCAGTGGCATGGCCTTGCGGAGACTGAGTCTCGCAGGCCTGTTCGAAGCCGTTCGGCCTCGGCTCTCCTGGCGGCCTCCTTCTCGTCCTGAGCCGCGGCATACGCCGGATTCAGCTTCCTGCGCAGGGTCTCCCAGGCGACGAAGGCGGCTATGAGTCCGGCGATGGCGAGGCTGAAGAAGAGGGGGCCGTCCCAGTAGGCGTCCCGGCCTACGGCGAACTGGGCGTCCTGGGACGCGCGGCAGATGATGCGGCGGTCACGCGGTCATCAGGGATGGCGTTGCTCTTGAAGGTTTCCATCGTGACGGTCGCGGTCCCCGAGGCGAACCGCTGCGCGATCTTGCCGCTGCCCGTGAGGCGTTGGTACGCCGCCTCGGCCATGAGAAAAGCGAGAGGGGTCACGAAGACCGCGAACACTGTCCACGCCACGATCTGCACTGCGCGCTCGCCGCGCGTAGCCGCCATGGTGGACATGATCGACGAGGCTTTCCCGGCCGTCCAGGGCTTGCGTCCGGTGGGCTTGGTCGGTTCGATTTCGTTATGAGCTTGAGCGTGGATGTGTTCGTGTTGGACGGAAGAGGGGAGATGTCGCTGCTCGACGCGGAGCCCGGTTCGGATCTCGCCGGGTTCGAGCGCACGCGGGCCAGTCTGTGGGGTTCGGAGGCCGTCCGTTCGCTCGGGGCGCGGTTCCTGCCGGTCCTGGACGGTGAGGACCTGTACGTCATGCCGGGAGACGTTGGTGATTTCCTCGCCGAATGCGCGTTGGTGCGCGACAACATCGGAACTGTTGCGGCCGCCACGAAATGGGACGGGGAGTTCATCTCCCGTCGGCTCGGCAACATCATCGACGCGGCCCGGCGGGCGGAGAGCGTTGGGGGCGGAGTCGTGGTTTGGTGACTCAGCGCAGGGTGCGCAGCAGCATTGGAAGGGAGCTGTGCAGTTCTCGCTTCCAGTACGACGGGTCGTGACCGGGACGCTCGCCGCGGATCCGCGGCTGTCACACGGGGACTACGCGTGGGCGCGGGACCACAGGGACTGCCAGCCGCCCGCGTTCAGCCACGTCGCCGGCACGCGCAGGCCGTGCTCGGCGACGCGATCCCAGAACACCCCGGTGTCGGCGCCCAGTTCGCGCGCGTCGGGCAGGGCCTGCTGCCAGGGGCCGTCCTCGTCGTCGAGGGTGGACGGTGGGAACCCGGGGACGGTGGTGGTCTTCGGCGGCGTGACGGGGGCGAGGTCGATCGCGGGCGCGCCGCAGGTGACGTGGACGGTGAGCGCGCAGAGCATCGGCACGGTGGTGCGGCGGGTCGCCGAGCGCAGCACGGCCGGGTCGCCGTCCAGGACGAGGCGCCCGATCGCCGCCCGCATCCGCAGCCCGACCAGGCCCATCGAGTAGGCGGGCGCGACCCGCGGATCGCGGGCGAGCTTGCGCAGTGACGCGGGCAGCGGGCCGGGGCCGGTGAGCAGCTCCAGTTGCCCGAAGCGGTCACGGAGTGCGGGATCGAGCGCCCGCAGCGCCGTGTCCATCGGACGGATCCCGGTCAACTCCCACAGGTCGGCGAGATCGGCGCCGCTCGCGAGCGCGTTCCGGCAGGTGTTGGCGAGCGGTCCGGAGCCCAGGCGCCGCAGCCGGGTCAGCGTCGCGAACGGCGCGTCGTCGTTCGAGAGCGCGGCCAGGACGCGGGCGGCCCGGGAGGTGAACTCGTCGGTCCAGGCCCGTTCGGCGGGCCCTGCCAGCGCGGGCCCGGCGTCCTGGAGCAGCCGGGGCCGCGGGCTCCGGCGCACCGGGCGGACGGGCTCGGCCTCCTCCGGGAGGGGCGGGTCGGGGACGCTGGCCGGGATCTTGGCCACCCAGCCGCGCAGCACCCGTTCCAGATCGGGATCGGGATCCTCGTTGAACCGCGCCGCGATCTCCGTGATGTGCCAGCCGCGAGCCCGCATCCAGAGCGGCGACAGCTCCATATTGACCAGGATCCGGCCGTCCTCGCCGTGCAGGGCCACCAGGCCGCACCGGCCCGCCAGCGCGTCGTGGACGTATGCCGGGCCGGCGATGCAGTTGCCCATGTAGTTCGACCACTCGGCCAGCATTCGGGCGCTGCGGGCCAGCCGGATCCGGGCGCCGCCGGTGCCCGGGACGACCGTTCCGTCCAGGGCCGTCAGCGCCGGGGGCACCGCGAACTCCCCGCCGAGCGCCTCGCTGATCTCCGCGTCGGCCAGCAGGTCCGCGGCGAATGCCTCCCAGGTCCGTGCCCCGCGGCGCGGTGCGTTGCCGCCGCCGAGCGCCGCGAGTTGCGCGGCGCCGGACACGGCCCGTGCGACCGAGTCGTACCTGGGGGCGAGCGGATCGGCCTCGTCCGGGACCGGGTCCGTATCCAGCCACGGCGCCTCCAGCTCGGGGCGGACCTTGGCGGCGTCATGCCCGTACAGCGCCGCCAGCGCGTCCGCGAGGTCGGCGAACCACAGCAGGTCGCCCACCTCCTCCTCGCCGCCCTTCTCCGGGTCGGCGAGCCGGGTCGCCGGCAGTTCCCTCCGGCCCAATATGGCCTGCCCATAGCCGGGGACTTCGTTCCAGTCGGCGAGCGGCCGCGCGGGGGAGCGGTCGACCTGCTCGCGCCACTCCCCCAGGGGTTCATCGGCCCAGCTGTGCAGCTGCCCCTCGGGGACGTTCAGGTCGCCGCGCAGCACGGCCCCGATCGTCTCGACGCTCAGCCGGCCGTAATCGCGGGCGCGTGCCAGGCGCTGCCGGAAATAGGCCGCGAACTTGTCTTCGTCCTCCGGCTTCCGCGGCGCGTCCAGCTTCTGCACGATCTGGCACACGTAGGCGCCGGGCCGAGCGGGCAGTCCGGGCGACTTCGGCTCCTTCCACCCCGGCCACTCGCGGTCCGACCGGGCGACCATATTCGCCGTCGCGCGCAGGATCGGCTCCGAACGCGCCAGCCCCTCGCGGGTGCCGTGGTCGGCCACGGCGACCGCGGTGCGCAGGAGAGCGGTCGCGGACAGCGCGTCCTCCAGGACCCGCAGCAGCACGCCGAACCAGTAGTGCCCTTCCGGCTGCCACCGCGCGGCCTCGGCGAGGGAGGGCTCATGTTTGCCCAGCGCTCGGCGCAACGTTTTCAGGAGCACCTCGTCCTCGAAGTGGGCGCGGCGCTTGCGCAGGTCGTCCAGGCGGTCCTGGCGGCCCTGCGTGGACAGCAGCCGGGCGCGCCGGGCCAGCCGGGCGTGATGCGCGGACACCCGGTCCCACAGGTCGAGCAGCAGCTCCAGGCGGCGCGGCCCCGGGACGGGCTCCAGCACCCGCCGCAGATCGGCGGCCAGCACCGACGGTCGCCCGCCCGCGATCAGGTCGGCGCCGCCGGGCGCCTCCAGCGCCAGCACCCGTTCGAGCTGCTCGGGGCCGAGCACGTCGCTGGCCGCCGCGGCCAGGTGGAGCGCCGACCAGCGGCCCTCCTCGATTGCCCGCGCGGCCGCCGCGCCTACGCGCTTGGTGACGGCGGGCCCGAACAGCGCCACCAGGAACCCGGCCCGGTCGCCTAGCCGCCCGGAACCCGCCACGCCCAGCACCTTCAGTGCCGCCAGGACGGCGTCACGCTGGTCGCCGCGCGCACCGTCCAGGCGTGCCGACCGGAACCCGCCGCCGAGGTCGACGCCCGCGCCGGCGGCCACGCTCCCGCCGTCCCGGACCAGGCGTTCCAGCTCCGCGACCGCCTTCCGGACGTCCTCGCCGTCCGCCTCCGCCGGGCCCAGCGCGATGGCCGCGCCGGGCGCCGCCTCGTCCTCGTCCTCCAGCCGGACCGCTCCGTGCCGCGGGACGGGGATCCACGCGGCCGTCCCGGGCGCGGCCACCACGCCGTTCGCGAGCCGAAGTCTCATCCGGCCCATTGTTCATCGACCGGCAAGTCCGGCCAAAGGGATTTCCAGATCAGGAGATGCAGAACTCGTTGCCTTCCGGGTCGTTCATGACCGTCCAGGAATGACCGAACTCGTCGCGGTCCGCGATCCGCTTGGCGCCCAGGCCGATCAGGCGGGCGATCTCGGTCTCGCGGTCGCCGCCCGAGTGCAGGTCGAGGTGCGTCCGGTTCTTCACCGTCTTCTTCTCCGGGACGAGGATGAAGAACAGGCCCGGCGTCCCGGCGGGCCGGTCCTTCTCGGTGAGGCCGATCGAGGCGAAGAAGTCGGTCGGTTCGGGGTCGAGCGGGCGGCCCAGCGCCGCCGACCAGAAACGGGCGGCGGCGGCCACGTCCTCGCAGTCGAAGGTCACGTTGACGATGCGCACGGACATTTCCGAGGGTCCTTTCTCGATTCTTTCAAGGGTCAGGCGACCGGCCACTGGATCTCGGTGCGGAAGCCGTCCGGGTCGGGCGTCTCGTCCCAGCTCACGAGGTACACCTCGCGCACCGGGCCGGGCCCGGGCTCGGCGTTCTCGGCCACCCACGCCCCCAGCCGGCGGTAGGCGCCGTCGATCGACTCGTACGGTCCCGCGTGCACCGCGACGGCGACCCGGGCGGCCGGGATCTCGCCGAGCAGCACCCGGCCGCGCTCGCCCGGCAGCGACACCGGCCCGGCCAGCGGCAGGTACGCCTCGACCTCGACCGGATCGTCGGGGAACTCGGGCGGATAGAGCGCCCCGCTGGGCCCGGACGGCTCCAGGCCCAGCCGCTTGGCGAGCTGCCCCAGCTCGGCGTAGGCCGGTCCGAGGAACGCGGAGAAGTCGTCATGGCGCACCTCGCCCCGGATCGCGAGGGTGTGCCCCGCCGGGACGTCCCGCAGATGCACGGGCGTGTGCTCGGACGGCCGCTCCACCCCCTCCTGGAGCTCGGCCACGATGCGGGCCGTCTCCTCCAGGCGCTTGCGCATCACCCGGGCGTGCTCGGCCAGCACCTCCCGGGTCACCTCGGGATCGCGGGCCGCCAGCACCTCCCGTACCCGCTCCAGCGGCAGGTCGAGCGAGCGCAGCCGCCGGATCACGGCCGCGTCGGTGAGCTGCGCCGGGTGGTAGGCGCGGTACCCCGTACGCGGGTCGACGCTGGCCGGCACCAGGATGCCGGCCTCGTGGTAGGCCCGCAGCATCTTGATCGACAGCATGCTGGCGCGCGAGAACGCACCGATCGCCAGGTAGGGATCGCTCACGGCAAGGACCCTCCTCTCTCCCTCTGGGGGAGAGTCAACCTCAGGCGGTGAGCGCCTCCGCCAGGGCCAGGCCGCAGTACGCGGCGGCCAGGCCCGCGGCGATCGAGGCGGCGGCGTTGAACAGCGCGAACATGCGCGCCCCCTCCTCGGCCAGCCGCAGCGTCTCGTACCCGAACGTGGAGTAGGTGGTCAGCGCGCCGCAGAAGCCCGTCCCGGCCAGGGCCATCGCCCCCTTCCCGGCGGGCAGCGCGGCCAGGAAGCCGAGCAGGGCGCAGCCGGCGATGTTGACGATCAACGTGCCCCAGGGGAAGACCGTGTCGTGGCGGGCCTGGACGGCGCGGTCCACCAGGTAGCGCAGCGGGGCGCCCAGCGCGGCGCCGACCGCGACCAGCAGCGGCGTCACCGCTCGTCCCGGCCGGTGTACCGGACGACCTCGACCGGATCGAGGACGACCAGGCCGTCCCGGACCAGCTCGTCCAGCTGCGGCAGGAAGGCGCGGATCCGGTCCTCGGCGTCCACGATGACGATCGCGATCGGCAGGTCCTCCGACAGCGACAGGATCCGGGCGGTGTGGACGCGGCTGGAGGCGCCGAACCCCTCGATGCCGCGCAGCACGCTGGCGCCCGCCAGCCCGGCGGCGCGGGCGCGGGCCACGATCTCGTGGTAGAGCGGGCGGTGCCGCCACCGGTCGCCCTCCCCGACGAAGATCGTCAGCCGTAGCGCGGGGCCCGCCGACCTCATGATCGCGCCCTCCCGGTCAGCCGGCGGGTCGCCCGGGTCCCGGCGAAGACGGCGATCAGCGCGCACGCGGGCGTCAGGCCCAGATAGAGCAGCGCCGTCCGCGCCTGGCCGTCTTGGAACGCCCGCTGCGCGT
Organism: Actinomadura vinacea; assembly: GCF_039532545.1. Classification (NCBI taxonomy): domain Bacteria; kingdom Bacillati; phylum Actinomycetota; class Actinomycetes; order Streptosporangiales; family Thermomonosporaceae; genus Actinomadura; species Actinomadura vinacea. Next base: position 474,695 of record NZ_BAAARW010000020.1, on the reverse strand, counting down.
CCACCGCGTAGGTGGAGAACGTGGTGTAGCCGCCGAGCACCCCGATGCCCAGGAACGGGCGGGTCAGCGGATGCGCCTGCCAGACCTCGGTGATCGCCGCCATCAGCGCGCCGATGAGCAGGCAGCCGGACACGTTGATCAGGAACGTCGCCCACGCGAACCCCGCGGGGGCGGGCCCGAACGCCGTCGAGATCCCGTACCGGGCCAGGGACCCCAGGATCCCGCCCGCCGAGATCACCCCCAGGGTCGCCCAGAGCGGCCGCTCCTCCACGCCGTCCTCCTACCCCGTTTCATCCCGGCAAAGGATCGCACGCGGGCGAATCGAAGACCCCAGGAGGGGAAGGGCGCCTGAAAAGGACACCATGTCCGGGCAGTCACGATTTTGAGGGGGAGCGGTGAGCGAAGCCGACGACGTCAGGGAATCCGCCCTCCCGCTCGAATACGATTCCGACCTCGACCCCCTCATGGACCGCATCGGCGACGCCCGCTGCGTCCTCCTGGGCGAGGCCACCCACGGCACGCACGAGTACTACGCCTGGCGGGCCGCCGTGACCAGGAGGCTGATCAGCGAACGCGGCTTCTCCTTCGTGGCCGTGGAGGGCGACTGGCCCGACTGCTGGGAGGTCAACGCCAGCGTCACCCGCGCCCCCGGGGCCCCGGAAGACCCCAAGACCGTCCTGGACGCGTACCGCCGCTGGCCCACCTGGATGTGGGCCAACCAGGAGACCGTGAACTTCTGCCGCTGGCTGCGCGACCGCAACGAGCCCGGCCGGCCGCCGGTGGGCTTCTACGGCCTGGACGTCTACAGCCTCTGGGAGTCGCTGCGCGCCATCATCACCCACCTGGCCCAGCACAAGCCCGAATACGTCGACAGGGCGATGGCGGCCTACCGCTGCTTCGAGCCGTTCGGGGAGGACCCGAAGGCGTACGCGTGGAAGCTGAGCCCCGGCGACTGCGCGGAAGAGCTCCTGGCCCTCCTCACCCGGCTGCGCCGCCCGGTCACCGCCGACCCCACCGGTGATCTCAACGCCCGCCAGAACGCCGAGGTCGCCGCGAAGGCCGAGGAGTACTACCGGACCCTGCTCGACGGCGGCCCGCGATCGTGGAACATCCGCGACACCCACATGGCCGACACCATCGACCGCCTCCTGGACCACCACGGCCGCGGCGCGCGCGCCGTGATCTGGGCGCACAACTCCCACATCGGCGACGCCCGCGCCACGTCCATGGCGGAGACCGGGATGGTGAACCTGGGGCAGTTGGCCCGCGAACGGTACGGCCGCGACCAGGTCGTCGCCGTCGGGTTCGCCGGGGGCGGCGGCGAGGTGGTCGCCGCCGCCCGCTGGGGCGCCCCGCTGGAGGTCATGAACGTGCCGCGGCCGCGGACCGGCTCGGTCGAGGCGCTACTGGCCGAATCGGGCCTGGACCACGGCCTGTTCATCTTCGCCGACCGGCCGGACGCCTCCTGGCTGACCGCGTCCCGCGGCCACCGCGCCATCGGCGTCGTCTACGACCCGACCCGGGACCACCGCAACTACGTCCCCGGCAGGCTCGGCGACCGCTACGACGCGCTGTGCTGGTTCCGCCGGACCTCGGAGCTGGAGCCCCTGCACCGCGAGGCCGTCAGCCACGACGAGCTGGAAACCCTCCCGTCGGGCGTCTGAACGGGCTCAGCCGTCCCAGGCACCGGCGGCGGCCGCCGCCTTCGCGAACGCGGCGAAGCCGCGGGGCTCGCGGCCGAGGGCCTGCCGGACGCCGTCGGAGATGTGGGCGTCCAGGCCGTTCCTGATGGGGGCGACCGCGTCGGCGAAGTCTTGCGCGTCGGGTTCCGCCCACCCCTCCTTGACCAGCTCGGCGACGAACTCCTCCGGCGTCAGCGGAACGTAGCGGACCGGCCGCCCGGTGGCCTCGGAGATCTCGGCGGTGGCCTCGGCCATCGTGAGGGCGCGTGGGCCGGACAGCTCGTAGATCCGCCCCGCGTGGCCGTCCTCGGTGAGCGCGGCGGCGGCCACGGCCGCGATGTCCTCGGCGTCGACGAACGACGCGGCGCCGTCCCCCGCCGGGATCCTGATCTCGCCGGCGCGCACCGCGTCCTGGAAGAAGCCCTCGCTGAAGTTCTGCGCGAACCAGCCCGGCCGCACGATCGTCCAGGTGGTGCCGTCGAGGTCCCGGACCGCGCGCTCGCCCTCGATGTGGGTCGCGGCGAGCGGGCTGTCCTCGGCGCCGTAACCGGGCACGTCCACGCCGCGGCCCGACAGGAGGACGACGCGTTCCGCGCCGAGGCGCACGGCGCGTTCGACGAGCGGCCCGGTGAGGGTCTCGCCGTCGAGCGGCACGACGAACACGGCCCGCACGCCCTCCAGGGCCGGGGCCCAGGTGGCGCGGTCGGTCCAGTCGAAAGGGTGCTCCCCGGACCGCGACGCGGCGCGCACCGGCGTTCCCTGGGCGCGCAGCAGGGACGCCACCCGGCGGCCGGTCTTGCCCGTGCCGCCGAGGATCAGAATCGGTTTCTCAGTCATGATCCTCAGTGAAGCCGCCCCGGGTGAGACGCTCCATGGCCGTCCGGCTCAATCCGATGTCCGATCGTCTAACCTGTGGCCGTGGACGTGCTGGCCGATCTTCTCGACGGCGTGCGGGCCCGCGGGGCGCTGTTCCGGCAGGCGGTCATGAGCCCGCCGTGGGGGCTGCGGTTCGCGCACGGCGCGCCGCTGACCCTGGTCACGATGCTGCGCGGGGAGGCGTGGATCGTCCCGGCGGGCGCCGGGGAACCGGTGCGCCTGCGCCCGGGGGACGTCGCGGTCGCGCGCGGGCCGGCGCCGTTCACCGTCGCCGACGATCCGGCCACCCGTCCCGGTTACGCCGTGACCGACGCCGACTACTGCGCGCGGGCCGACGGGACGGAGGCGGGCGAGGAGATCGTCCGGGACGTGCGGACTTGCGCCGTCCGCGACCCGGGCGCTCCCGCCCTCCTGCTGGCCGGCGCGTACGAGAGCGAGGCGTCCGGCGGGACGAGCGAGCGGCTGCTGAGCGCACTGCCGGAGCTGCTGGTGATCCCGGACCCCGGTGCCCTGCCGCCCCTGCTCGACCTGATCGCCGCCGAGGTCACCGCGGAACGGCCCGGGCAGCGGGTGGTGCTCGACCGGTACCTCGACGTGCTGCTGGTGTCGGTGCTGCGCGCCTGGTTCGACGGCGCCGGCGCGCACGCGCCGGCGTGGTACGGGGCGATGCGCGACCCGGTGGCGGGCCCGGCCCTGCGGCTGCTGCACGCCGACCCGTCCCACCCCTGGACGGTGGCGGGACTGGCGGCCAAGGTCGGCGTCTCCCGCGCCACGCTCGCCCGCCGCTTCACCGCCCAGGTCGGGGAGGCCCCGATGGCCTACCTCACCGGCTGGCGCATCGCCCTGGCCGCAGACCTGCTGCGCGAGACCGACGTGACCGTCGCCTCGATCGCGCGCAGGGTCGGCTACGCCAACGCGTTCGCGCTGAGCGTCGCGTTCAAGCGCCTGAACGGCTCGACGCCCAGCGCGCATCGCGCGTCGGCTAGCCGATGGTGACGGTGGCCTGGCGGGTGACGCCGTTGACCTTGACCGCGAGCAGCACCGTGCCGGGACGCAGCGCCTTCAGCTTGCCGGTCGCCGGGTCGAACGCGGCGACGTGCTGTGGACGGGCCGTCGCCGGGGCTCCGATGTGGAGGTTCGGTGAGCCGCTCCAGTCGGCGCTCATCGGGTAGGCCAGGGGCATGTCCCGGTCGTGCTGCCGGAGCGTCGCCCGCACGTCGGCGGTCTCCCCGGACGGGACGTCCTGCGGCGCCTTGAGCGTCAGCTCGTCGACGTGCGGGCGGACCTCGGCCTGCAGCCACTCGGGACGCGCCCGCGTCGGCGGGTTCACGCCGAACAGCGTCCAGCCGGTGAAACCGCCCTCGGCGGGCGTGGCCGACGGGTTCTTGCCCGAGTTGCCGTTGATGAACGCGGGCACGCCGTCCACCCGGGAGGCATTGAAGACGCCGACATGGGCGTTCACGACGGCCGCGCCCTTGCCGGTGCCGGCGCGGAACTCCGCCAGCCAGCGCTCCAGCAGCCCGGCCTCCTTGCGGTCGGCGAGCTGGCTGTTCTTCACCGGCAGAGGGTCGCGGGCCGGATGGTGGCCGAACACCATGACCGAGCCGACCGACGGGTCGCGGCGAGCCCCGTCCAGCGCGCCGCGCAGCGTTCGGAGCTGGTCGAACGAGCTGGTCCGGTACGTGCCGGTGGACGAGTCCATCAGCACGAACCGGGTGCCCTTGTGGTCGAACGTCCGGGACGGCTCGCCGAAGACCTTCCGGAAGTTGTCGATGGTGCCGGGACCGTAGATCTCGTGGTTGCCGGGGACGTAGTAGTACGGCAGCCGCCCGCCCAGCTCCTCGTCCAGGATCCTCTTGGCGAGCGCGAAGTCGGCCTCGCCGCCGGTGTCGACGAAGTCGCCGTTGATGACCAGGAAGTCGGGCTTGGCGGCGAGCGCCTCGCGCAGCGTGCGCCGGGCTTGGCGGACCTGGACGCTGTCGGGGTCGGCGGCGACGAACTGCGCGTCCGACATCACCGCGAAGCGCCACCTGGAGCCGTCCGCGGTGCCGTCCCGGATCACCAGCTTGTCGGGTGCGGGCCGGGCCGCGGGCGGCGCCTCCACCGACGGCGGCACCTTCGCGACGATGTCGTCGATCAGGACCTCGCCGGTGTACTGGCGGCTCGCGCCCGTCTCGATCGTGTAGAAGCGGCTCACCTGGATCGGGTACGCGACCGAGGCCGGCACCGCCATCTCGATGTACCGCCAGCCGCTCCACTGGATGTAGGGGCCGTACAGCGAGTACGACTGGCCGTTGGCGTCGGTGACGGTGAACGCCGTCCACTCGCCCTTGCCGTGCCCGTACACCCAGGCCCCGAGCGCCTGCGGCTGACCGTCGATCTTGATGGGCTCGGGCGGGTAGGCGTACGCGGTACGGGTCGCGGTCGACTGCGTGAAGTCGTACGACAGCCGCAGCCCGGGGCCCGTGCGGCCTTCGGCGACCGGCTCCACCTCGCCGGAGCCGCGCGCCGAGCCGAACCGCCACCGCGCGCCGTCGTCGAAGGACGCGATGGTCTTGGTGTCCAGGCCGACGCTGACCGGCAGCACCGTCTTGCGGCCCTTGACCTCGATCGTCACCAGCGTCGAGCCGGACGCCTTGCGCGGCGTCGCGGTGAACGTCCCGCCCTCGCCCGGCTTGACCTCCAGCAACGAGGTGTCGTAGGTGAACCTGGTGTCGGCCGGCTCGATCGGCGCGGTGTAGCCGTCCCCGTCGAACCCGACGACGCCGAAGGTGCCGGTGCCGTCCTGCCCGGGGATCGTCACCCGGTCGACGGTCGCGCCGATCCGGGCCAGCGGGCCCAGCACCGTCAGGCGGACCTGGCCGCGGGCCCCGCCGTCGGCGGCCGCGACCGTGACGCCGCCGGACTCGCGCGCGCGGAAGGCGCCGTCGCGGTCCACCGTGCCCTGCGGCCCGGTGACGATCCAGCGCGGGTCGCCCTTGGCCGGGCCCTGGGCCTCGTCGTGCCCGCGGGCGACGAGCCGGCGGGTCAGGCCCGGGAACACGCGGTCGGGACGTCCGCCGCGGGTCGGGCCGACACCGGGCGCCTGCGCCGGGTCGGCGACCGGCTCGACCCAGAACCCCTTGAGCCTGCCGCTGCCCTTGGCGAACAGCCCGATGCCGTTGGGCGTGGGACGCTCCGCGCCGTCCGAGGGCTGGTTCTCCACCTGCCCGCGCGCCTGCCCGGGCTCGCGCGCCAGCAGCGTGGACGAGCCGCCGCCGTCCAGGTTGACCGCGTCGTGCGCCCCGGCCTCCTTCATCAGTGCGGCCATCTCGGCGAGGGTCACGCCGCGGCTGTCGACCTGGCGGCCGTCCACCGTCAAAAGGATCATCCGCCGGCCGTCGGCGGTGAAGCCCGCCGCGGTGCGGGGATGCGCGGCCGGGTCGGTGAGCGGCGGCATCCGCCCGTCCTTGAGCAGGACCTGGTTGCCCCCGACGGCGAAGGCCGGGTCCTTCGCCGAGGACCGCGCCCGGTAGGCCATCGCCACCGCGTCGCCGGGCTTCAGCGTGCGCAGCAGGTCGCCGCCGCTCTCCCGGCCGAGCAGCACGAACCCGTTCGCCGGGATCGCGCCCGCGCCGGGGGCGCCGCCGACGGAGACGACCTTGCCGTCCACCACGAGGGCCTCGGCGACGCGCTGCGCGCCGTCCGCGAGGGAGCGGCCGCGCGTCGCCGTCCCCCACAGCGAGGTGAACGCGCCGATGCCGTCCTTCTTCACCGTGTGCGCGTTGAACTGGTCGAGCGGGACCTTGCGGCCGTCCGGCAGCGTCAGCTCGCCGTCCAGCAGCACGTCGGCGATCTGGCCGAGGCCGCCGGCACCGACCCCGGCCGTCGCGGTGGACCAGTCGGGACGGGCGGACTTGACCAGCCTGCCGCCGTCCACGGCGGGCCCGTTGGCGGCGCCGGTGCCGTTGATGTCGAAGAAGTCGCCGTTGACGCCCGCGACCGCGCCGGCCCGGTCGGCCTGCTTCGACAGCGGCTCGACCGAGGAGACCGCCCCCGGCGACAGGTAGCCCGCCCGGACGCCGCCGAGGTCGACGCTGAGCTGGTCGGCGCGCAGCCAGCCCTTGGCGTCCAGCCGGTCGAACGAGGTCAGCGCGGTGCCGGGCGCGACCGGGCGGGTCGTGCGCTCGGTCTCCAGCGCCGCCCCGGCGGCGCTCGGCCGGGGCAGCAGGAGCCGGTCGGCCTCGCGCGCGACGGGCGAGGCCGGATCGGGCGGTGCCGCGAGCGCCTGGCCGCCCGTACCGGTGACCAGGGCCGAGACCAGCCCGAACACGACGACACGCCAACGGCGTGGAAGTAGGGACACGAGCCGCCTCCTCGAACGCTCAGAGCGCGCCCAGCCAAGCGGATTCGCGGGTCGGCCGGATGGCCGGCGGGCGAACCCAGCACAAATGATCAACCTGCCGTCCCTGGCGAGGACCGCTGACTTGTCAGTCCTTTGCCACCGGAAAACGAACCTTGACCTGCGGCTTCGGATCGGATCCAGAGTCCCGGAGTGAACGATGGCCGCTTCCGATGGAGGCATCCGCATGAGACTGCTGCACGAGGTGTTCGATCGCCGCGAGGCCGGTGATCTCGACGGCGCGCTCGCCCTCGTCCGCCGGGCCTACACCGAGGCCCTGCCCGGCGAGGTCGCCGAGCTGATGTTCGTCCACGGCCGCCTGCTCCTGGAACGGATGGACCTGGCCACGGCCGAGAAGGTGCTCGGCGCCCTGCTCCAGTCCACCGGTGACCGGGCCCTGCTGCTCCGCGCGCAGACCGCGCTCGGCGAGGTGTACCGCGCCCAGGGGCGCTACGCCGAGGCCGAAGAGGTGTTCATTTGGACGATCACGCTCGCCGAGGCCGAGTGGGGCCCCGCGAGCCTGGAACTGGCCAAGGCGCTGAACGGGCTCGGCATCGCCAGCAGGCACGCGGGCGACTACGCGGCCGCCGAGGCCGCCTACCGGCGGGCGCTCACCGTCCTGGAGTCGGTGGCCGGCCCAGATCATCAGGACTTGGCCGGCCTGCACCGCAACCTAGGCGGCCTCGCCCAGGCGAGCGGTGACCTAGTCGCGGCGGCGGAACATGTGCGCCGCGCGGTCAAGGTCCGCGCACGGGCCCTCGGCCCTGACCATCCGAAGGTCGCGGCCGACCGCGCCGCACTCGCCCAGATCATGGCCGCCTGCCCAGACGACCTCGACACCGCCCCGCGGCACGACGCTGTGTTTATTCAATCCCGGCCCAGGGCGCTCGCCTGGCGGCTCGCGCCCTGACCGTGCTTGGTGCGAGCGCGGCATCGCTTCGCGATCTGGCCGGTGAGGCTCGCCTCCGGCGTCGCCCCACCGGCCAGGTAGCGCGCTCGCGCGTCACCTGCGGCCACGTCTAGACAGGCCCTAGCTGCAAGGGGCCTCCGTCCGCTGTGGGTCCCGCGCCCCGGGTATGGCGTCTGGTCCACTGACTGAGAGCACCGGCGGGCGGTGATCTGGTCCAGATCCCGTCGGAATGACGCTGTTCACCGCGCGTTCCCCGGCCCGAAGCGGCATGTGCCGGAGGAGTTCCTCGACCCCGGCCACATTGGCGCGGGGCAGCGCTCCCGCGCCTCCCCGGCACGTCCTGAGACTTCCCGCTCACTTTGAGATCCCCCACTCAGCAGGAGGTCTGATGTCCTCGCATGTCGATTCGGTGTCGCGGCGCCGGGTTCTGGGATGGGGCGGGGCCGGTACGGCCGCCGTCCTGCTCGGGACCGGTGCCCTCGGCGGCGCCGCCGCGCATGCCTTCACGCTCCGCAAGTCCGGGCTGTTCACGCTCGGTGTCGCGTCCGGCGACCCGTCCCCCGACGGGTTCGTGCTGTGGACGCGGCTGGCGCCCGAGCCGTTCGCGGCCGACGGCAAGGGCGGGATGCCCGACCGGCGGATCCGCGTTGAGTACGAGGTCGCCCACGACGAGCGCTTCAAGCAGGTCGTGCGGCGCGGCTCCGCCGTGGCCGCGCCCGAGCTGGGCCACTCCGTCCACCCCGAGGTCGCCGGGCTCGCGCCTGGCCGCGAGTACTTCTACCGCTTCCGCGCCGCCGGGGAGATCTCGCCCGCCGGCCGCACCCGCACCATGCCCGCCGCCGGTTCGCTGCCGCGCGGGCTGACGTTCGCGGTCGCGTCCTGCCAGGCATGGCAGGACGGCTACTACACCGCCTACGACCACATGGCCGGCGAGGACCTCGACCTCATCGTCCACCTCGGCGACTACCTGTACGAGTACGAGGTCACCAACAACAACCGGCGCGGGGTGACGGTGCCGCCGCAGTTCGGCACCGAGACCTTCGACCTGGCCCGGTACCGGCTCCAGTACGCGCTCTACAAGTCCGAGGCGCCGCTGCGGAAGGCGCACGCGCTCTTCCCGTGGATCCACACCCTGGACGACCACGAGGTGGTGAACGACTGGGCCGACGACACCGTCATCATGGGGCGCAACCCCAACCCCGACCCGGCCGAGTTCGCGCGCCGCAAGGCCGCGGCGTTCCAGGCGTTCTACGAGAACATGCCGCTCCGCCGCGCGCAGCTGCCGTCCGGGCCCGACATCCGGCTGCACCGGCGCATCGCCTTCGGCCGGCTCGCCGAGTTCACGATGATCGACACGCGTGGCCACCGCGACCTCCAGGCGTGCTCGTACGGCAACGGCACCGGCCGCACCCGCGACTGCGACGAGCGGGTCGACGCGTCCCGCACCATCCTGGGCGACCAGCAGCGCCGCTGGCTCCTGGACGGCTTCGCCAAGTCCTCCGCTCATTGGCAGATCCTCGGCAACCAGGTCCCGATGACCGAGACCGACTGGGACCCGGGAGCGGGCAAGGACCTTTGGGTCGACCCCTGGGACGGCTACGCCGCCGACCGCAACAAGGTGCTGACCGCCGCGCACGAGAACGGCGTCCGCAACCTCGTCGTCATCAGCGGCGACCGCCACCAGAACTACGCCGTCGACCTCAAGCGCGACTTCGACGACCCCGGCTCGCCCACCGTCGCGTCGGAGTTCGTCGGGACGTCCATCACCAGCGGCGGTGACGGCGCCGACGTCGACGACCTGGGCCGGACGTTCCTGTCCGCCAACCCGCACATGAAGTTCTACAACGCCCAGCGCGGCTACCTGCGCGTCAATGTCGACCGCGAGCGCTGGCGGGGCGACTTCCGGGTGCTTCCGTACGTCACCAGGCCGGGCGCCCCCGTCTCCACCCGCGCCTCCTTCGTCGTCGAGGACCGCCGTCCCGGCGTGCAGAAAGCCTGAGCGGCGCTGACCGCCCCGCCCGCCTCCGACCGCTAACGGTCGGAGGCGGGCAGTTCCGACAGCTCCTGGAGGAGGCCGTCGACGAGCCCGGCCGGCGCCCCCGCGGCCGACCGGACGAGCCGAAGGCCCTCGACCAGGTAGTTCTGCGCCGTGGCGGCGCGGCCGGCCCGGCGCTCCAGGCGGCCCAGTTCCAGGTACGCCTCGATGGCGCGCGGCTGGTGCTCCAGCAGGAACGTCCAGGTGTGCCGGGCCGGCTGCTCGGCGCCGAGCCGGGCATGGCAGCGGCCGAGCCGCAGCAGCGCGGACGGGCCCGGAGGCGACGCGGGGTCGGGCTGGAGCCTGAGCATCTCCTCCAGGTCCCGTTTGGCGTCCTCGTACCGGTCGAGAGCGAGGTTGGCGTCCGCGCGGGCGTCCAGGATGGCCAGCCGGGCCGGCGGTTCGTCGCCGGGAACGGCGTCGAGCAGCTTGAGCGCGGCGCTCGCCCGGCCCGTGCCGATCAGCGTGCGGGCCCGCTCGACCTCGCCGTCCGGCTTGGCGGCGGGCGCTTGGGCGGCGGTGTCGGACGGCGGGGACGCCGGGCCGCCCGTGCGGTCCGAGACGTACAGCCAGGCGTTGGCCGCGAACCCCTTGTCCGGGAGCGTGCTCCGCACCGGCCAGAAGTCCTCCGGACGCAGGTCGCGGAAGCCGTTGCGGATGACGTCCTGGTAGAGGTGGTCGGACACGATCACCGCCAGTTCGGCGTGCGGGTGGTCCTCGAGCGCGGCCTTGGCGGGCGGGCTGTCCAGCAGCCGGAAGCACTCCACCACCGCCGCGCCGTTGAACCCGGCCGGGCCCGGGCTCACCATCCCGCTGGTCAGCGCGAACCGCAGCCGGATCCGGGCGCCGTCGGCCAGCAGCCGGTTCTCCTGGTGCAGCGCGGCGCGCAGCCCGCGCACCAGATCGGGGATGACCGCGGTCTCGTCGATGTCGCTGGGCGGCATGATCAGTACCCCGTCGCCGCTGCTCTGCACGATCTCCTCGGGCAGGCCCGCCGCCCGGCAGGCCGCCAGCATCGCGTCGACCAGCGCCTGCTGCGCCCGGATCTGCTCGGGCACCAGCCGCCGGCTCCACCCCTTGATGTCCGCTGCCCCGCACAGCGCACGGCGCGACCGTGTCATATGTCCTCCTCGTGGGGACGCCCCGCCCGTAGTCTCCCGGCAGGGCGGGTCCGGCTACCCCGACGAATGCGGAAAGCGGCGGAATCGCCGGGTCACCTGAGCTCGCCGGGGACCTCGATCTCGGCGACCCGGGCCAGGGCCGGCACGTCGAGCAGGAACACCTTGCCGCGCTGGCACATGACCAGCGGGCCCAGCGCCGGGCGGCTCATCGCCTTCTGCACCGTGGTCTCCTTGGCGCCGATCAGCATCGCCAGCTCCGACTGGAGCAGCTCGACCATCAGCGTGCCGTGCTCGCGGCGCGCCAGCCGCCGCGCCTGGTAGAGCAGCGCCCGCGCGAGCCGCACCTCGACGTCGTACCCGGCGGCGTCGGCCCGGTAGGTGTTGGCCTGGTCGAGCCGGTGGCTGATGAGCCCGCCCATCGCCAGCGGCGCCTCGGGGTAGGCGGCCAGGTACTTGCGGAACGGATCCGGACGCAGCACCAGCACCGTGCTGCGCTCCCGGGCCGTCACCGTGGCGGACCGCACCCGCTCCTGGCCGAGCATCGCCATCTCGCCGACCAGGTCCCCCGCGTGCCGGATGCCCAGCAGCGACTGCGAGCCGTTCTCGACCGTGACGGTGATGTTCATCCGGCCGCTCAGCATCAGGTACACGGTCGTGTCGGCCTCGCCTTGCCGGACCAGGATGTCGTTCCTCTGGAGCGTCTTGGACGCGCCCAGCCGGAGCAGCGCCTGCTGGGCGGGCGCGGACAGCCGGCCCATGAAGGACAGGGAGTTCCAGGTCGGCATGGGAGTGCTCTCCTCAGAGCGTGGGCCAGGCTGCCATCGCCTGTCGGCGGGCCAACGGGCTCAGGCCGCTATGGAGAAGGGACTCCAGTATGGCGTTCCCGTCTGGGACGTTCAGCGGATCATCTGACACTCCGTCCTGGTTAGAGCATTCTGGCCTCGACGCCACCCTGGCCAGCGCGGCCGCGCGCAGCTGCTCCGCCGCCTCCTCCTCGCCCCGGCGCCCGGCCTCCCGGGCCAGGACCGCCAGCGGCTTCGCGCTCCCCGGGTCGGCGTCGGCCGCCTCGTTGACGAACCGGTCGCCGGTGACCGGATCGTCCTGGCCGTAGGCGAGCAGGGCCAGGTGCAGCAGCAGCTCGTGGTTCAGCGCCTCGATCATCGGGGACGGGACGTGGTGCGCACGCGCGATCCGCAGCCCTTCGCTGAGGTAGGCGCGGGCGAGTTCCGCGCGCCGCTCCGTCCTGCCGATCAGGAGGTAGGTGTAGGCGTTGCGGGGCCAGCGGCGGGCGAGGTGCCGCCAGACCTCCAGCGCGGCCGCCGTCTCTCCCAGTTCGAGATGGCATTCGCCGAGCTTGAGCAGCGCGGCGGGAAGCGGATGGACGGCCAGCGCCCGCCGCAGCAACGCGACCGCCCTCCCGTGCTCGCCCCGCTTGATGCGGACGTCGGCGCACCACAGAAGCCACCGGAGGACGACGGCGGCGGTACGCCGCGGCGCCGAGGAGCGGGCCCGGCGCAGCGGCCAGATCCAGGTGTCGGGCCTGCCGGGAGATTCGAGCCGCTGGAACGAGGGGAACGCGGCCGCCGGCGTGCGGGACCGGGTCTCGTGGTAGAGCAGGTCGCTCAGCAACACGACAAGCGGATCGGGATGTGCCCAGTCGGTCCCGGGTGCGGCCGCGAGCATCCGGGCCGAGTCGGCGAGCGCCTGCTCCGCCGTGGCGCCGCCCGCCATCGCCGCCGCGGCGGCCATCCGCAGCCGTCCCCGCACCCGCGGCCGGTGCCGCACCAGATGGCCGACCAGCGCCGGCAGCAGCAGCGCCGGATCGGTCCGCAGGACGAACACCAGCCGGTCCCCGCTGTGCAGGACGTCCCCGTCGCCCTGCGCCGCCAGGCCCCGGCCGGCGGACCAGAGGGCCCCGGCCAGCGCGGCGCGGGCCCGGATCCGGTCGAGAGTGTCCCAGTCGTGCCAGCCGTCGATTCCGAAACTGACGCAGAGAATGCGCTCGTCCTGCTGTGCCATGAAACCAGCATGCCGGGTGAATTTTTTCCGCTGCCCGCTCCAATGCGGGTTTCAGTGCTCCACGTACTCCTCGGGTATGGAACGGTATCCCCGGACGTTCTCCGGAATGCGCAGCTCCTGCGCCGCCGCGGAGGCCACCATGGAATTCAGCATCGCCGACATGGCCTCGTCGAGCGCCTCGCCGGCATCGGCCAGCTCGCCGGTCGCCAGGTAGGTCTGCAGCGTGGACATCCTGCGCAGAATGGACTCGACGGCGTCTCCGAAACCGTAGGAGATGATGTGCGGATGCGGCTTCCAGGCCGGGTCCACCAGCCGTTTGTGCGCCGCCTCCCACGCCCCGTCCGGACGGTCCGACGGCGCGCCGTCGGTCAGCAGGAACACCACCGGGCGCATGACCGTCACCCCCTGTCGCCGCAGCATGGGCAGGTCGTGCTCGACGCGCGCCCGCAGCATCTCGAACATCGGCGCGAAACGCGTCGAGCCGCCGCACCGGACCGTCGGCATGTGCCGCAGATTCTGCAGCTCGGTCATCTTCAGCACCAGATTGGGCTGCGCGGAGAACGTCAGGATCGACAGCTGGATGAACTCCGCGAAGCGCGGGCTGGTGAACAGCTTGTTGAGGATGTTGCCAAGTGTCCGGTTGAGCAGACTTTCATGCTCCGCCATGGATTTCGAGGTATCCAGAACGACATAGGTCGGCATTCCCTTGTTCTCGCTCACGGTGGTCTCCTCAGGGTGCGAAGCCGCCAGGGAAGGGACAATCTGCCGCGCCCGGCCGCCCTGCCGTCCGCGTGCTCGTATTCGTACTCGTCCGGCTCCGGTACGTATTCGTCTTCCGGTTCCGGTTCCGGTTCCGGTTCCGGTTCCGGTTCGGGGACGTACTCGGGCTCGGGGGCGTACTCGGGCTCGGGGACGTACTCCTCGTCCGGTTCGGGCTCGCGTTCCACGGCTGGGGGGCCGGGCGGCCGCGGGACGGTCGCGCGTGCGCGGCGCTCGCGCGCGGCGGCGGAGTCGCAGGCGGTGTCCAGCATCTCTAGCAGCGCACCGCTCACCGGCCGCAGATCGGGCGGCCCGGTCACCCCGGCGAGCAGCTCGCGGCCGAGTTCGGTCGACCGCAACGGCTCCGGCAGCGCCCCGTGCGCCCGCCGAGGGTCGCCGCGCACGCCCGTCAGGCAGCGCAGGACGGCGAGCGCGACCTTGTACCGGTCGCTGCGCACGTCGAGCCGCCGCCCCGACGGCGCCTCGGGATCGGCCCACCCGTTGGTCTCCACCCAGGCGCGGTCGCCGAGCCCGCACGCGTCCACGTCGATCACGAAGACCCGGCCGGTGCCGCGCGCCCAGAACGCGTTGGAGTACGACCAGTCCCCGTAGACGACCCCGTACCTCTCGAAGAGGGCGGCGACGCGCAGCAGGTGCCGCGCCACGCGCACCCGCTCCTCCCACGTCGGCGGCTCCAGGCCGCAGCGCCCGTAGAAGCCGGAATCCAGCGGGACGAGCTGGTCGATCTCGATCGAACGGACCTCGGTCTCGCCCGACAGCAGCCGCACCGGCCCGAAGAACTCCGGCGGCGCCTTGGCCAGCGTCACCCCGACGGTCCGGCCGCCGTCCACGACCCGGCTGGCCGGCCAGCACACGCTCTCGTCCACGACCGCCAGCCCGCGCGCGCTCATCTCGCCCGGCAGCGCGATCAGCCGGTCGAGCACCTCGTCCGGCTCCTGCGGGAAGCCGGGACGGTACAGCTTGACCAGCCAGCCGGGGTGGGCGGCGCTCTCGTACAGGACCGTCGACTGGCCGTTCTCGGTGGCGATCTCCGCGCCCCGCGCGGCCACCTCCGCGAACTCGACGACCGGCCCGAACGGCCGGTCCGACCAGGCCCTCACCGGTCGCACCACAGCACGACGGCGGTGCGGTCGTCGAGCAGGCCGCGCGCCTCGTACCCCACGTCCTGGACGAACGCGGCGACATGCGGCGGCTCGTCCCACCGCCGCGCGAACCACTCGGCGGTCCGGCCGGTGAGCGCGTCGCCGATCCCGTCGGTGGCGAACGCCAGGACGGCGCCGCGCTCCACCCGGACGACGGCGTGCCGCGCCTTGCCGGGGTGGAAGGGCAGGAACTCGCTGAGCCGTCCCGCGTCGAGCCCGCCCTTCTCCGCGCCGCCGATCCGCCGCCAGCCGGGTCCGCCTGACGCGCCGGTACGGTGCCAGGCGCCCACGTCGGCCAGCCAGGCCAGCCACACGTCCCGTCCGCCGGCCGCGTCGGGCTCCACCGGGACGACGGCGGCCAGCGCGGCGGCCCGCACGTCGTCCTCGGCCAGGCCCTGCCCGTGCGCCGCTCCCGCCATCTGCCGGGACGCGTCCAGGAAGATCCCCGGCGCGTCCAGCGGAACGCCCTTGCCCAGGTCGGCGCGCAGCCGTCCGACCAGGGCCGTGACGGCCACGTTGGCGCCCACATGGGAGCGCTTGCTGTCGGACATGCCGTCCGCGACCGCCACCAGCAGGTACCGCTTGGCGGTGTCCCGGCCGAGGCGGTAGGCGTCCTGCCGGGGCTGGGCGGGCTCCTCGCAGCGATGCCCGGGCCCGACCATCGACGCCGCCCGCACCGTCAGCCCGCCCACGCTGACGGCGTCGGCCGCGATCCCCGACAGCGCGGGCTCGTCGGGCAGCCGCCAGGGCATCCGCGCCGCCCGCGTCCCCCGGCCGTTCGGCCGGGGGAACTCCATGCCCTGGTACGTCGGCTCCGCGGGACGGTCGCGGCGGCGGATCACGGCTCGTCCCGCAGCCACGGCGCGGCGACCCAGTCGCGCACGCCGTCGCCGGGTTCGTCCTCGACGATGTCGGCGGGCATCACGTCGTCGTCCTCGTCGGCCGGTGCACCGGTGTGGTCCGCCGGGTACCGCTCCTCGTCCTCGTCGTCCTCGTCGTGGTGGCGGGCCTGGCCCAGCTCGCCCGCCGGCCGTGCGGTCAGCCGCGGCGGCGTGATGGCGTCGCCCGGCTCGCCGCCCTGCCGCTCCTCCAGGATCGACATCACGTTCTCCAGGTCGGCGGTGTCCTTGACCAGGTCGTTCTGCATGAGCGCGCCCAGCCGGCCGTCGACCCGGTCCTTGGCCTTGTCGCTGCGCTCCTGCAGCCGGTCGAGCACCTCGGCGGCACGTGCCGGATCGTCCCGCAGCAGTCTCTTGTAGATGTCCCACTCGGAGCCGACGTCGTTGACCCAGCCGCCCTTGATCTCCTCGACGACCTGCTCGTGCCGGAGGTCGTCGATCTCTCCGGCGCGGGCCTGGTAGCGCTCGCCGTGCTCGACCAGGGCGGTGCAGTGGAAGACGCCCACGCCCTCCGGGAACCGCGGCGGCCGGTTGCCGAACTCCCGGTCGAGCTGCTCCTGGAAGTCGACCGCCCGTCCGATCGCGAACCGGCGCCCGTGCGTGCGGGTCACCTGCCACAGCCGCGGCCAGATGATCTGCAACCCGTCGGTGAGGCCGCGCTCCAGCACCGCGACCGGATCGGTCACGCCCCAGTCGATCTCCAGGGTGACCCGGAACCGGGGCGTCCCGGTACGGCTGTCCACCTCCCGGGTCATGACCGCGTGCCGGTGGGACAGGTCGACCACGTACCGCATCGTGTACCTGCGCATCTCCCACCACTTCGGGTGGGGGTGCAGCCGGACCTTGCCGCCGTGCCTGTCCTCGAAGATCAGCGCCTGGTGGCTCGGCACGGTGATCGGCGTCGCGTTCTTCGCCGGCGTGCTGCCCACCACCAGCGGGCGCGCCATGGCCGGCTCCGCGGCGTACGCCGCGGGCCCGGGAACGGGAGCGTAGACGGGAGGCGGCGGTGCCGGAGCAGGAGGCGGCGCGGCGCCGTCGCCCGACTCATCGGGGGGAGTTGCCGGGTTCTCAGGATTCATTGAAATCCTCCGTGGAGACCCCTACGCCTTCAGGCAGGGGAGGAAACGGACTCCTGCGGAGCAGGGGACGATCCGCTGTCACAGCGGATCGTCGTCCGCCACGTATCTGCTGGAAAAGTCGAACGGGCGTGCTAATCTCTGGGTTGCTCGACTGGCGAGAACCAAGCTGGCCGGGCCTACCGCCGGGCTGGCGGAATGTCAGGTCTGTGGAGCTGATGTAAGACCGATGGGCGGTACACCGTCCCTTGCCGTTTGTTCGGGTCGGCTGTTGGCGGTGAAGCAGAAAGATCAACCCGTGAGGGTTGAAGCCCCCTGCTTCGGCTGGGGGAGAAGTCAACCTCACGCCTTCCCGCCGAGGGCCGCCCGGACCTCGCGTGCGAGGTCCGGGGCGTCCTCGGCCCATTTGACGGACTCGTGCCGGATCCGGGTACCGGTGTGGCGGTCCGCGGCCGCCGTCGCGACCAGCAACCGGGTCAGGGCATGGCGGACCGCGGGCTCGGGCTCGGCGGTCTTCACCCAGTCGAAGAGCACGGCCTTGGCCGTGTCGATCACGCTGCGGTCGCTCAGCGCGAACTGCCAGAGCCGGGCGATCCGCCGTTCCAGCGCCGGATCGCCCGCGGCCGACCACAGCAGCCCCGGCCACACGGCGGTGCCATGGTCGCCCGGCAGCTCCTCCACGAGCTCCACGGCGGCGACCAGGAACGCGAGCCGTCCGGTGAGCCGCCGCCGCTCATCACCGCCGGTCGCCCACTCGATCAGCCGGTCCGGCACCTCGGGGTCGTCGCGCCGCTCCTCCCACAGGTCGGTGAGGCTGGAGCAGACCGCGTCGGTCACGATGAGGCTCTCGTCCTCGCCCGCGGAGTCCAGCATCTCCAGGACGGCACCGGTGCCCTCCGCCCCGTACAGCACCTGCCAGCACCGCGCCGCCGTCGCCCGCAGCCACTCGCTCTCCTCCTCGGCCCACCCTTCGAGGGTCTTGCGGACGGCGTCGAGCATGCCGTCCTCCTTGGCGGTGACCGCCAGCGCCTCCGCGGCGGCGTCCCGCAGCCGGTGGTCCTCCGCCGCCGCCCACGGCAGCACCACCGACGCCCGGACCAGGTCGTAGGACTGGGCGGTCAGCAGCCCGGTCGCGACGGCCGTCCGGTAGCGCACCCCCTCGGCGTCGTGCGCCGCGCAGTCCCGCAGCCAGTGCAGCAGCGGCCCGCGCGAACGGTCGAAGGCGCGGAAGAAGTACAGCAGCACGTTCTCCTGCGCCTTGGTGCCGTTGAACCTGACCAGCTCGGCCGGGGCCTCGGCGCCGTGCCGGGTCGGCGCCCGGTCCGGGTAGGTGCGGGCGCCCAGCGCCTCCAGCCATTCCTCCCGGGTGTCGACCAGCGGGGCGTCCGACAGGTCCTCGGTGGTCTGGACGTTCTGCCGCGGCGGCATGAGTTCGCGGCGCAGCATCTCGGCGGCATGGGCGACCGTCTCGTACGACTCGCCGCCCAGCACGGAGATCGCCAGCCCCATGCACTGGACGGACAGGCTGCTCAGCTCCTTGAACCAGCTCCTGACCCGCTCGTCGCCGCTTTGCTTGAGCGCGCCGCGGACGGTCCGGGCCAGCGGCAGATCGCCCTCGCGGGCCCGGATCAGCTCGACGGCGACGGTCCGCGCGTGGCTCGGCGGGCCCTCGCCCGCCAGTTCGCCGTCGAGCAGCGCCGCGACCTCTTCGTCGTCCAAGATCGCGTCGGCCGTTCCGGTGCTCAGCCGCCAGGCCAGATGGCGTTCGACGATCAGTGCCCGGTTCCGGACCCGGCCCGGCCGGACCACCAGCTCGGCCACCGCGTCGTCGGCGAATGCCACCGCAGGCCCGACCGTGACGACCATGCGGCAGCCGCGTTCGCGCAGCAGCCCGGTCAGGTGGGTCACGGCGGGGGCATCCAGCTCCCTGGCCTCCGCGCGGGTCAGGTTCCGTTTGATGTAACCGCCGTCCTGGCTCAGGTCGGCGCCGGTGAGCCCGGTCAGGGCGACGTCGGCGTTCAGCGAGTACACCCGGGCCGAATCGCGCAGCAGCCACCTGGCCACCGCGTACCGGCCCTCGCCCTTGGAACCCTGGACGATCACCAGCGGCCCGTCTTCCATCGCCTGCCGCACGGCCGCGAAGTCCTCGGGCTCGACGAAGGTGTGCGCGATCTCCTCGATCACCGCGTCCGGCTGCGCCTTGATCCGTGCGCCGCCGCCGGCGGCGGGCGTGCCGAAGTGGTAGTTGATCTGGTCGCCGCCGACGGCCGTGTCGGCGCGCACGTCCGCCCGGTTGAAGCTGGACAGGGCCTCGCGCTGGTAGGCGCGGCGCTCCCGGCTGCCGCCCCGGTTGCGGTTCTTGAGGATGCTGCCGGGATCGGGGCGCGGCTCGGGCGCGGCCTCCTGCTGCCCCTGTGCGCCGCCGCCCTCCTCACCGGACTGGCCGGGCTGGTCGCGCTCGGGGCCGGGACCGGGGCCGGGGCCGTCCTGGCCGTCCTTGGGCGCGGCGCCGGGCGGGGCCGGGCCATCGCCGCCCCCTCCGGCCGGCGGGGACGCGGGCGGGCGCTCGTCACCGCTCATGGTCGCTCCCGTGGTGGTGGATGTTCAGCTGGTCGCCGCCGATGACCGGCCCGGTGGTGATGATCTTCGCCCCGGTGAAGCTCTCGCGGTGCACGGGCGGAGGCGCCCCCGCCGCGCCCGCGCCCCCGCCCGGCCCCTCCTCTTCCTTCTCCGGGACGGGACCGCCGCCGGCCGCGGCGGTGCCGAGCCGCACGTCGTTCGGGGTGCGGCCGGGCAGCCACAGCCAGGCGTCCACGTCCCGGCCGGGCTCGCGGACGCGCACCCGCCGCGTCCGCTCCGGGTCCAGCGGGATCCGCAGTGCCTCCACGGTGCCGGTGTAGATCTCGTAGGAGAGCAGGACCGCCAGCGCGCAGTCGGTCTGCTCGAGCGCCGCGAGCAGCGGGCGGCTGCGGCACAGCCAGGCGGCGAGCACCGGACCGTCCCCCGAGAAGCCCAGCGAGCTGCGTGTGGCCGGGCCGAAATGGATCGCCAGCCGCAGCCGCAGCCGCGCGTCCTCGGCGACCAGCCGGTTGTGCTGGGCGAGTTCGCTGTTCAACTCCGGGACGAACGCGCCGACCACGGCGTCCTCGGACTCGTCCAGCGGGAGCACCGACAGCTCGCCGCCTTCGGTGTCCTGCCGCCACCACTCGTCGCGCCGCAGGCCCGCCCGCTCGGCCGCGCGCGCCAGCACGTCCTCCAGGCCGCGCTGCATGGCGTCCTGGAACAATTGCGCGCGGGAGCCGTAACCCTCGGCGCCCAGGGCCAGCACGATCCTTCGCAACGTCATCAGAACAGCACCACCTTGGACAGGGCCCCCAGGGCCACCGCGAGCGTCACGAACGCCAGCCAGAGGGCCAGGGCGAGCAGCTCTTTCGGGACGAGGCCGATCGGGATCAGGAACACCCGGGCGGAGCCTCCGGCCGGGCGCGGGGCGACGGGTTGTAGACGGTCCGGTTGCTCGTCCTGGACGAAGGCGGGTTCGTAGGGGTGGTCCAGGAACAGCTTGGTGAGGAGCTTTTCGAGGGTGGGGCCGGGTTCGTCGTCGCGGAACTGCGGCAGGGCCCGGCCCAGGGCGCGACGGACGAGCGGGGGCACGTTGGTCCACGGCTCGACGCCGGCGAAGTGCGAGCCGCTGTGCTGCAGCAGCCCCCTCAGCATGGGCATGACCAGGAGCGCGAGCTGGTCGGCCGCGCGGTCGCCGAACGCCTCGGTCAGCTTGGCCACGTACCATCCGCCGGCCTGGAGGTCCTTGAACACCTCCAGGCCGCCTTCGTACGAGAGCGAATGTCCGAGCTTCGCCTTGGCGCTGATCAGGTACAGCACCTCGACGAAGCGTTCGGTGTTGTCCCGGAGCGTGTGCAGCTGGTGGTAGAGCTTGCCGAAGTCGGGATCGGCGTGCGCGGCTCCTTGCGGTGCGTGCCGCGGGGTGTGCTGGGGAGCCGCCGGGCGCGTGTGCGCGGGTCTGCGCGGCTCCGCCCGGCGCGGTGCGGGTGCGGGCGGAGGTGGAGGCGCAGGTGAGGGCGGAGGCGGCGGCGGAGGCGCGGGTGCGGGCGCGGGAAGCGGCGGCGGCGTCTCCAAGGGAGGCGGAGTCTGCTGCTGGGGCGGCGTCGGCGGTGCCGGCGGCGCCTGTGCGGCCGGACGCTGGGCGCGCCTGGCCGACCAGTACTGGCCCAGGTCGGGGACGGTCTTGAGCAGCTCGAACCGGTCCCGCAGATCGAGCCCGGCGAACCGGTCGACGGGCATGCAGCCGAGCAGGTCCGGGCCCAGCTCACCGAACGCCCGCGCCAGCCCGGCGGCGAACTGCTCGAAATAGTCGTGCCGGTCGTCCACGCCGTTCTCGCCGGACAGCAGGACGGGCAGGCGCTTTCGCGTGTTCCGGTTCCCCGGCTGGAACACCACATGCGGCAGCTTGAGGTCGCGGTCCTCGTCGCCCGCCGCCTCGAACGAGGAGAACGTGGACTGCCAGTGGTCGTCCGGCGGATCGTCCACGCCCGCCGGACGCAGGCCGTGCAGGACGGGGCCCGCGGTGTGCAGCAGCCCCCACAGCAGCGGGACGGCCGGGCCCGTGTAGAGGTTCAGGGCGTCACCGCGCGCCAGCACCGTGACCGGGGTGCCCGGATCGCGGAGCCGGGCGGCGATCAGCCTGGCCAGCCAGCCCAGCCTGTCCTTCGCCTCCCCGGTCAGAACCGGCGCCTGCGGCGCCACCTCCCGCCGCAGCCGCGCCGCGTCGAGCCGGTCGAGCGCGGCGTCCTGCTCGACCGTGCCGGGCGGCGGATCGAGGAACGAGACGAACGGGGTGCGCGACAGCAGCAGCGCCAGCTCGGGCGTGAGCACAGCCACCGGCCCGACCAGCACCCGCGCCACCAGCGCGTGCCGGCCCGACCCGGTGTGCGCGACGCGGCGGGCGTTCGGCAGGTGGCCGCGCACGATGTACGCCGCCTCGCGCGCGGAGGTGGTGAGGTACAGCCGCTGCTCGGGCGAGACGGCCTGGCTGTGCTCCCCGAGCGGCCGGACGTACTGCTTGAGCAGCAGCCGCCACCGGTCCTTGGCCTGGGACTCGAGCTGGGAGGCGGCGATCGCGGTGAGGTCGTAGTTGTCCTGCCAGCGGAACTCGATCTGGTCGATGGCCGGGCCGTGCCGCGGCGCGCTCTGGAACGTCGGATCGGACACCGCTCAGACCCCCACGTTCTCGGCGCCGGGCGCGGACAGCAGCCCCGTCATCGCCATCAGCGCGACCAGGGGGCGCAGCACGCGGCGCGGCTGGACGCCCCGCTCGAAGCTGTCGGAGCCGAGTGCGGACGCCACGTGCAGGGTCGCGCGCGTGCAGTCGTCGTACGGCCGCGTCCAGGCCCGGGCGCCGCGCTGGTGGAGGTAGGCGTACACTTCCTCGCTCTCGCGCAGCGCCGCCTCGGCGGTCAGCGTCTCGACGTCGTCGCGCAGCCAGAACGCGATCGGGTCGTCGAACTTGAGCAGGTCGGCCTTGTTGAGGACCACCGTGGCGCTCACCCGGTCCAGCCGCCCGGAGTTGCGCAGCAGATTGATCACGGTGCTGAAGGTGACGTCGTCGGGGTTGTTCCGCTCCCACAGATCGGGATCGACGACGAAGATCAGCCCGTCCGCCAGCTCCAGGAACCGCTTGGCGTTCTCGACCTCCGCCAGCTCCGAGCCGGCCACGTCGAACAGCGCCATCGGCCGGGTGGCGCCGCCCGCGACGCCGTCGCCCGACAGCACGAACCCGTCGACGAACTGGACGATGTTCTCCCGCGTGGGCGGGATCCGGCGGCCCCGCGCCAGCAGCGGCCGCACGACGTCGCGCATGTACCGCTGGTGCCGCGGCAGCTCGATCGGGTGCGTCCGCACCCCGTGGACGCCCAGGCCGCCCTGCTCGATCGCCCCGACCATCGCCGCGAGCAGGTGCGACTTGCCCGAGTTGGACGCGCCGATCAGCCCGAACACCGCGGGCGGGCCGTGCCGCCCGTAGTCGGCGGGCAGGTAGTGCTCGCCCACGGCGCCGCCGGGGTCGGGGCACTGGACGTAGGCGTTGCGCATCGCCATGGCCCGCTGCTCCGGGCTGGTCCAGGAGGCCGGGTCGAGCTCGACGTAGTCGTCGTGGTCGAGGTCGTAGCGGTAGTGGCCGAGGTCGTGCCAGGCGAGCCTGCCGAGGCAGATCGGGCAGGAGACCTGGCCGTCCGCCGGCTCGTCCGCCGCCTCCTGGGACGGTTCGGCGGCCTGCGGGGACGGGTGCATGGTCGCTCCAAGGACGGTGGACGGCCGGGACGCGGACGAGGCCGCCATCGCCGGCCGCAGCCGGTTCAGCAGGCGCATCCGCTCGGCCAGGGTGCGGCCCTCGAAGACGCCGTGCCGGTGGCACAGGGCGCGGAGGCCGTTCGCCCGGTCCTGCCGGTAGGTCTCCAGCAGCGCCCGGGCGGCGTCGGCGGTGCCCGGGTGCGGCGCCGCGGGCGGCGCGTCGGGCCGGAAGCGCAGATGGATCCCGGGCCGGTCGGGGAGCGCGGGCTGGTCGTCGAAGGTGTCGAACGACAGCTCGGGCGGCGCCGGCAGGTCGGTGGCGAGCACGCCCAGGATCTCGTCGAGCATCCACACCATCCGCGGCGCGTCCTCGCCCGCGGGGGCGGTCACCGCCTCCGCCCCGGCGAGCAGCCGCGACAGCGGGACGTGCAGCAGCCGGTAGGCCGCCCCGTGCCTGCCGCTCACGTCCGGGACGTCGCGGTGTGCGGCCAGGTCGGCGGTCCGCAGTACCTGGTCGTACGGCACGCTGGTGCGGTCCCAGCCGCGCAGCTCCAGCGCGAGCCGGACGGTGAGCAGGCGCCGCGCGCCGATCAGCAGGTGCGCGGTGGCGTTGGCGACGCTGGGCCGCTGGTCCCGGTAGACCGCGACCGCGTCGCTGCCGAACACGCTGTAGAACAGGCTGGGTTCGGGTGCGCCGCCGGGGTCGGTGCGCAGCCACGGGTCCACCCGCTCGTGCCAGAGCCGCAGCGCCGCGGGCGCCCCGAACGACCAGCCGATCGGCCAGAACCCGGGGCCGGAGTCCGCGTCGAAGGGGCTCTGCCCGGTCCAGCGGTAGACGATCTGGTGAAGCTCGTCGGCGGCCATCGCGGTCACCGCCCGAACGCGAGGTAGCCGGTCACCAGGAGCAGCGCCGCCGCGGCGAGCCAGAGCAGCACGGCCGCCCCGCCGGGACGCGACCCGTTCGCCGCCGGTTCCTTCTCCGGCGACGGCGGGGGCGGGGGTTTCGCCTCGGGTTCGGCCTCGGGCTCGGACGGCTCCGGCGGGACGGCGCCGGGGTGCTTGGAACGCCTCTGGTCGGTGAACCTCTTCCTGCCCGCCTCGAACTCCGGATCGGGGCCCAGCAGCCGGATCGGCGCGGTGCCGCCGAACCGCTCCAGGACCTCGGCCACCGGCGGCCGCCGCTCCGCCCGCGCGAACACGCCCGCCAGCCGCCGGGCCAGCTCGGGATGCTCCTCCAGCTGGGCGGCCGAGCGCAGCTCCCGGCCGGTCACCACGTAGAAGATCAGCCGGCCCGCGGCCCACAGGTCGTCGCGGTCGCCGACCGTGCCGGCCACCCGTCCGGGCCGCTGCTCGGGCGCCTGCCAGGGCGGCTCCCCGGTCACGGTGCGGGCCGTGCCGATCAGGGCGGCCTGGGAGAAGTCGGTGACCTGCGCGGTGGAGCCGTCCCAGTAGACGGTGTCGGGGCCGATCCGCCGGTGCGCGATGCCCGCGCCGGTGAGCTGCAGCACGCCCTTCAGCAGGCTGGTCTGGAAGTTCTTGTGCTGGGCGAGGAGCATCCGGCCGGCGTGCCGGCCGACCGGTTCGCCGCGCGGCGGTTCCAGGAAGGCGACCGGGGAGGCCGAGTCCGCCTCGTAGCCGATCAGCTCCGTCACCTCCGCCGGGTACGGGCCGTTCGCGTTCAGCCGGGCCAGCCGGACGCCCGCCAGGATCTCGTTGTCGAGCATCGCGAAGGCGGTGCCGGCCGTGCCGTTCGCTGTGCCGTTCGCGGGGGCGGGCGCGAGCGGGGCGCGGTCGTCGTCCCCGGACGCACCGGCCCGCCTTCCCGGGGACGCGGCACAACTCAGCCGCCGGGCCTCGCGGACGTCCCCGTCCGCTTCGAGCACCAGCTCGACGCGGCTCGCCCGCAACGGCGGCGGCGCGGGATCCGCGGGTGCGTCCAGCTCGACGACCTCGGCGCCGAAGACGTCCCCGAGCGGCGCACGGTAGTAGCGGACGGCTCCCTGCCCGGGCGGTACCGGGTCGGGCGGGATCGGCTGGGACGGCTCGGTCAAGACTCGTCTCCGTTCAGCGAAACGGCACCCGGGTCGCCCATGACGGGGACGCCGGGCGCACCGTCGTCGTCGGTCCAGCTCCAGGCCACGACCCGGGCCCGGAACGGGACCAGCCGCAGCACCCCGCTGTGCGCGGCGGCCGGCAGCCAGACCGTGTCGGCCGGGACGGAGCCGTGGAAGGCCGCCCGCCCGGCCCGCGGCGCGTACCGGATCGCGCGGGGGCGGCCCGGCGGCACGTCCAGCAGCGGCAGGTCGGCCGCCCGGCACAGCTGCCACATCACCCCGGCCGGGTCGTACGCGGCGGCCCGCACCAGCCGGCCCAGGTCCGCGCTGGAGTCGGGCACGGGGGAGACGTCGCGGTCGGAAGCGAACTCCGGCGGCTCCGCCGGGCCGTGCTCGACCACGTGCTCGCGCCATTCCGCCAGCAGGTCGTCCGCCCGCCCGGAAGCCTCGCGGGCGTGCGCGCCGGTGCCGAGCCGGTGGTCGCCCAACCGGTCCAGCGACGGCCGCAGCGCCGTCAGCACGAGATCGGTCATCTGGCGCCGCACCGCCGCCTCGTATTCACCGTCCGGCGCGCCGGGCGGCCCGGTCAGCTCCCGGTCGAGCGCGGACGACTGCTTCCGCAGCGACACCTCCACGCCGTCCACCGCGGCCTGGAACCGGCTGAGGGCGTCCAGCGCCGTCGCCCGGGCCCGGATGCCGGCCCATTCGGCCGCGGCCCGGCCCAGCAGAGCCGACAGCTCGTCCAGGCAGCGGACCGCCCTGGCCAGGGCGTCGGCGGGCCCCCACTCGTCCATCCGCAGCCGCCACGACAGCACGATCGCCGTGATCGCGGCGACGGCGGCCAGCGCCCCCACCACCGGCCAGGCCAGTGCGGGCACATCCGCCGAGCCCGGCGCCCCGGCGCCGCCCGCCCCGGCCATGCCCCCGCCGATCGCCCCGGCCAGCCCGGCGAGCAGGTTGAGGGCCAGCGCGTTCGAATGGGCCGTCAGCGGACGCGAGTTCGGCTCGCGCACCACCGTGAACAGCACCAGCACCATCCACAGCACCGCCGCGAACATGCCGCCCGCCACGCCCGCCGGCATGCACCCCGCCAGCGCGCTCACGGCGGCGCCGACCAGCGGCAGCCACCGCTGCGGGCCGGGGAACGGCACCGGGGCGCGGAGCCGTTCGAGCAGGTCGTCGGGCAGGACGCGGCGCAGCGCGGCTTCGTGCCCGCCCGCGCGGCCCAGCTCGTCGGCCCACTGCCGCAGGCTCTCCCGCACCCGCGGCAGCGACGCCCCCGCCCCGGCCAGCCAGCCGTGCGCCGAACGGTCCAGCGCCCGCCCGATCTGATCGGCGGCCAGCTCCTCCTGCCGCGGCAGCAGCAGGCCCCGCTTGGCGATCAGCCGCTCCGGCGACTCGTGCAGCGGCACCTCCTGCATCAGGCCGCGGACCAGGTCGCGCAGCGTCCCCAGGCGCTCGGCGACCTCGGCCAGCGCCGCCCGGAGCGGGCCGCCGGGCAGGAACGGCGCCCGCCGCCCCGCCAGCGCCGCCGCCACATGGTCGGCATCGGCGATCGCGTCCCTGGCGGCCTCCTCGGCACGTGCCAGCGGGCCGTCCTCGACCAGGTCGGCGGGCGCCGCCCCGGCCGGGCGGCCCGGCAGGTCGTCGCCCAGCGGGGGCAGCGGCTCCTCCGCGCCCGGGTCGGCGAGCATCGACCGCACCGCCGCCCGCAGCGCCACCAGGAAGTCGTCGTCGCGGACGCCCGCCGCGTCCGCCGGCCGCAACGCCGGGCACGCCGCCCCGTAGGGGATGTTCTCCAGCAGCTCGGTCGTCCGCCGGAACACCTCCGGCACCTGGAGCAGCTCGATCAGCCGGGTCAAGCCCGCCCCCGCCGCCGCGCCCCGGTGGTGCTTTGCCGGCGCGGACGCCCGGTACGGCCAGTCGATCCCGGACGGATCGGGCACCCACAGCGCGGCCCGCTCGATCGTGCTCGGCAGCGCGATCCCGTCCCGTCCCGGCTGCTCCCCGGTGACCACGCACAGGTGCCGCCCCACCATGCGCGCGGTAAGGAGCCTGTCGAAGGCGTCCCGGTGGGACAGCACCGATACAGCGTCGTCGACCAGCAGGACGAGGGTGGGGTCCTGCTCCCGGTCGTCGATCAGCTCCTGGGTGCGGTCGAGCGCGGCGGCCCCGTCCGTGTCGCGCAGATCGTGGACGACAACGCGCTCCCTCATCGCCCACCGTCCAGGTACAGCTCCTCCAGCGCGGCCAGGTTCGCGAAGGCGATCTGCGGGCCCTCGAACTCCAGCCGCCGCGCCGCCGGCAGCGTCACCGCCCAGAAGTCGCGCATCTGCCGGGCCCGCGCCAGCGCGGAGGAGTGCAGCCCGGCGAGCTTCTCGTCGATGTAGGCGATCTCCTTGTCGGCGAGGTCGGCCAGCCGGCCGTACAGCTCGGACGGGGGCCGCGGGTTCCCCGAGATCCCGTCCGGCACCTCCCGCATCAGCCGGGCGCAGAACTCGCGGCGGATGCCCTCGTCGTCGGCGAAGGTCCACTTCTCGTACGCGCGCAGCAGGCTGGCCCACGACGACGCGTACACCAGCGGGGTCAGGTCGAGCGTCATCGTCACCCCGCCCGCCAGCGTGATGGTGATGCTCTCGGGCGAGTCCGGCTCGCCGACCGTGGCGACCTTGCCGTTCCACATCGCGCACAGGAGGTGGTGCAGGATCACCGTGCGGTGCTCCTCGTGGGTGGCCAGGTAGCCGGACCGGTAGCCGGTCCGCTGGCGCCACATCAGGTAGTCCTGCGGCTCGGGCGACTCGCTGGCGTCCGCCCAGGTCCGCAGCACCTCGCGGACCTCCCGCACGTCGGTGACGCCCATCGCGGTGCGGAACAGCACCACCGTGACCGTCTCGGTGCTGGTCGGCTTGAACTCGTAGTGGATGTCGCGCCCCGACGGCAGCGTGACGACCTTGCGCAGGTACTCCTGGATGGCAGGGTTCTCCTCGGGCGCCGCGTACGACACCAGCACCTTCAGCTGCCCGCTGCCCTGCGGGGTGAAGTCGGCCGGCACCAGCCCGACCAGCTTGCTGCGGAAATCGCGCAGCTCTTCCTCCTGGAACCGGCCGGTCGGCTTGGCCGCCTCGGCGAGCAGCTCCTGCAGCGTCGGCAGGATCGGGGAGCGCCCCGACCCGCCCTGCCGGAGATAGATCTTGATCCTTCCCTTGACCCGCTCGCGGAGCTGGCTCACCGCCAGCGCCACGTTGTTCTCGCAGGCCAGCGTGTAGGCCTGCCGCCACGCCTCCGGCCCCACCAGCTCCTGCAGCACCTCCGACTCGGTCGCCGCGGCCTGCAGCACGCCCTCGGCGACCAGCTCCTTTTTGACGAAGGCCAGCACCCGGTCGTAGAACCGCTCCAGGTTCCCGCCGGGCGGCAGCAGGTACGACACCCCCACGCGCGGCTGGTAGAGCTTGGCCTCCTGCTCGGGGAAGTCGTCGAGGTCCCGCCGGGCCTCCTCCTCCAGCGCCTCGTTCAACGCGACCAGCGGCGTCTCGGCCCGCTCGGCGTGCTGCTTCCAGCGCGCCGCGAGCGTGTTCCACGGCTCGGTCCACAGCACCTGCGTGCGCCACTGGTACCAGGCGTCCTGCTCCGCGCGGGCGTCCTCGACCTCGGGGTCGCTCCACCGCACCCGCACCGTGCCGAGCCTGCGGTCGCGCATCTCGGGCACGCCCGGCGGCGCGTCCCGCAGCCCCTTCGGCGCGGTCGGGGCGGTGCGCCGCCGGTGCATGATCCCGATGACGCCCAGCCGGT
The DNA here is from genome assembly GCF_039532545.1 of Actinomadura vinacea. NCBI lineage: Bacteria > Bacillati > Actinomycetota > Actinomycetes > Streptosporangiales > Thermomonosporaceae > Actinomadura > Actinomadura vinacea. The sequence continues at coordinate 445,625 of NZ_BAAARW010000020.1, read as the reverse complement.
CGGCCTCCGCGGCGAACCGCTCGTCCCCGGTCAGCACCCGGCGCAGCCGGAACGGGTCGAACCGCCCCAGCAGGTGCCGCGCCGCCGCCGGCGGGTCGAACCCGGCCACCAGCTCGGGCACCTTGTCGTCCAGGTCGCGGCGCAGCCGGCCCAGCCCCTCCCGCATCGCCTCCACCCGGTCGGCGAGCGCGTTCTCCACCGCGCGGCGGCCCAGCGCCGGCTCCGGCTCGGCGTGGTCGGCCGGACGCCGCTCCAGGATCTCCCCGATGCCGGCGGTGACCATGAACTCCTTGATGTACGGGGTGTTGCGCTCGGTGGCGGGCAGCGGCTCGGCCAGCCCGGTCACCCCTGCGCGCAGCAGCCGTCCCGCCACCACGTCGGCCAGCTTGTCGACCGGCACCGTCAGCGAGGTCACCAGCGCGGTCGACACCCCGCGGTTGCCGATCCCGTTCTCGGCCTGCACCTGCCGGTCCACCGTGCCGTTGATGAAGCTGTCGGCGAACGACTGGTACTGCTCGCCGTCGGGGTCGCGGCCCTGCTCGAACTCGGTGCCGATCAGCGACAGCACCAGCGACACCACCGACCGGCGCAGGTCGCGCGGCTCGGCGCCCATCGGCCGGCTGAACAGGAACGCGGTCTGCACCGTGCCCGGGCCCAGCTTGACCCGCCCCTCCACCGGGTAGTGCACGGCGACCTCGCCGGAGTCGATCGGCGTCTGCGACTCGTGGCCGCGCAGCGTGCGCGTGCCCGGGTCCGCGTTCTGCTGGTCGACCAGCCGGAACAGGTCCAGCACGGAGCGGCCCGCGTTGAGCCGGGCCGGACGGCCGCCGCCCACGCCCTCGTCGAACGCCGACGGCATCAGCACCAGCGGGTAGATCCGCGGCTTGAGGCCCGAGTGCGAGAACCGCTCGCCGATCAGGTGCAGGTAGTCCCAGAAGATCCCGGCGCCGGTGCCGCCGGCGACCGAGAACGCGACGAACACGTCCACCGCCGGGAGCGAGGGCGTGCGGCCGCTCAGGTGGAACAGGTCGGTCTTGACCTGGCCGCCGGCGAGCTTGTCCAGCGCCTTGCGCAGCTCGATGGTGGCGGGCTTGATCCCGCCGCGCAGCGTCTCGAACAGCGCCGCCCGGCCGATGGTGGGCAGCTGGCCGGCGCCGCGCTGCAACGGGGTGACCCTGGGCTCGCCGCGTTCGGGCGGCAGCCAGTCGGCCACCAGCCGCTCCGCCGACATCCGCAGGCTGATCGCCACCTCCGGGTAGCTGTCGGCGCGCGGCACGAGCGACCGCGCGTAGTGCGCCGTCGCCTCCGCCGCCGGGACGTGCTGCGGCCCGGGCACCACCTTCAGCGGCAGCCGGTCGAGCTCCCCCTGGTTGACGTCGGCGTACACGAACTGCACGCAGTCGGGCAGCTGGTAGCGCAGCGCGTCCTCGCGCCTGCGCATGAACGCGGTCCCGTCCGGCCCGCAGATCTCCTCGCGCAGCCTGCGTTCGAGCTCGGCGCCTATCGCGCAGCCGGTGCCACCCAGCCCGACGAACAGGAAAGGCTGGTAGAGCTTCATCTGATCCCCTCGTGCTTAGAACTCTGTGCTCAGAGCTCGATTTCCGGGTCGTCGGGTCCGGGTTCGTGCGGTCGCGCGGAGCCGCCGGTCATGGGGTCGTCCGCCCGCGGGTCGCGGGACGAGCCCGGCCGCGGCCTCGGCTTCGGCCGGGACGACGGGCGCGGGCGGCGCTTGTCGGTGAAGGCGAGCGTCCACTGGGCGTCCCCGCTGGCGCCGTCCCCGGAGGTCTCGATCGGCTGCCCGGCGGCGCCGATCGGCACCTCCTGCCGCTCCCCGTCGGGGGTGCGGACGTCGACCCGCCCCGGCTGCCCCCGCCGGACCAGGTACGCCCGCTCGCCCCGCTTGGGGTAGTCCAGCCGCGGCCTGCCCTCGTCGGAGTCGCGGATGATGAACCGGAACTGCGCGGCCCACTTGCCGGTCGGGGCGCGCAGCTTCGGCCCGACCGGGTCGCCGTCCCGGTTCAGCACGGCGACCAGGCCCCGCACGTCCACCCGGCGGCGGCGCACATGCCGCACCCACAGCAGCGCCGCCGCGATGAGGGCGAGCACGAGCAGGCCGGCGAGGATGAACGCCCGGTTCCGCTCCCACCACGTGGGCGGCGGCTCGATCGTGACGGTGAGCTGCCCGTTGGCGTAGACCTTGCCGAGGTTCGCGGGGTCGACGGCCTTGACCGTGAGCGAGGTGCCGCCGAGCGCCGCCTGCGGGCCGAACCTGACCTGGAACGGGTGGTCCGACCTGCCCTGGCGCACGGCCAGGTCGGCGGCCGAGAGGGTGGTGGCGGCCTGCGACGGGCCCTCCAGGACGAGCCGCGCGTTCACCGGCCCGCCCGCGTTCTCCATCGTCAGGGTGCCCTCGACGGCCGCGCCGGGCCGCACCTCCGCCTCCGAGTCGAACGCGATCCGGCCCTGCAGGACGGGCGCGTCGGCGGACACGCCCACGGTGACCGGGACCCGTTCGGCGCGGATGCCCTCGCCGGACACCACCCCGGTGAACGTCACGTCCCCGGCGGTGCCGGGCGCGGTCAGCGTGCCCGCGTACCGGCCGTCGCGGGCGACGTCGTCGGGCGCCTTGCCGTCGTCCCGGACGACCACGTCCGACTGCCGCCCGCCGAGCGCGGGCCCGGTCGCGACCACCGCGAAGTTGAGCGAGGCCAGCGTGCCGGGGTCGGTCACCGCGCCCCGGCGGGTGAGCAGCGACAGCCGCACGGTCAGCGGCTGCCCGGTGCGCGCGGCAGGTGGCTCCACCACGATCGAGGAGCGGACCGCGCCCTGCCAGATCGCCGTCGCGCTGACCAGCTGGCGGGACAGCTCCTTGGGCGCGGTCAGCTTGACCTTCCACTTCCCGGCGGCCGGGTTGACCAGGCCGAGCGTCTCGACGACCGAGTTCTCGCCGCTGCGGCTGAACTCGGTGTCGCCGGTCCGGCCGCTGGACGGCACGGGCCGGTCGCCGCCCGGCGCGTAGTAGTCGACCCGGACCCGGGGGTCGCCCTTGGACACGGTGATCTTGCCGTCGGTGGCGATCGGCGGGATGGCGACGATCAGCTCCCCCTCCCCGCCGGGTTGCAGCTCGGTGGTGTCGGTCGGGCTCAGCCCGTAGCAGGCCGCGGCGGCGTGGGCCTCGGAGAGGGAGCGCAGCACGTCTCCGGAACCGCGCACGACCCGGGCCCGCGGCCGGGACCCCGGACGGTCGTTGCAAGCCTGCTGCGAACCGCCGGCGGCGAGCCCGTTCAGCGCGCCCTGGTCGATCTGCGAGCCGAAGCCGAGCGGCCAGATCTGGATCCGTCCGGCGGAGGCCAGCCCGAGCTGGGTCTTGAGCTGGCGCTGCGCCTCGGTGTTGCGGTCGCCCTCGGCGCGGCCGTAGTTCGGGCTGCGGTGCACGTCCAGGTTGCCGTCGGTGAGGACGAACACGACCTTGAGCGCGCCGTCCGGGCCGCCCTGTTCCAGCGTCCGGATCGCCTGGGAGAGCGCCGCCACGTGGTCGGTGTCGTTGCCCTCGGCCTCGGTGCGCCGGTGCAGGCCCCGGACGCAGGACGCCAGGTAGTCGTTGCGCACCGCGCTCTCGACGACGGTGGGGCGGCACAGTTCGGTGACGGCCCGCTGGCCGTCACCGCCGTTGTTGCTGCCGAACCCCAGGACGGTGACCCGGCTCCTGCGGTTGAGCCCGCTCTGCGCGATGGTCGCGGTGGCCTTGATCTCCTCCTTGACGTCCTGGGGGGAGAGGCTGGCGGACTCGTCGGCGAGGATCACTATGTCGAGCGGGGTGGTCTCGGGTGCGGTCGCGGGCGCTGCCGCCGCCGGGGGCGCGGCCGGGGGCGCCGACCGGGCCGAGACCGGCTGGACGGGCCAGAGGGCACCCGCGACCACCACCAGTGCAGCGCTCGTGCGCAGGCACCGGAGAAGAGCTTGTTCCATTCGCGTTCGACCCTGTTCTATGCGCGATCTTGAGCCTTGCGCGGGGCAGCCCGGAACGCGGGGGAGGGGTGTCCCGTACCTGCCGGATCGGAGTTTTGTGAAACGCCGAAGTGCGTCACGTATACCGCAAAGGCTTACGTGAACGCCACCAGAGTAGGGACCGCAAGGCCAGGGCAATGCGCACTAATGCGGGTAGTGATCTATAGTGCGGCCGGAATTGTCTGGATCGGGTCGGTTCTGGAGTCCGATGTCCCGCTGTGACCGGCTGTGACGTGCGAAAATAGGCCACATCAGGCCATCGTCGCGGATGTCCGGCCGAATAGTGTAAGACGCCAGATCGCTCCACTTGGGTCCACCTGACTCCGCGCTGCCCACCTTTCAAGATCCACTAGAAAGGATCACGTATAGCGTATATAGATCACCCGTGCCGGTTGTCGTCGTCCTCATCGATCGAAACTTCTAGGGCGCGGACCACTGGCTTCAGCCATGGGGGTAAGCCCTTCTGCAGGGGTCTTTGGTCTGGTGTTTCGAACTGGAGTGCGATAGGCGACCGTGGTCTATATAGTGGCCAGCCATGGGGGTGACGCTGCGTACGAACCGGAAGTCCCGGTTGCCGCCGTTGTGGACGAACTCCTACTTCGTGGCCACCGTCGGCAGGGCCCCGCTTGAGGTGATCAAACGGTATGTCGAGAACCAGAAGAACGTGTGGGGGGTGGAGTCGTCGTGTTGACGGGGCGCAGGTATGTGCTGGACTTCACGCCCGAGCAGGCCGAGTTCGCTGAGCGGATCGGCGGGGCGTGCCGGGCGGTGTGGAACACCGCTCTGGAGCAACGCCGCGTCTACCGCAGGGGTGGCGTGTTCATCGGATATCACGACCAGGCCCGTCAGCTGGCTGAGGCCAAGACCGAGCCGGGCCTGGAATGGCTGGGTGAGGCGCCGGGGCACTGCCTGCAGCAGACCCTGATCGATCTGGACGCCTCGTGTTCCCGGCACGGTGTGTGGGGGGTGCGGTGGAAGTCCAAGACGGCCGCCCGGCCCTCGTTCCGGTTCCCCGAAGGCGGCAAGATCTGTGTGGAGCGGCTGAACCGCAGGTGGGCCCGCGCCAAGCTCCCCAAGCTCGGGTGGGTCCGGTTCTGGTGGACCCGGCCGCTGGGCGGCCCGGCCAAGAACGCCACCATCACCCGCGACGGGCAGCGCTGGTACATCTCGTTCCTGGTCGAGGACGGCATCGACCCGCCTGGACGGCACGCCCGCCCTGACACCGGGATCGGTGTCGACCGGGGTGTGGCGAAGATCGTGACGACCAGTGAGGGGGTGTTCCATCACCAGGTGTTCGCCACCGGCCGTGAGGTCGAACACGCTGCCAAGCTCCAGCGGGACTTGTCCCGTACCCGGAAGGGATCGAACCGGCGCCGGCATGCCGCCCGCAGATCCGGGGCGTTCAAGGCCAAGATCCGGCGCCGCCGCGAGGACTTCGCCGCCAAGACCGCGTGCGTGCTGGCAGGCGGTCACGACCTGGTCGTGTTCGAGTCCCTCAAGACCAAGAACATGACCCGCCGGGCCGCCCCGAAACCAGATCTGGACCGGCCCGGCCGGTTCCTGCCCAACGGCGCCGCCGCCAAGACCGGGCTGAACAAAGCCATCCTGGACAAGGGCTGGCACCGCATTGAACAAGCCGTACGGGCCAAGGCCCGTTACACCGGCACCATCGTGATCACCGTCAACCCGGCGTACACGTCCGTGACCTGCCACCGGTGCAAGCACGTGGACCCGAAGTCCCGCAAAAGCCAAGCGGTCTTCGCGTGCACCTCGTGCGGGCACACCGGCCACGCCGACGTCAGCGCCGCCAAGAACATCCTCACCGCCGGGAGGGCGGAACCCGCACCACCCAGACCGGGTGTGCGGGCCGGGGCGCGCAAACCACGCAACCGCGTGGGCCGGAAGGCAAACCGCCAAGCAACAGCAGCCCAGGCCACCGCACACCCGGAGCCAGCGCTGGCTGAAATCCCCCGGCTCTAGCCGCGGGGAGCACTTCAAGTAGGGATCGATCCGCAGGCGGGCCGGTGCTGACAGGACAGCCTTCATGCTCTTGTCTCCTCGGGACGGGCCGCCAGGCGGCCCCGGAACCGGTGCTGCCTAAACCAGTGATTCGGACGCGGACGACGCCGGCTCGTGCCTGAAGGAGCCGCTCAGCGGTTTCCTCGGCTTGAGGTGGTGCCGGCTGATGTTCTGCTCCAGCAGGGCGATCGACTCCTTGACGCCCACGGCGCCGTCGTCGTGCTCGGGGAGCCGTCCCTCGTCGGCCTTGAGGGCGACCAGGGCGTCCTGCATCGCGGTCTGCGCCGCGAACAGGCAAGGCGTGCTGTATATCGCCACGTCGACGCCGAGCGCGTCCAGTTCCGGCAGCGAGATGCGGGGCGACTTGCCGCCCGCGATCTGGTTGAACAGCAGCGGCTTGTCGCCGATCACCTCCCGGACCCGCTGGATCCACTCGACGCTGCGGAGGCCGTCGACCAGGACGACGTCGGCGTCGGTGGCGGCCAGCGCCTTGGCGCGGCGCAGGATCTCCTCCTCGGTCCCGGCGTCGGTGCGGGCCACCACGACCAGGTCGCGGCGGGTGGCGAGCACCATGTCGAGCTTCTCCAGGTACTCCTCCAGGGGGAGTACCTGCTTGCCGTCGACGTGCCCGCAGCGGCGCGGTCGCCGCTGGTCCTCCAGGATCACGCCGGACGCGCCGGCCCGCTCCAGGTGCTCGATGACATGGCAGGCGACCTCGGGGTCGACGTAGCCGTCGTCGATGTCGACCAGCAGGTGCCGGTCGGGGAAGGCGAGGCGGAGGCGCTGGACGAACGCCACCATGTCCGGCCAGGCGATGAAGCCGATGTCGGGCAGCCCGTAGTGCGAGGCCGCGAATCCGAAACCGGAAACGAAGAGCCCCTTGTAGTGCTGGGCGGCGACCGAGGCTGAGAACATGTCGAAGATGCCGATGAGGGGCGTTACCCCGTCCGACTTTATCTCGCGGCGAAGGTCGTCTCCGTAATTCACTTTTCACGCTCCCGTGGTTCTTTTTGCAGGTCAGGTGGCATGCCTGGAGGGCCTTTGCCGTCGTTGACGTGGCGTTGGGCCGCACTGGCGTGCCGCACGGTGAACAGTTACCCATACATGGCGTGCTGGCGATGCAATGTACGGTTCACGGGAAAGTAAATTCGCTCGGCCGGGGCGCTTTTCTAGATCATTCGGCAAGGGGTTTCGCGGAACGTTCCAGAAACTGCGGACCTTGCCACCGGATACCGGTGAAGGCCGATCCTGACAGGATAGCAACAGCACCGTCAGATAGCCTGTATTGGCGCGCCATCGGACCCTCTGATCGTCTTGTCCGGCCGGCGTCCGGGCCCCCGGGTGGCCGCCTTCGGCCGCGCCGCCCGGACGAGCAGGGGAAAGATGGCGATTCGGGGTACTTGGTCACCCTGCGTTAGGGGGGAAGTGCGATCGAGCGACCGGGGTCCGGCCGGAAACCGCGCAAGGAGCGGCCGATTTGGCGGCTATGGTGGTCTGAGTGACGGAAGGTGTGATGCTCACTTTCCGTAATGGAGCGTTGACGTTCGACCCGAGTAGTTCGGGCATGGGGCATTGGCGGCCGGAGGGGCGGCCCCGTGACGCATTGAAGGCGGTGGCACCCTGAAAGTCAGCGTGATCATGCCGGTTTTCAACTGCCGGCCCAGCCTGGAACGCGCCCTGCGATCGGTGCGCGACCAGTCGATCGGCCGGTCGATCGGCCCGGAGGCGATGGAGGTCATCGCCGTCGACGATGGGTCCACCGACGGCAGCGCCGCGGAACTGGACCGGTGGGCGGCGGGATGGCCCGCGCTCAAGGTCGTTCACCAGCCCAACTCCGGCGGGCCGGGCGGGCCGCGCAACACCGGGCTGGAGCGCGCGACCGGGGAGTACGTCTTCTTCCTGGACGCCGACGACCGCCTGGGGGCCGAGGCGCTGGAGCGGATGGTCGCCATGGCCGACGCCAACGGCACCGACGTGGTGATCGGACGGTACGTGGGCATCGGCCGCAACGCGCCCCGCTTCGACCGCGACGTGCCGCGCACCACCGTGCTCGCCGCCGACCCGCCCGTGTACGACTCGCTGTCGGTGCTCAAGCTGTTCCGGCGGTCGCTGATCGAACGGCTCGGGCTCCGCTTCCCCCAGGGCCAGTTCTCGCACGAGGACCAGCTCTTCGCGGCCCGCGCCTACTTCGAGGCCGACGGCATCTCGGTGGTCGGCGAGTACGACTGCTACTACTGGATCGACCGCGAGGACGGCACCAGCGTCCTGCAGCGCGGCGGCGCCGGCGCCGCCCGGCACTTCGCGTGCATCGGCGAGGTGATGCGGTACATCGGCGACCGGGTGCCGCCGGGGGCCGACCGCGACCGGCTGATGGCCCGGCACTTCCTCAACGAGATCTTCTCCCGGTTCGGCCGCCGCTACCCGTCCCTGGACCCCGCCGAACAGGCCGCGACCAGGGACGGTGCCCGGCTCCTGCTCGAGGCCTGGTGGACCGCTGGGGTGGCCAAGCGGTTCGGCGCGCGCGGCCGCCTGATCGCCCACTGCGTGCTGAACGGCCTGGACGAGCTGCTCGCGCGGGTCGTCCCGTGCGGCCTGGACGGCACCCCGCCGCCGGTGGCCGTCGAGGGCGCCCGCGCCTTCCAGCTCTACCCCGGGTTCCGGGACGCCGCGCTGGCCGTCCCGGAGACCTGCTACGAGATCACCCACCGGGTGCGGCAGCGGCGCCGCCTCGACGCGGTGGAGTGGAACGAGGGCAGGCTGCGCGTCCGCGGCTACGCGTTCCTGACCGAACTGGGCGCCTGGGACCAGTCGGCGAGGCTCGTCCTGCGGCAGCGCGACGGCGCCGCCGAGTACCAGGTGCCGTTCGACGTGGTGGCCTGGCAGGGGGAGCTGCCCGAGATGGTCGCCGACCTCGACCTGGCGACGCTGGCCGGCGGCGGCCCGCTGCCCGCCGGGCGCTGGGACGCCGTCGCGGTGATGCGGGCCGGCGACATCATGCGTGAGGGCGTGCTGCTCCCCAGGCCGGGCGGCACCGTGGAAACGCCCGGCGCCCGCGTCGTGCCGGTGAAGGGCGGGGCCCCGTACGCGACGCCCTACCTCACCACCGGAACCGGGGCGCTGGCCCTGCACTGCGGCGGCCTGGCGGGCGGCCCCGCACCGGTCTCGACGGTCGCCGCGGCGCTGACCCGGGTCCCCGCGCTGGAACTCGCCCTCGCGGTGCGGACGGCCGCCGACGTCGAGGTCACGGCGGTGCTGCGGCGGCGCGACGGCGAGGCCGAGATCGAGGCGCCGCTGCCGGTCCGGCGCCGGTCCGGCGACGACGTGGAGGTCACCGGCCGCCTCCCGCTGGACGGCCTGACCCCCGGCACCTGGGACGCGTGGTGCCGCGTCGCCGTGTCCGAGTCGGTCGACGAGCGCCGCCTGCGCGCTCCCGAACGGCTCCAGGCCGCGGCCGTGAAGGGCATCGAGCCCTACAGCACGGAGAAGGGCAACCTGTCCCTGAAGGTCGCCCCCCGCCGTCGCATCCGGATGGGGTTCATACGCTCCTGAGCCCGTGCGCCCGCGCACCGTGCAGGTTGCGCACGAGACCGACCTCCGCGACGTTCTTGGTCAGCTCGACGGTCACCCAGCCCGCGACGTCCACCAGCCGCATCTCCATCCCCCAGGGCAGCGAGGCCGTCCGCTCGGTGGAGTCGAGGTCGGCGTCGGTGACGCCGCCGAGCTGCGCCTGCCAGTCGGCCTTGAGATCACGCAGCCACGTCGCCGCGCCCGCCGCGGTCCCCGGCCAGGTGATCTCCTCCCGCGGCGGCGCGCCCGTCCCGAAGCAGTGCCCGAGCGTGGTCGTCCACCAGAACCCGATGTGCCAGGTCAGCCAGCCGATCGTGAGCGCCGGGACGGGCTCGGGCTCGGGCACCTGCCAGTCCGCGATCCACCGCCCCTGCCCGTCGGGACGCACCGTCCAGCAGTAGGCCTCCGGCTCCCAGAGGCAGAGCTCGTCGTCGATCCCCTCCAGGTGGTATTCGAACAGCGCCCAGGCGATATCAAGCTGCCGCAGCAGCAGGTCAACACGATCAGCACCCATTCGGCGAGCCTCCCATCACCCTCGCCCGCCACACCAACCGTTTTCCACGCTTAGAGAAAGCCCTGGGAGCGAAGCCATTCGAGGTATCGGTCCATCCAGGTGTCACACGGCAGGCCGCGTTTCCGCCAGACGAAGGCATGGCCGCCCTCCGCGTACACATGCATCTCGACCGAGCGGTCTGCCGCACGCCAGGCGTCGTACAGCGCGAGGTTGGCGGGCACAACGGTCATGCCCTCGTCATCGCTTGCGAACGCGACGAACAGGGGCGGCGCGTCGGCCGGCACCGCGTAGTCGTCGAACACGGGGGCGTAGATCGGCGCGGCGAAATCGGGGCGACCGGCCGCGTCGCGTCCGGTCGCGGCGCCGATCGTGAGCAGCCCTCCCGAGGAGAAGCCGAGCATGCCGACGCGCGCGGGGTCGACGCCCCAGGCGGACGCCCGCTCGCGGACGACCCGGACCGCGCGGAAGGCGTCGTCCTTGGCCACTCGCGACTGCGACTCGATGGCGTCCATGTTGACGTTCGACGCCCAGGTTCCCAGGAACTCCTCGTCCTCCCGGGGCGTGGGCAGGAGGCGGTATCTGAGGACGAAGACGGTCAGGCCGTGCTCGGTGAGCCGGTTCGCGATCTCGGAGCCCGTCCCGTGGGTGAGCGTGGTGAAGCTGCCACCGGGACACACGATCACCCCGGTGCCGGTCGCCACCGAAGGATCGGGGGCGTGGACGGTCAGCGAGGGCACCGTGACGTTGCGGGTCAGCCTGATGTTCTCGGCGTCGCCGATCTCCGGCACGACGGTTTCCTGGCCGTACGCCGATATGTGCTCGGGGTGTTCATCCCCCAGGGGCACGATCTCGTCCGTGCTCATCGGGATGCCTGTTTCCGGGAACGGAGGAGGGTCACGGTTCCGGCATCGCCGTCGACGGTGATCCGCTCACCGTCGCGCAGGTGCTCGGTCGCCGCGCCGGTGCCGAGGACGGCCGGGATCCGGTACTCGCGCGCCACGATCGAGCTGTGGCTGAGCGGCCCCCCGACGTCGGTGACGACCGCCGAGGCGAGCGCGAAGAGGGACGTCCAGGCGGGGGTCGTGACCCTGGCGACCAGGATGTCGCCCGGGCGCATCCGCCCGAACTCGTCGGGACCGTGGATGACCCTGGCCGGGGCGGTCACTCGCCCGGGGCTCCCGGGCACGCCCTTGATGACCTCTCCCGAGCCCTGATCGCCGTGCCCCGAAACGAACCTGGAGAAGTCGACGCCGAGGAGCTTCATGCCGCCCGGAAGCGCGTGCGGCGGCGCGACCTTCCGCTGCGCCTTCCAGACGGCCCTCCGCTCGGCCACGAGTGCGCGCGAGTCCACGGCTCTACGCCCCGCGTCCAGCGCGGACACGGACGCCTCGAGTTCGTCGAGCCGCAGCCAGAACACATCGTCCTCGTGGGCGATCGCGTTCGCGGCGGCGAGCCGACGGCCGATCTCGCGCAGCGCCTGCCGTACCGCCGGCCAGCCCAGGCCCACATCGGCCAGTGCGTCCTCGCGGAGTGGCGCGGCCGCCTGCGCCCAGCGCAGCACGCGCCGGGCGAGCGACACCCGCGGGCCGCGGCGGGCCTGGAGCCCGCGCATGGCCTCCTCGCGCGCCTCCTGGGCCGCGCGTTGACGCGCGTGCGGGTCGGGCGCCTCCTCGGTGAGGAAGAACCGCAGTGTCTGCAGTAGCGGGGCCGGGTCCTCGGCCGGGAGCGGTTTGGCGAAGTCGAGGTCGTAGACCGAGTCACCGAACTCGGACAGGTGCGCGGCGAACCGGTTCTGGAACTCCGTCCCCTCGTCCGGGACATCGGCCGCCACCCGCTCGGCCAGGCCAGGCTGGTCGCGCACCCAGCGCGCCAGGTCGTAGAGGGACTTCTCGGCACGCACGGGCTTGCTGTCGAAGCCCAGCAGGAACGTCAGCGCGGGCGGGTCGCCGCGGCGCTTGGCGAGCTTGTACACCGAGGCGAACAGCGACTCGCTCATGTACGCCGCGGGCAGGACGCCGCCCTGGATGGTGAGGTAGTAACGGGCCGCTACCTCGACGATCTCGCGGACTCCGGCGAGCAGTTCCGCCGCCGATGTCTCGTCGACGGCGCGGCGGCGGTCGATGACGGCGGCATAGGCCGCGTGCGCCTCACGCCAGCGCTGCGGCGCCGTCCGCAGCCTTCGGGGCAGGGTGACCGCCAGGAACCGCGGCTGGGCCAGGGCCATCCGGGCCACCAGCCCGGCCCTGTAGTCGACGTTGTAGTAGCCGTAGCCGTTGATGACCGCCAGCGGATCGTCGAAGTACGGCAGCCGGATGCTCTTGTAGTGCTCCAGGGTGGCCCGTTCCCAAGCGGGGATGCCGAGGGTGGCGAACAGCGGAGACAGCGGCTCGGGGAGCAGTTCCATGACACTGCCCCGGGTGTACTTGCCCTTCGGATCGGGAAGCGTCCAGTCGTCCGCGGCGCCGGGCAGGGCGGTGATCGGGCGCGCTTGGACGATGTACAGCCGCCCGTCGCGCCGCGCCCACTCGATGTCCAGCGGATGCCCGTACAGTTCCTCGAGCCCGGCCGCGATGCGCGCCAGCTCGGCCGACTGCTCCGGTTCCAGCACCGGCCGTCTACGCATCTCCTCGGGCACCGGTTCTTCACGGGTTCCGGTGGCCGTACGGACCGTCATGACCTGTTTGTCGCTGACATCCTGCTGGACGATCGAGCCGTCGGCCTTGGCGACGACCAGCGTGTCGGGGGTGACCTGCCCACCGACGATGGCCTCGCCCAGTCCCCAGGCCGCGTTGACCATCACCTGGTCCCGGGCGCCGGTCAGCGGGTTGGCGGTGAAGAGGACCCCGGCCGCGTCGGCGGGCACGAGTTCCTGGACGACGACCGCCAGGCTGACCTCGTCCGAGCCGACCCCCTGCCGCTCGCGATAGCCGATCGCCCGCGCCGTCCACAGGGACGCCCAGCACCGCTTCACCGCGTCCAGGACGGCGGAATTGCCGCGGATGTTGAGGTAGGTCTCCTGCTGCCCGGCGAAGGACATGTCCGGCAGGTCCTCGGCGGTCGCGGAGGAACGGACGGCGACCGCCACCTCGTCCCCGTCCAGGCGGGCATAGGCGACGCTGATCGCCTGTGCCACCTCGTCCGGTATCGGCCGGTCGGCGAACAGGGCCGCGATCTGCTCGGCCGCGATGTCATGGTCCGCGGCCGAGGCGGCCTGGAGAATCCGCTCTTCCAGGCCGTGCGCCGCGACGAAGCGGCGGTAGGCGGAGGTCGTCACGTGGAAGCCCGGCGGGACCGGCGAGCCGGCCGCGGCCATGCGCGCCAGCGACGCGCCCTTGCCCCCGGCCCGCTCCAAGGTCGCGCGGGTGTCGTCCAGCACCAGGACCAGTGGTTCGCCGGGTGCGCTCATGACTCCTGTCCTCCCTGGTCGGCGCGGGCCTGCTCCAGCCCGCTGAGCAGAACCGCCTTGCCCGTTTCGAGATCGCCACCGTGCGCCGGGGCCAGGGTCTCGAGCATGTCCGCCAGCGTCTCCAGCACCTCGTCCGACGACGGCTGCCCGGACTCGCCTGGAAAAGTGCTCCTGAGCGCCGGCGTGAGGGCGTCGAGGATGAACGCCACGGCCTGGACGTCGACGTCCCGGCGGACGGTGCCCGCGTCCTGCATCACCTGGAGGAACTCGCTGGTGCCCATGGCGTTCGGCCGCCGCTCGAAAAAGCTCGGCCGCTTGCGCAGGTACTTGCCGAAGACCTCCGCGTCCCTTGCGACGATCGCCGAGGCCAGCGGCAGTGCCTTCAACGCGTGCACCATCGCCCGGTAGACGCTCGCCACGCTCCCGCCTCGCGGATCGTCCTCCACCTGCTCGCGCCACGCGTCCGCGTAGCGATCCAGCTCGCGGAGCACGACCGCCTCGACCAGTTCGTCCTTCGATTTGAAGCGCAGGTAGACCAGCCCGCGGTGGAGTGCGACGGCATCGGCGACATCGCCCATCGTCAGCTTGTTGTAGCCGACCCGGAGCAGCAGATCCGCCGTCGCGTCGAGGATGTCCCGCTCGCGTTCCTGTTCGTTCACGCCCACGATTATCACTCTGACAGTTTTTGTGAATCTGTCAACCATGGCCTCGGGTGGATGCGGTCTACTGGGCCCCATGGGCACAGATGAGACGATCGTCCGCTGGCGGTGGGTGTACGGCTACGACGAGGATCCGCCGGGCGGCTTCGTCTTCGGCGACATGGCCCTGCAGGCCGACGGCGTCCTGCAATGGCGGACCGGCGACAGCCCGTGGTCTCCCTTCCCCTGGTGGCCTGGCGAGAAGGACCCGCAACGCGCGGAAGGAATCCTGCGATCCCGCGGCTACGAGCTCCACCCCGCCTGACGCCGCACTTCTCCCGAGTGCCACCGCTCCTGTCAGGTCAGGAATCGGCTTCGGGGACGGGCCTTAGCAGGGCCTGGAGGCTTGGGCGCAGCAACCGGGCGATGTCGTTGGGGGACGCCTCGCTCAGCGCGGAGAGTTCGAGCAGTTGGTGCCCGATGGAGACACCGAGCATCACCGACACGGCGAGAGCGGCGCGCAACGAGGCGTCCTCGCAGGTGAGGGCTTCGCCGATCTGGTCGACCTGCCGCTCCAGAAGGGCCCGCGCGGAGTCGGCCGCTTCGGGGTGGGTGAGCATCGAGCGCATCATCGCCAGCGACTGCGGGGGCAGGCCGCCCAGCTTCAACCCGAGCGTTTCCAAGAGCTGTTCGACCGGCTCGGCGCCGGTGTCCGGGACGGCCGTGATCCGCACGGCGCGGCTGAAGAGTTCCCGCTTGGAGCCGAAGTTCTGGATGACCAGGGACGGGTCGACGCCCGCCTCCTCGGCGACGGCGCGGATGGTGGTGCGTTCGTAGCCCCGTGCGGCGAACAGCGTCCGGGCCGCCGTCAGGATGCGCTGCTCGGAGCGGCGGCGGCGTTCGGCCCGGGTAGGTCCCACCCGGGCAACCCTACCTTGGCTCAACAAGCGTTGATCAAAGGCGTAAACTCAACGCTTGTTGAGTGAAAGGGGCGTCATGGAGACCATCGTCGAGCGCTATCACCAGGCGATGCGCGACAAGTCGGCTGACGCGCTGGCCGACCTTTACGCGGAGGACGCCGTGCACGAGTTCCCGTTCAGCGTTCCGGGACTGCCGCCCTGCTTCGAGGGGCGCGAGGCCGTCCGGGCCGGCTACCGGAAGATGTGGGAGGCCAGCCCGGTGCTCGTCGAGGGGATCGAGGACGTCACGACCCTCCGCGCCACCGACCCCGAGGTCATCGTGGTCGAACAGGTGGTCACCGGCACGGTCGGGCCCGGTGGCCCGGATCTGCGCGTGCCCGGCCTGCTGGTCCTGCGGATCAGGGACGGCCTGATCGTGCATTGCCGCGATTACATGGACGGTTTCGCGGTGGCCGAGGCCCGCCGCTGAGGTTTGACAGGGCGGCGGTGCGCCGGAAAGGATCCGTCCCACACAAGTGAATCGATGAAGTCGGCGCCGCGGTGGCAGGTGGGTGCGCTGGCGTGTTCGCGCATGTCGCGAACACGACCAACACTCCCGGAGGTAACATGTCCCACCGCTGTCCCGACATCGACGTCATCGTGGTCGGTGCGGGAATGGCCGGTCTCGTCTGCGCGGAGCGCCTCCGTCTCCGCGGACATGAGGTCCTGCTCGTCGAGGCCCGCGACCAGGTCGGTGGCCGTACGGCCGGCCGCGAGGTGGACGGCGAGACCGTCGATCTCGGCGGCCAGTTCATCGGACCGGGCCAGGACCGGATGTACGCCCTGGCCGCCGAGCTCGGCGTGGCCGTCTTCCCGACGTTCACCGCGGGCGCGAACGTACTCGAGACCGGCACCGGACGGTTGCGCCGGTTCCGCGGCATGATCCCGAGACTCGGTCCGCTGACTCTGCTGGACGTCGGGCTCGCCCAGTCCCGTCTCGACCGGCTCGCCCGCTCCGTCGATGCCGACGCCCCGTGGCGTAGCGAGAACGCGGCCGCGCTCGATGGGCGAACGCTGCAGTCCTGGATCGACCGTACGCTCAGGACCCGGGGCGGGCGCCGCTTCCTGGTCCTTGCCTGCCGGGCGATCTGGGCCTGCGAACCGAGCGAGCTGTCGCTGCTGCACGCCCTGTTCTACGTGAAGGCCGCGGGCAGTCTGGCGGCGGTGACCGACGTCGAGGGAGGCGCGCAGCAAGACCGGCTGGACGGCGGGGCATACGGCCTGGCCGCCAGGCTCGCCGAGCGGCTCGGCACCGCGATCCGGCTGAACGCGCCGGTCCGGCGGATCGAGCAGAACGATTCCGGTGTCGTGGTCACCGTCGAGGACGGGACCGCATGGCGCGCCGGGCACGTGGTGGTCGCGGTTCCTCCCCCGCTCGCGGCCCGGATCACCTTCCAGCCACCGCTGCCGGCCGTACAGGACAACCTGCTGCAGCGACTCCCGATGGGCAGCGTGATCAAGTACGTCGCCGGCTACCCGGAACCGTTCTGGCGGCAGGCCGGCCTGAGCGGCACGGCCCTCAGCCTTCGCGGCCCGATCGCGATGACCGTCGACAGCACCCCGCGGTCCGGCCGGCGCGGCGTACTGATCGCCTTCGTCAACGGCACGCCCGCCCGAGACCTCGGCACCCGCTCCGCCGATGACCGCCGGACGATCCTGCTGGACGCACTCGGCCGCCTGTTCGGTCCCCAGGCCGTCACGCCGGTGAGCCTCGTCGAGCGGAACTGGAACGAGGAGGCCTTCACCCGCGGCGCCTACTCGGCGGTGTTCCCACCGGGTGCGTGGACCCAAGTCGGCTCCGCGTGGCGCGCACCCGCCGGCCGGATCCACTGGGCGGGGGCGGAAGCCTCGCCACACTGGTACGGCTACATCGAGGGCGCCGTGCGATCCGGAGAAGCCGCCGCGGACGCGGTCGCGCAGGCCCTGGACCGTCCCTCCTGAGTCCGGCCGCACCGCAGTAGGCCGTCGGCACCGGTGTTGAATTTCCCGTTTTTCCTGCTTGTCGCGGATAATGCAAAAAATCTCCGGACTTGCATATGCAGGGAACCGTGATCTTCTGGACACCTTTTCTAGATGATCAACGATCGGCCGTCCGATCGACTCTTAAAGGGTGATGTGGTTCCCCGTGCGGGGACGGAGAGCCCGGCATGTTCAAGTGAAAGCGGGCAAACTGCATGTCCAACCGTAATCCCTTTCATAGGGATGAAGACCATCAAGAGCGGATCTTTCGGGAGGTGGTGGCCGCGACCAAAAAGGCCGCCGACAGGTTCAGGCTCTCCGCGAGCGACACCGACGACCTGGTGGGTGACGTGCTCGAGTCGCTCTACAAGAACCCCGAGAAGGTCCGGGAGTTGGCGGATCGGAAGGCTTTGGCGGGCTATGCCTACACGACCGCCAGGAACAGGGCGTACCAGAACCTGAAGCTCGCCACGCGGCGGAACGAGGTCCCCCTGGACGTGGCTCACCGCGCCCGCGCGGAGGACGCCGGCGCCCTCGCGACCCGGATGGACGTCACGAACGTGGTCCTGGGGCTCGACGCGCGAATTGCCGCCATCGCGTTCGCGCGCATTTTTCTGGAAATGACTTTTCCCGATATCGCGCAAGAGTTCGGCCTGTCCGAAGGGACGGTCAAAAGCCGTTTCCGGGAGGCGCTGGACGAGTTGAAAAAGGTCATCCGGCACTCGAACGATGGCACTGGAAGGTGAGGAAATGGCAGACCGCGACTGGGAGGCCGAGTTCGAGGCGAGGCTGGTCGCTCTGGCCGCCGCGCAGGAAAGGGAGTTCATCCGGGAGGTCTGCGAAGGCGGATCCGCCGCGGCCCGCCGCACTCGTGTACGTTGGGGGCTGCGGACGGCCGTCACGGCGACTGTCGCCGCCGGATTGGCGCTGATCGTGCTCGGTGCCTACCACGTGCTGGATCCGGCCAACAAATCCGGGGTCACCCCCCTGGCCGACCCGAGCCGTTCGGCGACCGGGTCCGTTCCGATCTCGTTCCCCGAGACGGGCTTCGTCACCGACGACACCACCAGAAGCCCGATGCTCACCAACATCGAGGTCGGCGGCAAGACCTACACCTCGGGCTGGCTGCTCACCGAAGGCATCGTCTTCGCGGAGCGCACGATCGAACTCGAGACCCCCGTGCGGCGCGGCGACCTCACCGCCGTGGTCGCCGCACTGGGCACCTCGGGGCCGTGCCTGTGGACCGCCACCATCGGCGGGATCCGCAAGAGTGTGAGCGCTCCCGCCGACGGTTACAAGAACGTCGCCTTCTCCATCGACCGCCTCACCGACGGGATCGTCCTGAGCGTCGAGCGGCCCGGAAGGCCGCAGGGAAGATGCCTCATGACCGGTATCGAGGTGCACAGCCGACCGTCCGGGCAGAACGAGCGCTCCAGACCCTCGCCCATCGCGCCGGACGACGACCCGGCCGAGACCCCGATGCCCACCAGCCCGCCGCCGAGCCCCGAACCGCCCGAGCCGGTCCCGCCATCCAAGGAATCGCCGTCCACGGTTCAGCCCGAGCCGACCTCTCCAACGCCCACACCCGTTCCCGCCGAGCGAAAGGAAGCATGACTCGATGCCCAACTGGCGTAAGAGCCGACGCTGCGAAAAGGAGGACGCCTGCGTCGAGGTCGCACGGCTGCCCGGCAGCACGATCGGCGTCCGAGACAGCGTGAACCCGGTGGACGGCCCGGTTCTGCGCTTCTCCGTCGCCGCCTGGAAAGCGTTCCGCGCTCGCATCGATTGACAGCGACCAGGCCCGGCCGGCGGTCCAGTGCGACGCCGGCCGGGTGCCCTCATGTGACTTCCGCCGTCCAGGTGCGGCCTTGGAGGAGCAGCCGGCCGCGGACCGCGGCGGCGGCCGGGTGGGCGGCTCCGGCGCGGCCGGCCAGGAACAAGGTGTTGATCGGCGGGACCTGTGGCTGATGGAGCAGGCGCAGGCGGCCGTCCGCCAGTTCGGTGGCGCACAGGTAGACGGGCAATACGGTGATCCCGGCGCCCGCGGTGACCGCGGTCAGTACGCCGCGCAGGTCGGGGACGACGACGGCGGGACCGCGGGTCAGCCGGGTTTCGAAGACGGTGCGCCAGTAGCGGCGCAGGATCGGCAGGTTCTCGGCGTAGGCGATCAGCGGGGCGCGATCGATGTCGTCGGCGGTCCAGGTGGGCGCGGCGACCAGGGCGAATTCCTCGTCGGTCAGCACCTCGACGTCCAGGCCGCGGCGGCGGGGACGGATGCTGGAGACGACCAAGTCCAGGCCGCCGCCGGCCAGGTCGGCCAGCAGGTCGTCGGGCATTCCGAACCGGACGCGCAGTTGCAGTCCCTGGGCGATCAGGTCGGCCAGGGACGGCAGCACACGAGCACACAGCAGTTCGGCGGGCCCGCCCAGGTGGACGGCGCGCTCGAAGGGAGCGTCGGACTGGTCGTGGACCCAGTCCTCCAGGCTGTCGATCGCCGGGGCGACCCGGGTGGCCAGGTGGTCGGCGACCTGGGTGGGCGCCATGCCGCGCGGGACGCGGTCGAACAGCGGCCGATCCAGGTCGGCCTCCAGCGTCTTGATGTGGGCGGTGACGGTCGGCTG
This sequence comes from Actinomadura vinacea, assembly GCF_039532545.1. Taxonomy (NCBI): domain Bacteria; kingdom Bacillati; phylum Actinomycetota; class Actinomycetes; order Streptosporangiales; family Thermomonosporaceae; genus Actinomadura; species Actinomadura vinacea. Next base: position 425,934 of record NZ_BAAARW010000020.1, on the reverse strand, counting down.
GGAGATCCCCCGCAGCTCGGCGGCACGGGACACCGAACCGGACCGGTAGACGGCCACGAAGGTCCGCAACAGATCGAACGAGACGTCACGCACCCCGCACTTCTATCAGAAAGCCGATAGCAGCTGCGGCGATGCCCTATTGGATTTCGATACCGGAAGCCGTGAGGATCAAGCCGACGACAACGAGGGAGACACCATGTCCAAGCGGATTCTCATCGCTCTGACCAGCCACGCGGCCCTGGGCTCGACCGGCCGCGGCACCGGCTTCTACGTCGACGAGGCGGCGGTGCCGTGGGAGGTGTTCACCGCCGCCGGCTACCAGGTGGACCTGGTCAGCGTCGCCGGGGGCGTCCCACCACGCGACGGCGAGGACCAGGCCGACCCCCTGCAGCGCCGGTTCCTGACCGACGAGCGCATCGCCGCGCAGCTGGCCGACACCCCCACCCCCGAGCAGATCGTCCCCGACACCTACGACGCGATCCTGTTCGCCGGTGGGCACGGCACCATGTGGGACTTCCCCGACAACCCGGGCCTGGCGCGACTGGCCCGCACCCTTTACGAGCGCGGCGGCGTCGTCGCCGCGGTCTGCCACGGCCCGGCCGCCCTGGTCGGCCTCACCCTGTCCGACGGCTCCTACCTGGTGGCGGGCAAGAAGGTCGCGGCATTCACCAACGCCGAGGAGACCGCCGTCGGCCTGGCCGAGGTGGTCCCGTTCCTACTGGCCGACCGCCTGACGGCCCAGGGCGCCACACACGTCCCGGCCGACAACTTCACCGTCCAAGTGGTCATCGACGGGCGTCTCATCACCGGCCAGAACCCCGCCTCGGCCCGCAACGTCGCCGAGGCCATCGTGGCGGCACTCAACTGAAGACAGCAGCGGCGTCGTCGCTCCCCGGCACGGAGGGCGACGACGCAGGCGCCCACTTGGCTCGCCGCTCAGCTCAGATCGAGCCGCCCACTCTTCACCGCACCAATGAAGGTCCGCCAAGTCCCCGGAGCGAAGCCAAGCATCGGCCCGTCAGGGTCCTTGGAGTCCCGAGCCAGCACCAACGCCTCATCGGCCGCCACCTCGACGCACTCCCCACCGTTGCCGATGCTGTAGCTGCTCTTCCGCCAGAGGCCCACCTCGACGCAGGAACCGTTGTTGGCGCTGCTGCGTGCCTTGCGCCATGTGATCTGGGAGAAGTCCATCCGGACACCTCCACTTTCTTCGGGTCGCACCGTTTATCTACTGAGCTATGTGGGCGATCAAGGCGCGTGACTCGTCAGGGCCGAGTGCTCTTGCCCGGAGCTGATCGAAGAGTTGGGCGTAGTCGTCGACCTCGACGGCATGCTCAAGATAGATACTGCCCCGCCGATAATCAACGTACACGACATCTGGATCGCGACGATCAGAGAAGCTGAGGACCTCGAAGGCGCCGTGCATGGATGGGTGGGCCCCAGCACTGAAAGGCAGCACCTGGATGGTGATTCCAGGCTGCCGAGAGAGTTCGGCCAGATGGCTCAGTTGTTCGCGCATTGTGCTGACCCCTCCCACCTCTCGACGCAACGCGGCCTCGTTCTGGATCACCCAAAGCTCGGGGCGGTCCGCGACTTCAAGAAGCCGCTGTCGCCGCATACGTACTTCAAGCAGGCGTTCGCCTTCGTCTGGGGACACATCATCGTCTGCGAGGAGGACCCCTCGGGCGTATGCCTCGGTCTGCAGGAGTCCGAAGATCACCTCTGATTGATACGTGCGGACATCCGAGACCTCTTCTTCGAGGCCGACGTACACCTCGAACCAGGAGGGGATCACTTCTCCGTACTTCTGCCACCAGCCGCGTTGGCGGCTCTGGCGGGCGAGGGTGATGAGGACCTCCGCGCGCTCCTCGTCGAGGCCGTAGAACTTGCAGAGCGCCATGATGTCGGCGACTTTCGGGGCGTGGGTCGCGGCTTCGATGCGGCTGACGGTGGCCGGGGCGATGTCGGCGAACCTTGCCGCTTCCTCGCGGGTCTTGCCGGCCTCCTTGCGGAGCCTCCGCATCTCGGACGCGAGTCGACGCCTGCGCACGGTGGGGCTCGTCCGACTTGCCATTCTTGCTACCTCCTGGGGGATATTCCCACCGGTCGGGTCATGATTTTTTGAGCGGGCTCACTCTTTTGGGTTTACAAAATCTGTTAGCTCACTCCACACTGCTGACCATAGCGACCATCACGCACGGTCAGCGCGTGATCACGGAAAATGTCCGGTGATCGTGATTGCGTGCCGTGCCCGGCGAAGGGGCGGCCCGACGGTGTCAGCGGAACTTCGACCGCACGAGGTGCGGTTCGGCCTTCTTGCACATCTGTGTTTCAAGCTCGGGGAGCGGCAGGGGTGCGGTTCGGTGCTTGTTCCTCCCAGTACCGGAGGAACGGTGCTGTACGTGCCGTTCGCGAAGCGTCCCGGACGGCTGGGGGTGGCGGCGGTCGATCATCACGGGCGGTGGCTGGAGAGATCGCTCGGGGCCGCGGCGGCCTCCGAGGACGGTGTCCTGCTGCTGTCAGAGGCGCTGACCAACGCGGTCGTGCACGGTGGCGGTGAGATCGTCGAGGTCGATGCCTTCGTGCAGGACGGGGTTCTGCGGGTCGAGGTCGTCGACGGTGGGGGCGGCGGCGTGCCGCACTACGCCGGGGAGCCCTGCGGTGAAGGTGGTCGGGGCCTGCCGATCATAAGCGTGCTCGCGCGGGCCTGGGGCTACGAGGTCCTGGACGACGGGCGGCTGCGCGTGTGGTTCGAGGTGTCCTGCGCGCCGGCGGGCGTGGCCACGTCCGCCGGTTGACCTCAAGTTAGGTTCAGCAATTAGCGTCGCAGTCGTTCAAAGGACTCCACCACGAAAGGTGTCGGCAGATGACACGGCTCGACCTGGGACCCATCGGCGTGACCCTGGGTGTGCGCGCCGACGGCGGGCACCTCGATGACGCCGCGATGCTGGAGGACCTCGGCTACTCGACGATCTGGATCGTCGGCGGCCAGCTGGCGACCCTGGATCCGCTGCGGGACGTCATCCGGGCGACCGAGACGATTCCCGTCGGCAGCGCGATCATTCCCGCCCAGGTCTACGCGTCCGATGATGTGGTCGCATTGCGCCGCGACCTCGAGGCCACCGATCCTGGACGGCTCATCACCGGGCTGGGCGGAGTGCACGGCGACCGGCCGCTGCGCGACATGAACGCCTACCTCGACAGCCTGGACACCGCCGATCCGCCCGTCCCGGCCGGCGCACGCATGCTGGCGGCACTGGGCCCGCGGATGCTGGAGCTGTCCCGCGACCGCGCGGCCGGCGCGCTGCCGCTGCTGGTCACCCCGGAGTTCACCGCGCACGCCCGCGAGGTCCTCGGCGACGAGGCGACCCTGGCCGTTATGGAGTACGTCGTCCTCGAAAGTGATCCGGGGCTCGCCAGGGACACGGTTCGCGAGTCCATCGGCTTTCTGGTCCGGGTCGGCGGCTACCCGCAGAATCTGCGCCGGATGGGCTTCACCGACGAGGACATCGCCGGGCCGAGCGACCGCCTGCTCGACGGGCTGGTCGCCTGGGGCGACATCGACGCCGTTGCCGCCCGCGTGACACGCCACCTGGACGCGGGCGCCGACCAAGTCGTGCTCGTCGTACAACCGACGCGCCCGGACGCCGTTCCCCACGCGGAGTGGCGCGCGCTGGCCAACGCCCTCATCGGCTGAGCCGGGCAGGAGCAGCTCGGCGCGGTCCGTCCCGTTGCCAAGTGCGACAGCGGCTGACCGTGACCGCTGTGTCAGTCCTTTCCTCTGCTGGAACCCCTGATTCGTGCCTGGGCAGTTGTGCTTGCTTCCAGTCTCCAAGCAGGTGACGTTGCGCTCTACCCGCGCTTCAGGCTCTGGCTGCCGAGCCGTGACTGACTGCTACCGCCAGGAGGCTGACACGTCTGGATCATCCAGTCCCGGCCGATCACCCGCGGCATCATGGCGCGATCGACGTGGTTGCACATGCCCGTGCCCAGCTCGACCACGGCCGGAACTCCATCCCGCTCACTCCGCCCAATCTCGCGTGCCGTCCTTCTAAGCAACTTGGGTTGACTAATGCGGATAGGCAACCTAAGTTGCTTACATGCCCGCTGAGGAGAGGTCCACTGAGCATGACCCCGGTGACGCGCTGGCGGCCGTGGCGGCGTTGCGGCGGCTGGCCGACCAGCTGGAGGACGCCGCGGTCGAGCAGGCCATGCGGGCGGGCTGGGGTTGGCCGCAGGTCGCCGAGGCGCTGGGAGTGACGCGCCAGGCGGTCTACAAGAAACACGCCAAGCGGCTCATCGCCGCGGGCGTCAACCTGAGGAGACGCTCACGATGAGCGAAGTCGACAGGATGCTCCAAGGGATCATCGAACGGGCGGGGGAGGAGGCCCGGCGAGACGGTGCGGCGGCCATTGAGGTGGGGCACCTTCTGCTCGCGATCGCGGCCGACCCGGATCCCACCACGCGCGAGATCCTGGCCTCGGTCGGGCTCGACGAGCAGGGCGCCCGCGAGGCGTTGGAGCGGGAGTTCGAGCACAGCTTGGACGTGGTGGGAGTGTCGGCCTCCGCCTTCGACCTGCCGCCGCCGAGCCCCGCCCCCAAGCCTCCGACGCGTGTCGGGGCGTCGTTCAAGCTCGCGCTCGAACGCGCCATCGCCTGCTGCCCCCGCAAAAGGGATCTGCGGCCCGCACATCTGCTGCTCGGGATCCTGCAGGCCGAGGTCGGCACCGTGCCGCGCGCGCTCGAGCTCGCGGGCATCGACCGGAGCGACATCAGGGAGCGCGTGGGACGCGCCCTCGGCGAATAACGCACGGGAAAGGTGAGGCGATGACGCCTAGTGAGGAGGTCGTGCTCGATGTCGACGGGTTGCGCATGCGCTACGGCGCGACCGACGTCCTGCACGACGTGACGTTTCAGGCACGCCAGGGCGAAGTACTGGTCCTGCTGGGGCCGAACGGGGCTGGCAAGACCACCACGATCGAGATCCTTGAGGGATTCCGGATGCGCTCGGACGGCCGGGTCGAGGTGCTCGGCACCGATCCCGCGCACGGCGACGAGCGGTGGCGGGCGCGCGTGGGCGTGGTCCTGCAATCCTGGCGTGACCACGCGAAATGGCGGGTGCGGCAACTGCTGGAGTATCTGGGTTCCTACTACGCCGACTATTCCACCGCGCGCGTCGAACGGCCGTGGGACGCCGACGAACTGATCGCGGCGGTCGGCCTGACCGAGCACGCCGACAAACAGATCAAGATGCTCTCCGGTGGGCAGCGGCGCAGGCTGGACGTGGCCATCGGGGTCGTCGGCCGGCCCGAGCTGCTGTTCCTGGACGAGCCCACCGCCGGGTTGGACCCGCAGGCCCGGCGCGAGTTCCACGACCTCGTCGTCCGCCTCGCCGAGGAGGGCGCGACCACGATCCTGCTCACCACCCACGACCTGGACGAGGCCGAGAAGCTCGCCGACCGCATCCTGATCCTCAACGGTGGGCGGATCATCGCCGACGGCACGGCGGAGGAGCTGGCGCACCAGATCGTGGGTGCGGACGAGGTGCGCTGGACCCGCGACGGGCGGCGGTTCGTGCAGTCGACCGGTGAGTCCACCAGGTTCGTCTTCGACCTGTTCCGGCAGTACGGCGAGACCGTCACCGACCTTGAGGTGCGCCGGGCCTCGCTGGAGGACACCTATCTGGCCTTGGTGCGCCAGGCCGAAGCCGCGGCGAGCCCGCTGGAAGGAGCGGCCCGATGAGCCGGGGTACGACACCGCTGCGCGCGGGTTTCACGCAAGGGCTGATCGAACTGCGCCAGTCCTTCACCGGCAGCGACCTGTTCGCCCAGTTGCTGTGGCCGGTGGTCACGTTGGTGGCCATCTTCCTGCTACGGGACAGACGCTTCAGAGCCAGCGGCTTCAGCCTGGACGCCCTCATCCTGCCCAGCGTCGTGGGGATGTTCGTCGCGTTCGGTATGCTGCTGTTGCTCCAGCACCTCGCGGCAGAGCGCGAAGACGGCACGCTGCTGCGAGCCAAGGCCACTCCGAACGGGATCCGCGGCTACTTCATCGGCAAGCTGGTCACGGTGTCGGGGACCATCCTGGCGTACCTGGTGATCCTCCTGGTTCCCGGGCTGCTCATCTTCGACGGGCTGGAGTACGGCAACGTCGGCACCTGGCTCACGCTGGCCTGGGTGCTGCTGCTGGGGCTGGTGGCGACCCAGTCCATCGGGGCGGCGCTGGGAGCGCTGATCTCCAGTCCGCGCGGGTCGGGTTACATGTCGTTGCCGGTCATGGGCCTGATCGCGATCTCCGGCATCTTCTACCCGATCGCCGCCCTCCCGGAATGGCTGCAAGGGATCGCCCAGGCGTTCCCCATGTACTGGCTCGGCCTGGGCATGCGCTCGGCGCTGCTGCCGGACGCCGCTGCCGCCGTCGAGATCGGCGGCTCCTGGCGGCACCTGGAGACGGCCGGGGTCCTGGGGGCGTGGGCCGTGCTCGGCCTGGTGGCGGCGCCGATCGTGCTGCGCCGGATGGCGCGCCGGGAATCGGGCTCCAGCGTGGCCGAGCGCCGCGAGAAACTCCTGCAGCGGATCGGGTAAGTGCGGGGAGGTGAGGCGATGCCGGTTCTGCGATGCCCCGGTGGGCGCGGACCAGGTGTGCCCCGTCGAGTTGGACGACGCGGATGCCGCCGTCTTCGTGGGCCTGGCACTGTCTCCGGTCAGCGGCGTCCTGACGGTGGCCGAGTACGTGAGTGACCGCAGGACACCTCCGGTGGCCGCGCGGGCAGGGCTGGCACCTGAAGGAGTACCCGCCGGCGATGGGCTAGCGGCGATCCCTGCCCGCAGTGCCTGGCGTGGATCGTCCTGCTCAGGAACGTGCTGGTGCCGGACGAGCCGCAGGCGGTCGCCCTCGGCGGTCGTCATAGGCGTCGCGGGCCGCGGCGATGGCGGGGCCGGCGTGGCGGGCCCAGTCGGACAGTGCTTCCAGCGGCTCGCGGATGTCTTCGATCAATGCGGTGGTGGCGTACTCCACACGAGGTGGAGCGTCAGCGTAAACGGTGCGGGTGACCAGGCCGTTGCGTTCCAGGTTGCGCAGGCTCAGAGTCAGCATGCGGCGGCTGACGCCCTCGATCGCCCGTTCCAGCTGGGTGAAGCGGCGGGGGCCGTCGCCCAGTTCGACGAGCACCTGGGCGCTCCACTTGTCACCGATCAGGGCCAGCACCTCGCGGAGCGGGCACTCGGCGGTCGCACCGGCACCGGCGGGTGCGGTGCCCTGGTCTGTTACCTCGGTGTTCCGTCGCGACAAGAAAGTGCCTCCTTCACGGCAGTTCGATCATGCTCCAGGATGGTGCCCGTTACAAGTCGTAACGTTCCTGGACAGCGCCCTGTTCGGGCCTGTCGCACGGGACCGGCAATGGCAAGGAGCGGCGGGTGTCCTTCGCACGCAGCAACGGATTCAAGATCGCCTATGAGGTGTCGGGGGACGGGCCCCCACTGGTCCTGCACCCGGGCATGTTCCAGATCGGCGCGCACTGGACCGAATCGGGTTACACGCCGGCACTGACGGCGGACCACACGGTGATCACTGTGGACCCGCTGGGCATGGGAGGCAGCGACGCCCCCCAGGACCCGGCGGCGTACACGCTGGCGCGACGCGCCGACTACGTCACCGCCGTTCTCGACGACATCGGTGCGGAGAAGGCCGCGTTCTGGGGTTATTCGCTGGGGGCCCTGACCGGCTATGCGGTCGCCGTGCACGCGCCCGAGCGGCTCACCAGGCTGATCGCCGGTGCGTTCGATCCCATCGGCGGCTTCCGCTCCGCGATCGGACCGACGCTGCGCCATCTCGGCCTGCCCGCGGACACCGACGCCTACCAGTTGGTGAAGCAGGGAGCCGCCGCCAATGCCGCCCAGGCCGCCGTGGTCGACGCCGGGGAGCCGGGGGCCTTCCGCGCGAACTACGAGGCGTTCTCCCATGAGCCTGGCCCGCACGTCCGACTGGCGGCGGCCGACCTGCCGATGCTCATGTACGCGGGTACGGCCGATCCTTGGCATGAACCGATGCGGACCTTCGCCGACCGGACCGGCATCGGTTTCTTTTCCGTTCCGGACGCCGACCACCAGGGCGGCTGGGACAGGTCGGCGGACGTCCTGCCCCACGTGCTGCCGTTCCTGACCGGCGACCTTTCCTGACCCGGCAAGCCGCCTGCCGCAGCGGTCGTCACGCAGCGGCAGGCGGTCTCGGCACTCATGCGGTCGGCTCGTGCTCTCCGCATGGGACACGCGCTCAGCCGGTGGCGGGGCAGCTGGTGCCGCGTGCGGGGACCTTCAGGTCGGTGAGGTAGGCGTCGACGCTGTTCTCCATGCAGGGGCCGTCGGTGGCGGTGCCGTGGCCGTGGCCCTCGTAGGTGAGGAGCACGCCGCTGCGTCCGAGCTGCCGTTCGACGGACTGCGCCCACGGGTAACCGGTGGCGGGGTCGTGCAGCGAGTTGGACAGCAGGATCTGCGGAGCCCCCTTCACCTTGAGGGGGTGCTGCGGGTTGGCGGTGGGGGCGCCCAGGCAGGATGCCACGATGCGGGCGGTGAGCACGTACGGCATGTCGGGCGCGGCCGTGTTCAGTTCCCGGACGAGTGAGGCGTACTCGCGTTGGTCGCGCACGGGCAGGCGCCAGTCGCCGCAGAAGATCGGACCGGTCGGCGGGAGGGGCGAGAGCGTTGTGGGCCCGGCGGGCAGCGGCTTGCTCGCCTCCATCGTGGCGATGGTCTTGGCCAGGCCCGCGAAGTCGGGCTTGTAGAACGCCTTGAAGGCGATCGTGTTGACCGCGTCGATCGACGCCAGGCGGGTGCCGGGCTTCTTCGGGTCCTCCAGCTCGCCACGCTCGGCGCGGGCCAGGATCCCCTTCCAGATCGCGCGCACGTCCCGGCCGTGCAGCGCGGAGGCCGCGTTGGCGTCGGACCATTTCACGAACTCGTTGAAGGAGTCCTGCGCCGACGTCCCCATGTCGCGCAGGAAGGCGCGGGTGGTGGGGACGCTGTGGTCCATCACGCTCTCCAGGACCATGGCGCGGATCCGCTGCGGATACTTCTCGGCGTACTGGGCGCCCAGCAGGGTGCCGTACGAGCTGCCGTGGAAGTTCAGCTTGGGTTCGCCGAGCGCGACGCGGATGGCCTCCACGTCCTCGACGGTGTTCGCGCTGTCCACATGGTCGAACACAGGGCCGGTGCGCTTCCGGCAGTCCTCGCGCAGCTTCGCGTTGTAGGCGAGGGTGGCGTCGAACTCGGCCTGGTTCGCGATCTTCGGGGACGGACGCTGGGCGACGAGGTCGTCGGAGCAGGTGATGGGGTTGCTGCGGCCGACGCCGCGCGGGTCGAAGCTGACGATGTCGAACCGGCGCCGGACCTCGGGGCTGAACCGGGCGATGCCCCCCACGACGCGTTGGACGCCGCTGTCGCCCGGCCCGCCGGGCCCGAACACCAGTGACCCGACGCGTGCGTCGGGCTCGGTGGCCTTGCGCCGGGCCAGGGCCAGGCCGAACGTCGGGCCGTCGGGGCGGTCCCAATCGACGGGCAGTTTCAGGGTGGCGCACTCCGCGCCGGGATTGTCGGGGTCGTCGCACGGCGTCCAGGTGAGGCTCTGGGCCGCCGCGACGGGGGTGGCGTTCACCGTGGGGGAGGTGACGAAGGAGGTGACGGCGACGGTGCCCGCGGCGAGCCCGGCGGCCACGCCGAGGCCCCAGGCCGCGGTACGTCGTCTGGTGCGGATCTTCATGAAGGCAGAACCTACTCTACAAAGACTTCTCTGCAAACTTCTTTCTGCAAAGTAGTCTCTGTGTGACCTTCGCGTGGCACTGGACGGCTCATGTCTGTGCGGCTTGTTGGTAATCGAGGCCCAGCGTGCGGGCGATGTCCCGCAGGGTCTCCTCGTAGATGGGCGCGAGGTCGGAGTAGACGAAGTCGAGCTGGTTGAGGACCTCCATGCACAGCAGTCCGTACAGCCTGATCCAGCAGGACAAGGCGACGTGGAGGGCTTCGATGGGCAGTTTCCGGCCCAGGCTCGCCGCGTAGGCCTGCAGTTGCCGGCGGACGGACGGCGCCAGATTCTCGGGCGGAGGGATGGGGAAGGGAGCGTCGGCCCACAGGTCCTCGATCTGTTCCAGGAAGACCAGCTCGAAGTCGCGGCCGGCGAGGTTGCGCGATGAGTCGGGGCGCGCCCGGGCGGACGCGGCGGCCGGGATCGGGCTGGCGAAGATCCAGCCGAACTCGGCGGGGTGGGCGATCGCCCAGGCCCGCATGGCGCGGCAGGTGGCCAGGAGGCGCTCGGCGGGCGAGCCGGCGGCATGGGCGTCGCGCGCGGCCTCCATCGCCGTGGTCAGCTCCCGGAAGAAGTCCGCGGTCACCGCTCCGCGATCCGCTGTCGATGTACGGGCTGTTGCGCCCGGCCGAGACGCTGCGCACCTACACGATCTGGGATTTCCTTCCTGAGGAACGGGCCATCGAGTTGCGTGTGCACCTCTACGGCGGGGACGGCATCGGCCTGAGCTGGGCGCGCGAGGCCAAGCCCGGCGATCAGGTGACGTTCTGGTGGCCCCAAGGCGACTTCTTCACCCGCACGGCACCGTTCCATCTGTTCGTCGGTGACGAAACCGCCGGCGCCGCGTTCGGTCCCATGCTGCGGGCGCTGGCCCCCTCCGCCCGCGTGTACGGGGTGCTGGAAAGCGAGGGCGTCGAGCACGACCTGCCGATGCCCGGCCCGCACCGGCTGCGCCGGGTCCACCGCAACGGAGCCCCTGCCGAATCCTCGCGGACACTGCTGGCGGCGGTGGCCGACCTGGACCTGCCCGGCCCCACCGGCGCCGCGTACGTGGCCGGGGAGGCCCGGACCTGCCAGATGATCCGCGACCACCTGGTCCGCGAGCGCGACTGGGATCGCCGCTCGATCAAGGTCAAGCCGTTCTGGGCCCCGGGCAAGCGGGGCCTGCACTGACCGGTACGCCAGGCACATCACCGCTCGTGGGGGGACGCGATGAAAGCGATCATCCTCGGTGGAGGGATCGGGGGCCAGGCCGCCGCGGTCGCGCTGCGGCGGCGCTGCGGGCGTTGGACGCGCTCGGGAGGCACTGGAAGACGCCGTGGTGCTCACCCAGGCCTTGGAGACCGCCCCACGGTCGCCGAAGCGCTGCACGACTATGACCGCGCCCGCAGGCCACGCACGCAGATGATCGCTCGCCGGTCCCGGCAGATCGGTGTGATGGCACATCGCGCCTCCGTCCCGCTGACCACCGCACGGGACGCGGCCATGCGCGTGATGCCCGCCTCAGCCTTCGCCGGATCTCTCGCCCCGTCGTGGGGTGGACCGCGTAACCGCGGGCGAGCCCCCTGGTCAACAAAAGGAGAGCCATGACGATTCTGGTGACCGGCGCGACCGGCAAGGTCGGCCGCAACGTGGTGGCCCAACTGCTGGACACGGGCCGACCGGTGCGAGCGATCTCCCGATCCCCGCAGCGGGCAGGGTTGCCCGAGGACGTAGAGGTCCTGCACGCGGACTTCGCGCGGCCGGAGTCGCTGCACACCGCACTGCGCGAAGTCGAGAAGGTGTTCCTGTTTCCCAGCGCCACCGGCCTGCGCGACTTCACCGCCGCCGCGTCACACGCCGAAGTCCGCCACATCGTCTTGCTGTCGTCCACCGTGCCCGGCTACGACAAGCCCAACCCGATCAGCGAGGCGCACCTCGCACACGAGCGCGACGTCCAGGATTCGGGACTGCCGTGGACGTTCGTCCGGCCGGGCGGCTTCATGTCCAACGACCTCAACTGGGCGGCGACGATCAAAACGCAGGGGGTCGTCCGCGACCCGTTCGGCGACGCGGGCGTCGCGCTCATCGACGAACGCGACATCGCCGCCGTCGCCGTGACCGCGCTCATCGACGACGCCCACATCGGCCGAACCCACGAGATCACCGGACCGCACGCCCTCACCGCGATCGAACGGATCCGCATCCTGGGCCAGGCCATCGGCCGCCGACTGCGCTTCGAACGGCAAAGCTCCGCGGAGTTCACCGAGCAGGTGACGAACGAAGGCTACCCAGCGCAATACGCCGAGGCCGTCCTCGAATTCGGCGCATACTTCGACGGCAGGTCAGGGCCCGTCTATCCCGCGGTCGAGCACATCACCGGACGCCCGCCGCACACCTACGCAGACTGGGCCGCCCACCACGCCCCCTACTTTCGCTGACCCGAGCTCAGGCTGGCGGGCCGGACAACGCCGCCTGCTGGTCTGCCGCGGGGTCGGTGCAGAGCTGGGTCGTCAGGGTGGTGCACGCCCATTCTTCCCACGTGTCCGGTGACCAGCCGCGGTCGTGGACGAAGACGAGGTACAGCTGTGGGCTGAGCAGGCCGAACAGCAGATCCGCGGCCATCGTGACGGAGACGTCGGGGTGGGCGTCGGGCTTGCGGGCCAGCGCTTCGGCCGCGGCATGCTGCACGGTGTGACGCGGATCGGGGCCGTCGGGCCACTGCGCGGCGATCTCCGGGTCGGTGGCCGCGGCGGCCGCGATCACCGGCATGATCGGAGCGATCCGGCCCAGGATCTCGCGGGTGCCGCGAACGTGCGCGCGCAACTGGTCGGCCGCGGTGGGGGCGGCGCACGCGGCGCGGAACCACTCGCGATCCATGGTGGCGACCGGCTCGGTGTCACCGGCGATGGATGTGTCGACGACGTCCTTGAACAGCGTGCGCTTGTTGCGGAAGACGAAGTAGATCGTCTGAACCGCCACGCCGGCCCGGTCCGCGACCTCCTGCAGGCTCGTCGCCCCGTAACCCTGCGCGAGGAACAGTTCCCGCGCCGCCTTGACGACCTTCTCGCGGGTGCGGCGGGAGCGCTCGGCCCGCTTGTCCGGCTTGACGGTGTTCACACCAGGAGTCTATATCTAGAGTTCGTCACTAGAGTTCAACTCTAGATTCTTGGAGGAGCGATGGAAGACGCGCGAGCTGCCCTGCGACGCGAGCGGGAGGGTCGTACGGACCTCGACTGGGAGGAGGCCGTCCGCGGCGAACTGGAGGACTACTACCGCGCCGGCAAGCCGCCGTGGGACACCGACGTGACGCCGCCCGAGCTGGTCGCCCTGGTGGAGGGGCCCGATGCGCTGCCGCCCGGCCGTGCCCTCGAGCTCGGCTGCGGCACCGGAACCAACGCCACGTATCTGGCTCGGCATGGCTGGGAGGTCGTGGCCGTCGATCTGATCGACCGCGCGGTACGGCAGGCCCGGGAGAAGGTCGACGCGGCGGGCGCGGCTGTACAAGTGCTGTGCGGAGACGCCACCCGCCTCGACGAGCTGGACGTGCCCGGCCCATACGACCTGTTCTTCGACCTGAGCTGCTACTGCGGAATCCCGCCGCACCGCCGCGACGCCTACGCCGCCGGACTCACTCGCCGCGCCGCTCCCGGCGCACGGCTGCTGATGTTCGGGTACGGCCCCGAGGCTTTCGACGACCCGATCTCGGGTGTCACCGCCGACGAGTTGCGCGCCAGGTTCGCGGGTTGGGAGACGGTCGAGGTCACACCTGGCACGAACGAAGTGCCCACCTTCTGGTTCACGCTGCGCCGCGACTCCGATGCCTTCGGACGCCGGTAAGTGTCGGCGACTGCCCTGGTCCGGTCGTCTCCGGCGATGAAAGATGTCGATCCCGGACAAAGACACCGGCCCGTGCCTGAAAGGCGCGGGCCGGTGTTCTTATGGAGGACGGCCTTACCGGCCGCTCTCCTAGGCGCTGGCCTCGAACAGGTCCAAGCCGGCGTCGATCGCCCCGAGGTGCGAGAAGGCCTGGGGGGTGTTACCCCACTGCCTGCCCGTTACCGGGTCGATCTCCTCGGCCAGGAGCCCGAGCGGGCCGATGTGGCGCACCATCTTGTGGTACCAGTCCTCGGCGAGCCTTCGCTCACCGATGCGGAGGTAGGCACCGGCCAGCCAGAAGCCGGTGATGACGAACGCCATTTCCTCTCCCGGCAGGCCGTCACCGAAACGCTCGGTGTCATAGCGAAGGAGCATGCCGTTGCGGGTCAGCCCGCTCGCCACAGCGTGCACCGTCGCCCGCACGCGCGGGTCGTCGCCCGGGAGGAAACCGAGCGTGGGGATCAGCAGGCACGAGGCGTCGAGCGCATCGTCGCCCGCGGCGGCGGTGAAGACGCCCCGTTCGCCGACTCCCCGCAGGATCTCCTCCTTCATCTCCCTGGCGGTCCGCGCCCACTCACGGGCCCGACCGCGGTCGCCCCGGATCTCGGCGAGCTTGCTGCCCCGATCCAGCGCGACCCACAGGTACACGTTCGACATCGTGAAGATCCGAGGCGCGCCCCGGATCTCCCAGATCCCGCGGTCGGGTACCCCGCGCGCCTTGAGCGCCCCGTCGACCAGGCGGATCACCAGACGCCAGGTCCGGCTGGTCAGCCGGTCCCACTGCGTCCGGTGGATCAGTTCGAGGAGCTGCCCCCAGAGGTCGTTCTGCCGCTGGGTGTACGCACCGTTCCCTGTGCGAACCGGAGCAGCCCCTTCGTACCCGGGCAGGTGCTCGAGGACCTTCTCCTCCAGCCTGGTCCGTCCGCGCAGGCCGTACATTATCTGTATGTCCTGTTCGGGAAGACCCTCGAGGAACCGCACCAGACCGTCGGCGACCTCGCGGAAGCCGAGGCGGAACAACGCCAGTGCGGTCATCGCGCCATCACGGCACCAGAAGTAGCGGTAGTCCCAGTTCCGGATGCCTCCCGGCGTTTCCGGGAGAGAGGTCGTGCCGGCCGCCGCGGGGAGGCCGCTGAGGGGGCACAGCCCCTTCAGCACCAGCGCGCTGCGCGCGATGTCATGCCCGAAGCGGAATTGCGGAATCCGGCCGCTGGCAAGCCAGCCTCGCCAAGAACCGATGGTGTCCCGCACCTGGGCCTCGGCCTCCATGAAGCTTCGCGGAGGCTCGTGGTCGCCCCAGGCGAGGGCGATGTAGGCGGCGTCCCCCTCCGTGAGGGTTCGGCGTGCCCTGACCCGGCCGCCTTTGGTCGAAGGGCGGTTCAGGTCGGTGGCCCTCCTGAGTTCGAGTCCGTCCCGCGACCGTGCGACGGACCCCTCCCAAGTCACGGACTCGCGCCCGTAGTCGAAGACCGGCTCGAGGTCGGCCTCGACCTGGACCTTCCCCTTGGTGCACCTGATGAGGCGCACGAGGGTCTGGCGGGCGCCGCCGCCCCGCCCCGTCACCAGAACGTCCGTGACGACGACACGCCCCCCTTGCGGAGTGCGCCACTCCGTCTCGATCCCCAGGGAATCAGAGATGTTCCGGGCCACCGGCGTTGCTTCTCCGGTCGGCCCTACCCTGAAGTGGCCCTTGCCTCCGAGGAGCCCGGAGAACACGGAAGGCCCGTCCATCTCCGGGAGGCACATCCAGACGATGTCACCGTCCTTCGCGAGAAAGTTGGTCTCTCCATCGGACACGAATCCGAGGGACTCGATGCCAGGGAACCGGCATCGAGGGGAACACGTACTCTCGAACATGAGCCTGACCTCCTTCTTTGTTTGCGAGGCCAACCCGGACACCTGAGGCCCGGGTGGGTTCGACACTTTGGCGTCGAACACCGTTAACCGTCCCGAAACCTTTGGGAGGGGCAACATCGGCTCGTCCGCGAGAGTGGCGCCGGCAGGCGACCCAGGCGACAGGCCGGCGCCGAATGCGCAGTGAAGGCGGCACCGGGCCGGGTGCCCGGTTCCCGTGAACCGCAGGTGCGTCCGGACCCGCGGGTCAGGACGCACGTCGATATCGATAGCGCGGACCTCAGCGGCGGGTCATCAAGGTGGTCGAGGCTTAGACGATGACGGCGAAGGCTTCCGCCTTCGGCGGGCACGGTGCACGATCTGCTTCAGGCGCCCTTGCCTGCGGCGGACGTTCGCGGGGCCGTGGCCTCGAAGCGACTTAAGTACTGGATGCTGTGTGAACCCCTCTGGGTGGGAGTCGCGTATCTCCGGACATTCCGGTTCTGAGGGGGTGTCGCGTGGTCGCTCGGTTTCTTGCCGTCCTCGTCGGGGTCTGCCTTGTCGCGGTGAGCATCCCGGCCGGTGCGCACGGCGCGATGGAGCTTCCGGTGAGCCGGGCCTCCGCGTGCGGCGGGCCGTACGCCCGCAGCGACGCGTGCCAGGCCGCCGAGGCCAGGAGCGGCGCGGCGCTCGCGCGCTGGGACGACGTGCGCGTCCCGGACGTGCGCGGACGCGACCGCCAGATGATTCCGGACGGGCGGCTGTGCAGCGGCGGGATCGCCCGGTTCGCCGGGCTGGACCTGCCGCGCGCGGACTGGCCCGCGACCACGCTGACCGGCGCCGCGCGCCAGAGCTTCCGCTACCGGGTGTCGATCCCGCACCGCGGCGGCTTCCGGCTGTACGTGACGCGCGACGGCTACCGTCCCGGCAGAACGCTGACCTGGGACGACCTGGAGCCCGAACCGTTCCTGGCGGTGACCGACCCGCCGCGGCGGAACGGGGTGTACGAGTTCTCCGGTCGGCTACCGGAGGGCAAGACCGGGCGCCACGTGATCTACACGGTCTGGCAGACCTCGGACACGCCCGACACCTACTACTCCTGCTCCGACGTGAACTTCGGCGCGTCCCGGTCGAACACGCCGATCGCGGTGGACGTCCCGCCACGGCCGGGGCCGCAGAACACGGCCGGGCCGAGCGCGGCCGGGCCCAGCGCGGAGATGCTCGTGGCCGCCGGGGGCGGGGTGGCGCTGTTCCTGCTCTTCGCGATGGGCCTTACGGCCGCGTTGCTGCACCGCCGCCGTCCGACCGATCCGGTTCCTGTGGTCAGGGCTTGAGCGTCCAGGCGAAGGTCGCGGCGATCGGGTAGTGGTCGGACAGCATCTCGTCGCCGGCGGTTCGGAAGCGCGCGTTCTCGTTGGAGTAGCCGGTGAGGCGCAGGCCGACCGCGTCGCCGTCCCGGAACAGGATCTTGTCGACGACCTCGCACGCGTCGGTGACGTTCGCGTCGTCGCAGACCAGGGCGGGTGCGCCCGCCTGGGGGACGTCGCCGCCGCGCTCGTCCGCCACCCACGCGTCGGTGAGGCCGGCGGTCGACACCAGCTCGCGGATGTTGTCGCCGGTACGGGTGTAGCGGGTGTTGGTGTCGCCCATCACGATCACCGCGTTGCCCGCCGAGCGGGTCGCGATGTACCAGGCGAGCTGGGTGATGTTGGACCTGCGGGCGGCCAGGTCCGCGTCGGTGGTCCCCGCGTTCGCGTGCAGGTTGTAGAGGTCGAGCTCCGCGCCCTCGGCCAGGGTGAGCCTTTTGAAGGTGAAGCCCTTGGGGGTCAGGCAGTCGAAGCCGTTGCAGGAGTTCCACTTCACCCTGGTGAGGCCTCTGAACGGATGGTCCGACATGGTGTTCAGGCCGCTGCCGAACACGACGCCACCGCTTGTCGGGGTGCGGTACGGGTGCTCGTCCGTGCTGTAGAGGTCGGCGTGGTAATTGAAGTCCTCCTGGACGTTCACCACGTTGTAGGCGTTGACCCGCTCGCCGATCGGCTTGGTGTTCTGCGCCGGGTTCCCGCTCGAGATCGGTTCGGGCAGGCCCGCGACGTTGTAGGTCAGGACCGACAGGGTTCCGCCGGAGTCGGCCGCCGCGGGCGCGGGCGTCATCGCCAGCGCCGCGGCGGCCGAGAGGATCATCGTTCTCGCGCGCATGTCGTCCCTCCGGGAGCCGGGCGTCGTGCCGATCAATCTCGCCCGGCGGCGGGTTCCCGGGAAAGGGACGAAGGTGACAAATTTCGTTCGGCGGTTGCGCGTGCGGCACGGGCGGACAGCGCCATTGCCCACCGGGCTGGTCGTCCGCGCCACCACCGCCCCGCCATCCGGTGTCGGTGGGGCGCTGTAGCGTGCGCGGGCATGGACGAAACGAGGCCCTCCCCGGCAGGCGCCGGGTTCCCCGACGAAGACGTCGTGGAGATGCCCGAGAAGTGGCGCTCCCTGGTGCATCCGCGGCGCGGGAAGCCGGTCGACTTCCCGGTCGAGGTCGACCCGGGGGTGGCGGAGGTCGTGCGGGAGATGACCCGCTTGGCCGAGCCCGAGATCGAGGCGATGCTGGGGCACTCGGCCACCGAGCCGGAGATGGCCGACGCGGTGCGCGCGTGGCTGCGCGGTGAGCCCGACCCGGTGGGCGCGGCGGCGGTCGCGTGCGTCATCGTCGAACGCAAGGGGATCGAGGACGACGCGCTGCGCGCCGCGTTCGTCGACGCGTGGACGGTCGAGCACGGTCTCCCGTTCGCGGCGTGCGCGTTCACCGAGCTGTGCGGGGTGCGGCTCGGCTTCCCTCGCCCAGAACCCGTGGCCAGGCGGCCCGATTCCGCCTTCGTCGTCACGGCCGTGGTGGGCGGGGGACAGGGCGGGGTGATGCGTGCCATGCCCGACGACGACCTCGCCCGGTGGTGGGGCGAGGGGACGTTCATGCGGCGGCTGCGTAACCTCATCGCGACCGCGGGCGACGACGAGTACCAGGAGACCGTGCGGCGGCTCGCCGCGCATCGCGGGGACGGGCCGCGGCGGCTCGCGGTCACCTATCTCGTGCCCACCGAACGGAAGTGGGCGGACGAATGCTTCGCGGACGACCACCCCGATATGTCGCTCACCACGCACCTCCAGCTCTTCTGCTCCCTGTCCACCGCCGAGCATGTCGCGGACTTGAACTCGTTCATGCTGCTGTACCGGGAGGAGCGGCTGCCGGAGATCCTCGCGACCCTGCTGCATGGGGGTGGCCGGGCTGCTGCTCCGGCGCTTGCCGCGGACCTTGCCGTCCACTACGGCGACGTCGAGGCGGGCAGGCGCGAGCAGTTCGAAGCGCTGGTCCGGCTGCCGAGCGACGAGGCGTTGCAGGCCCTCGTCGAACGGCTCGACCAGAAGGACGTCCTGCCGTGGCTGACGGCCGCCGCCGACCGGTTCCCCGTGCGGGCGA
Source organism: Actinomadura vinacea (assembly GCF_039532545.1). Classification (NCBI taxonomy): domain Bacteria; kingdom Bacillati; phylum Actinomycetota; class Actinomycetes; order Streptosporangiales; family Thermomonosporaceae; genus Actinomadura; species Actinomadura vinacea. Next base: position 406,985 of record NZ_BAAARW010000020.1, on the reverse strand, counting down.
TACGGGTGCTGTCCCAGTCGACCGGTGAGAGCACCGCCGAAAGGCTGGCCATCGAGGGGCTGCTGCGCGCCCGGGTGCACGCCGATCCCGAGCTTGCCAGGGCCGCATTGCCCGCGCTGCCGCCCGAGAGCAGGAAGGTCGTCGAACCGCTGCTGCCCCCTGCCGCCGTGCCCGACGCCGACGACCTGCCCCCGCTCCTGGTCGACCCGCCGTGGACGCGCCCAAGCCGGGGCAAGAGCAAGCCGGTGGTCCTCGACGGGCTGACCGCCCCCGCCGAATCCTCACTGAAGTGGGAGGACGGGGAGTTCGAACGCTTGGACGACGAATTCGACTGGCCCCGGCGTGGGGACGGCGAACTGGCCTGGTTCGAGAAATGGGTCGCGGATAACGGGCGCCTGACCGAACTGTGGCAGCTGCCAGAGGCGGCCCCGGACGCGCCAGTCCAGTACGGCTCGTTGAAGCTTCGAAACTACGATGCCGAGTTGGTGCGCTTCCTGTGGTTGCCGAAGGTGGTGGCGCGGTTCGGTGTCGACGCCCTGCCGTTGGTGTTGCGTACTGTCACGGACAGGGCGGACATGTACGGGGAGTGGCTGCTTCCCTACCTCGACGCGGATGTGGCCCGCACGATGGCGGGCTGGCTCGGCCGGTTCAAGACCGCGAGGGATGTCGTGCACCGCTGGCTGCGGCGGCATGGAGTCGCGGCGGTGCCGTACCTCGTCCCGCTCGCGTTCGGCAAGTCCGGCCCGGTACGGCGTGGTGCCGAGAGCGCTCTGCGGGTGCTGGCCGAGGAATACGGAGAGACCGCCGTGGTGGACGCGGCGGGGGAGGCGGGCCAGGCCGTCGCGGGTTTGTTCGCCGTCGACCCGCTGGAGATGCTGCCCTCCCGCATGCCCAAGACCGACTGGGCCGACCCCGAACGGCTTCCGCGCGTGCTGTTGCGCGGACGGGAGCGCGCCCTGCCCACCGCCGCGACGCGGCACCTGCTGACCATGCTCGCCATATCCAAGGAGGGCAAGCCGTACCCGGGCGTCGACATCGTCCGCGAGCTGTGCGACCCGGCTTCGCTGGCCGAGTTCTCCTGGGAGGTGTTCCTGCGTTGGTACGGCCAGGGCGCGCCCACCAAGGAGAACTGGGCGCTCGCTCAGCTCGGGCTGCTCGGCGACGACACCACCGTGCGGCGGCTGTCCCCCCTCGTCCGGGCCTGGCCGGGGGAGAGCGCCAGCGCCAGGGCCGTGACCGGGCTGGACGCCCTCGCCCGGATCGGCTCCGACGTGGCGCTCACCCACCTGTACGCCCTCTCCCGCAAGGGCAAGTACACGGGGATCAAGGAGCATGCGCAAAGGAAGGTCGAGGAGATCGCCGCCGCCCGCGGGCTGACCTCCGACCAGCTCGCCGACCGTGCCGTCCCCGACTTCGGGCTGGACGCCGAGGGCGGCATGACCTTCGACTACGGCTCGCGCCGGTTCGCGGTGGGCTTCGACGAGCAGCTCCGGCCGTTCGTCGTCGAGGAGAACGGCAAGGTGCGCAAGAGCCTGCCCAAACCGGGCCCGAAGGACGATCCCGTGCTCGCCCCGGCCGCGCACACCCTCTTCGCCGGGCTGCGGAAGGACGTCCGCACGGTGGCCGAGGAGGAGATCCGGCGCCTGGAGAAGGCGATGGTGCGGGGACGCCGCTGGAGCCCCGAGGAGTTCCGGCGGTTCTTCGTCTCGCATCCGCTGCTGTGGCACATCGTCCGGCGGCTGGTCTGGCTCGCCGAAGAGGGGGACGGTGGGACGGCGACGGCGTTCCGGATCGCGGAGGATCGCACGTTCGCGGACGTGAACGACGACGTGGTCGAGCCGTCCGAGACCGCGCGGGTCGGGATCGCCCACCCGGTCGCCCTCGGCGAGTCAGTGAAGGCGTGGTCGGAGCTGTTCGCCGACTATGAGATCCTCCAGCCGTTCCCGCAGCTCGGACGGCCCGTCCACCGTCTCACCGAGGAGGAGCGCACCGCCACCCGGCTGCGCAGGCTCGAAGGACGCGTCGCCCCCTACGGCAAGGCGAAGGGGATGTCGCAGTCGAGGTTCGAGGACTGCGGCGGGGCACTCGTCCGAGCCGACCTCAACGGCCGGTACGTGATCGTCGACATCAGCCCGGGCCTGATGGGCTACTACATGGGCCAGGGCGATGACCAGACCGTCACCGCGGTCCGCGCGGCCACCGACCCGCGCGATCCGGTGCACCCCCCCGGCGGCCTCCCGCTGGGCGAGATCGACCCGGTGACGATGAGCGAGGTGATCGCCGACATCGTCCACATCAGCGAGTGACCCGGGCCGCCGCCGCGTCAGGACGGCGCGGCGGCGGCCTCGGTCTCCAGCAGCGCCTGCAGTTCGGCCACGGCCTCCCTGAGCCTGTCGGCGAAGGTGTGCATCTGGTCGGCGACCCTGCGCGGCGTGCTCAGGTAGACGTTGAACCGGTCGGGGAGGAGCACGTACGCGACGCCGATGCAGTGCTCGCTGGTCGAGCCGAAACCGAAGTACTCGATGTTGGTGGACGGTGCCGAGCTGGTGCTCAGGTAGTCGTCCCGCATGACCAGCCAGCCCGGCGTCTCGAACAGCGTCAGCGGTTTGGTTACCCCCAGCTCCTCGCCGCGCCGCTTCTGGATCAGTTGCAGCTCCCACAGGTGCTGCTCGGGCACCAGGCCGGACTGGCACTCCTTCGCCCGCCGCACGTGGGCGTCGGCCGCGGCGCGGAACGCCTCGCGGCGCGCCGCCTCGTCCGCCGCGGGGTCGTCCATCACGGTGGCGAACCGCACCGCCTCGGGCGTGACGACGCGCATCGCCTCCGTGCGGCCGTGCCGGAAGTGGCGGGTCGCGATGGACTCGTAGGTGGCGCCGGTGCAGCCCTTCGCCCGCTTGTGCGCCAGCTGGTAGGCCATCTGCACGAACGCGTCAGGCGAGATCTTGAGCTGCTTGGCCCGGTCGCCGCCGAAGTCGTCGAACGACACCGTGGTGGTCGCGGTGGCGGCCCCGTAGGCCGCGAACGCCTCGTCCGCCTCCCGTACGATGCCCCGCAGCCCGTCGTCGAGGATGAACTCGATGGGCGCGACCGCCGGTTCGCCCTGCGGCGCGGCGGCCGAGCGCGTCGAGTGCGCCTCGGCGGACTCGCCCAGCATCGCGTCCACGAAGCTGAGCACCGTCGTCCCGTCCAGGCCGCAGTGCTCCACGTTGATGCCGGAGGTGCCGTCGGCGAAGACGATCAGGGACAGCGCCTTGTCGAACCACCGGTTGCCGCTGTCGCCGTGCAGCAGCTGGTCGCAGGCGTGCAGGGTGTCGCGCGGGGTGAGGTCCTCCAGGCAGACGCAGAACAGCGCGGTCTCCACCTGGTCGAGCGAGGCCGCGTTGGCGGGATCGCCGAGGAGCGTCCGCCGGGCCCGCGCCCATTCCGCGCGGGCCATGGTGGTGAGGTGTCCGACGGGGGCGTCCGGCCGGACGGCCGTCTTCGTGATCGCGGTCAGGGCGGTGGTGAGCTCGTCCAGCGTGTGCGGGCGCCCGTCCGGCCCGAGCACGTCCATCCGGAACATGGCGCCGCGGTGGAAGACCACGATGTGCCGTTCGCGCGACGGGCCGGGCCAGGCGTCGGAGTACGGGACGCGGACGGTGTCCTGCGTCTCGCCGGGGATCCGGGTGGTGGAGAACAGGAACTTGTTCTGCACCATCGACAGCGGGCGGCCGCGCTGCGCGACGGGCGGGATGCTCTCGTCGTCCAGCCGCAGCTTGTAGTCGAGGGCCGCGGCGATCAGCCCGGCGGCCCGCTCCGCCTGCGACGCCCCAGGGGGCAGGCCCGGTGCGTCTCTGAACAGGAAGAAGAAGTTGGCGTTCAGCGCGATGCGGTCGCGGCGGCCCAGGTAGCGGTACGGCCAGAACGTGTCGAGCCAGCTGTGCACGCCCTCGCTCGCGTCGTACTCCTCAAGGGCGGCTTGCAGCTTGCGCCCTGGGCCGCCGGGCCGCTGGAACGCCTCCACCGCGGCCCGCGTCTCGGCCAGCTGCTCCTCGGTCAGCAGCGGCGTGCACCAGTCGAGCAGCTTCCCGCAGCTGTCCTCAAGCGCGGGCAGGGGGATGCGGGGCAGGGCGTCCTCGTTGCCGAAGGTGCGGCGGGACGGCTCGTGATCATTGTTCAATTCGTCGATCCTCGGTCCGGACGGTCTCAACGGCGGCCAGGTCCATGATTACGCGTTCGTTCGTGGCGCGGGGGCGAGAAATATGGAGCCGGGCTAAAAGCCAGCCATCCGATTCCGCGCCGCCGGTGTCCACGCCCACGGCGGCGAGCCGGTCCATGACCTGCGCCTGCTCCTCCGCCGTCGCGAATCGGCGCTGCTTGAACATCCCACCGGCGCGGACGGTCTCGTAGCCCGCGGCGTCCAACGTCTCCGCGACGGGGGCGAACGGGAACATGCGCAGCACGAAATGCGCCATCCACGGCTTATTCCCCTTCTGTACGGCCACGACCCGCGCGATCGTCTTTTCGGTGATGTAGCCGAGGCAGCCGGTGGACACGACGAGATCGGCCTCGGCGAGCAGTTCGCGCTGAGGGCCGGTCGGATCGCCGCGCTCCAGGTCGGCGTGGACGGTCCCGTCCAGGAAACCGGCCTCCCGCGCGTACGCGAGGGCGTTCTCCGACGAGTCCAGGCCCAGGAATCGGACGTTCTTCGCCGCGCCCTTCGAGCGGTCCCGTGCGCGCACCAGATCGCGGTCGCGTTCCAGCAGGTCGTCGCGCGACCGCTCGGCGGCGCCGGGGCCGGTGTAGCGCTCGTACAGTTCGTCCATCGTGGTGTCGCATTTCAGCAGGGCCGCGTTGATGCCGTACGAGCACCCGATGTCGAGCACCGTCGGGTCCGGAATCCCGGTCGCGTCCTTGTATTCCTGAATGAGCCGGAGAAAATACGGCTTGGCGAGCTGCGGAATGGCGTAGCCGAGACCGCGGAGGGTGCCGAAATAGGCGCGCGGATCGGGTTGCGTATAGATGTGGTCGAGCGAGATCTTGCCGGTGGTGTCGACGCGCACGTCGCGTTCCTCTCGGGCTGGTCGAGTCGGCCTAGTCGAGGAGGGTGTCGACCCGGACGGCGTGCCCCGCGGCCGCCAGGTGCTCGGGGCGGACGCGGCCGAACAGCTGCCTGGTCCGCGCCACGCTGCCGATGACCCCCGGCCGCTCGCTGTAGGCGAAGATCGCGGTGTGCCGGGGCGTGGTGCCCCGGACCGGGCTCACCCGGTGCAGCGAGTAGCGGCCCTTGAAGAGCTGCAGGTCGCCGGGGCGGAGGTCGAGCCGCCGGACCAGCCGGCCGGCGCGCCCGGCGAGCACGTCCCGGACGTCGCCGAAGTTCTCCGCCTCGGCCGTCCTGATGTTCGGGCAGTATTCGAAGACGCCGCCGTCGCCGGCCCGCTGCGTGAGCATGCTCACCGTGAACTCATTGGTGTCGAAATGCCACGGATGCTCCATTCCCGGATTGACGACGTTCAGGCACAACCCGGACAGCGGGTCGCCGAGTTCGTGGACGCGGCCGAGGCCGAAACAGTCGGCGACGAAACGCTGGAAAGGCTCGCTGGAATAGATCCGCTGGACGATGTGGCCGGCCGGGATGAGGTCGCGCGCGACGAACGCGTTGCCGCGCTCGACGGGAATGCGGGCCGGGTGGTCGTCCGGCAGCGACGCGTCCACGGCGATGTTGTAGGCGTTGACCGTCTCGACCTCGAAATGCGCCAGCGGGGCGAGGGCCGCGCATTCGTCCCGCAGCGCCTCCCGCAGCCCGGGGCGGACGAAATCGGCCAGCACGCTGCAGCCCGATTCCCGCAGTTCGCGGCGGGTGCGCGCGACCACTTCCCGCCAGCCCGCGCCGCCGGGTTCGGACAGGGGATAGCGCTCGGTGTCAACCACCTGTTCGACGTCCCGAGCCCCGGATGTGCCCATGAAGACCCTCTCCGCCCGCGGGCGCGTCGCCGGAGCCGCCCGCCGTCAAGACCTTCGATCCGCGAACAGGCCACGCTGCCTGCGTCTGCCGGTTCCCTCGCGGGAACCACAAACGGGTTCTAGCACATTATTTGCGCATGATTAATGGCCACATTTTCGGTGCCGGAGTTATCACCGGGAGTCGGACCGGCAGGGGTGACCTGTGCGTTCTGATGCCCGCCGGGCAGGCCGGATCGGCCCCAGACGCGGACGATGTGGCCCATATCACCCTGCCCGGCGCGGAGCCGCGGTCCCGGAAAGGGCTTCCCGGGATCAACCAGACCTTCTAGTCTCCTGCTCGGAACACGCTTGGTGAATGACGGAACTCGCGGAGTGGGGAAGGGGAGGCGGTGGAGCCGCTTCAGGCGGGCGACCCGGCGCGGGTGGGCTCCTACCGGCTGCTGGGACGGCTGGGCGCGGGCGGGATGGGCGTGGTCTACCTCGGCCGGTCGCGGTCCGGGCGGCGGGTCGCCGTCAAGGTCATCAGGGCGGAGCACGTCCGGAACGCGGAGTACCGGGCCCGGTTCCGCCGCGAGGTCGGCGCCGCGCGGAAGGTCACCGGGACGTTCACCGCCCCGGTCCTGGACGCCGATCCGGACGCGGCCGAACCGTGGCTGGCCACCGCGTACCTGCCGGGGCTGACGCTGCGCGAGGCGGTCGCATCGTGCGGGCCGCTGCCGCCGGACGCGGTGCGGGCGCTGGCGGCCGGGCTCGCCGAGGCGCTGGCGGCCGTCCACCAGGCGGGCCTGGTGCACCGCGACCTGAAGCCGGGGAACGTGATGCTCACCGCGGGCGGTCCCCGGGTCATCGACTTCGGCGTCGCGCGCCCGCAGGACGACGGGGCGGCCGTCACCCGCGTCGGGACGCTCCTCGGCACCCCCGGGTTCATGTCGCCGGAGCAGGTGTCGGGCGGCGAGGTCGGCCCGGCGGGCGACATCTTCACGCTGGGCGCGGTGCTGGCGTACGCGGCGACGGGCGCCGAGCCGTTCGGCGACGGGCTGATGCACTCGCGGCTGTACCGGGTGATGAACGTCCGGGCGGACCTGGACGGGATCGCCGACGGGTGGCTGCGCGACCTGGTCACCGACTGCCTGCGCCGCGAGCCGGAGCGGAGGCCGTCCGCCGCCGGGGTGGTGGAGCGGCTCGGCGGCGTCGGCGAGCTGTCGCTGCACGGGACGGGGTGGCTGCCCGCCGACGTCGCCGAGGAGATCGACCGGCGCACGGCGGAGCCGCGGCGTCCGCCCGGCCCGCCCGGGGCCGCGGAGCCCGACGCGGTGATCATGGACCTGGCGACCCTGGACCCCGAAGCCCCCGCGGGCCCGGTGGCGACCGTCGACCCGGCCGCGCCCGGCACCGAGCCGGGAAAGGCGCCCGCGGCCCGCAATCCGCTGGGCCGCCGGAGGGCGCTCGCCGCGGGCAGCGTCCTGGCCGCCGGTGGCCTGGGGATCGTGCTCTGGGATCGGGGCCGCGCGCCGGACGCGGGCCGCGCGCCGGAGCGGGGCCGCGCGCTGAGCGCCGGCCGGGCCGCGTCCTCCGCGCCGGCCGGGCCCCCGCCGCGCCCGGTTCCGCGCTGGAAGACGAAGGTGAGCGACTACTACCCGAACCTGCTCGCCGCGGGCGGGGTGGTGCTGGCGAAAAGCGACGAGGACATCATCCGGGCGCTGGATCCCCGCACCGGGCGGGTCCTGTGGAAGCGTCCGGCGCTCTCCCTTTCCTCGGCCGTCGGCGATGTCGCCTATCTCATCACTCCGAACGGCTGGGACCTGACCGCCGTACGGGCCGCGTCCGGTAAGACGCTCTGGACGCACGACTCGCCGCTCGGCAGCCTGCCCGGGGTGGGGCCCGCGGTCACCGGCCCCGTGGCCTGCGTCGGGGACTACAACCGGAAGCGCGTCACCGCGCTGGGCGTCCGCGACGGGCGGGTGCGCTGGACGGCCGGAGTGAACGCCGAAGACGGGATCGCCGCGGGCGACGGCATGGTCGTGGCGATGGAATCCAAGGTGATCGGGCTGGACGCGGAAAACGGCCGTACCAAATGGACCCATGCCGTCGTCGAGCCACGCCATCCGCACTTCGGCGACGGCCTCTTCTTCGTCGCCGACCGCTATTCCACGCTGCACGCGCTGCGCGCCGACGACGGACGGCTCGCGTGGCGGCGGCCCGGCACCGGCCAGGCGTTCCTGCTCCAGATCGGAGGCGGAATGCTCTACAGCGACGCGGGCGGCGGCCACATCCTCGCACTCAAGACCGCGACCGGAGAAGTGGTCTGGACGCGGCGGCTCGGCTACGGCGAGGGCGGCGACTACGGGCGCGACAACGCGCTCGGCCTGTACGGCGGCACGCTCTACGTCGGGTGCACCGACCGGAACGTGTACGCGCTGGACGCGGCGAGCGGCCGCGTCCTGTGGAGCCACGGCGCCGACATGACGCTCAAGTCCGGGCCGCTGGGCATCGGCGGGCTCGCGTTCGTCGCCACCCGGGACGGTCACGTCCACGCCCTGGGGGGTGTTTCATAAGTCTCGTCCGTGAACGGAGGCGCGCGTGCGACCCCTTGAACCCGGCGACCCGCGCTGGATCGGCGACGGCGACCGGCGCCACCGGGTGCTGGCCCGGATCGGATCCGGCGGCATGGGCGTGGTGTACCTCGGCCGGTCCGCGGGCGGCCGCGCCGTCGCGATCAAGCTGGTGCACGCCGACCTGGCCGGGGACGGCGAGTTCCGGGACCGCTTCCGGCGCGAGGCGGCGGCCGCGCGGGCGGTCGGCGGGGCGTTCACCGCCCCGGTGCTGGACGCCGACCCGGACGCCGCGGTCCCCTGGCTGGTGACCGAGTTCCTGCCGGCGGTACCGCTGAGCGATGCCGTCCAGGACGGCGGGCCGCTGCCGGCCGCGGCGGTGGCGCCGCTGGCCGCCGGGATCGCCGAGGCGCTGCTGGCGATCCACCGCGCCGGGATCGTCCACCGCGATCTGAAGCCGGCGAACGTGCTGCTCACGGCCGACGGCCCGCGCGTGATCGACTTCGGCATCGCGCGGGCGGTCGACGCCGCCACGGTGACGCGTCCCGGCGTGCGTGCGGGGTCGCCCGGGTTCATGTCGCCCGAGCAGGTGACGGGAGGCAAGATCGGGCCGGCCGGCGATGTGTTCTCCTTCGGCGCGACGCTGGCGTTCGCGTGCACCGGTGCCGAGCCGTTCGGCGACGGGCCTTGGCACGTGAAGATGCTGCGGATCGAGTCGGAGGAACCGCGGCTGGACGGCATCGCCGACGACCGGCTGCGGGCGCTGGCCGCCTCCTGCCTGGACCGCGATCCGGAGCGCCGTCCGACCGCCGCCGAGCTGGCCGAGCGCCTGTCCGCGCTGTCCCGGGACGACTCGCCCGAGGACGCGTCCTGGCTGCCGCCCCACATCACGGCCGAGATCGGCAGGCGCGCCGCCGAGGCGGAGAACCCGCCGCTCCCGCTGCCCGCACCCGCCACCCCACGCAAGGTGGAGCGTCGTGTGGTGGCGGCCGCGACCGCCATCGGCCTGGCCCTCGTCGCGGGCGCCGCGATCGTGGCCTGGCCCGCGAAACGGGGACCCGGTGCCGCGGCCACGCCGTCCGCGTCCGCGAAGGCGTCCCAGATCGTGCGGACGACCCCGGCGACGCGCACGCTGGAGTTCTACATCACCGGCGACGTCCGCCTCACCTCGGTGACGTTCACGGTGAACGGCCAGGACACGACCCTCAAGAACGTGAAGCTGCCGCGGCGGCAGATCGTGCGGATCCCGGCCGCGCCGCAGCGCAGCGAATGGCGGCTCAGGTTCCGGTTCCCGCCGGGACAGGTGGCATGGCGGGTCCTCATCGACGGTTTCGAGACCTCCACCGGCGGCAGCGGTTCCGCCGGCCGATCCGGCACCGGAGACTATGACGGAACCGCTTGAGGTCCGGGACCCCTCCCCGGGGCCCGGACGTAGCGTGGAACGCCGCGTGAGAGAAAGGAGCGGACCATGCCGACGGCAATGCCGAGACGGTTGAACAAGGTCGACATCCTGCCGAAGGAGATCGGCAGCCTCGCGCACGGGCTGCCCCCGGCCCGGCCGGGGACGTTGTTCGTCATGGGCCTGAACGGCGGGATGAGCGTGGCGCCGGACGCCCGCTTCGACCTGGTGTTCGGGCGCTGCGAGCCGGACGTCCACGTCTGCGTCGGCGGGAACGACCCGCACGTCAGCCGGAAGCACGGCTACATCACCTGCGAGGGCTCGCGGTGGATCCTGCACAACACCGGCAGGCTCGCCATCCGGTTCCCCGGTTCGCGGCTGGTCCTGGGCGGCCACCACGCCGAACTGCCCGTCGCGTACACGCCGCTGTTCATCGTCGCCCCGCGCCAGGAGCACCTGCTCGAGGTGCGGATCGCCACCAAGACCGCGCCGCCGGGCCAGGGCCGCCACGAGGCCGACACCTACGACGCCGAGAAGTGGGACCTCACCCCCGCCGAGCATCTCGTGCTGGTCTGCCTCAGCCAGCGCTACCTGCGCCAGGAACCGCATCCGCAGCCGCTCACCTGGTCGCAGGTCGCCGAGGAGCTGAAGCGCGTGCGGCGCGGTGAGCGGTGGACGAGCAAGCGGGCCGCGCACCTCGTCACCGACGTCCGCAAACGGCTCAGCCCCAAGGTGTACGGGCTGGTCGAGGAGGAGGTCCCGCCGCCGCTCGGCAACACGCTCAACCACAACCTCATCACCGAACTGCTGGTCACGGCCACGATCGTGGAAGCGGACCTGGCCCTGCTCGACGAGCGGCGGTAGCGGAGCGGGAACCGATCGTGACCGTCCCTTCTCTAAGGATCCGGATCATGGAACCGGACGGAAGGGACGTACGACGCGTGGCTGCCAACAACGAGGCCCGTGCCAGGCCGGGCGGACGGGTCCGCCTGGCGTTCTCCGGGCACGGGTACTCGGCCGACAAGGAGAGCTTCCGCGACAGGCTGGAGCGCTGGGGGCACCGCTTCTTCCGTGACAAGGTGCTGTTCATCGCGCTGGGGCTGGCCATCCTGCTGTCCTGGCCCGCCTTCCTCATCCCCAAGGCCGTTGGCGCGTCCGAGAACGCGGCCGTCATAGTCGGTTCGCCCGCGCTCCTGTGCTTCTGCTACTTCCTGTTCGGCATCCTCGTCCGGGCCGCCGCCGAGTTCGTGATGTACACGCTGATGATCCTTTCGCTGCCGCTGCTGGTGTTCGGGAGGTACCGGCGCTGGCTGTTCGGTGACAAGGTGGCGCTGGACCACCGCCCGGGATTCGTGCACGCCTCGCACGTCGCCCAGGCATGGGCCGCCGGGGACGGCGACCGGGTGACCGTGACGGTGCGGCTCTCCGACGGTGCGCAGATCGAGTACGCGGCCCAGGGCGACTCGGGACGGTCGATCGCGAACGGTTTCGCCCGCCTCCTCGGCCCGCGCCTCGTCCAGGCACGCCAGTAGCGATTCGCGGCGCCGGCGTCGTCCGCGCCGGGGCCGAGAATTACCGGGATGAACAGGCGAAACACATCCCTGGAGTTCCCGGCCCCATGTGCATTCGATGTACACGCCTGGGACGTCTTCGGGAACTGTCGGGAAGTCCGCGACCGGGCTCACGGTGGTCGTTCCCGCTCGTACTCTGGAGCGGTGATCTCTGTGGTGTTCGACGTTGGCGAGACCCTGGTGGACGACACGCGGGAGTGGCGGGCATGGGCGGAATGGCTCGGCGTTCGCCCTCACACGATGTCGGCCCTTGTCGGCGCTGTGGTTTCCCAGGGACGCGACAACGCCGACGCACTGCGTCTCATCCGGCCCCGCATCGACCTCGCGGCCGAGCGCCAGGCCCGCATCGCTGCGGGATGCGGCGAGCAGATCATCGAGGCCGACCTGTACGGCGACGTCCGTCAGGCTCTGGCCGGGCTGCGAGCCCAGGGTCTGTGGGTCGGCATCGCAGGCAACCAGACCTCGCGTGCCGGCGACTGCCTGCGCGCGCTGAATCTTCCCGCCGATGCGATCGCCACTTCGCAGGAGTGGGGCGTGGCCAAGCCAGATCCCGCCTTCTACGCCCGGCTGATCGAATGGGCGCCTGGCGCCCCCAACGAGATCCTTTACGTGGGTGACCATCCGGCCAACGACATCGGGCCGGCCAAAGCCGCCGGTCTCTGGACGGCACTTGTGCGCCGCGGCCCCTGGGGCTACCTGTGGGCCGACGATCCGGCGGGCGGCCGGAGTGCGGATTGGCTGGTCGACCAGCTGATCGATCTTCCTGCTCTGCTGCGCTGAAGTTCGCTGCCTGCGGGGGAGGGCCATGTACGGTGCTCGCAGGACGTACCTCACGGAGCCCATGGTGATCCCGGACAGGCAGGTCGGCCATCGCATCGCCGCGATGCGCGGTGTGCGCCGACTCACGCAGCGGCGACTGGCCGAGGACGCACACATCTCGCTGAGCACACTGCGCAAGGTCGAGCAGGGCAGCCGCCCGGTGACCGATGGTGTACTGGAGGCGCTCGCAGCCGCACTTGGGGTGGAGCCGGACGCCCTCACAGGCCGCCGTGCGCACACCGACAGCCGGGTGCATGCCGCGGTGCCGGATATCCGCACCGCCATCGATGCCTACGACATCCCCGACGACGGCCCCGTACGCCCGCTGGATGAGCTCGGGCGAGCGACCGCGACCGCCACACAGCGGCGGTTGACCTCGCAGTACACGCGCTTGGCCGAGGAGCTGCCGCCGCTGTTGGTTGAGCTGTCGCGCGCCGTGTTGGGTGGAGGTCCTGAACGCCGAGCCGTTGCGGCCCTGCTGGCTGCGGCCTATCGGTCCGCTGACGCGGTGGCCTACAAGTACGGCTACTACGATTTGTCGGCCCGCCTGATCGAGCTGATGCGCCGGTCGGCCGATATCGCAGAGGACTCGGCGCTGATCGCCACCGCCGCCTATGTGCGAACCGAGGTGTTCTTCGCTGCTGGCCGCAATCTCACTCCGGGGCTGCGCGCGCTAGAGATGGCCCTCGACGACCTTCCCGAGCCGACCTCGCCGGACCTGCGCGCTGCCGCAGGCTCCCTGCATATGCGCGCCGCCGTCGTGGCAGCCCGGCTGACCGAGGACCCCGCAGTCGTCGCCCAGCACATGAAGGAGGCCCGGCGCCTGGTCAAGGGGGTCCCAGAGGGCGTCTATAACGGCACGGCCTTCGGCCCGGCCTCGCTGCATGTGCACGAGGTCTCGGTTGCCGTCGAGCTCGGCGACGCGGCGCGCGCGCAGCTATGGCTGGGGATGCGGGATGAGGCTTTCGGGTCGCTCCAGACTGCCCGGCAGACCGCTCCTCAGCACGTGCGCGAGCATCCTTTCGTGCGTGATGCCCTGGTCACCCTACTTCGCCTGCATGTGTCCCCGCCGCACGCCCTAGTCGCATTTGCCGAGTGGGCGCGGGCCATTTAGCCAGTTCAGGCGTGGTGACACCAGGTGTGTCACTTCTGGGTCTTGTGAGCCATCAGGATCGGTGCGTGGGAGCGGCCTGCTGAACGACAGCCGCCCGCCCCGTCCGAGAACAAGGCGGCCCCGGCCTGGTGCGCGAACACCAGGGGCCCCGGGGCCTTGGCCGGAAGGATCTCCGACCCGTGGCAAAGACTATGCCCCAGACCAATCCGCTCGCCGCGCTCGGCGCCTATTTGGGCGCGCATGGCCTCGCCGTCGAGCTGACCGCGCGCGGTCTCAAAGTGACGAACACGCAGGTTTCCGGATGCTGCGATGAGGTCTCCTACGCGGCCGACACGATTACCTGCCGCAAGCGCAGCGACGACGGAGACCGCCTCTGGTTCTGGACCTCGTCGGGGAAGCCGATCACCGAGGCGGACCGGATCGTCGACGCCGCGCTGATGATCCGCGGCATCCTCGCCGGCTCCCAGCACGGGGGCGGGCAGTGAACGCGGCCGTCCCGTGCCCGGCAGAGGTCTCCCGGGTCGTCACCGAACTCCGTCGCCGCTTCCCGGGTGCGCGCGTCTGGTGGGGCGAGGCGACGCGGGAGTGGTGGGCGATGCTCCGCGACCGCTCCGGTCGTGACCTCCTGGTGGAGGCCGACAGCCCGGCCGAACTGAGCCACCGCGTGGCGGCCGTCCTCACAGTGCCCCGGTTCGCCCGCGTCCATCAGCCTGGTGCCGTGAGTCGGCCGGCGCCCGGCGTCCCCGCGCCGCGCCGTCCCGCCATGCCCACCGAACCTCGGGCGTCGCGTGGCCGACACGAATTGCCCCGGCGCGGCCTGCTGCGCGGGTGGCGCTGACCTTCGACGACCCCTGGAGCAAACAGCCATGCCTCATGTGAACGAACCCTCCGGGCTCGTGCCGCTCTCGCGGTTCAGCCTGCACGGCGCGTTCCGCCGCCGCTTCCCCCAAGTGGCCGTGGCACGCCTCGGCACGCCGACCGAGTTCCTCGCCGTCACCTACAGGCAGCGGGGCCCTTGGCGGATCCGCTGGGACGACGGCGACGAGCTGTTCATCTGGTCGACCGCCCGAAGAAGGACCACTCGGTCGGCACCTTGACCCACGTCGAGCGGACCGCCGAACGAATTGCGCGGCCGCTCGGGGTGGACACTGACGCGCTGCGGTGCTGACCCGCCGCACGCGGACGCGACGTGAGTGCGCGCCGCGCCGTCCCAGGGGGCGGCGTGCACTCACCCAAGGCGCGGGGCGGGCCGGCCGGACAGGCGCGGCAGCCGGACCGCCCCGCATCGACGCCGTGCGACCGCTCAACTTCCTCACACCAGGAAGCGCACCGTCCCCGCAGAGCGGTCGCACGGCCGCATCCCGGCCCGGTGGCTTGGGGATCGCCGCCGGGCTCAGGGGGATCGTGCGGCTGGTGCCTTGCTCCCCCCACGTGGGCATCGGCCGCACGGCGAAGGAGAGACCGACGCCGGGTGGTGGGTTCGGCGATCTTGAGAGCAGGCAGTCAGCGGCCATGGTGGCGCAGGACGATATCGGGCGCCTGACGCTGCGATTCGGGCTCTGACTCGCGGCCAAGGAGCAGCCCGTACGGTCACCGATCGGTGGGGCTTTCCCACGCTGTGTTCACAGTGGCGGATGCGATGTGTAGCCTTCGCGGTTCTTGACCGTTGCGCGACCGGCCGCAACGCTGCCCCGTGAAGCAAGTTCCAGCAACCTACTGGGTGAAGGGAAGATCATGCGGCTACGGTTCCTCGGAACGGATTCGAATCAGGGCACGTGTCCGGCGATGTACGCCACCGATCGCCGCACCTATGTGGTGCAGGGGAAGATCGTCGCGGACTTGACGGCGCTGGGCGACGTGCGCAATCTGGCCGACGACGAGACTCTCGTGGAGATCGACCCGGCGCTGGTGCGGCACCTGATCGAGCACTACCGGGAGCACCACGCGAAGGGATGACCTCGTGGCAGTTCTGCTGACCGGCGACCAGCTCGGCGCCCTGTTCGAGGGCGTGCGGCGGTACGCGTTCCGGTTGGAGACCCGCGACCGCTACAACGTGCCAAATGAGCGGCCGTCGTTCGAGGCGTTCATGGCCGGCGCCGGCGAGCTGGACGAGTCGGTCCGCTCGGGCCACTGGTACGACAGGACCCGCCGGGCGGCCATGGAGGGGCGCCCGTTCTCCCGCGTGCGGGTGGTGTCGGTTCCGCTGGGCGACTACTCGCGGTACGCGCTGTGGTGCGCTCAGGGCAACGTCGCTGCCGGGGAGGACATCCGCTATCTCGACCGGGTCCGCGCCGTCGGGCTCGGCCTTCCGGTTGAGCCTCCGCATGATGCGTGGCTGTTCGACGACGAGCACGTGGCGGTCCTGCGGTTCGACGACGATGACGCGTTCGTCGGCGCCGAGTTGCTCGACGATTCGGCCACGATCGCCCAGCACCAGCAGTGGCGCCGGATTGCCTGGGAGGCGGCCGTCAGCCGGGACGAGTTCGCGGACGCCCTGTAGCGCCGTCATGTCCCAGCCCCACCAGCAGGCCCGCGAGGCGCTCGGCCTGCGGCTGCGCGAGCTGCGCCAGGACTCGCGGCTCGCGCAGCGCCGCTTGGCCGAACAGGCGGACTGGCACGAGAGCAAGGTCTCCAAGATCGAGCACGGCAAGCAGACGCCGAGCGAGGACGACATCCGCGTCTGGTGTCGTCTGGTCCACGCCGAGGACCACATCCCGGACCTGATCGCGACGATTCGGAACATCTCCAGCGCCTACATGGAGTGGCGGAGAGAGTGGCGCGCCGGCGCCGGGCGGCGCCAGCAGACCATCGCCGCGCAAGAGGCGGAGACCACGCTGTTCCGGGTGTTCGAGCCCGTCGTCATCCCCGGCCTGCTTCAGACCCGCGACTACGCCGAGGCGCGGTTCCGGGACAATATCGCCTTCCATGGCACCGGCGGCGATGTCGACACGGCCGTCCAGGCGCGCATGGACCGTCAGGACGTGCTCCGGCGCGGTGACCGCGACCGACGTTTTCACATGGTCATCTGCGAGGTGGCCCTGACGATCGGCCTCGCGGGGGATGACGTGCTGATCGCCCAGTTGGAGCGGCTGCTGACGCTGTCGATCCTGCCGCGCCTGAGTCTCGGCATCATCCCGACCAGGGCTCGGCTCCGGCGCGCTCCCAGTCACGGGTTCTGGATCTTCGACAACCGGTTGGTGCTGGTCGACACCGCGGCGGCCGAGCTTGCCATCACCCAGCCCCGGGAGATCGCCGTGTATGGCCAGGAGTTCGACTGGCTGGCGTCCTCCGCTGTCTACGGATCTGCGGCGCGTGATCTCATCAGCGGGGCAATTCAGGAGTTGCGAGCAAGCTGAGGCAAGTTCCTGGCCAGACCGTTAAGGCCTTGTCCACTGTTGGGGGTGCCCCCAGAAAGTAGCCCCGGACGCGGTGATCTCACCCACCGGCCGGGACCAGGAGCAACGCCGTCCGAGGAGGCCCCACCTTATGACCGCTGATCGTAGACCGCTGCTTGAGGCGCTCTGCACCGTCCTGAGGGCCCACAGACTCACGGCCGAGATGACGCCGGACGGGTTGCACGTCACCAATCCCGAGACCACCTCGTGCCGCCCGGAGCATCCCAGCGCCACGATCGTCGCCCGTCGGCGCGAGGACGACGGCGGCCGGGTGTGGTTCCTGACCACCGGCGGCTGCCCGCTCGGCGAGGCCGACAACTTCCCCGACGCGGTCACGGCCATCAAGTCTTTGGTGACCGCCGGCCGGGAGATCCGCCGGATCGTGCGGCACGAGTCGGGAGTGCGGATCAACACGTGAGCGGCGACATCCCCGGCGCTGTCGCCCACATTGACCGGGAGTTGGGCGCGCTCGTACGGCGGCTCGTGTAGACCCCGCGGCCCTCGGATGCCTGGCCGGGGCCACGGCTCGTGCTGTCCCTTCAGCGCCGCGGCCCGCCACGTCCCCGACCCACCCGTCCACCACATCGGCAAGAGGTTCCCAACAGCTCCACCCCTATTCACCGTTCACGAACGGAGAAGAGCATGACCATCACAACCGACCGGACCGTCGAGCAGGCGAAGCCCCGAATGCTCTGGCTCGACCTGACCCGCAAGTGCCAGCTGTCCTGCTCACACTGCTACAACTCCTCGGGGCCCGAGGGCGACCACGGCACCATGACCATCAAGGACTGGACCCGCGTCCTGGACGAGGCCGCGGGCTGCGGCGTCCAGCAAATCCAGCTGATCGGCGGCGAGCCGACCATGCACCCCGCCGGCGCCCAGCTGGTCGAGCACGCGCTGGGCCTCAGCCTGCGAGTCGAGATCTACACCAACCTCGTGCATGTCTCCGCCGAATGGTGGGGCCTGTTCCAGCGTGACGGGGTGTCCCTGGCCACGTCCTACTACTCCGACCAGGCCGAGGTGCACAATGCGGTCACCGGTCGACCGACCCACGCGCGAACCCGGGCCAATATCGAGCGGGCGCTCACCCTGGACATTCCGCTCCGAGCCGGGATCATCGACACCGGCGACGGGCAGTCCGTCCAGGAGGCATGGCGCGACCTGGAAGCGCTCGGTGTAACCCAGATCGGGATCGACCGGGTCCGGCGGTTCGGCCGCGGCGCCGATGGCCACGCCCCGGACATGACGCAGCTGTGCGGCAACTGCGGAACCGACCGCGCCGCCATCGGCCCCAACGGCGAGGTCTCCCCCTGCGTGTTCACCTCGGACTGGATGAGCGTGGGCAACGTCCACCGGGACCCGCTGGCCGCTATCGTCGGCGGGACCGCAATGGCCGAGGCGAACGCCTCCATCAGGGGCACGGCCCGCTCGGGTGTTTGCGAGCCCGACCAGGAGTGCAAGCCGGGAACACCGGGCAGCGGGTGCAGCCCCAAGGCGTGAGGAGCCGAGGATCGATGAGGCAAGCCCTTCCCGAACCGGAGTTGGCGGCGGCGATCCGCCCGTACACCGGCGACCTGGTCGACGTCCGGGCCGCCCAGCACGGTGACGACGCCGATGTTACGGCCGTGGTCACCGGTGCGACCGGGGCCTGGTTCGTCAAGGCTGTCCGTAACCGGCCCGGAGGCCGGCGGGACTCCCTGGTTCGGGAAGGGCTCGTCAACCCGGCGATCGTGCCCCTTGCACCGGCGGTGCGCTGGCAGGTCGAGAACCCGGCCTGGGTCGTGCTCGGGTTCGATGTCATCGAGGCGCGGCCGACCGGTTTCGAGCCCGGCTCGCCGGACCTGCCCGCTCTGATCGACGTCGTCGAACGGATCGGGGATCTAGACCTGCCCGAGGTCGCCCGAGATTGGCCGGAAACCCGGTGGGACCGCTTCGCTGGGCAGGACGCGGCTCATTTTCAGGGCGAGACGCTGATTCACGCCGACCTGCATCCCCACAACGTGCTCGTGAACGATGATCGTACGTGGGTGATCGACTGGTCGTGGCCCACCCGGGGCGCAGCATTCATCGACCCGGCGCTCCTGGTAGTGCAGCTGATCGCCGCGGGCCACGACGCCAAGGCCGCCGAGACGTGGATGAGCGGGTGCCGGGCGTGGAAGGCCGCGGACCCGTTTGCGGTCGACGCATTCGCCGCGGCCACACTGCGGATGTGGCGGGAGCGTGTGGAGCGGAATCCTGACACGGGGTGGCTCAAGGCGATGGCCACAGCAGCCCAGGAGTGGGCTGGTCATCGAGGCTTGACGCCCTCGGGCCGCTGAAACCTGCTGCTCCCGCTGCGCTACGCCGCCGCTCGGCAACACGCTCAACCACAACCTCATCACCGAACTGCTGGTCACGGCCACGATCGGGGAAGCGGACCTGGCCCTGCTCGACGAGCGGTCGTAGCGGAGAACGCTCACGCGGGTGGCAGCGATAAAGGGAAGCGAAAAGCTCTGGTCGAATGGCATATAGCCAACGGTTATAAACGCATGTCTTGGACGTGCGACGAGTGCGTGCAGCAGGGTTCCCAGCACATCCCCCAACGGCTGATCTGGAGCCCAGATGTCCGAGCACTCCGAGCACTCCGCGCATTCCCGCCGCCGTCTGCTGGCCGCCGGTGCGATCGGCGCCGCCGGTCTGGCCGCCGTGCCGCTGGCCGGACGGTCCGCCGCGGCGAACACCCAGCGCCCGCCCGCCCCGTCCACCGGGCGGGCGAACCCGGACGGCCGCTTCGCCGGCAAGGTCGTCCTGATCACCGGTGCCACGTCGGGGATCGGCCAGGCCACGGCGTACGAGATGGCCCGCGAGGGCGCCCGCGTCGTCTTCTGCGGCCGCCGCGCCGAACTCGGCCGCCGGCACGAACGCGCGATCCGCGCCTTCGGCGGCGACGCCACGTACGTGCGGGCCGATGTCACCCGCGAGCCGGACGTGCGCGCCCTGATCGACGCCTGCGTCCGCCGGCACGGCCGCATCGACATCGCGTTCAACAACGCCGGAATCGAGAGCCCCCGCTCCGCGCCCCTGCACCAGCAGACGCTGAGCGACCTGGAACTCGTCTGGCGCACCAACACCGCGGGCACGTTCCTGTCGATGAAGTACGAGATCCCGCACATGCTGCGGCGGGGCCGGGGGATCGTCGTCAACACCGCGTCGATCTCCGCCGAGGTGGGCTTCGCGACGATCGCGCCGTACAACTCCAGCAAGCACGGGGTCGCCTCGCTCACCAAGGTCGCCGCCCTCGAGTACGCCGACCGCGGCATCCGGGTGAACGCGCTGGCGCCCGGTGCGGTCGACACCCCGATGCTGCGCCGCGCCGCCGAGGCGTTCGACATGACCTACGAGCAGATCGCCCAGGACTATCCGATCAAGCGGATCGTCCAGCCGCAGGAGATGAGCCGGGTGGTGATGTGGCTGGCGTCCGACGACGCCACCGCCGTCCTGGGCACCGACATCGACGCCTCGGGCGGCTACCTCACCGGCTGATCGCGCGCGCCGCGGAAGGGGCCTCAGGACTTGCGGGCGCCCAGTGCTCGCATGATCGTGGGCCAGGTCTGGTGCATCTCGCGCTTCCAGTAACCCCAGCTGTGCGAACCGTCGCCGTAGAAGTCGGTGGTGATGGAAACGCCGTGGGAACGGGCCCGGTCGGCGAAATCACGGGAAGCGCGCTCGACCTGCGTCTCGCTCAGGTACCGGATGTCCCAGGGGGCCGCGTTGGACGGATCGTACGGCCCAGGCCTGCCATTGCCCGAGGAGACGTACACGCCCGTGCCGCGCAGGTTGGCCGCGAGGCTGGTGGGGTCGTGGGCGGCCCAGTTCGCCCGGTCGCGCACCGGGTCGCCCCAGATCCGCAGCGGGTCCTGCTTGGAGTTGATGAACAGCAGGAGGGCGGGAATGCCCGGCGACAGCATCGACAGGACGCCGCTGTAGGCGGCGGCGTACTTGTACATGCCCGGGTGGCGGGCCGCGTAGGTCATCGCGCCCTGCGCCCCGGAGGAGATCCCCATGGCCGCGCGCGTGGCGCCCGCGCGGAAGTTGCGTTCGAGGAGCTGCGGCACTTCCCGCGTGTGGAAGGTCTCCCACTTGGGCGGCCCGCCCTTGCCGCCGTTGTACCAGTCGGTGTACGAGCCGTTGCTGCCCTCGGGCATCGCCACCATCACGTCGTAGCCCGAGGCGACCTTGCTGATGTCGGTGCTGCGCGTCCAGGAGACGTAGGAGTCGTCGCCGCCGTGGAAGGTGTACACGATCGGCCAGCTGCGGGTGGCCGTGGCCTTCCAGCTCTTGGGGACGAGCAGGCGGACTTTCTGGGTGGAGCCCAGTGCGGGGGAGGCGACGGAGATGTCCGCCGTCCGCTTGCCGATCCACTTGACGCGGGTGATGCGGGCGCCGTCGTCGGCGGTCGCGTACATGACACCCCCGCCGGGGCGCGAGCCGCCGCCCTGGCCGCGGGGCCGGGGCGAGTTGATGTCGGGCAGGACCCCGGAGTTGCGTCCCGCCGGGACGGGCGGCGAGGCGGTCTCGGACGGGGAGGGGATGGGAGCCGCCGGTGTGTTCCCCGCGGGGGTGGGGCCGGGCATGCCCTGGGTACCGGCCGGTTGATCTTTCTTCCAGGGCATCAGGACGAGAACCGTGGGCACCACCGCAACGGCGATGATGCTGCCGACCCCGACCCAGCGATCCAGCTGCTCGCGCACGGGCGTCCCACCTTTCAGAGCGCAAACTTTACTTGCGCATTGCCCCATTGGCGAGCACTTTGCTCAGATATGTCGGTCTTGTTAATGCTTGATCGTTCGGTACCGTTTCCGCGGCGCCACCACCTGCACCTTTACCAGCCGGTAGTACCAGCGGGTAGGTTCCCGGTCCGGGCGTGGCCGATGGTGGCCGTCACCCTACGGGCCGGCGACCGTCCCGGACGTGGGCGCCCTGGTCGGCGGGCCGGTCGGCGTGCTGCGCGTCGCCGGTCCTGGGACGCGGCGGCCGCGGCCAGGCGTCGATGCGGGTACGGCGGGGGTTGGCCAGCGGGGTGCTCATCGTGTCTGCATCCTCCGGGTTTGATCGCGTTCGAGGTGGTTGTTGGGTGATTCCACCTAGTTGTAACGCGCCAAGCCCCGAGCCTTTGTCTGTGGGTTCGCCTTGTTTCCGTAAATTGCTCTTTGCCGACCCGCGAATACCGTCCGTGAGAACCGTCAGCCGGCGCTGGTCGGACGGCTGGAGGCGCGGGCGATGAGGGCGGGGGCGAGCCGCCGGGAGCGCGCGGACCCGCCCTCGATCAGCTTGACGATGGCGGCCGCGGCGCCGCGCCCCATCTCCCGCATCGGCGAGCGGACGGTCGTGAGCGGCACCGGCAGGTCGGCGGCGATCGACACGTCGTTGTAGCCGACGACCGAGACGTCCTCGCCGACCCGCAGGCCGGCCTCGCGGATCGCGCCCATCGCGCCGATCGCGGCGAAGTCGTTCACGGCGTAGACGGCGGTCGGCCGCGGATCGAGGGCGAGCAGGGCGGCCGCCGCGCGGCGCCCCCCGTCGGCGTCGAACGGCGAGTGCAGCACATGATCGTCCGGCACCGGGACGCCGGCCTCGGCGTACACCTCGCGGAATCCCCGGGTGCGCTCGATCCCGGTGGAGGCGTAGGGCCGTCCGGCGATGATCCCGACCCGGCGGTGGCCCAGTGCCAGCAGGTGCCGCCCGGCCAGCCGGCCGCCTTCGAGGTCGTCGCAGGTCACCGAGGTGACGCCGGGGAGCCGCCGGGAGGTCAGCACCACCTTGGCGCCGCTGCCGACCAGGCCGTGGACGAGATCGGAGTCGGTCCGGGCGTCGCCCAGGATGAGGCCGTCCACCCGCATGCCCAGCAGCGTCTCGGTGCGCAGCCGCTGGATCTCGATGTCGTCGCCGCTGTTGGCGACCACGGTCTGGTACCCGGCCGCCGCGGCGCCCTCCTCGATGCCCTCGTAGATGGTCGCCAGCACCACGTCGGTGAGCCGCGGCACCACCACCCCGATCATGCGGGACCGGCCGGTGCGCAGGCTGGTGGCCGCGGGGTGCGGGAGGTAGCCGAGGTCGGCGGCCACCCGCCTGATCCGCTCGGCGGTCTCCTCGCCCACTCCCTCGCTCCCCCGCAGGGCGCGCGAGACGGTCGTGGTGTGCACGCCGGCGGCGCGCGCCACATCGGACAGGCGGGGTCGGTCGGCCAAGTGGATCTCCTCCGGGGGTCTGGGGCTCCCCTCACATTGTGGCGGACGGCCCTGGGGCGAGCGCCGCCCCCTCTCCGGGGCGGCGGCTTCGCCGGCCGGTTCGGCGGTGTTGATTCGTCGTTTTTCCGGGAATCGGGGCTTGACGTGCATGGACGTCGTACTCCAGGATGTCCGCAATCGTTAGCGCAAACGTTAGCGGAGGTTGCGTGCGTCATCTGATCCTGCTGGGCACCGGGGGCACCATCGCCACCACGGACGGGCCGGGCGGCCGCCGGGTCGGCGTCCCCACCGCCGAGCTGCTCGAGGCGGCGAACACCGCGTGGAACGATTCGGACGTCCGGGTCGAGGTCCGCGAGGTGCGCCGCACCGTCAGCTTCGCGGCCACGGTCGCCGACGCCCTCGCGCTGGCCGCCGAGGTCCGCGAACTGAGCGGCGCCGCCGACGGCATCGTCATCACGCACGGCACCGACACCATGGAGGAGGTCGCCTTCCTGCTGGGCCTCGCGCACGGCTCGGGCACGCCCGTGGTGCTGACCGGGGCGCAGCGGCCGTACGGCGACCCCGGCGCCGACGGCCCCCGCAACCTGGCGGCCGCGCTCCGCTGGGCCGCGTCCGGCGCCGCCCGCGGCACCGGCGTCACCGTCGCCTTCGACGACCGGATCTGGCCCGCCGTGGGGGTGCGCAAGGTCGGCAGCCTCGCGCTCGCCGCCTTCGCCGCCCCAGGCCGCGGCCCGATCGCGCACGTGGACGAGGCCGGGGTACGACCGCACGCCCGCCCGCTCCTTCCCCGGCCCCTGCTGACCGGGCGGCACGACGACCTGCCGCGGGTGGACGTCGTCCCGCAGTACCTCGGCTCGGACGCGACCGCCCTGCACGCCGCGCGGCGGGCCGGCGCCCGCGGCGTGGTGATCGCCGGGTTCGGCGTCGGGAACGCCACCCCGGAGACCACCGCCGCCTGCCTCGACCTGCTCCGCGAGGGCGTGCCGGTGGCGGTGGCCAGCCGGACCGGCGAGGGTCCCGTGCTCGGGCTCTACGCGGGGGCGAGCGCCGAGCTGTCCGCCGCGGGCGCGCTCTTCGCCGGCGACCTGTCGCCCTGGCAGGCCCGGCTGCTGCTCGCCGCCTCCGTCGCCGCCGAGTCCCCCGGCGGCGACGGCGGCGGCGACCTACCCGCCCGGGTGGCCCGGCGCTGCCGGTCCTGGCTCGTCGAGGCGGGCGCGCTCAGCGCGGCGTGCCTCGACGGCCCCGCCGCCTCCACCGCCCCCGTCACACAAGTCTGAGAGGGAGACAATGGCAAAGGAAATCCTGGTCGCGTACGGAGTCGACGTCGACGCGGTCGGCGGCTGGCTGGGGTCGTACGGCGGGGAGGACTCGCCCTGCGACATCTCCCGCGGCCTGTTCGCCGGCGAGGTCGGCGTCCCCCGGCTGCTGGAGCTCTTCCGCCGCCACGAGCTGCCCAGCACCTGGTTCTGGCCGGGCCATTCGATCGAGACCTTCCCCGAGCAGTTCGACGCCTGCGTCGGCGCCGGGCACGAGATCGGCGCGCACGGCTACAGCCACGAGAACCCGATCGCGATGAGCCGGGAGCAGGAGGCCGCGATCCTGGATCGCTCCATCGAGCTGATCGAGGGCCGCGCCGGCCGCCGTCCCACCGGCTACGTCGCACCCTGGTGGGAGTTCTCCCCGGTCACCAACGAGCTGCTGCTGGAGCGCGGCTTCACCTACGACCACTCGCTCATGCACCGCGACTTCGAGCCGTACTACGTCCGGGTCGGCGACTCCTGGACGAAGATCGACTACGACCGTCCGGCCGCGGAGTGGATGAAGCCGCTGGAGCGCGGCGAGGAGACCCCGCTCATCGAGATCCCCGCCTCCTGGTACCTCGACGACCTGCCGCCGATGATGTTCATCAAGGCCAGCCCGAACAGCCACGGCTTCGTCAACCCGCGCGACCTCGAGCGGATGTGGCTCGACCAGTTCGACTGGATCCACCGCGAGTGCGACTACGCGGTCTTCACGATGACGATCCACCCGGACGTGTCGGGCCGCCCGCAGACCCTGCTCATGCACGAGCGGATCATCCAGCACATCAACGGGCACGACGGCGTCCGCTGGGTCGGCTTCGACGAGATCGCCGCCGACTTCGCCCGGCGCAACCCGCGCTGACCGGACGCCTCCCGCGGCCCGTGTTTCAGGCCCGTGGTTCAGGCCCGTGGTTCAGCGGCGAGCCACGACGCCCCCTCAGCCTCTCCGCCATCTCCATCCTTTTTTCACCCCTGAAGGCTCACCATGTCTGGAAACACCGCACCATTCCCCCCTGGGGGCGCACCGCTGGCACCGGCGGCCGTCCGCCGCGTCTCGATCGTCTGCTTCTTCGCCTGGGTGTTCAGCGTGTTCGACTACACGCTGTTCGGCACCCTGCTGCCCGCCATCTCCGAGGACAACGGCTGGACCGCCGGCACCGCCACCGCCGTGACCACGTGGATCACCATCGGCACGTTCGTGGTGTCGCTGTGCGTGGGCCCGATGCTGGACCGCTGGGGCCGCCGCCGGTCGCTGGCGATCACCACCGCGGGCGCCGCCATCGCCTCCGGCCTCACCGCGCTGGCCGGCGGCAAGGTCTCCATGATCCTGATCCGGGCGCTGTCCGGCCTCGGCTACTCCGAGGAGGTCGTCAACAGCGTCTACCTGAACGAGGTCTACGGCGACAACCGGCGCCGCGGCTTCATGTACAGCTTCGTGCAGAGCGGCTGGCCGGTCGGCGCGCTGATGGCCGCGCTGGTGTCGGCGCTGCTGCTGCCCTACCTCGGCTGGCACGGGGTGTTCCTGCTCGCCACCTTCCCGGCCGTGGTGATCGTGCTGATGGTGCGCCGGCTGCCCGAGTCGCCGACGTTCGTCAACCTCACCCGGATCCGCGAGCTGCGCGCCGAGGGACGCGCCGCCGAGGCCGCCGACCTGGCCGGGCGCGCCGGGCTGGAGACCGGCGAGACGGGACGGCTGCGCGACATCTTCGCCCCCGAACTGCGCCGGCACACGGTCTGCCTGTCGGCGGCATGGCTGCTGAACTGGATGGGCATCCAGGTCTTCTCCGTGCTCGGCACGACCGTGCTCACCGACGCCAAGGGCGTCTCGTTCGACAGCGCCCTGCTGGTGCTGATCCTGGCTAACGCCGCCGGGTTCGCCGGTTACATTGCGCACGGCTACGTCGGCGACCGCATCGGCCGGCGCCGGACGATCACCATCGGCTGGCTGCTCGGCGGCGTGGTGATGACGGTGATGCTGGCCGGCCCGGCGACCGCGGCGTTCGTCGTCCCGGCGTACGCGCTCGGCCTGTTCTTCCTGCTCGGCCCGTACGCCGCGCTGCTGTTCTACATGGGCGAGTCCTACCCGGCGAAGGTCCGCGGGATCGGCCCGAACACCGCGCACATCATGGGCCCCGTCGGCGCGATCGCCGGGTCCGCCGTGCTGTCGGTGCTGCTGAGCGCGGACCTGTCCATGTCGGTGGCCGCGTTCTTCGCCGGTGCGGTCGGCATCATCGGCTCCGGCCTGGCCATGCTCGGCACCCGCCGCGTCGACCAGGACGGCGAGACGGCCGTGCCCGCGGCCCCCATCCGAAACGAGGACGACCTGAGGAGCACCCTGTGACCGACTCGACCAAGGTGGCCGTCATCAGCGGCGGCGCCAGCGGGATCGGCCGCGCGCTCGCCGTCGCGTACGCCAGGGCGGGCGTGGCCAGCGTGATCGGCTACTACCCGGGCGACCCGCACGATCCGCAGGCCGCGGTCGACGAGGTGACCGCGAACGGCGGACGGGCCGTCGCCGTCCCGGCCGACGTGCGCGACTCCGCCGCCGTGGACGCGCTGGTCCGCACCGCCGTCGACACCTTCGGCCGGCTCGACATCGCGGTGGCGGGCGCCGGGATCCTGCGCCGCGCGCCGCTGGCCGAGCTCACCGACGAGCGCTGGGACGAGATGCTGGGCGTCGACCTCACCGGCGTGCTGCGGGTGTTCCGGTCGGCCGCCGCGGCGATCGGCCCGGGCGGCGCGATGGTCGCGGTGTCGTCCATCGCGGGCGGCGTGTACGGCTGGGACGACCACGCCCACTACGCGGCGGCCAAGGCGGGCGTGCTCGGCCTGGTCCGCTCGCTCGGGGTGGAGCTGGCGCCGCGCGGCATCCGGGTGAACGCCGTCATCCCCGGCCTGATCGAGACCCCGCAGTCGCTGGACGCGGAGAACTCGCTCGGCCCGGACGGCCTGCGCGCCGCCGCCCGCGGCATCCCCACCGGACGGGTCGGGCGGGCCGCGGAGGTGGCCGGCGTGATCCGGTTCCTGACCTCCGACGAGGCGAGCTACGTCACCGGCCAGCAGCTCGTGGTGGACGGCGGCCTCACCACCCGCTTCCCGGACTGAGGAGAGCGACATGACCGGAACTTCCGTGCTCGCCGGCCGGCGCGCCCTGATCACCGGGGCGGCCAGCGGGATCGGTGCGGCGATCGCGCGCGCCTACGCGGGGGCAGGCGCCGCGCTCGCCCTGGCAGATCTGGACCCCGCCGGGCTGGCCGTGGCCGCGGACGGCCTGCCGGAGGGCACCGCGGTCACCCGGCACGTCCTGGACGTCACCGACGCCGGTGCCGTCCAGGACACCGTGGCGGCGGCGATCGAGGCGCACGGCGGCATCGACGTCCTGGTGAACTGTGCCGGGATCCTGACCGAGGTGCCGCTGGTGGAGATGGACCCGGCGACCTGGGACCGGATGCTGGACGTCGACCTGCGCAGCGTCTTCCTCTGCTGCCGGTACACCGTCCCGCACATGATCGAGTCGGGTGGCGGCCGGGTCGTCAACGTCGCCTCCCAGCTGGGCCAGAAGGGCGGCGAGGGGCTCACGCACTACTCGGCGGCCAAGGCCGGGGTGATCGGCTTCACCAAGGCGCTGGCGCGGGAGGTGTCGCGGCACGGCGTGCTGGTCAACGCGATCGCGCCGGGTCCCATCGAGACGCCGCTGATCGACGGTCTCAGCCCGGAGTGGAAGGCGGCCAAGGGCGCCGAGCTGCCGCTGGGACGGTTCGGACGGCCCGAAGAGGTCGCCCCGACCGCCGTCCTGCTGGCCGCCGACCCCGCCGGGAACCTCTACACCGGGCAGACGCTGGGCCCCAACAGCGGCGATGTGATGCTGTAGGCGGGGCGATGTGCGGAGCCTGCGGCACGGCCGCGACCTGGACCGAACGGATCGCCCCGCTGGACGGCGGCGGGGCGGTCCGCCGGGCCCGCGCGCTCGCCGCGCTGCTGGCCGCCGGGCCGCCGCGGCTGCGCCGGGTCAAGGCGTCGCCGTGGCCCGGCGGCGGGTGGCGGCTGCACGCGCCGGACGGGTGGCACTTCGCCCGCTCGCTGGACGACGCCGTGGCCCTGCTGACCCGCCGCTACGGCCCGCTGGTGACCGTCGACCCCGGCGACCCCTCCACCATGGCCCGGCTGCCGGACGCCCTGCCGGGCCACGCCCTGGTGGTCTGGGCGGTTGCGGTCCGGCACGCGGACCTCACCGCCACCGTGGAGACGGCCGGACCGACCCTTGAGATCGGCCCGTCCGGCGTCCACACCACGGAACCGGACGGGCCGCACGCCCCGTGCTCGGAGACACTGGGCCCGGGGACGCTGCGCAGCGGCACCGGGGCTCGTTCCCTGACCCGGCACCTGGAGATCGCCTGCGGCTAGGGCTCGGGGGTGACCGAGGCGATATAGGCGTCGGTCTTCTCCGGATCCATGATCCAGTTCTCGAAGTCGGTCGGGTTGGCGTAGCCGTACGCGAACCGGTACGCCACCTCCTCGTTCCCCGCCGACGCCACGGCCAGCACCTTCTGCACGTGCTCGGGCAGCGGGCCGAGCATCATGTTGGTGAACGCGGTCGGATGCCGCGCGTAGTCCCAGTACGCGTCGAACGCACTCTGCATCCACTTCTCGTCGAACGGCCGGTCGCCGTGCCGCAGGATCTCCGCGCAGTAGACGGCCGCGCAACGCGCGGCGTTGTTGGACCCCTGCCCCGTGATCGGGTCGTTCGCCACGAGCACGTCGCCCATCCCCAGCACCGACACCGAGCCCGACAACCGTCCCACCGGATGACGCACGACGGGGGCGTAACCGCCGAACAGGGTGCAGCGCGCGTCCGTGGGCTCCGCGCCGACCGTGAGCTCGTACTCCCACGGCGCGTACTGGCGCATCAGGTCCAGCGTGCGGGCCAGATGGTCGGCCGGGGACGGCCGGTCGGACCAGACGTCGAACGCCTCGCCCGGCACCGCCTCCCAGAGCAGGATGTCGCACGGGCCGCTGTTGGTGAGTCCCGGCATGAAGAACAGCTCTCCGACGCCGGGCGTGGCGGTCAACCGCACATGCGGCTCGGGATAGTCCGGACGCGGCGACATGCCGTGCACGTAGATGCACGACAGCTGCCGCTGCGGCCGGTCGTACGGCGAGCGGGACGCGTCCCGGTCGAACAGCTCGACCAGCTCACCCTTCCCCGCCGCGATGAGGGTCAGGTCGTACAGCGTCGCCAGCCCCTCCAGGTCGGAGGTCATCACGCCGTGGTAGACCACGTTCCCGCCGCGGGACTCGAACAGCTCCAGCCAGCCGGCCATCTTCACCCGCTGGTCGATGGACTGCGCGTAGTCGTCCCAGCGCCCGACGGTGTCCAGCGCGACCTGCCCCGGCGGGCCGCCGACCGTCACCCGCTGCGCGACGATCTTCGGCGCGTCCCGCTCCCACAGGTTGAGGCCGCGGTCGCGCTCCAGCTGGAGCTGCGGGTAGAACATGCACTGGGTCGACATGATCCGGCCATTCCGGATCTCGTCCGGGGTGCGGGCCGACATGACCGTCACCTCGTAGCCCTCGGCCTGCAGGCTCAGCGCCAGCTGCAGGCCGGCCTGCCCGGCACCGATGATCAGGATCCTGCGCAAGCGTCCTCCTAGGCGGGGTGCGCCCGCCGCGTCTCAGGGAATGTCACGGGGTGGTCAGCGCGCCGGGCCCGGGCGCGCCGGCGGTGCTCCGCAGCGTGTGCGCCAGCGTCTCGGTGAGCACCCGCGCGACCGAGCCGCGGTCGCGGGCGTCGCAACTGGTCAGCGGCACGCCGTCGGGCAGCCGGAGGGCTTCGCGCACCTCCTCCGGCGGATGCGTCGCCAGCCCGTCGAACAGGTTGACCGCGACGATGAACGGCACGTCGGAGTCGTTCTCGAAGTAGTTCACCGCGGGGAACGACATCTCCAGCCGCCGCGTGTCCACCAGGACCAGCGCGCCGCTGGCGCCCCGGCACAGGTCGTCCCACATCGGCCAGAACCGCGGCTGCCCGGGCGTGCCGAACAGGTAGAGCACCAGGTCGGGGCCCAGCGTGATACGGCCGAAGTCCATCGCGACCGTGGTGGTCGTCTTGCCGTCCACATCCGCCAGCGGATCGACCGTCCGGGCCGCCTGCGTCATCCACGCCTCGGTGTTGACCGGCGGGATCTCCGACACGGCGCCGACCAGGGTGGTCTTGCCGGTGCCCAGCCCGCCCGCGACCACGATCTTGACCGATTCGCGGGTGCGCCGCCGCGGGTCAGGCGAGCTCGCGTAGACCATCGATCACTCTCTCCAGAAGCTGCGGGTCGTACGGGGAGGTGGTCTCCGGGCCGATCGAGATCCGGTCGCCGGCGGCCAGGTCGCTCAGCAGCACCCGGGTGACGCCCAGCGAGATCCCGCAATGCGCGGACAGCTCCGCCACCGACTCGCTCACGGTGTGCACGCGGTCGTACAGCGCCCTGGCCTCCGGCAGCAGCCGGGCCGCGAACCCGCCGTCGTAGCGGCGCCCGTAGACCAGGGTGTGCACCAGCAGCTGGCTCCGGCCGCGGGTCCGGCCCCCGGTCAGGACGTAGGGCCGCACCCAGGGGTGGGCGCTCATGGCGCGACCTGCCCGGCCGACAGCCGACGGAGATCGTCGCGCATCTTCGGGGTCAGCACGTGCCCCACGCTCTGCACCATCTGCGTCATCCGGTAGGCCACCGCGCCGAGGTTGGCGCTGTCGTTCACCAGCACCGCCAGCCCGGCGAGGCTGCCGATGCTCATGAACAGGAAGTGCCCCGAGGCGAACTTCAGCATCACCTGCTCGCAGCCGCTCTCCCCGACCCGCCGGGCGATGCTGTCGCCCAGGCTGATCATCCCGCTGGTCATCGCGGCCAGCGGATCGGCGAAGTCGGCGGGCATCGCGCCCGAGCCGGCCAGCGCCAGGCCGTCGGACGACACCAGCAGCGCGTGCGTCACGCCGGGCGTCGCGGAGGCGAAGTCGTCCAGCAGCCACCCGAAGTCCTCGGGCCCGCGCGGGCGGCCGGAGTCGGAACCGGCGCTCATCATCTGGATCGTCCTTCCGTCCCGTCGCCGGCGTCCTCGCCATCGGCGAACGCCGCCTGTCCTCCGCTGGAGAAGGCCTCGATGTCGGCGGCGAACGCCCGTGCCGCCTCGGCCGCCTCGGCCGGGTCGCGGGGCGCGGCCTCCCGGCCGCCGGGCCCGCCGTCCGACTCCATGCGGCGCAGGCTCATGCTCTCCCGGCGCGGCAGCGCGCCGCCGGTCGCCGGCCGCTCCACCGCCTCCGTGCCCGGTCGCGTACCGCCCGATCCCGTGCCACCGGGCGCCGCGCGGAGCGGCCGCTCGGGCGGCTCGGCGCGATGCGCCATCGTCAGATGCGCCAAGGCCCGTTCGCCCACGCCCTGGCCATGCCCGCCGACCGGGGCGGGCACCTCGCCGGGCACCTCGCACAGCAGCTCGGGCGGGATCACGACCATCGCGACCGTGCCGCCCTGGGCGCCGTTCCCGGACGGGCGGCACGCCAGCCGCACGCCGATGTCGTGCTTGCGCGCCAGCCGGTGCACGATCGGGAAGCCGGTGTGCAGGCCGGTCTCCGGGGTCGGCGGCGGCACCGGACCGGCCAGCAGCGCGTTGATCGCCTTCACCCGTTCCGGGTCGATGCCGATCCCGCCGTCCTCGACGCGCATCATGACCGCGCCGTTGTCGAGCAGGTGGGCGCTGACCGTGACGGTGGACGGGGAGTACCGGGTCGCGTTGTCCAGCAGCGCGACGACCAGGGCCGCCACGTCCTCGGCCGCGTACGCCACCACGGCCAGCTGGACGACCTTGCCGATCGCCACGTGGGTGTACCGCTCGATCGACGACTCGGCGATGCGGATCACGTCCACCAGGGAGGTGGTGTGGCCGTCGAGCTCCTCGGCGCCGGTGCCCGCGAGCACGCGCAGCCCGCGGGCCGCGCGGCGCATCCGGGTCACGGCGTGGTCGACCTCGTAGAGGAGCTGGAGCCGGTCGGGGTCGTCCTCCTCGGTCTCCAGCCGGTCCATGGCCGGGCGGAGCTGCTCGGCCAGCAGCAGTACCTGCTGCGAGAACTGCTCGCAGATCCCGGGCCATGCCTCGTCCGCGGTGGCGTGCTGCGGGGGAGCCGGGGCGACCGCGTGGGCGTTCGGCGGGACGGCCTGGTGCGGCTGGGGCTGCGCCGCGTGGGGCGCGTTCCCCCAACCGTGCTCGTACTGCTGCTGCCCGTATGGCTGTTGTGCGTACGGCTGCTGTGCGTACCGCGGGTCGTAGGGCTGCTCGTAGTGCGGTGCGGGGGGCGCCTGGCCGCTCCGTCTCCGCCACCTCACCATGCGACGTCCTTCCCAAACCCCAAACGGCGGGCACCAGAGTGGCAGAAGGGGCGGCGATGATCAATGCCCGGCAGCAAATTGGAGTGACATGGGGGTAATTATCCGGACTTCTCCGCTTGTGGTACTGGCTTGGCCGCTCAGGGCGGTGCTCCGGGGCCTCCGGGCACCGGAGACCGCATCGCGGGAAGTGCTATTTTGCGGCCTGAGTTCGGCGATGGTATTGGTGCCCGATTTCCGCGGCGAATGCCCCTCGCGGATCGTCCAATGCGCCCCCGCGCTCGCCTGCCCCCGCCAAGCCGCCCGCACTGAGATGGAGGAGCACATGCGTGAGGTCGCGGGCGCCGGACGCGTGCGGCTCCCGATGCTCTACACGATGGGGATCACCCGTCCTGGGCGGCGCCCGACGCGCCAAGGAGCGCCTACGACGACGATTCCAGGATCGCCCCGCTGCGCGACCTCGCGCATTGGGACCGCTACGTGCGCGCCGTGGCATCGCGCTACCGGGGGCGGATCGGCCACCGGACGACCTGCACGACCACGGCAAGCGCCAGCAGATCGCCGCGCCGACGTGAAGAGCGCAGTGATCCGCCGGGGCCGCCGCGCGGCGGCGTCGACGGTACAGGCGGCAACCCGCCATGACGAAACCTTCCGGGCGCGGCATAGGGAGAGTGGCCCTCCGGTGTCTTTAGGGGTGACATCGGAAGGGAGGCGCCGTGAACCGAGAAGCCCGCGAGAGCTTCAGCGAGTTCGTCGCGGCGCGGTCCGGCAACCTCATCCGGACGGCGTACGTGCTCACCGGCGACCAGCACGCGGCAGAGGACCTGCTCCAGTCGGCCCTGGCCAAGACCGCGGCGCGTTGGCGGCACGTCCATGACAACCCTGAGGCGTACGTGCGCCGCGTGCTCTACAACGAGCAGATCAACCGCTGGCGGCGGCGGGGCCGGGAGTCGGTCGTGGCCGAGCCGCCCGACATTCCTGTGGACGACGGCAGCCAGAACGTCGACCTCCGGCTGACGTTGGAGCGGGCCCTGCTCGCGCTGCCGCCGCGCAAGCGCGCCGTGCTCGTCCTGCGCTACTACGAGGACCTGCCCGAGAGCGAGGTCGCGCAGATCCTCGGCTGCTCGGTCGGCACCGTGCGCAGCCAGACGCACCGCGCGATCGCCCGGCTGCGCGAACTGGCCCCCGAACTCGCCGCCCACCTCGAGCCCACGGGAGCGTGAGATGACCGACGACATGCTCAAGGACGTGCTGGGCCGCATCGCCGACCGCGCCGAGCCCGTGGACGGGCTCGCGGAGCGGGCGCTGAAGACGGCCGACCGCCGCCGCCGGACCCGCGTGGCCGGTGCCGCGTTCGCACTGGCCGCGGCCGTCACCGCGCCGGTCGGGCTGCTGCAGATCAACGACTCGCCCGCCGAGCCGCCGCCCGTCCTGAACCGTCCGGGCAAGACCGCGGTCGAGCTTCCGGAGAACTCGCCGCAGGAACGGGAGACCGCCCGCCGCTGCATGCGGAACGAATCCCCCCGCGGGGTCATGGGTGAGAAGCAGCCCGGATGGGGGAAGGCAAGCGGCTTCCGGTTGCTGGTACGGGCACCGCTGGGCAAAGGGGAATACCTCGCCGAGGTCGCGGGCCCCAGGGGTTTCGTGCTGTGCGCCGCCAGCGGCGAGTACGGCAATGTCGAGGTGCCGAGGCTCCATTTCTGGCCCGGGCAGACCTCTCGCGGCCTGTGGACCTTCGGCACCCCGTTCCGCGTTGACGCGATTCAGTCGGTGTCGGCCCCGAAGGGGACGGGGACGGACCCGAACCGGCTCCATCGCATCATGGTGGGCCGGGCGAAGCCCGGGGTGGCCCGGGTGCGGATCGCCTGGGACAACGGCCGCACGTCCGAGGCCGCCGTCGGCAACGGCTTCTTCCTCGGCCACACGCCCAACAGGATGGTCCCGGACGAGGACGCCACGGGCCCGATGTCGGATGGTGCGATGAGCGAGGCCGATCTCCGGGTCGTGTCGGTGACCGGGTACGACTCCGGCGGTCGCGCCCTGCACACCTGGCGGCCGCAGACCCGGGGCGAGGCCGAGGGCTTCCAGCCGTCCGACTGCACTGACGCCCTCCTCCACACGCGCCCGTCCCTCTGCTCGGACTGACCGCGGGGTCGTCAGCCGGCGGCGCCGATCACCGCGGTGATGCCGCCGGTGGTGGTGACGAGCCGCTGGTACTCGGGGCGCCGCAGCTCGCCGCCCATGAACGGGTGCGGGTTGCGGTGCACCGCCGGGCTGGCCTCCTCGCTGAGCGCGGCGAAGTGGATCTCGCGGGCGCCGGTGGCTTCGACCACGCGGGCGACGTTCCGCTCGGTGATGCCGCCGCCCGGCATCACCGCGATCCGCTCGCCCGCCCGCCGGACCAGCTCGGCGATCAGCGGCGCGCCCTCCAGCACGCTCACCTCCTGGCCCGAGGTGAGGACGCGGTGCACGCCCAGGTCGACGAGGGTCTCCAGGGCGGCGAACGGGTCGGCGGCCATGTCGAACGCGCGGTGGAAGGTGACCGGCAGCCCGCCCGCCGCGGCGATCAGCCGCTCGGTGACCGGGCGGTCGATCCCGCCCGCGGCGGTCAGCGCGCCGATGACCATGCCGTGCGCCCCCGCCTCGCGGGCCAGCGCGACATCGTGCTCCATCGCCGCGACCTCGTGCTCGTCGAAGATGAAGTCGCCGCCGCGGGGCCGGATGATCACGTGCACCCGGATCGACGACACCGCGGAGAGGGTGGCGCGGATCGTGCCCAGGCTCGGGGTGAGCCCGCCCTCGAACAGCGCGGCGCACAGCTCCACGCGGTGCGCGCCGGCCCGCTCGGCGGCGAGGGCGCCGGCCACGCTGTCGATGCAGATCTCGTAGGTGAGGCTCACTTGGTCCCTTACTTCCCTTCGGTCGTGCGGATCTCGCCCACCGGACGGCCGCCGCCCAGCAC
The DNA here is from genome assembly GCF_039532545.1 of Actinomadura vinacea. Taxonomy (NCBI): domain Bacteria; kingdom Bacillati; phylum Actinomycetota; class Actinomycetes; order Streptosporangiales; family Thermomonosporaceae; genus Actinomadura; species Actinomadura vinacea. The sequence goes on along the minus strand of NZ_BAAARW010000020.1, from coordinate 371,342 downwards.
CGGGACGGCGCCCAGCGGTTCCGCCGGGGCGGTGTCGGCGCCGAGCGCGGCCAGCGCGCGCAGCGCGACGGCGGTGGTGGCGCGCTGGCCGCCGTCGATGATCTTCACTGCGACGGCGTGGCCCTCGGACGTGGCGGCGATGAGCACGCCCTCGGCGCCGCCCTTGGCGACCGAGCCGGGCAGCGCCCGCATCAGCTCGGTGTTGAGGTGGCCCGTCCCGCCGACGTATTCCGGGTGGGCGCGCATCGCGTCGGCCACCGCGCGGACCGGACCGTCCTGCGCCAGGACGAGCGCCTGCGTGGCGCGGGCGAGGCCCGTGAGGGTGAGCCCGAACAGCGGGGCGCCGCAGCCGTCCACCGCCACCGGGGACGGCTCCTCGCCTGCGCTGCCGGCCATGGCGGCGCGGACGGCCTGCTGGAGCGGATGCGCCGGGTCCAGGTAGGTCTGGGTGGGCCACCCGTTGGCGACGCAGGCGGCGAGCATCGCGGCGTGCTTGCCCGAGCAGTTCATGCGCACGCGCGACTCGCCCGCACCGGCCCTGATCAGCCGGGCCTTCGTGGCCTTGTCCTCGGGCCAGCTCGCCGGGCAGCCCAGCGCGCCGGCGTCGAGCCCGGCGTCGGCCAGCATCGCCTCGACCGTCTCGACGTGGAAGTCCTCGCCGGTGTGGCTGCCCACCGCGATCGCCAGCCGCTCCCCGGCCAGCGGCGCACCCGCCGTCAGGCAGGCCAGTGCCTGGAACGGCTTGGTCGTGGAGCGCGGCAGCACCGTTCCGTGCACGTCCCCGCGGGCGTGCGCGAGGGTGCCGTCCGGCGCGAGCCCGGCGACGCTCCCGTAGTGGACGCTCTCCACGAAGCCGTTGCGGACGACCTCGGCCAGCATGTCGTACATCTCGTTCCTCGGGTGTTCTGTCACGGGGCGGCCTGCCGGGCCTCCAGGGTCCGCGCGAGCTTGGCCAGCGACGCGTTGATGACCAGGTAGATCAGCGCGATCACCAGGTATGTCTGGATGAGGAGGTGATTGTAGTTCGCCAGCACTTTGCCGCTGTAGAGCAGCTCGGCGTAGCTGACGACGAAGCCGAGCGAGGTGTCCTTCAGCAGCCCGGCGGACTGGCTGACCAGCGACGGCAGCACCCGCCGCGCCGCCTGCGGCAGCACGATCAGCCGCATCGCCCGGCCGCGGGTCAGCCCGATCGACAGGCCCGCCTCCAGCTGGCCGCGCTCCACCGACCGGATCCCGGCCCGGAAGATCTCCGCGAACGCGGCGGCGTTCGACACCGACAGCGGCACCACGAGCTTCCAGAACAGCGGCAGGTCGACGCCGTACCGGGGGAGCGCGAACAGCACCACGTACACCAGGAGCAGCGCCGGGATCGTCCGGACGACCTCCACGTACGCGGCGGACGGCAGCCGCAGCCACCGCGACGGCGACAGCCTGCCGAGCGCCAGCAGGATGCCCGCCGCCATCGCCAGCGCGATGGACACCACGGCGGCCTGCAGGGTGGAGCGCAGCCCCTCCAGCAGGTACCGCCACATCGGCCACGTGCCGTAGGGGCGCCACCGGTCGGCGGCGAGCTGCCCGTTGTCGGCGAACTGCTTCAGCGCCAGGGCCAGCAGCGCGGCACCGGCGAGGACGGTGATCGCGGTCGCCGCCCGGATGCGGCGCCGGGCCCGCGGCCCCGGCTCGTCGAACAGCAGCCGCGCCGCGCCCCCGTGTGCGGCGCGCCCGGCCGTCCGCCCGGCCATCGCGGGGATCTTCATCGCAGGATCGCCAGCCTTCGTTCGAGCGTGCCCGTCACCAGCCCGAAGATCCCCGACAGCGCCATGTACATCAGGCCGGCCGTGACGAAGATCCAGATCGGCCGGGCCTCGGCCAGGTTCACCCGGTTCGCGGTGGCGGTCAGCTCGACCACCCCGACGGCCGCCGCCAGCGCGGTGTTCATCAGCGTCATGATCGCGATGTTGCCGAGCGGCTGGACGACCGTGCGCAGCGCCTGCGGCAGGACCACCAGCCGCAGCGACTGGGTGAACGTCAGCCCCAGCGCCCGCGCGGCCTCGCCCTGCCCGTACGGCACCGCGTTGATCCCGGACCGGATCGCCTCGGCCGTGTACGCCCCCTGGTAGAGCGCGATCACGACCACCGCCGTGGTGAACAGCCCGGCGATGACGCCGATCTCGGGCAGTCCGAAGACGGCGAGCACGAGCCACACCAGCAGCGGGACGTTCTGCAGCACCTCGACGTAGGCCGTGCCGGCGGCGCGCAGCACCCGTACCGGGCTCACCCGCATCGCCGCCACGACGATGCCGGCGGCGAGCGCGCCCGCCAGCGCCAGCAGCGTCAGCCCGGCGGTCAGCAGCAGGCCGTCGCGGAATTCGGCGAGGTGGCCGGTGATGACGTTCACGCCCGTACGCCGGCTCTCACTCCGAGCCCGGCGCGGATCCGATCGCGGGCGGCTGTGGTGCCTCGCCCTGCACGACCGTCCCGATCGAGTTCTTCCAGACCTTTCCCCACAGCCCGGACGACTGGATCTGCTTGAGCCAGTCGTTCACGAACGCCTTCATCTGGGCGTCGCCGTGCTTGAGCCCGATGCCGTAGGGGTCGCTGGTGAACGGCTTGCCCTGGATCTGGACGGACGGGTCCTGCTTGGCGGTGGCCAGCAGCACGGCCTCGTCCTGGACGTAGGCCTGGCCGCGGCCCTGCTTGAGCGCCTGCACGCACTCGGGGTCGCTGCCGAAGGTCACGATCTCGGCGTCCGGGGCGGCCTTCTTGATGGCGGGGATCGCCGGGGTGTTGGCGCCGGCGATGACCTTCTTGCCCTTGAGGTCGGCCGGGGTCTTGATCGCGGTCTCGCCCTTCTTGGTGGCGATGACCAGGCCGGAGCTGTAGTAGGGCCCGGCGAAGGCGACCTGCTTGGCGCGTTCCGGAGTGATGCTGTAGGTCTGGAACACCACGTCCACGGTGCCGTTGGCCAGCAGCGCCTCGCGGGTCTCCGACGCCGAGTTGACGATCTTCACGTTCGGCTTGCCGATGATGTGCTTGGCCAGCAGCCGCCCGAAGTCGGCGTCCAGCCCCTCGACCTGCTTGGTGGCGGGGTTCTGCTGGGACAGCAGCGGCGCGTCCAGCGAGCCGCCCACGATCAGCTGCCCGCGCTTCTTGATCTTCTCCATGGTGGAGCCGGCGGGCAGGTTCGCGGCGACGGGGGCGGCGGCGAGCAGGTCGTCCTGCTTGCCGCCGCCGGCCCCGGGCACCGCCGCGGAGGAGCCGCCGTCCGAGCAGGCGGCCAGGCCGGCCAGCGACGCCGCGGCGACCGCGGCCACCGCGGCCCGCCGCATCCTCGCGGGGGTACGCACCATGATCATCAGCCTTTCTCGGGGGGCGATCATTCGGTCACCCGAGCGCCCACTTTCTTCGATATCGAAGTAGCTCAGGACGATAAGCGCCACAATCGACGTAAGTCAACGTGTTGATGGATGAAGTTGGCCTGTGTTATTCATCTGGTGTGCGCAACAGCAGAGACGACGGACCGGCCGCGCTCGTACGGCTCGTGGCGACCGGTCAGGCCGAGTCGCGGGCCGAACTGGCCCGGCTCTCCGGGCTGGCCGCCTCCAGCGTCTCGTTGCGGGTCGAGCAGCTCATCGGGGCCGGGCTCTTCACCGAGGAGGGCGCCGGCGCCTCGCGCGGCGGCCGCCGCCCGCGCCGGCTGCGGCTGGCCCGCGAGGCGGGCGTGTTCCTCGTCGCCGACCTCGGTGCCCACCACGCCCGGCTGGCCGTCGCCGACCTCGCCGGCACCCCGCTCGCGCTGGACGACCTCGCGTGCGACATCTCCGTCGGCCCCGAGGAGACCCTGACCGCGGTCATCGGCAGCCTGCGCGCCCTCGCCCGCGCCCACGGGCTGGGGGAGGTCCCCGTCCGCGGTGTCGGCGTCGGCCTCCCCGGCCCCGTCGACCCGGCCACCGGCCAGGTCGTCTCACCCTCCCGCATGCCCGGCTGGAACGACTTCCCCGTCCGCGACTTCGTCGGCGCGCACGCCGGCGTCCCGGCCCTGGTCGAGAACGACGCCAACCTCATGGCCGCCGGCGAGCACCGGCACTCCTGGCCCGCGCTCGACAACCTCATGGTCATCAAGCTGGGCACCGGGATCGGCTGCGGCGTCATCGTGGACGGCCGGCTGCACCGCGGCCGCGGCGCCGCGGGCGACATCAGCCACGTCCGGGTCCTGACGGAGGCGACCGTCGACTGCGCGTGCGGCCATCCCGACTGCCTGGAGGCGCACGCCAGCGGCGCCGCGGTGGCCGCCGCGCTCAGCGGGCACGGCATCGAGGTGGAGCGGCCGTCCCGGATCGTCGACCTGGTCGCCGACGGCGTCCCGCAGGCCACCAGCGCCGTCCGCACCGCGGGCCGCCTGATCGGCGAGGTCCTCACCGGGCTGGTGAACTTCTTCAACCCCGACGCGCTGGTGATCGGCGGCAGCCTCTCGGGCGCCGAGCCGCTGGTCGCCACCATCCGGGGCGTCATCTACGAGCGCTGCCTCCCGCTGGCCACCCGCAACCTGGAGATCGCCACCTCCCGCGCCGGCCGCGACGCGAGCATCCTCGGCGCCGGCCATCTCCTTCTAGAGCGCTCGGACACCTGGATCGACCACACCCTGGCCCGCTGACTAGGGGGTGTTTCATAAGCCTGCTGTCCTGCTGCGCGACGCCCAGGCACGCACCTCGCCGCGTTGTCGTCGGTCGACAGCCAAACCCGGGCTGACTCCCTCCTCCGCCTTGCGATGCACGCACCTGAACGCCGCTCGCGACGGACGAGACTTATGAAACACCCCCTAGGCCCTGTGCCAGGGCTTGCGGGGTTTGTTGTGCATCCGGCCGGGGACCCCGGGGCGCTGCTGCCAGGGACGCGGCCCGGAGGACGGGCGGTAGGCGACGCCCAGCGCGTCCAGGCGGGCGTAATGCGCCGCGTCCATCCGGCGCTCGAAGTCCGCGAAATCGCGCTCGTCCGGATGCGGCAGCCGCGACCAGGCCACCTCGGCGAACGCGGCCAGCCTCGGGAACGCCTGGTAGTCCACGCGGCCGCGGTTCTCGACGACCTCGGTCCACAGGTTGGCCTGCGCGCCGATGACACGGTCCGCGTGGGGCGTCCCGGCCAGGCTCGGCGGGACGGGCTCGAAACGGTAGACGTCCTCCAGCGTGTGCACCCACCCGAACGGCACCGGCTCACCGTCGCCGTCGTCCTGGACGTGGTCGAGGTAGACCTCCTGCTGAGGGCACATCACCACGTCGTGACCGGCCTGCGCGGCGGCGACACCGCCTCTGTACCAGCGCCAGCACATCACGGCCGCCCCCTCCGCCAGGCCGCCCTCCAGGATCTCGTCCCAGCCGATCAGGCGGCGGCCGCGCGCGGTGAGCCAGCGGTCGAAGTGGCGGATCATCCAGGACTGCAGCTCGTCCTCGTCCCTGAGCCCCAGCTCGCGGATGCGCGCCTGGGCCGTGGCCGACGCGCGCCACTGGTCCTTGCGGCACTCGTCACCGCCGATGTGGACGAACCGCCCCGGGAAGATCTCCAGCACCTCCTCCAGGACGCCCTCGTAGAAGCGCAGCACGGCGTCGGTGGGGGCCAGCACGTTCGGGTTGATGCCCCAGTCGGTCTTCACCTCCAGCGCGGCGGTGTCGATGACGTCGGTGTTGCCCAGCTCGGGGTACGCGGCGATCGCGGCCTGCGCGTGCCCCGGGAAGTCGATCTCGGGCACGACCGTGACATGCCGCTCCGCCGCGTACGCGACGATCTCGCGCAGGTCGTCGCGGGTGTAGAAGCCGCCGTGCGGCCGCTCGTCCCAGACCGCCGGCTCGCCCCACCCCATGCGGGTCCGCCGCCGCCACGCGCCCACCTCGGTCAGCCTGGGGTGGCGCTGGATCTCCACGCGCCATCCCTGGTCGTCAGTGAGATGCAGATGCAGCACGTTGAGCTTGTGGACGGCCAGCAGGTCGACGTAGCGCAGCACGTCGTCCTTGGGCAGGAAGTGCCGCGCGACGTCGAGCATGAAGCCGCGCCAGGCGAAACGCGGCGCGTCCTCGATGGTCACGTACGGCACCGTGACCGGCCCGCGCGCGACGGAGGCGCGGCGGAAGGCGTCCGGGCCGAGCATCTGCCGCAGCGTCTGCCGCCCCCAGAACACCCCGGCCTCGTCCCCGCCGACGATCTGCGCGCCCTCGGCCGACACCGTCAACCGGTACGCCTCCGGCGCCAGCGAAGGGTCGAGGCCGGTACGCACGTCCCCGGTGAACACCCCCGCCCCGCCGTCCCGTACGAGCCGTCGCGGAGCGGGGATCAAGCTCATCTCGTCGACCACGCCGCAATCCTGTCAGGAGGACGGGGCAAGGGGGAGACGCAGGACGAAACGGGCACCGGAGAGGCCGTCGGGGCGGTCGGTGACCTCCAGGGAACCGCCGTGCGCGACGGCGATGCCGCGGGAGATCGCCAGGCCCAGCCCGGTGCCGCCGGCGTCCATGCGCCGGCCGTGGGCGAGCCGGGCGAACCGCTCGAACACCCGCTCCCGGTCCTCGGGAGCGATGCCGGGGCCGTCGTCGACGACCTCGACCACGGCGGTGTCCGGCCCCCCGGTGCCCGACCGCTCCGTGCCGACGCTGACGCGGACCCCGGCGGTGGCGTGCCGGTCGGCGTTGTCGAGCAGGTTCGTCAGCAACCGGCCCAGCTCCAGGGCGCTGCCGTGCACGATCACCCGCTCACCCGCCTCCATGACGAACCGGGCCCTGCGGTGCCGCCGCGTGATCTCCAGGGCCGCCAGCGCGTGCAGCTCGACCTTCTCGCTCCCCGCCTGCGGGGCGGCGTCCAGGCGGGCGAGGGCGAGCAGATCGTCCAGGACGTCGTTCAGCCGCTCCGTGGTCGCCAGCAGGGTCCGCAGCGTGGTGCGGTGGTCGGTGCCCTCCGGGTCGGACAGGGCCAGTTCCAGCTCCGTCCGCAGGCCGGTCAGGGGGCTGCGCAGCTCGTGCGAGGCGTCGGAGACGAAACCCCGCAGCCGGACCGCCGCGCTTTCCAGCCGGTCCAGGGTGGCGTTGACGCTCTCGGCCAGCCGTGCGATCTCGTCGCGGCTGCGCTTTACCGGCACCCGACGCTGGAGGTCGGTGGCGGTGATCTCGTCCAGTTCGGCCTGGATGTCGTCCACGGGACGGAGCAGCCGCCCGGTGGTGCGCCACATCGCGTAGCCGATCAGCCCGGACAGCAGCGGGATGCCGCCGGCCATCAGGGCCGAGAACGCGGGCTGCGCGAAGAACAGCTGGGGTGCGGGCGCCAGCGCGTACACCACCCGTTCCCCGCTGCCCCGGAAGTGGAACCGGTAGGCGACCACGATGTAGCACGGGCCGTCCGGGGCGCGGATCCCGCAGGCGTGCCCGTCCACCCGGCCACCCCCGGGGCCGGGCGGGGGGAAGCGGACCGGCGGGTACCCGGCCATGGCGTCGGTGTAGGCGATGACCTTGCCCTTCGTGTCCACGGCCTGCAGCAGATCGGTGCCGGCCCGCCCGGGGTCGATACGGCCCACGGCGGTCCGGGCGATGGTCCGGCTGGCGGCGCTGGCGAGGTCGTGCCGGACCGTGACGTTCGTCTCGTGCCGCAGGAGCGCGAGGATCACCAGGTACAGGACGACCGCGACGACCGCGGACACCGCGATGGACCAGAAGGTGATCTGGCCGCGGATCGAGAGGTCGCCGACGCGCCCGGACCACCTCACGAGGAGCGGGACTCGCCGCGGATCGCGCGCCTTCACCGGGTGTCAGTTCCCCAAACAGGGTGAAACCGAGCCCAAATCCCGCCCAAGAGGGCGTCAGACCCGTCCCCTGCCGGGTACGCGCGGCCCGCGGCCCTCGGCCGGGACGGCCTTGACCTGGCGCGGCCGCGAGATTTCGGGACGGGCCGCGCAGAACGGGCTACAGGCCGTGTTTAATCGGCGTGGAAAACCACTGCAGTATGGTGTCCATCCAAGCCTCTGTGCGGGACGAAGGGCCCCTGGAAGCGCTGGGTGTGCTGGACGGCCCCCTTATGGACGCGCTGATTATCACCGGTCTGTTGACCGATTCGATGTTTCGCGACGGAGTTCGCACGCGGGCCCGGTGGAGCCTCCATCCTGGCTCTAATGGTGACGAGCAAGCGTGATTGATCACCAAGGTGGCGATTGGTCAGAATGAGGGTCATGAGTGACGGGGAGCGCGCCCTGTCCCTGCCCTCCGGCGATGGGGACGATGTCTGCCCATACCAGGGCCTGGCGCCATTCGAGACCGAGACGAGCGACCTCTTCTTCGGACGCGCGCAGGCCACCCGGGGCCTCCTGGCACGCCTGGGCCCGCGCCTGGAGGCGCAGGGGTCGGTCCTGCTGGTCTCGGGCGCCTCGGGCGTGGGCAAGTCATCGCTGTTGCGGGCGGGGCTGCTGCCGGAGCTGGCGCGGGGGACGCTCCCGGTCGCCGGATCTGAGACGTGGCCGCGGCTGCTCGTCACGCCGACATCCGAACCGTTACGGGCCCTGGCCGAAGCCTGGACGGAGGAGTTCGGCGGGAACGCCGGAACGGTGCGGGAGCTGCTGCGGGACGACCCGCGGGGCGCCCTGACCGGGCCGCTCGCCCCGCCCGGCCGCCTCGTCCTGGTGGTCGACCAGTTCGAGGAACTGTTCACCCTGGTGACCGGCGAGGAGGAGCGGCAGGCGTTCGTGCGGGCGCTGCACGCCCTGGCCGAGGGGCCCCCGGGCGCCGGAGTGGTCATCGGTGTGCGCGCGGACTACTGGGACCGGTGCGCGGCCTACCCGCAGTTCGCCGAGGCCATCCAGGACGGGCAGGTCATCGTCGAGCCGATGACCGAGTCCGATCTGCGGCTCGCGATCACCGGGCCGGCGGCCTCGGTGGACCTGGAGCTCGAGCCCGGTCTGGTGGAGACCATCCTGGCCGAGCTGCGCGCCGGCCGGGACGCCGCCGACCGCTACGAGCCCGGTGCGCTGCCGCTGCTCTCGCAGGCGCTGCGCAACACCTGGGAGCGGCGGGAGAAGCGCCGGCTGACCGTCCGGGGCTACGAGGAGTCCGGCCGGGTCCGCGACTCCGTGCGGCGCACCGCCGACGAGGTCCTCGACCGGCTGCCGGCGGAGGACCGCAAGACCGCGCTCCGGCTCTTCCGGCGCATGACGGTGATCAGCGCGGGCGGGCGGGTGGTGCGGCGCAGGGCGACGCTGGCCGAGATGCGCGCCGCGGCGTCCGCGCACACGGCGGAGCAGCGGGACCGGGTCGGCGCGCTGCTGTCCGCCTTCGCCGAGCAGCGCCTCATCACCCTGCACGAGGACGCCGTCGAGATCGCCCACGACGCGCTCCTGACCGCCTGGCCGACGCTGCGGCAGTGGCTCGAACCGGACCTGGCGGCGCAGGAGGTGTACGACCGGCTCGTCGACGATGCCGCGCAGTGGGCCGAGAACCACCGCGATCCCGCCTTCCTCTACCGGGGTGCCCGGCTGCTGTCGGTCCAGGACACCCGGCCCCGCTGGGACCGCGACCCCGACAGCTTCCCGCCGCCCGGCCCCATCGTGGAGGGCTTCATCGCCGCGTCGATGCGGGCCGCCCGCCGGGCCGGCCGCCGCCGTCGCCTCGTCATGGCCGGTCTCGCGGTGCTGACGGTGGTCGCCCTCATCGCGGCCGTCGCCGCCGTCGACGCGGCCGGCGACGCCGACCGGCAGCGCAGGCTGGCGGTCTCGCGCCAGCTGGCGGCGCAGAGCGAGATCGCCGGCGACCCGACGATCTCCTCGCTGCTGGCCGTGGCCGCCTGGCGGATCGCGCCCACCGCGGAGGCCCGGTACCGGATGCTCGACGCCGCGACCCGGCCCGGCCGGGGCTCCATCAAAGGGGACGGCAGAACCATCATCGAGCTGGCGTTCAGCCCCGACGGCTCGAAGATCGCCACCGCGCACGAGCAGGAGGGCGTCGTACGGTTCTGGGACACCGCGTCCCGCCGGCAGGTCGGCGCCCCGATCGACGCGAAATCCATAACGTCGTGCCTCGCGGGCTTCGACATCGCCTTCAGCCCCGATGGGAAGACCCTGGTCACCTCCTGCTTCAGGTTCATCCGGTTCTGGGACGTGGCTACCCGCCGGCCGCTGGGCCCCCTGCTGGACGCCGCTATGGAGGAGCCGATCGGTGGAGTGCAGACGCTCGCGTTCAGCCCGGACGGCAGGACGCTCGCGACCTCCAACTACGAGGGCACCACCCTGCTGTGGGACGTGGCCACCCGCCGCAGGACCGGAGGCCCCTTCGGCGAGTACCAGGCGACCGGCAAGAAGTCCATCAAGGCCATGGCCTGGACCCCGGACGGGAAACGCCTGGTCACCGCCGGACTCGACGACACCGCGCGGCTCTGGGACACCGTCGCCGGCCGGCAGGTCGGCGACGGGTTCACCGGGCACACCGACGACGTCCATGACCTCTCCATCAGCCCCGACGGAACGACGCTCGCGACGGCGAGCACGGACGGGACCGCCCGGCTCTGGAACCTCGCCACGCAGAAGGAGATCGGCACTCTGCGGGATCCGGACCGCAGGGGCGCCGTCGGCGGTTTCCGCGGGATCGCCTTCAGCCCGGACGGGAAGCGGCTCGTCACCGCCGGAGAGGAGGGCATCACCCGGCTCTGGGACGTCGCCGACCGCCGCCCGGTGGGTCCCGTGCTCGGCGACAAGCGGCAGCGTGTGAAAAGGGTGGCGTTCAGCCCGGACGGGCGGACCGTCGCGGCCGCGGGGGACGCCGGCGCGGTGTGGCTGTGGGACCCGCTCGCCCACCGGCAGGTCGGCGCGGCGATGCCCGCGTCGTCCGACGCCGTGTTCAGCCCGGATGGAAAGACCCTGGTCACCCCCCGTCCAGAGCCCGACGCCTCCGGTTACAGGGTCGCCGAGGGCGCGCTCCAGATCTGGGATGTGGCCACCCAGCGCCGGGTCGGCCGTCCCATGGAACCCGCGGGCCGCCCGGCCTTGTACGACGTCGAATTCGATGCCGCGGGGCGGACGCTCACCACAAGGACCGCCGACGGCACGATACGGCGATGGGACACCGCCACCCAGCGTCAGATCGGCTCTCCCATCCCATCGGACACCAACGCCATGACCGCGCGGTTCAGCCCCGACGACAGGCTCCTGGCCGTCCAGCGGTCCGTGGAGGATCGCTCCATCGCGTTCTGGGACATCGCCGGCCGCCGCGAGGTCGGCCCCCGGATCACCGTCCCCGGCTTCACCGACAACATCTGGGAGATGCGGTTCAGCCCCGACGGCGCCACGCTGGCCCTCGCGGGCAAGGACCGCTCCGTGCGGTTCTTCGACGTGGCCACCCACCGCCAGGTCGGTGCCCCGATGCCCGCCGCCGTCGGCGGCGGGTACTTCGACCACCTGGCGTTCAGCCCCGACGGCAGGACCCTGGCCAGCACGCCCGGCGACGGCACCGTACGGCTGTGGGACGTGGCGGCCCGCCGTCAGATCGGAGACGCCCTGACCGGCCACACCGACTTCATCACCGAGGTCCAGTTCAGCCCGGACGGCAAGACCCTTGTCTCGGGCTCGGCGGACGGCACCCTGCGGCTGTGGGACGTGGCGACCCACCGTCAGATCGGACCGGCGCTGACCGGCCATGACGGCCGGGTGACCGGGCTCGACGTCGGCCCGGACGGCACCGTCGTCAGCGTCGGTGGCGATCGGACCGCACGGCTGTGGAACGTCGCGATCCCCGCCGATCCCGCCGCCACGGCCTGCGCCAACGCGGGCCGGTCGTTCACCCGGGCCGAGTGGGCGCGCTATGTGCCGGGCGAGGAGTTCCAGCGAGTATGCCGCTGACGGACGGACGGAGCGAGGATGTTCCTGCGAGGTTTCCGGCGGCGGACGGGCCGGCCCGTCCAGGAACTGGCCGGGATGTTCCGCTCGATCGTCACCGAGAGCCGGAACATCTACCCGATGGCGGCCGACGTCCTGAACCACTTCATGGACGGCGCGGGCGCCTCCAGGACGCTGTCCCGGCGCTGGCTGCGCTCCTTCAAAGTGATCAAGAAGGCGGAGCGCAAGAACCACCGCCGGTTCGAACGGCAGCTCGCGCGCGCGGCGAGGCTGCTGGACGACGGCGCCTCGACCTGGCTGGGCGACTACTGGGACGCGAAGATCAACGCGTTCATCGGCACCGAGCTGTTCTACGTCAGCAGAATGAGCCTGCTGCGCTCGCAGGGCTCGTTCGTGCTGACCAGGTCCGGGCCCGAGGTGCGGGTGTCCGGCACGGTCCGCCACCATTGGTTCGATCCCTATGACTGGGACCGCGGCCGATGGGTCTACATTCCCAAGCACGGCTGGGTTCCCATCGCGGTCGGCCGGGATCTGGTCGAGGCGGACGAGGCGCGCAACTTCCTGATGGAGGTGCGCCACGTCCAGACGCTGGAGGGCACCTGGGTGGACGGCCGGTGGCCCCGGCGCGGCAGGCCGAGGTTCGAATGGTCGCTGGTGCGGAAGGGAGGGTCCGAATGACCGCAAGCCGCCCCCGTCCGCCCGATCCGGCCGGGGCCGGGACCGTGCCGGACTTCGTCCGGTCGCTGGCGAGGCTCAGGCAGTGGGCGGGCGACCCGCCGCTCAGCAGGCTGCGGGCACTCGGCGGCCGGACGGTCACTCCGGACGGGGACGAGACCGACACGCTGCCCAAGAGCACGATCTCGCACGTCCTGCGGCAGACGAGCAAGCTGCCGCGGTGGGATTTCGTGAAGGCGTTCGTCACCGCGTGCCTCCGCTACTGCGACTATCCGCCCGAGCTGATCCCCGGTGAGCTGGAGCGCTGGCGGGCGGCCAGGACCGCCCTCGCCGAACCCCCGGCCACCCCCGCACCGGACGCCGAGGAGCCGGAGCCCCCGGTCATGCCCGCGGCGGGCGCGCCGGACCAGGCCGTCGAGTTGCTGGCCCGGCGGGTGGCCCGGGAAGAGGACAGGGCGCGCAAGGGACTGCTGGGCGGCTACAGCATCGCGCCGGTCTCCTTCGGGAACGACGACCTGCACTCGATCGGCCGCTTCTTCAGCGACCTGAGCCCGCAGCGCCTGCTGGTCGTCGGCGAGTCGGGTGCGGGCAAGACGGTGCTCGCCATCGAACTGGTGCTGCAACTGGTGGAGCCCCTCGTGACCGCCGGCGAGCCGCTGCGACTACCTCGCCCGGTGGTGCCGGTACGGCTGAACGCGGCCCGCTGGACCCTGGGAAGCCCGTTCGAGACCTGGCTGGCCGAGCAGCTGGTGCACGAGTTCGGGCTCGCCGCCGAGGACGCGGCACGGCTGGTGCGGGACCGCCGCGTCCTGCCGGTGGTGGACGGGCTGGACGAGCTGGACCCCGAGCCGTCCACCGGCCCGCCCCGCCGCGCGATCGGGCTGCTGGCCGAGCTCAACCGGTACAGCGACCTTTCCGGACGGCGGCCGGGTGCGGTCGTGGTGACCTGCCGGGCCGACCGCCACGCCGAGCTGGCGCGGGCCCGGGTCGGCCTCGACAACGCCGCCCGGATCCACCTGCGCGACCTGACCATCGAGCAGATCAGCGCGTACCTGCACGCCCGCTGGCCGGACGGCCACCCCTGCGGGACGCACCGCGACGGCATCCACGCGGAGCTGTCCGGCGCGGCGGGGACGGCCGTCCACACCGCCCTGGCCACCCCGTGGCGGCTGATGCTGACCGCGACCGCCGTCGAATCCGGCGCCGACCCGGCCGAACTGCTCGCCGCCGACGCGGCCGCCGACCCCCGCGAGGCGGCGGCGCGGATCGCCCACCGGCTGCTCGACAGCTACGTGCCGGCCGCGACCGAGCTCACCCCGCGCACCGCCGGCACCCGGTACCAGCCCGAACAGGTGCGTGCCTGGCTGGAGCACCTGGCCGGGCACCTGCGGTGGCAGGCCGCGACGGACCGGCCGGCGCCCGGTCTGACGGCGATCGACATCGTCCCGCACCTGCTGTGGCCGATCGGCGGCCGGCGCCGGATCCGGGCGCTGCACGCCCTGTGCTGCGCGCTCCTCGCGGCCATCGCCATGCTGGCGTTCTGGGCCGGGTCGGCACTCGACCGTCCCGGCGACATGCGCGACGGGCTCGACCTGGAGGAGGGGCTCACCCTGGCGCTCATGGCGGGCTGGGTGGGCATCGCGACCTCCCTGTCCCTCTCTTCGTGGCCGGCCGCGGCCGGCGGGCGGGGCAACGTCCCGGTGCGACGGCGCCTGACGGTCGGCCTGCTCGGCGTCCTGGTGGGCGGCCCGGCCGGCGTGCTGGGCGGCCTGGCCGGGCTCGCGCTGACCGGCGGCGAGGTCTTCGGGCCCGGCTACGCCGTCGCCGCGGGCGCGGCCGGCGGTTCGGTGCTCGGCGCGCTCATCGGGCTGACCGCCGCCGGGCGGCGGGGCGCCGAACGGCCGACCGTGTCGGAGGCGGTCCGGGCCGAGCCCGTCACCCTGCTCGGCTTCGGGCTGTGCGGGGCGCTGACCGGGCTGCCGCCGCTACGGCTCGCGCAGGCCGGTCCGGTGCCGCTGACCGCGGGGGTCGCGGGCGCCTTCGTCCTGGCCTTCGCCCTCGGCGTGGTCTTCAAGATCGCCGCAGGCGGCTGGAGCATGGAGGCGGAACTGGCCCACCCGCGGGAGGCCCTGCAACGCAACCCGGCGATCGGGGTCGCCTTCGGGCTCACCGGGGGCGTCGCGGCGTTCCTGGTGTTCGTCATGAACCAGGGCGTCGCCGCGTCGCTGGCGTGCGCGCTCGTCGGCGGCGTGACCTTCGGGCTCGCGCTGGGCGCGATCGCCTGGTGCCGCACCATGATCGGCCTGATCGTCGCGGCCGCGCGCGGCCTGCTTCCGCTCCGGCTGTGGACCTTCCTCGACTGGGCCTGCGAGGCGCGGCTGCTGCGCATCAGCGGCGCCACCTACCAGTTCCGCCACCGCGAACTCCAGGACTTCCTGACCGACTCCGCCCCGGACAGCGGTCCGTGAAGCCGAACGACCCCTGAGGGCCGTTCGGCCGGTTTGGGTCCGTCCGGGTCTTTGGAGTCTCGCACGGCGATCAACACGTCAAGATCCGCGACGGGCCGCGGTCCACCGCTGGTGAGCATCCCGGTCGCCGAGCCGGGGGGAGGGCCTGGCCGTCGGTCTGGCAAACTAGCGACGACAACCTCAAATTAGAGCCGTCCCGGCTCTTTGGTTGCTCCGTGAAAACGGGCGCAGCGAAGGAGCCGGGACTGATGTTCTCGGGACTTCTTTGTGCGCCCTGCAAACAAGGGGAGTCCCATGGACATAGAAAAGCCACTGCGGGTTTCACACGCAGCGCTCAAGGGGCGTTTGGGGTCGCTGTACAGCGACCTGAGCGCCGGACAATTGCTCTCGATAGCCGCGGTCGTAAACTTGGTGAACACGGCCAGGAATTACCTCCTGCTGGCTATCGGAGTGATCAGCAGCGTGGGGTCGCTCAAGGTGGCTCTCGTCATCCTGGTCTTCGGAGTCGCCGTCAGTCACTGGTGGTACCGGCCGGCACTGCGGTGCGGCTGGGAGGTGTGGGGGCCGGCCATTCTCTTTGGCGTCAGCCTGGGAGTGAACAACGTGGCCGCCCTGTACACGTTCGAGTGGATTTCGCCGCAGATCGTGGCGCCGCTGGGTTTCTTGTGCGCAGTGGTGTTCATGATGTGCTTCGACGGCTTCAAGGAGATCGTCAAGGAGGTCAGAAAAGGAGATTTCTCGAGGGTCGTTTGGCCGATTCTGGCCTTGCCCGGGCTCTGGCTCCTGGTGAACGATTCAGCCGATGGCAAGGACGGAGCGCAGGTCTCTCCCGGTTCGGGGGTCTCCATTCTGGGCCATGAGATCGCCGGTTGGATCCCGGGTGTGGCCGCCGTGATCATTACGGCGTTCACATTCGTCTACTCCCAATATCGACTGGAGGTTTCCGACCGGGACCTCAAGGAAAAGATCAGCACCCTCTCGGGGATCCCCGCCATTGTCATCGTCGCGGTGGGCGCATCGTTCCTGGACGGTGGTTGGAAAGGCATGACGAGTGAAATCTGGTCAAGCCTTCTGATCTGCGCGGTCGCCGGGGTGGTCGCGGGACTGAGCAATGTGCTCGTGATCGAGGCGTACAAACACGATCTTCGAGCACCGGCGGTCGTCATGCTGCAGCCCCTCTTCACCCTGGCCGGCATCCTCTTGGGGTGCCTCGTGGAGAGGACGGTCCCCGGCCTCCAGGGGTGGCTGGGAATCGTCGTGATAATCGTCGCCACTTACGGGGACGCCAAATATCAGAACCGGAGGGCAGCCTCCCGGCTCTGACTGACGCACAATTGCGGCGGGAAGGGGCCCACCCCTTCCCGCCGTACGGCCCGCGGCCCTGAGCGAGTCGAGCCGGGTGTCCAGGGATCGGTGGTGCCCGGACGGCTCGGCGCCGCCGGCCCGCCGGGCGGGGCGGGCAGCGCAGGTCGACATGAGGCAGTCGTTGGCTTCCACGCGGGTTGGTCGTCGCTCATCCCGTACGACTCCACTATGCCGTCACCGTCGGTGACCACGACTACGCAGAGCTACTTTGTGCTTGGTCGCACCGACTCGAGTGGAGGGCCTGGCCGTCGGTCTGGCAAACTGGCGACCACAACCTCAAATTAAGAGCCGTCCCGGCTCTTTGGTTGCTCCGTGAAAACGGGCGCAGCGAAGGAGTCGGGACAGATGTTCTCGGGACTCCTTTGCGCGCCCCTGCAGATAAGGGGAGAGTCCCATGGACAGAGAAAGGCCGCTGCGGGTTTTACCCGCAGGGCTCAGGAGGCTCTCGGGATCGCCGTTCAGCGACCTGAGCGCCGAGAACATGAAGATCCTCGCGACAGTCGTGGTCGCCAACCTGGTGACCAAAGCCAAGAATTACTTCCTGGTGGCTGTCGGAGTGATCAGCAGCGTGGGGCCGATCAAGGTGGCTCTCGTCGCCATGGTCGTAGGATTTTCCGTCAATTACTGGGTGTACCGGCCGGCACTGCGGTGCGGCTGGTACGTGTGGAGGACGGTCCTTCTTCTGGGGGTCAACCTGGGAGTGAACAACGTGGCCGTCCTGTACACGTTCTATTGGATTCGGCCGCAGACCGTGGCGCCGCTGGGCTTCTTGTGCACAGTGGTGTTCGTGATCGGCGCCGATATCGTCAGGGACGCCCGGAAAAGGAATTTCTCGACCGCCATATGGCCGATTCTGGCCTTACCTGGCATCTGGGCCCTGATGAGCGATTCAGCCGACGGCGGGGATGGAGCGAACTTCTCTCCTGGTCCGGGGATCCCCATCCTGGGCCATGAGATTCCCGGTTGGATACTGGGGGTGGGCACCGTGATCATTACGGCGGCCACATACGCCTTCTCTCAAAAGCGACTGGAGGCCCTTGACCGGGATCTCAAGGGAAAGATCAGCACCCTCTCGGCAATCCCCGCTCTTGCCATCCTCGCGGTGGGCGCATCGTTCATGGACGGTGGTTGGAAAGTCATGACGAGTGAAGACTGGTCAGGCCTTCTGATCTGCGCGGGCGCCGGGCTGGTCGCGGGACTGAGCAATGTGCTGGTGATCAAGGCGTACGAAAGGGGCCTTCGAGCAGGGGCGGTCGCCATGCTGTCGCCGCTCATGACCCTGGCCGGCATTCTCATGGGGAGCCTTGTGGAGATGACGGCCCCCGGCCCTCTGGGGTGGCTGGGAATCGTCTTGATATTCGTCGCCTCCTATGGGGCGACCAAATATCAGGGCCGAAGCAAAACCTCCGGCTCTGACTGACACCCGATCGCGGCGGGAAGGGACCCCTCTTCCCGCCGTACCAACCACGTGAACAAGCTTCCCGCCAGGAGCTTGAACGTCCCACCCGGATCGACTCCGGGTTCGGCCTGAAGTCCGCGAGGATCTGGAGCTGCTGGACGAATGCGAGCAGGCCCTGCCGCCATCACGCGGGCCGGCGGCGGGCTCAGGTGACGGTGATCGCGCGTTCGGGGCACTGGTCGGCGGCGGCGCGGACGGCCTCCTCGTGCTCGGCGGGGACCTCGGGGTCCTCGACCGTGGTGTAGCCGTCGTCGTTCAGGGTGAAGACCTCGGGGCACAGCGCGCAGCAGATCCCGTGGCCCCGGCAGCGGTCGTCGTCGACGGCGACCTTCATCGGGCCCCGTCCTCGGCGAGCGTGAACTCCAGGTGGAGCCTGGTGAGGCCGCGCAGGATGTAGGTGGGGAGGTACCTGTAGCGGCGGGCGTCGGACGGGCCGTGCACGCGTTCGGAGATCCGGATGTCGGTCGTGCGGTCCAGGAGTCGTTCGATGGCCACGCGGGCCTCGGCGCGCGCGAGCGGTGCGCCGGGGCAGGTGTGGATGCCGCGGCCGAACGCCACGTGGTGGCGGGCGTTGGCGCGGGTGGCGTCGAAGGTCTCGGGGTCGTCGAAGTGGCGCGGATCGCGGTTGGCGGCTCCGTTCAGCACCATCAACGTGGTGCCGGCGGGGATGTCGACCCCGCCGACCGTGGTCGGTACGCGGGAGAGCCGGAAGTCGCCCTTGATGGGGCTCTCGACCCGCAGCGTCTCCTCGATGAAGCCGGGGACGCGGTCGCGTTCGGCGCGCAGCAGCCGCTGGAGGTCGGGTTGCTCGACGAGTATCTTGACGGCCGAGCTGAGCAGCCGGACGGTGGTCTCCTGCCCGGCCGCGAACAGGTTGGCGGCGACCCGTACGGCGTCGGCGACCTCGGGCGTCGACCCGTCCGGGAACGTGGCGGTGGCCAGGCCGGTGAGCACGTCGCCGCGGGGCTCGCGGCGGCGTTCCTCGATGTAGCCGGTGAACCGTTCGTACAGGAATTCCAGCGGCGTGCGCCCCATCGACTTCTCGGTGCTGCCGATGCCGCCGCCGGTGGACGCCTCTTGGCCGAGGGTGGCGGCGAACTCGTCGCGGTCCTCGGCGGGCACGCCGAGCAGGTCGGCGATGACCAGCAGGGTGAAGGGGCCGGCGAATCCGTTGATGAACTCGCCCTCGCCGTCGGTGAGGAAGGAGTCCAGCAGGCGGTCGGCGAGCTGCCACATCGACGCCTCGTTCTCCTTCAGGCGCCTGGGCGTGATCAATCGCATGAGCAGGGCCCTGTGGGCGGTGTGCGCGGGCGGGTCCAGCGTCGGGAGCTGGTCGCTCATCGGGAGCTCGTTCCGGTGCCGTTCGATCAGCTCGGTCACGTCGTCGCCCTCGAGGGGGACCGGGAAGCCGGGGAAGGGCCCGGTCACCGAGACGCAGGAGGAGAAGGTCTCGGTGTCGTTGAACACCTGGACGGCTTCGTCGTATCCGGTCACCATCACCACGTCGTGATGGGGTTCGCGCCGCACCGGGCACTGCTCGCGCAGGTGCTTGAAGTAGGGGTAGGGGTCCGCGACGAGCTCCTCGCCCCGGAAGAAGTCAAGCGCCTCGTGGTCGTCCACCCTCTGCTCCCTTCGGCCGCGCCGCGCGGGTGACCCGGGACGACCCCATCAAAGAACAGCGCTCTCGTCAAGCGTTAAGCACGTTTCCGTCTCAGGGGGGTGCCGTGCCGGCTCCGGATCCGAACCGCCGGTGGCGACCGTCCGGGCTTCGGATAAATATCAATCGCATGATTCTTTTCTGCTCGCGATTCGGGCCGGCGAGCGGAATCGCCGTGTCGGAATTCAAGCGCTCCGTGGTCGATTAAAGTCGGTTCCGCGCCTGTGCGCCCCGTCCGGCGAGCTGATCTTCCGGGGGCTCTGAAGTGGGGTTCAGTCGGTCGAAACCGGGGGATCTGAGCGGATTGTGATCATCTGACCACTTTCGGTCAAGTGTGACCGCAGGCTCAAAAGTAGGTCCCGGACCGAGAAACATGGGAATGTCCGTGAAACAGGGAACGGCCGGGGCGTAAGGGAAAACGGTCCGCCGCAGGCCGTCCACCGGCGACCGTGGAGCAAACGGCGGAATGAGCGATCTTGACCCGAAGGGCACCCAGTACATCGGCGAATATCGGCTCATCCGCACGCTCGGACAGGGCGGCATGGGCCAGGTCTACCTCGGCCGTCACGACCAGAACGACATGCTGGCGGCCGTCAAGATCATCCACAGTCATCTGGCGGACGATCCCTGGTACCGGCACCGCTTCAGGGAGGAGGCCGGCGCCTGGGGCTCGGTGAGCAAGGGGCACACCGCCGAACTGCTGGGATTCTCCCTCCAGGCGGAGCCCGCCTGGCTGGCCACCGAGTACCTCGCGGCGCCCACGTTGCAGGAGGTGGTCGACCGTGCGGGCGGGCTGCCGCTGCCCGCGGTGCACTCCCTCGCCGTCCACCTGGGCAAGACGCTGGCCGCGCTGGAGCGCAAGAGCATCCTTCACCGCGATCTCAAGCCCTCCAACATCCTCGTCACGGCCGCCGGACCGAAGGTCATCGACTTCGGCCTCGCCAGGGATTCCGGCCACCCCATGACGCGGTCCGGCCCGCTCGCCGGGACCCCCGGCTACATGTCCCCTGAACAGCAGCGGCACCTGAAGCTGACGCACGCCACCGACGTCTACTCGCTCGGCATCACGCTGGCCTTCTCCGCCACCGGGCTCGATCCCCGAAGCCGCCTCGGCGCCGACGGGCTGGTCAGGCGCGACCCGGACGGCACGCCGGCCTTCCCCGGCCTCGCCGACGAGTTGCGCGTCCTGATCGCCGACTGCACTCGGGAGGAGCCGCTCGAACGCCTCACCCCGGGCCAGATCGTCGCCGAGGTGACCCGGCGCGCGGGTGGCGCGGCACGCCTCGACTGGCCCGGCTGCCTCCCGGACGAGGCGAGGCGGCTCATCGAGGCGTACGCCGAGGCGGACCCGGAGGTCGGACCCGTGGCGCCGCGCAGGCCCAAGCCCAGGCCCCCGACGCGCAAGGACCCGCACCCGCGGAAGCGGACGCCCTGGACGTTCCGGCTGGGCGGCGCCGGCTACCACGCGTCCCCCGTGCTGCGCCGCGACGGCGTCGTCCACGTCGGCTCCCAGGACGGGGTCGTGCACGCCCTCGACGCGGCCAACGGGCGGGTGGTCTGGCGCTTCCCGACCGAGAAGAAGATCGACCACACCCCGCTGCTGTGCGGCGGCCTCCTGATCGTCCCCAGTGCCGACCACCACCTGTACGGCCTGCGCGCCCGGACCGGCGAGGTCGGCTGGAAGGTGCCGCTCGGCCCGGCGGTGGCCCACGCGCCGGGCCCGCTGCCGGTCACCGGCCGGGAGGACGACCCGTACTTCGTCGTCGGCGATTCGCGCGGCACGGTCAGCGCCAGGCGCGTCGCGACCGGGGAGCAGATCTGGCACTTCCAAGCCGACCAGGTCGTCGAGACCCGGCCCGCCGCCGCGGCCGGCCGGGTCTTCGTGGGCTCCCATGACCACCGGCTCTACGCGCTCGACGCCTTCACCGGCGAGGAGGTCTGGAGGTTCGACGCGGGCGCGTCGGTCACCTCGGCCCCGGTCGTGGCGGACGGCGTCGTCTACATCGGCTGCGCGTCGGGC
This sequence comes from Actinomadura vinacea, assembly GCF_039532545.1. Classification (NCBI taxonomy): domain Bacteria; kingdom Bacillati; phylum Actinomycetota; class Actinomycetes; order Streptosporangiales; family Thermomonosporaceae; genus Actinomadura; species Actinomadura vinacea. The sequence goes on along the minus strand of NZ_BAAARW010000020.1, from coordinate 349,850 downwards.
CACCTGTTCGCCGTGGACGCGGACAAGGGCAAGCGGCGCTGGGACTTCCAGACCGGCGGGGCGATCCACTCCCGGGTCGCGCCGCGCGGCGGCCTGCTCTACTTCGGGAGCAACGACCACTGCGTCTACGCGCTGGACGTCACCGACGGCCAGGTGCGATGGCGGTGTTCGACGGGGGGCGAGGTGCGCTCGTCGCCGGCCGTCCACCACGGCCGCGTCTACTTCGGCAGCCGCGACTTCCACGTCCACGCGGTCGACGCGCGCACCGGCCGCGACCGGGCGTCGGTGAAGACCGCGGACTGGGTGGACTCCACTCCGGTCGTCGGCGGCTCGGTCCTGTACGTCGGCAGCTGGGAGCCCACGCTCCACGCGATCGAGTTGGCCGCGCTGCGCGGCCGGGACGGGAGCCGCGGATGAGGGTGGACGATTTCGAGCTGCTCGACGACCTCGGGAGCGGCCCGATCGGCCGGACCTACCGGGCCGAGGAGATCGTCAAGCGCCGTGCGGCGGTGGTCACGGTCCTGCATCCGCACTGGTCCGCGAGCGGCTGCGAGGAGGAGTTCACCGAGGCGGTCCAGCGGATGATGCGGGTGCGGGGCCCCAACGTGGTCCGCACGCTCGACGGCGGGGTCGCCCCCGAGGGCTGGTGGGTGGCCGTCGACCACCTGGCCGGACGCCCGCTGGACGCGGTGCTCGACGGCACCGGGCCGCTCAACCCCTACTGCGTGGTCGGCCTGGCCCGCCATATGGCGGCGGGCCTGGCGGCGCTGCACGAAGGACGGATGCTGCACGGCGCCCTCAAACCCGCCAATGTGATCGTCACGCCGGCCGGGCCGCAGCTGGTCGACTACGGGCTGCTGCCGCTGCTGTCGCCCTTGGCGGACGGTGCCCCGGCGGGGCCGGCGGTCAACCTGCGCGGCGATCCGGCGTACATGTCCCCGAGGGTCGTCGCCGAGCCGCAGCTCGCCGACGCCGACGACGACGTCCATTCGCTCGGGATGATCCTGCTGCACGCGCTGCTCGGCAGGCGGCCCTACGACGACCTGGAGCTGATGTCGACCGCGATGCGGGTGCTCTGCGAGGGCCCGCCGGTCGATCTCATCCCCTACCGGGACCTCCGGAAGCTGATCGGCCGCTGCCTCGGCCCTCGGCCCGCCGGCCGGAGGCGCCTCGCGGGCCTCGTCCCGCGCCGCGCGCCGAGCGTGCACTCGGTCATCTACCAGGCCGCCAAACTCCACTCCGCCGACGACAGGTGGTTCGAGCTGGTCGCCGCGGACCGTTCGGGGCAGGCGGCCGCGCGTGCGCCGGAACGGACGGCGGAGCCGTCGGCCACCCGTGCCGACGGCGCGCCGCAGGCCGCCCTGCCCGCCGCCCACGCCGCCCCGGTTCCCGCGCCGCCGCCCGCCCCGGTGCCCCCGCAGCGGACGAAACGGCCGGAGCACGGCGGCGGTCCCGAGCCCGGGGCGTCCCCGCGCGGCACGCCGTCGCGCGTGGGGCCGTGGCGGTTCCCGACCCAGGGCATGGTCCTCGCGATCCGGCCGGCCGGCAAGGAACGCCTGCTGGTCACGAGCCAGGACGGCCGCGTCTACGCGGTGCATCCGGTCAGCGGCAAGGAGCTGTGGCGGTACGGGGGCCCCGGAACGCCGCTGCTGCCGCCCGCGCGGATGGGGCACGACGAGCTGCTGGTCGCCGCTGCCGCCGAAGGTCTCCTCGTCGTCCTCGACGCCCGGGACGGAACGGAGCGCCGGCGCCGTCAGATCGACTGCTTCTTCGCCGCCCCGCCCGCTGCCGCCCATGGAACCGCCTGCGTCCCGACGGCCGACGGCCGGCTGCTGGTGTTCGACGGCGATCTGAGCGTCCGGCACAGCATCAGCGTCGGCTCGCTCGGCGGCGCGGCGCCCGTCCTGGTGTCCGGGCTGGCCTTCGTCGGCACCTCCGAAGGCCTCCTGGTCGTGGACGTCACCTCCGGCAAGCACCGGCTGCTGCGGATCGGCGACGTGGAGGGATGCGGCGTCGCCGCGGTGGGCGGGACGGTCTACACCGGCACCGCCGCGGGCGACGTGGTGGCGATCGCCCACGACGGCACCGAGAAGTGGCGCGTCCACACCAAGGGGCAGGTCACCGGCCGGCCCGCCTGCGTGGACGGGCGGGTGTACGCGGGCAGCCACGACCACCACGTGTACGCCCTCGACTCCCACGACGGGCGGATGCTGTGGCCGGCGGCGGCCACCGAGGGGCCGGTCGTCGCCGGTCCTGTCGTCGCCGGCGGCACGGTCTACGCCGGCGCCGGCGACCACCGCCTCTACGCCTTCGACGCGGACGACGGCGCCCGCCGGTGGACGTTCCCCACCGGCGGCGCGATCAACTCGGCGCCCGTGGTGGGCGCCGACCTGGTCTACACCGGCTCGGCCGACGGCCATCTCTACGCCGTCCAACGAGAGAGCGGCCGCGGCGATCCCGCAGAACCCCATGAGATCGACGTCCGACTGCGACTGTGAGCAGGAGCCCGACCGATGACCTACGAAGCCGAGATCAGCAGGCTCAACCCGGCCTGTTTCGTTTTCCTGATCGACCGTTCGACCTCGATGATGCAATCGATCGGCGGCGGTACCGAACCCAAGAAGGAGGTGGTCGCGGACGCGCTCAACCGGCTGCTGTACACGCTCGTCGGGCGGTGCGTCCGGGAGTCGGACGTGCATGACTTCTTCCACGTCGGGGTGATCGGTTACGGGAAGGGGGCGGGGCCCATCCTGGGCGGGCCGCTGGCCGGCTCCGAACTGGTGACCGCCAGCGAGCTGGCGCACAACCCCGCCAAGGTGAAGCGGCGGACCCGAGACGGCCTGGCGTCGGAGGCCCCGGTCTGGGTGGACGCGCTGGCCGACGGCCTGACGCCGATGACCGAGGCCCTCAACCGGGCCCACGACCTGCTCGAGGAGTGGGTGGACGAGCACCCCAAGAGCTTCCCGCCGATCGTCCTCAACCTGACCGACGGTGAGCCGACCGACGGCGACCCGGCGGAGGCGGGGCAGCGCGTGCGGGCGCTCCGGACGTCCGACGGCGCGGCGCTGCTGTTCAACCTGCACATCTCCTCCGTGCACCACGTCCCGGTGAGCTTTCCCGCCACCGGCGACGGCCTCACCGAGAGCGGCCGCAGGCTCTTCGCCATGTCCAGCCCGCTCCCGGACTCGATGCTCGCCTACGCCAAGGAGCTCGGGGTCTCCGCCGAGCCGGGCAGCCGCGGGTTCGTCTACAACGGCGAGATCGGCGACATCGTCCAGTTCCTCGACATCGGCACCCGCCTCCATGCCGCGCACGGGGGGAGCGAGCGGTGAAGGGCGAGGTGTCCGTACTCACGGTGCCCAAACGCGGCGACAAGGACACCGACAACAAGGACGCCTGCTGGCCCGTCCGCCACACCGGCGTGACCGGCCCCATCGTGCGGCTGGCCATGGCGGACGGCGTCGCGGAGGCGTCCCTCTCGGCGGACTGGGCGCGGGCCATCGTCACGGCCTTCGGAACGTGGGCCCCGGCCCGCGCGGTGCGGGAGCCGACGGCGTTCGGGCAGGTCCTCCGCCCGTTCACCGAGGGCTGGAACGCCTCGCTGCGCGGCTACGTCGAGCGTGAGGAGAGCCGCCGGGACCTGCCCTACTACGAGAAGGACAAGCTGCGCGAGGGGGCGGCGACCACCGTGCTGGCCGTCTACCTGCTGGACGACGGTTCCTGGCACGCCGCCGCGCTCGGGGACACCTGCGTCTTCCAGATCGACGACAAGTACCGGCGGCGGGCGGCGTTCCCGCTGGCCGATCCGGCGAGCTTCAACTCGACCCCCGGAATGATCAGAAGCTTGGACGACGACTGGGGGCGCGTGCTGGGGCGGAGCGAGGCCACGACCGGCCGGTGGGAGCGGGGCGAACGGTTCTTCCTGGCCAGCGACGCGCTCTCGCTCTGGCTGCTGAGGGAGGAGCGGGCCGGCCGGGACCCGTGGCGGCGCCTGGACGAGGCCGTGGACGCGGGCGCGGAGTCGCCGCCGCTCTTCCGGCAGTGGGCGGACGGCCAGCGCGAGACCCGCTCGATGAGGAACGACGACGTGAGCGTGATCCGGCTACTGCTGAGGTGAGGCGATGCACGGCAACCCGCTGCCGGCGGCGGAGGTCTACCACACGGCGGTCCTCAATCCCGCCCAGTGCTTCAGCGACCCCGACCTCCAGGCCGCCAAGGTGGAGCGGAACGGAATCCTGCTTCCCCAGGGCGGCGGCAACTTCAGCTCCGTGTTCCGGATGCGGTCCGCCGACGGCCGCCGGGCCTGGGCGGTCAAGTGCTACCACCGCCGCATCCCGGACCTGGCGGAGCGGTACGCCGCGATCGGCTCGGCGCTCGCCGCGGTGCCGGAGTTCTGGAAGGTCGGCTTCGACTTCCAGCCCGCCGGCGTGCTGGACCCCGCGACCCGGCTGTGGTGGCCGATCGTCAGGATGGACTGGGTCAACGGGCGCTCGCTCATTCCCTGGCTGGACCGCAACCACGCCTCCACCGAACGGGTCCGCGGTCTGGCGGCCGAGTTCGCCAAGGTCGTGGGCTCGATGGAGCGGAACCGGATCGCGCACGGCGACCTGCAGCACGGCAACGTCATCGTGGTGGCCGGCCAGCGCATCAAGCTGATCGACTACGACGGGATGTACGTCCCGGGGCTGCCGGAGCGGACGCACGAGGCCGGGATGCGGCACTACCAGGCGCCGACCCGGATCGATCAGGGGCATCTCGGCTCCGCGGGCGACCGGTTCTCGGCGCGGGTGATCTACACCAGCCTGCTGGCCGTCGCCGCCGCCCCCGACGTCTGGACGCGGCTGCACCGGCAGGGCGGAGAGCACCTGCTGTTCCAGGACACCGATTTCCGCGAGCCCGGGTCCTCGCAGGTCTTCCAGGCGCTGCTCGGGATGCCGGATCCGGTCGCGCGCGAGACGCGCCAGCTGATGCGCGACCTGGAGGCCGCCGATCCGGAGCTGATCCCGCCGATCGACGGCGCGGCCGCGATCGAGCTGGCCGCTTCCCGCCGGCTGCGGCCGAAGGTCTCGGGCCTGCCCGCCTGGCTCGCCGGTGAGCCGCAGGCGCCCGCCGCCATGACGGCCGAGCCGGAGCGGACCGCCCGTGACACCTCCCGGCCGCGCGCGGCCGATACCGAAGACCTCCCCTGGCTCCCGTCCAGGGCGGCGCGGACGTCGTCCTTCCCGCCGCCACCGGCTTCGCCGCCGCCGCCGTTGAAGTCGGAGCCGCTGACGCCGGAGCCGCAGCCGGCACGCCGCGCGTCGAGGCCGCCGGTGCCGGAGCCCGTGCCGTTCGGGAAGGCATGGGGGCCGCAAACGCCGCCCCGGCGGCAAACGCCAAAGCGCAAGTCGGCGCGTGTATCCGCCGCGGTTCCCGTCCCGGACGACAAGCCCGAGCCGCGGCGGTCGTCCGGCAACCGGGCGCTGATGAGCATCCTCCTGGTCGCGCTTGCCGTGGCCTTCGCCATAGCCGTCTACCTCTACCTGAACAACATGTGACAGGAGCGCACGCGTGACCGCAGAATCCATCGAACTCCCCGCGCTGTACTTCGGCCACGACGACGCCGAGAACGACATCACCGAGGGCGGCCTGCTGCGCGCGGGCTTCCTGCGGACGGCCGCCTACGAGGCGGCGCGCCGGTCGCGCAGGCGGCTGATCGTCGGACGGAAGGGGACCGGCAAGAGCGCGATCTGCCGCACCCTCGCCGCCGAGGAGAACCGGTCCCTGGTCACCGCGCTGGTGACCCCGGACGAGCTGTCGGCCGACGAGCTGCGCCGCTTCGAGCTGCAGGGCATCGCGGGGGAGCTGGCCAAGGCGCAGCTGTGGCGCTACGTGCTGGCCGTGCGGGTGGCGCAGTACCTCGTCGAGCACGCCGAGCAGATGCACGGCAAGCCGTCGGCCGCGGTCCGCGACCTGCGCGATTTCCTGGTGGCCAACGGCGAACTGGAGGAGAACCGGCCCAAGTTCTGGCAGATCGTGCGGCGGCTCAAGACCTCCCTCTCGCTGGAGGCGTTCGGCGTCAAGGTCGGCATGGACGCCGCCGGCGCGGACCAGGGCGCGCCGTCCGAGGGCATCCGCGCGGCCGGCCAGCTCGACCTGGTGGAGAAGCGGATCAGGCGCGTGATCGACGAGCTGGGCTGCCCGGCCGACCATCCGCGGCTGCTGATCATGGTGGACCAGGTGGAGGACGTGTGGTCCAACGACGGGGCCTCCGACAGCCTGGTCATCGGGCTGCTGCGGGCCGCCCGGAACGTCGCCCACGTGTTCCCCGGCGTGTCCTGCGTGGTGTTCCTGCGCAGCGACATCTACGACCTGCTCCAGTTCTCCGACAAGGACAAGTACCGCGGCACCGAGATGCGGCTGGACTGGACGCCCGCCCAGCTGCTGGATCTCGCGCTCACCCGGGCCCAGGCGTCGCTCGGCGAGCCGGTCGACGCCGACCGGCTGTGGGCCCGGATCTTCCCGGCGACGGTCGGCGGCGTCCCGATCGAGGAGTACATCGTCTCGCGCACGCTCCGGCGGCCCCGCGACATCATCCACCTGTGCAACCTGTGCTGCGATGTGGCCGAGCGGAACGGGCACGACCGGATCACCGCGGCGGACGTGGCGGAGGCGACCGCCCAGTACTCCAGGTGGAAGCTGGAGGACCTGGCGAACGAGTACCTGGTCAACTACCCGTTCCTCGGCTCGCTCTTCGGACTGTTCAAAGACGCCGGATACATGATCACCCGCGCCGCGTTCCACGAGCGGTGGGAGCGGGCCGCCGGCACCCTGGCCGAGTCCCTGCCGGGCCATTCCGGGTCCCTGTCGGCGGACGCGGTGCTCAACGTGCTCTACGAGATCGGCTTCCTGGGCGTCCGGCGCAACGACCGGATCCTCTACGCCTATGAGGAGAGCCGGATCGAGCTCAGCGACCACGAGTTCCACATCCATCCCGCCTTCCGCCACGCGCTGCGCGCCACCGGCGCGATCACGCCGCAGCCGCACGACGCGACCATGCAGGTGAACGTCGCGGCCGGGCGCGACGCGGTGAACATGCACGTGGAGCGCGGTTCGATGCAGACCAGGCTGGGGCGCTCCGCTCGGCGCGGCCTGGAGCGGCTGACCCTCGACCTCGACGACGCCCGGCTGCCCTACAGCGAGCGTGACGAGGTGTACGACGAGCTCAAGCGGATGTCCCGGCTGGTGCAGGAGGCGGCGAACGGTTACGCCACGGCCGACCTCATCGAGGTGGTGCTCCGGGTGGCCGACGACCTCCTCGCCATGTCCGAGCGGCTGGAGGCGGACGGGTTCACCGAGGCGGCGCGCGGCCGGTTCTACGTCCGGTCGATCGAGGACGTGGGCCGCCGGCTGCGCGCCGAGGCCCGCGGCACCAGCCGCCCGACCGGCTGACCGCCGTCAGGCGCCCTGGCAGGGCGGGGAGATCTGCGAGTCCGCGCCGGCGCAGGGGACGGAACCCGCCCGCTGGAGGAGCCTCCTGGCGGAGTCGCCGGCGAGGAAGGTCAGGAACGCCGCGGCCGGGCTGTTGTTCGGGGGCAGCCCGTAGGTGTAGAAGACCTCGGGTGCGACGAACGGGTAGCGGCCCTCCGCCGGGGCGGCGTCCGCCCTCCTGCCATCGATCGTGAGGATGCGCACGTTGGGGTGGCGGCGGGCGTCCGTGGCGACGTGCAGTTCGGCGTAGCCGATCGCGCCGGGGTTCTGGTCGACCGCGTCGAGCACCTGCCCCTGGCTGCTGCGTTCGCAGCGGATGACGCGGGCCGCGGCGCGGATCTCGTCCTTGCGGCGGCAGTCCCTGGACGACAGCTCCGGTTCGGGCTCGCCGAGCACCTGCTCCTCGAAGATCGTCCGGGTTCCCGAGCCCTCCGTCCTGCTCACCAGCCGGATCGGCACGTCGGCGCCGCCCCTGAACCGCTTCCAGTCGGTGGGGCCGCCGTCCCGGGCGTAGACGGAACGCAGCTCCCGGACCGAAAGGCCGGTCACGCCGGTGTCCTTGTGGACGACGACGGCGAACGCGACCAGCGCGACGGGGAAGCCCCGGAACCCCCACAGCCTGATCTCGTCGGAGTCGGGCTTGAGACGCCCGTCGTGCATCGCGATCGTCGATCCCGCGTTGCCCGCGGTGAGGGCACGCACTCCTTCGTTGGAGCCGATCGGCTTCACCTCGATCCGCGCGTCCTCGCACACGGCCTCGTAGCCGCGCCGGACGGCGTCGGCCGTCCGTGCGAAGGCGGTGGACCCGACCAGGCGGAGCGTGCCGCTGAAACAGGCGGCGTTCGCGGCGGAGCCGCCTCCGCCGGCCACCCCGCCCACCGCGACGCCGCAGGCGAACAGCAGCGCGGCGAGGGCTGCCGCCGACGACCGCCGCCCGCGCGGGTCCCACCATTTCCGGTGCCGCCGGGCGTCCACGGCCGGAGCGGGCCGACGGTTCTCGGCGGCGGCCAGGCGGTCGCGCAGCTCGTCCGTCTCGGCCTCGGCGGCGGCGAGCCGCCGCCGCAGTTCGGCCGCCTCGGCGCAGGCGAGCTCCAGGTCGTCGGGCGGGGCGACGTGCCGGAGCCGCTCGTACGCCTCGACCCAGCGCGCGACCTCCGTTTCCGGCAGCCCGCACGCCACCGCGAAGTAGCCGACCCTGACGCGCTCCCGGTCGCTGGTCGTGCGCCAGCGGTCCTTCTGGAGCATCGCGCTGATCGTGGCGTCGGGCAGCGTGCCCCACGAGCGTCTCTCGATCTCCGACTGCCTGGGCGAGCCCGCCCAGTCCCGAAGCCGTGCCAGCAGCCGGTAGAAGTCCCGGATGTCGCCGGCCGCCGACGGATCGGGCAGCCTGCGCCCGGCGCCGAACTCCGGCATGGTCCACGGCTCGAAGGCGACCGGATGCCTGGACGTCAGCCGCCGCCACGGGACCTTCGCCTGGAAGGTCTCGACCACCTTCGCCGGCTTGCCGTTCCGGTTCCGCTCGAACGCGGCGCGCAGGTCGTCCCCGCGCTCGTCCCACAGGGCCCGCTCGGCCTCGGCCCACCGGTCGCGCACCGCCGCCGCCTCGCCGCCGTCGACACCCGCCGCGGCCAGGCAGGCGCTGGCGACCTCCCACGACATCAGCTCGCCGTCCCCGGCCAGCAACGCCCGGACCGTCGCCTCCCGCAACCCCGTGTGCCGTGCCAGCGCGGCGGGCTCGCTCCCGTCCAGACGGGCGGCCAGCTCGCGGGTGAAGTCGGCCAGCCGGTCGAGATAGGAGTCCAACGCCCGCTCCGTCCGTCTCCCGCGTCCCCGTACAGGCGCCCACCCTGGCGGAACCCATCATGCGGCCCGGAACGGCGTGGCCTCGGTGAGTTGTCCGAAAGTTCGTGTTCCCGTGTTCGTCTGTACGTTCCGATGCCCGGTCCAAGACGCTTCCAGGGAAGGTGTCCGGCTTCCTGGAAGGCACCAGGAAGCCCTGGAGCCCACCAGGACGCCCGCCGATCGATCACCCGGTGCGGTATCGCGCGAGGCTGAGTCCATGAGCCGAGGACGCAGCCATTATTCCGCTTCGTACGCCGACCTGGCGATCGACCGGTTCCGGCACTGGCCCCTGCAGGCGTGCCGCGCCGACTGCCGGCCCGGCCGTGCGCTGGCCCTGGACGGCCTGCAGATCGTCCACTTCCATCAGGCGGACCTGGCCGAGGTCCTCCTCACGAGGCGGGTCGGCTGCCGCCTCACCGCGACCCTCGCCGGCTCCGGCCGCGTCGACATCCGCCAGGACGCCGACTGGGCCGAGGTCCACCTGGACACCGACGGCGACCTCTTCCTGCTGGAGTCGCTGGTCAGCCTCGCCATCCAGGCGAACGACCCGGCCCACCGGCCGCATCGCCGCGCCGCCGCGGACTGCCCCCACGCCAAACCGAAGCTCCGGCGGCGCCCGAGAGCGGCGGTCGTCAGGGGGGCGTGACACCCCCGGGTTGGACGGGGGCCGCCGGCTGCGGGTCGGCGTGCCGCGACAGGCGCAGGTCGAAGGCGTCCACCCCGTGGCCGGTCAGGTCGATCGTGCCGGTGACGGGCGCGTAGCCGCTGGCCACCAGGGTGTAGTCGGCCGCGGCGAGGTCGCCGAACCGGTAGCCCCCGTCGGCCCCGGTCACCGTGGCGGCGACGAGGTCGCCGCCGGAGTCCAGGACCGCGACGCGCACGCCCGGCAGCGGCCGCCCGGACGTGCCGCGCACCGTGCCGCTGACCGCCAGCCCGGGGTCGAGCGTGACCGTCCAGGAGCCGACGGCGCCCGGCGGCTCGCCCTGGAACGCCTTGGGACGGTACCCGGCCGCCCGCACGGCGAGGGTGTGGTCCGCCGCGTCCAGGCCGGGCAGGAAGAACGTGCCGTCCAGCCCGGTCGCGGCCGAGTGCGTCACCTCACCGGCGATGTTGACCGCGACCACCGTCGCCCCCGGCACGGGCTCCCCGGTCACCGCGTCGCGGACGGTGCCGCCGGCCCCCGCGGGCCCGGCGAGCCGCACGTCGGTGTCGACCGGGGCGCCGGCCACCTCGACCGGGACCGCCTCCGGCTGGAACCCGGCCGCCGAGCCGACCAGCAGGAACGCGCCGCTCCTGGCGGTGTCCAGGGCGTATCGGCCGTCCGCGCCGCTCACCCCGTGCGCGATCTGGCGGCCCGCCCCGTCGATGAGCGTCACCGCGGCGCCCGCGACGGGCCCCGATTCGCTCAGCACGGTGCCCCGGATCGGCGCCGAGACCGCGGCGGCGGGCGCCGCGGGGACGAGGTCCGCGGCGGCGGGCGCCGCGGGGGCGGCACGGCGGCCCGGAATGGCCAGGGCGACCAGGGCCGCGGCCACCGCCACTCCGGCGCCGATGAGGAACCCGGCGCGGAACCCGTTCTCGGACGGGACGGACACCGGGCCCACCTGCACGGTCATGTTCGCGAGGACGACGCCGATGACGGCGCTGGAGGTCGAGGTGCCGATCGAGCGCATGAGGGTGTTGAAGCCGTTGGCGGCGGCGGTCTCCGAGGCGGGCACCGCGCTCATGATCAGGGCGGGCATCGCCCCGTACGCGAAGGCCACACCGGCGCTGCAGACGCAGGAGAAGAGCAGGAGCCCCCACGCCTCGCCCATCAGCGGCAGCGCCGAGCCGTAGCCGGCGGCGATGATGAGCGCCCCGGTCAGCAGCGAGATCTTCGGCCCGGCGGCCGCCGAGAGCTTGGCGCCCAGCGGGGAGACGACCATCATCACCAGCCCGGCGGGGGCCATCCACAGGCCGGCGGCGAGCATCGACTGGCCCAGCCCGTAGCCGGTGGCCGCGGGCAGCTGGAGCAGCTGCGGGGAGAGCACCGACATCGCGTACATCGAGAAGCCGACGACGATCGAGGCCAGGTTGGTCATCAGGACCTGGCGCCGGGCGGTCGCGCGCAGGTCGACCAGGGGTTCGCGGACGCGCAGCTCCCAGACCCCCCACAGCAGCAGGATCAGCACGGCGGCCGCGAACAGGCCGAGCGTGGTGCGGCTCGCCCAGCCCCAGTCGCCGCCCTTGGACACCGCCAGCAGCAGGCACACCAGCCCGGCGGACAGTCCGGCCGCGCCGAGGTAATCGAAGCGGCCGCGGTCGCGAACCGGGGACTCGGGCACGGTCAGGAAGACCATGACGCCGATCAGCGCGGCGATGCCCGCCGTCCCCCAGAACAGCATGTGCCAGTCGGCGTTGTCGACGATCACGGCCGACAGCGGCAGCCCGAACGCGCCGCCCATGCCGAGCGAGGAGCTCATGAGCGCGATCGACGAGCCGAGGCGCTCGGGCGGCAGCACGTCGCGCATGATGCTGATGCCCAGCGGGATGATGCCCGCCGCGAGGCCCTGCAGCGCCCGTCCGACCACCATCGGGACCAGCGAATTCGCCATCGCGCCCACGACCGAGCCCACGACCAGCAGCAGGACGCAGCCCAGCAGCACGCGCCGCTTGCCGTACAGGTCGCCCATGCGTCCGACGACCGGGGTGGCGACGGCGCCCGCCAGCAGCGTGGCGGTGAGCACCCACGAGGCGTTGGCCGCGCTGGTGTCCAGCAGCCGCGGTAACTCGCCGATCAGCGGGACGACCAGGGTCTGCATCAGAGCGGCCGCGATGCCGGCGCAGGACAGGACGCCGACGATCGCCCCGGCCCGGGGTGCGGGGGACATGTTCTCTCCTTGCGAGCGCAGGATGTTCGGGAATGTCAGATGTGCACTCTACACACTTTATGCATGATGCACATATCGGACTTCCCGCTGGCCCGAGCCGGTTCGCGGGTCGCCGTCAGGCGATCCAGCCGCCGGCGCGCGCTTCGTCGAGTGCCTGTTCGGCCGCCCGGGTGTCGAGCATCTCCAGGCCACGGACCGCCCAGAAGCGCAACGACTCGTCCGTGCTCTCCAGCTGGTCGCGGAACACGCCCAGCGCCTTCGCGGAGCGCGCCTCAGCGATCAGCTCCAGCAGCCAGCAGCGCAGACTCGGATCGTCCAGTTCCGCCGTGAACTCTGCGATCAGCTCATCGACATACGCGTCGGCGTGCTCGCGCAGGAAGTCGAACCCGCTCTCCCGATCCCGCGGGTCGTTCTTCCGCATGAGCTGCATGGCCTGATCGAAACGCCGCCGCGACATACGCCGACTCTAGGCTGTGTTTCAAAGTCCCGGCCCAGGGGGCTCGCCTGGCGGCTCGCCCCCTGACCGGGCCTTGGCGAGCGCGACATCGCTTCGCGATCCGGCCGGTGAGGCTCGCCTTCGGCATCGCCCCACCGGCCAGGTAACGCGCTCGCGCGGGACCTGAGGCCACTTCGAGACAGGACCTAGGGCCTGTCGCCGACACGGACTCTTTTCCACAGGCTGGGGATTGCCCGGGGCGTGCTCAGCCGTCTTGGTCTTCGGGGGCGCCGTAGAGTGCGTTGACAAGCGGGTCGTCCACATCTCCCCACCAGGGCTCGGTCTCGGGCTTGCGGGGGGAGTCGCTGATCAGAGCGGGGTCGACGGCCTCCACCCAGGGCACCTCGCCGGAGTCCTCGGCCTCGAAGGGGTCCAGGTCGGCGATCATGGGGACGGGGACGGCCGCCTGCCGGTGCTTCACCGTCCAGGAGTTGCGGAAGAAGTCGAACCGCAGGTGGTAGCAGCCGGCGGACTCGGTGAAGAGGATCGGCGGGACGAGGAGGTCGACCACGCCGACGGTGGCCGCGACGTCGATGTAGTTCTCGGGGGAGCCGCCGCTGTTCCAGCAGGCGGCGAAGTTCACCGGCCTGAGCGACTTCTTCCCGAGGACGTGGATGAGGTTGCCCTGGACCACGAACCTGTCCGGATCGAGGACCACGTCCTCGCCGAGCATCAGGATCGGCGCGGGCATGATGTGCGCCTTCGCGAAGGTCTGGGTGCGCCCGTACAGATCGACGATGTCCTCGTTGCGGGTGGCGTCGAACTGCTCCTCCCGGTGGAACGGGCAGCACACGTCCTCGTCCACCTCCTCCGGCTCGGGGAAGAGGGCGGACTTGTCGAACGGGGAGACGGCCGAATCGCCGCGCTTCGCCGCGAGGAAGCCGGGGATCCAGTCGGTGCCGCCGGCCTCGATCACCTCCGAGTCGCACTGGTCGCGGAAGGCGGTGTCGCCGACCTTGCAGTTGAAATAGTCGAGGAGGGTGATCGCGGCGCACTCGGCGAGTGAGAGCGCGTCGCTTTTGGCGAACCAGAAGTCGTAGCCGTTGGCGATGAAGTCCACTCCGCGGAACCGCTTGTGGACGAACGGCTTGCGTGCGGCGTCGGGTGCGAGGCCGTTCCAGTGCGCGGCGGCGACCTGGTTGTAGTAGGCGTCGGCGTGGCGGGCGAGTTCGGGGGCGAAGACGCTCTCGCCGGTCAGGTAGCAGGCCTTGCTGAACAGCGCGCCGATCTCGGGATCGTGTGCGACCTGGGGGTCGGTGAAGATGAGTTCGGTGCGCAGGAAGACCTTGCGGCCCTCGAGGTAGGGCGCGCCCTCGTGCTCGTAGCGCTGGTCGAAGATCACGCAGGTGAAGGGCGCGATGTCGGTGAGCACGGCGCCGCCGGTGAGGTCGAGGGCGGGCGCGCCCTGGCCGCCGGTGAGGTAGAGCAGGACGGTGTAGCGGGAGACGTGCTTGCGCGCGGCGTCGTAGTAGGGCGTGTCGAGATGGCGATGGAAGTTGGCATCACCGGGCTCGAAGCGGTTGCACCGGAACACGGGGTTCACGTGCGAGAAGCCCTCGATCTGTGGCTCGGGCATCGCTTTGGCGACTGCTTGGGTGAGCGCTTCGGCGAGCAGTGCAGAGTGGAAGATGAAGCGGTCGCCGCCGCGCGAGCCGGCGTTGAGCGGCGGGACGTAGAGGTCCAGCGCGTCCAGGCGTTCGAGGCTTGCCCGGGCGGCGTCGGGCAGCAAGACCGAGAACGAGTAGGCGTCCTTCGAGACCTCTGCGCGCTCGGTCAGCTCGAACTCCAGCCCGGCGTCCGCGAACAGGTCGTCGAGCGGCAGGATGTTCTCGAACGTGCGGAACGACAGCTCCCGCGGATCGGCGAAGACGGCGGCCAGGTGCGGCGCGTCCTCGCTGGGCCGGGCGAACAGCTCGCGCACGCCTTCGTCGATGCGTTCGGCGTCCACGAAGCGCACCGCCTTGTGGCGCGCGGTCGGGTGCCAGGAGATCGCCAGCCCGTCGAGCGTCGCGACAGGTGCGGCGTCCGTCGCGTCGACCTCGGCACGGTACCGGGCGACCTCATCGCCAGGGGCCTGGCCGGTCGACAGGGCGAAGAAACGATCGCGGAGCTCGATATCTGAGGCTTTCATCCAAGAACCTCCGAGGAAACCCCGGCCTTGAGGCCGGGGAGGAATCGGACCCCTGCGAAGCAGTGCAGGGAAAGGAGATCCGCCCCGGGGGCGAATGCCCGTTGACCAGGCGCTGTCCAGTACGTTTTCGTCTCTGTGTTCGAGTGTGCACGCTACGCTCACCCCTGTGCCGCGTTACCGTCTGGACCCCACTCCTGAGCAGGAGCAGGCCCTGCTCTCGCATTGCGCGCACGCCCGGTACGTGTGGAACCTGGCCGTGGAGCAGCACGGTTTCTGGTCCCGCCGCCTGCGCGGGAGGGCACCGGGCTACCCGCCCCCGGTGCCCGGCCCCGGCGATGGGACCGTGGTCGGGGTGGACCGGGGCGTTGCCGTCAGTGCCGCCCTGTCGACCGGGGATCTGCTGAAGGTCCCCGGCCTCACTCCCGGGGAGGCGCGGCGCCTGGAGTTGCTGGCCCGCAAGCTGGGGCGTGCCCGGCGCGGCTCTGGCCGCCGCGCGCGGCTCAAGGCCGCGCTCGCCCGGCTCAAGGCCCGCGAGCGCGACCGCCGCAAGAACTGGGTGGAGCAGACCTCCACGAGGCTGGCCCGCGAGTTCGACGTGATCGGTGTCGAAGAC
Source organism: Actinomadura vinacea (assembly GCF_039532545.1). Taxonomy (NCBI): domain Bacteria; kingdom Bacillati; phylum Actinomycetota; class Actinomycetes; order Streptosporangiales; family Thermomonosporaceae; genus Actinomadura; species Actinomadura vinacea. Next base: position 334,428 of record NZ_BAAARW010000020.1, on the reverse strand, counting down.
CTCAACACCCGGGGCATGACCCGCTCCGCCAAGGGCACCCTCCAGCAGCCGGGACGCAACGTCGCCGCCAAGGCGGGGCTGAACCGGGGCATCCTGGCAAGCGGATGGGGCCTGCTGGTCGAGCGGCTGGAACATAAGGCCCCCGGCCGCGTGCACAGGATCGATCCCGCGTACACCTCGCAGCGCTGTTCGGCGTGCGGGACCACGGATCGGGAGGCGCGCGAGAGCCAAGCGCGTTTCCGGTGCCGGTCCTGCGGCCACGCGGGCAACGCCGATGTGAACGCGGCACGCAACATCGCCCACGAGGCCAGACTCGTGGGCACGGCGGCCGGACCGGCCGTCCCTGCGCGGGGACGCTCCGGGTTGCCGGGGCGGACGAACCGCGAACCTCAACCTGTCCCCCTCTCCTGAGGCCACGGGTTGGAATCCCCCTCGTTCACGAGGGGGAGGAGGTCAACCAGAGCACCGTATTGCGGGCGTCGGACATTCCGCCCGCCGTTGATCGAAAACAAGTGCAACCGGGGGACGGGCTTCGGGATAGAGGTGGGTGTCAGCACCCCCCGAGTCACGGAGGACGCATCCCATGGACGGACGCCCATGGCAATGGTGAGCCATGCCAGAGACCAGCTGGACGATCCGGGAATCGTCGCCGTCTCCCTGGACGCGCCGGAAGCGTTCGGTGAATTGTTCCGCCGCCACTCGCCGCGGCTCCACGCGTACATCAAACGGCGGCTCGGACCGGCCCTCGCCGACGACCTGGTCTCGGAGACGTTCACGATCGCGTTCCGGAAGCGGGAGCGGTTCGACGGGCGCGCGGAGTTCAGCGCGTGGTTGTGGGGCATCGCCAGCAACCTGATCGCCAAGCACCACCGCCAGGAGACCCGCATGTACCGGGCGTTCGCCCGGACCGGCGTGGACCCCGCCGAGGACGGCGTCGCCGAACGGGCCAGCGATCGCGCTTCGGCCGCCGCGCTCGGCCCCCGGCTGGCGAAGGCCCTGGCCGCGCTGAACGCGCAGGAGCGCAACGCGCTCCTGCTGCTGGCCTGGGGGGAGATGTCGTACGCGGAGATCGCGACGACGCTCGACCTGCCGCTCGGCACCGTCAAGGCCAAGATCCACCGGGCCCGGATCAAGCTTCGCAAGACCCTCCCCGAGGAGAAGACCGATGGATGAACTCGACGCGCTGCGGCAGATGCGCACGGCACTGGCCGAGGAGGAGCACCCCGACCGGATCGCGCTGCGCACCAACTGGCGGGCCGGCACCAGGGAACGCCCTCGGCGCGGTTTCCGGGTCCAGCTGGGCGGTTTCCGGATTCCGCTGGTGAGCATGGTGGCGACGGCCGCCGTCGTCACGAGCGCCGTCGCCGTCGTGACGCTGCGCTCGGACCCGGAGCCCGCTCCGCAGAACGGCAATGTGCTGCTGGTGGCCGCCACCAACGCGCAGAAGGCGCCGATCGGCAAGTACTGGCACGTCAAGAAGCGCAGCGGCGAGATCAAGGCGGTCGGCAAGAAGGCGTCGACCCACTACAGGGTCGATTCGAGGCAGGGGGGCGAGATCTGGGCGGAGCGGAACGGCAAAGCGATCCAGGCGCACCGAGAGTTCGCCGATGTTCCGGTCACCGCTGAGGACAAGCGAAGGTGGCAGGCGGCGGGTTCGCCCGAGAAGCCGCGGATCCCGGACCCGGACGATGCGAATGACTACGTGATGCTGGACATGACCCCCCGGGGCTCGCAAACTCCGCCGGCCTGGTACCCGTCCGATGACCGGTACTTCGGTCTGACGGCGGCGCAGATCGCCAAGCTGCCCACCGAACCGCGGGCGCTGGAAGAGGCGTTGCTGAATCTCGAAGGCGTCTGGCGAGCGGTCGCGACGAGCAACAAGCCGGAACCGCTCCGAGCCCTGCATGGCCAGGATCGCGTCCGGGCGCTGAGCGACGTGACCGTGACCCTGCTGTCCACGGCGCCCGCTCCGCCGGCGGTCCGGGCGGCGGTGTTCCGGATGCTCGCCGCCCAGCCCGGGGTCAAGGCCGAGGGCAAGGTGACCGACCCGATCGGCCGCACCGGAACGGCGGTTTCCCTGCCGCTGGAGACCACCATGCCGCTCGGCCTCTACACTGCTCCCAAGCAACTCGCCACTTACCGGCGCCAAATGATCATCGACCCCGATGCGGGCACGCTGCTGGCCATCCGGCATCTGGTGGACAAGCCGCCGCGCGGCAGGAAAAAGCTCCCCTCTGGGGACCTCGGCCAGACGCGCTGGCTGAAGGCCGAGAACATGCCCGACCGGTTCCACCGGCCCGGCGAGCTGGCCTCGTACGAGGTGTACGAGGTCACCGAATGGACCAACGCCGAGCCGCAACGCTGACCCGCGGTCACCCCGGACGCCGCCGTCGACGGCGGCGTCCGGGGTGAGACGCGCCTTCGTCGCGGTCCAAGGTTCACCTGGCATCAGAGGATGGAGAGCGAGTGCACCCATGACGGCTGCCACCGTGCTGACCGCGGCGACGCTTCTTCCCGTCTTCGCGCCAACGCCCGCCGTGCACGCGGACGACCTCGACATCGTGCCCGCCACCGGTGGTGCCGACCGTGCCATCACGGTGATCGGAGGCTGCCGGGCCGACGACCGCGAGGTGGTCATCGGCGGCGCGGCGAAGGGCACCGGCGAGGTGACCGACGGCTGGTTCAGCGTGCGGGCGTGGGTCGTCCGGGAACGGCCGGGCAGCTACCGGGTCAAGGCGCGCTGCTCGGGCTCCGGCTTCACCCAGGAGGGCCTCGTCAGCGTGGAGGCGCCTGAGTACGAGACCACCGAACCGCCAGGCTGGACGCGGACGGGCGCGCGGGAACGCGGCCCGGCGTGGAGCGCCACCGAACGGCGCGACCGGGCGCGTGGCGCGTGGAGCCGCGTCCTGGCATGGACGCTGATAGGTGTGGGAGTGCTGTTATGGGCCACCGTGATGCTCGTGCACCGCCGCGATGAGAACGCGGACACATGACCGCGTCCGATCAGCTCGCCGCATTCGGCCGACCGAAGGTCCGGGCGGTGGCCGTGACCGAGAGGCGGCCGCCGTTGCCGGAGTCGTGCAGTTCCGCCTGGCCGAGCCCGTCGCGCAGGGTGGCGGTCGCGACGGCCGGTCCGATCCGCACGGGCTGCAGGTAGCGCAGCGCGAGCGAGCTCAGCGTGTCGCCCGGCGCCAAGGACAGCAGGGCCTCCTCGATGACCAGCGCGATGAGCCCGCCGTTGACCGTGTTGGAGGCGTTGAGCCCGTCGTCGGAGCGGGGGAGCGCCGCCACGCCCGGCTCCCGGCGCTCGCAGCCGGCCCGTTCGGCCAGCGGGACGGAGAGCAGTTCCCGCGACGGCGGCGTGTCGATGCTGAGCTTGGCCGGCATCCGGACCGCCGGGTCCGGCGCGCACATGAACGAGCCGGCCGCGACCGCGATCGGCGTCCCCCGCTCGGAGCCGAACTCGACGCCCGCGACGAAGATCGAACGACCGGCCTTGATCGTCCTGGCCACCCCGAGCACCTGCCCGGAAGCGGGTGCCGGACCGTACAGATGCACGTCGAGTTCGATGGTGACCGGCACCCGCGGTGCCAGCGCGTCCGCTGCCAGCAGCCCGGCAAGGGTGTCGGCCCAGGTCGCGAGGATGGACGTCCGCAGACGCGAGGTGCCCGGCACATGCATCTGCGGGGTGACGGTGGCCGCGGAGTGCAGTTCCGCACCGACCCGCCGGACCGTGTGACCGAGTTCCCTGAGGATGTGCGGCCGGTCCTCCCGTTCGGTCCCGACACTCATCACAACGCCCCCTCGCTCCGAGACTAATACTTGCATTTAACGAGAAGCATATTCTCGCACAGTGGCCGTCGGGGTCGACATCCGCGAACGGCCTGCACGGTTACGCGGTGTATATGGGGGGACTACTGCCAGGTCGGCGAGACAAGGAGGAACGACATGGCCGAAGATCCCCAGGTCGTCACGCGTGAGCAGTGGCTCACCGCGCGGCGCGAGCTGCTCGCGCGGGAGAAGGAGCTGAGCCGGCACCGCGACGAGGTCAGCGCCGCCCGGCGCGCGCTGCCGATGGTCGAGATCACCAAGGACTACTCGTTCGAAGGTCCGCATGGAACGGTCGGACTGCCGGACCTGTTCGACGGGCGCGGCCAGCTGCTGATCTACCACTTCATGTTCGGCCCGGACGACGACGAGGGCTGCCCGAGCTGCTCGTTCACGATGGACAACGTGGGGCACCTCAGCCACCTGCACGCCCGCGACACCTCGTTCGCGCTCGTGTCGCGGGCGCCGCTGGACAAGCTCGAGCGCTACCGGCGGCGGATGGGTTGGACCCTCCCGTGGTACTCGTCGCACGGGAGCGACTTCAACTACGACTTCCATGTCACCATCGACGCGTCGGTCGCGCCGGTCGAATACAACTACAAGGACCAGGCCGAGCTGGAGCGGGACGACCCCGCCTGGAAGGGATGGTCCGGCGAGCAACCGGGGATGAGCGCCTTCCTGCGCCGCGGCGACCGCGTCTTCCACACCTACTCCGGCTACGCCCGCGGCATCGACCCGCTCATGGGGACGTACAACTGGCTCGACCTCACCGCCCGCGGGCGTCAAGAAGACTGGGAGCGAGAGCCCCGCCGCGGAGACGACCCCGCCATGGGCTGGCTGAACCGCCACGACCAATACGAACCCGAGGCGCTCGCCGGGCGCGCGAACCGCTGACGGAGGCGGCGCGGGACGGTCAGAGGTCGCTCAGCAGGGGCCGCGAGTCTTCGGATGTCGCCGGGGACGAAGCGGTCTGTCGGCGGGCTGCTCTACCGTGAGGGCACATGAGTGATCACGGCTCCCCGCTCCACGATGAGAACGTTCTGGTCATTCCCGACGCATGGCGGAAGGAACTGATCCCCCGGCGCGGAGGGATCGCTCCAGTACCCGGGGCCGTCCCGGACGAGGAGTCGTGCGCCGAGGTGCGCGAGAGCCTGGAGGCGGCTCGCCCGCTCATCCGGGAGGTGCTCGAGCACCGGGCTTCTCACAAGGAAGTCGCGGAGGCGGGCCTGGCCTACCTGCGCGGTGAGGCGACCCCGTTGGGGGCCGCGGTGGTCGCACGGGTCGAGGCGGTGGCGCGGGGGGAGTCGCGGTTCGCCACCGACCCCGCCTGGGCCGACTTCCTGGCCGCCGAGCACGGCCTGGCCTTCGCCGCGTGCGCGTTCGCCGAGATCGACGGGATCTGGGTCTGGGGCCAGGATCTGGGCGGCGGGATGAAAGAGCGGCCGCGTTACGTGGAGGGCCGGGGCTGGGACACCGATTTCGCGTACTGGGCGGAGGATCCCGCGGGCGGGCGGATGCGGGCGCTGCTGGCGGCGGCGGACGACAACGTCCACGCGGAGGCGGTGCGTGCGCTCGCCGGGCACCGACGGGAGCCGCTGCAGCGAGTGGTGGTGTCGTTCCTGGTGCCGGACCGCACGGACTGGGTGGACGAGTGCTGCGCGGAGCCTCCGGAGCGCCAGAGTTGGGGGTACACCTCGCACGGCGCCAAGCTGCTGTGGTGTTCGCTCGGCACCGCCGAGCAGGTCGAGAAGCTCGGTGACTGGGCCGTCCTGGAAAAAGGCGAGTGGTTTCCCAGCGTCGTGTTCACCCTGGTCGACGGGCTGGGGGAGGCCGCCGCCCCGGTGCTGGCTCGCTCCCTCGACGGGGAGGCCGAGCCGCCGGACCGGCGGCGGATCGTGGACGCCCTGGCGCGGATCCCGGGCGACGAGGCGTTCCGGGTCATGGGCGGTTGCCTCGACAAGGTGAACGTCCTGCCTGCGATGGAGGCGATGGTCGAGCGGTTCCCGGTGCGGGCGCTGCGGGTCCTGCCGGAGCTGGCCTCGGGGACCTCCAAGCGAGCGGCGCTGGCGGCGGGGCTGCTCAGGGTGCATCTGGCGGCGCGGCCCGACCTCGTCGCGGCGACGATGCCGGAGTTGGACGAGGAGGCCAGGGCGGCGATCGAGGCCGTCCAGGCGGCCGTCGTGCCCGAGGCGTCCGAGGAGCAGGTGCCCAAGGCCCTGCGCAAGGGTGGGAAGAAGGGGGCGCCGGCCTGGGCGCGTCCGGCGGCGATGCCGCAGGTTCTGCTGCGCGGACGGGAGCACGCCCTGCCCGCGGCGGCGACCGGCCACCTGATCGAGGCGTTGAGCAAGGCGAGCCCGGGGCGGGCACCGGCGCAGGCTCTCCGGGAGGCGATGGACGCGCTCGACCCTGGGACACTGGCCGAGTTCGGCTGGAACCTGTTCGAACGCTGGCGAATGTCCGGTGAGTCGACCCGGATCGCCTGGGCACAGACGCAGCTGTGCTGGACCGGCGACGACGAGATCGCACGGCGGCTCGGCGGGATGGCGCGCTCCTGGCCCGGCCAGGACGGGATCAAGCTGCCGCTGAAGGCGCTGGAGGTCCTGGCCGGGATAGGCACGGATGTGGCGGTCATGCAGTTGCACCTGGTCGCCGAGAAGGCCCGTCCGAAGCGGCTCAAGAAGAAGGCGGGCCAGCTTCTGGTGCAGGTGGCCGATGACCGCGGGCTGACGATGGACCAGCTCGGCGACCGGATCGTCCCGGACTTCGGCCTGGACGCCGACGGCGGTATGACGCTCGACTACGGACCCCGGCGGTTCAGGGTCGGTTTCGACGAGCAGCTGAAGCCGGTGGTGTTCGACGACAAGGGCACGCTCCGCAAGACACTGCCCAAGCCGGGTGCCAAGGACGACGCGGAGCTGGCACCGGCGGCGCATCGCGCGTTCACCGGGTTGAAGAAGGACGTCCGCACCGTCGCCGCCGACCAGATCCGGCGGATGGAGCGGGCCATGACCGAGCAGCGCCGGTGGAGCACCGACGACTTCCGGCGGCTGTTCGTCGGGCACCCGCTGCTGTGGCACATCGTCAGGCGCGTCGTCTGGTTGCACGACGGCACCGCGTTCCGCGTCGCCGAGGACCGCACGTTCGCCGACGTCGACGACAAGGCGGTGCCCCTGGAGGCAGGCGAGGTCCAGATCGCCCACCCGGTGCACCTGGGGGAGAGTGTCGCGGCGTGGAGCGAGGTCTTCGCCGACTATGAGATCGTGCAGCCCTTCCCGCAACTCGGCAGGCCCGTCGACGCGTTCACCGACGAGGAACGGGCGGGCGCCCGGCTCGACCGCGTCCGCGACGTCGTGGTCGGTGTCGGCAAGGTGCTGGGACTCGAACGCCAGGGCTGGGAGCGCGGTGCACCGCAGGACGCGGGCATCCAGCACTGCCTGACCTGGGCCGTGGCGGGCCGCATGGTCGTGCTGGACGTGAGCCCCGGTTTCCCGGTCATGGCTCCGGGCGAGTGGCCGGAACAGACGCTCGGGACGGTCTCGATCGCCGAGTCCGAGTTGGCCGCCGAACGCGGCGAGTCGAAGGCGACCTTCGGCGAACTGGACGGCGTCCAGGCCGCCGAGCTGCTCCTGACGCTGCGCACGCTCGCCGACTCGGCGCTGTGACCACGCGCGTTCGCCTTCATCGGATGGAGTGCGAGTCCTGGATGCGGCCGCCGAGACGGCCGCGTGCCGATTCCAGAAGCTGCGGGGTGGCGACGAGCACCCAGCGCGTCCCGATCAGGTACGTGCCGCCGTACATCGCGGAGTACCGCAGGTAATCCCACTGGCCCTTGTCGCTGTCGAAGGTGTTGATGACGTACTTGCCCGACGGGGTCGCGCAGACCGCCTGCCGGTAGTCGGACGGCTTGCCGCGCATCTGCGGGGTGCAGCCCATTCGGGTGGCGAGACCGCGGATCCCGGCTTCGGCCGACGGAGCGACGAAGGCGCTTGGGGACGCCGCCGCGCGGGAAGGCGCGCTCTTCGCCCCGGACGTCCCGTCCGAACAGCCGGCGGCGAACATCAGCAGGCCGCCTCCCACCAACGCGGCAAGGACGCGGACGGGCGGGGTCACCGGGCACAGGATCTTCATTGTCGTACCTCGACACGGGATCGGGTGGCCACATCTTCTACGGCGTGTCGAATGTCGGTACGTGCGTGCGGCCGGCGGCGGTTCACCCGCGCCGGTGCTCAGGCGGGGCGGTGGCGGCCGACGCCCGGCAGGAACCGGCCCACCGCGGCCGCGTAGCGATGGTAGTCCTCGCCGTGGACGCGCCGCAGGTAGGGCTCCTCGACCGCGCGGACCTGCGCCTCGATCGCCGCGACCGTGAGGACCGCGCCGGAGATGGAGACGACGTTGGGCACCATGGCGGCCAGGCCCGCGGCGGTGAGCATCATCGCGGTGAAGATGGGGTTGCGGGCCAGCGCGAAGGCCCCGGTGGTGACGAGGGCGGTGCGCTCGTTCTCGTCGACGCCGATACGCCAGGAGGCGCCCATCGACATCTGCGCGGCCAACGTGGCGGCCACCCCCAGCAGCGCCAGCACCAGCCCGGCGCCGCGCACGATCGAGCCGTCCAGCGGGCCGAGCGGTCGAAGACCGGCCAGGTCGGCGATGGGTCCCGCGGCGCCGATGAGCAGCGCGGCGATGAACGCGATGCGGGCCCACCACTGCACGCTGCCCGGGGCCAGTCCGGCGCCGCGGAAGCCGGCGTCGCCGGTGCGGCGCCACTGCACAAGGCTGCGCAGCCCGAAGGCCAGCAGGGCCCAGACGAGGTAGATGATCAGTGCGGCCGGGGCCATGACATCCTCCAGAAGCGTCGGATCGAGGGGAAGCAGGGCAGTCCGTCACCAGTTCGTCTCGTCGCAACCTTCATGGCTGGCGGGCTCGACCTGGAGGGTCGCGTGGGCGATGGCGTGGCGCTCGCGCAGCAGGTCGCGGGCGCGGTCGAGGACGGCGTGGGAGTCGGCCTGGTCGGCGGTGACCAGGTGGGCGGTGGCCACGTGCATGCCCGAGGTCAACGTCCACAGGTGCAGGTCGTGCACGTCCCGGACCCCGTCGAGGTCGGCCAGCTCGCCGGCCACCCGCCGGCTGTCGAGCCCTTCGGGCGCGTGCTGGCCGAGCACCGCCAGCACCTGCCGTCCCAGCGCCACGGCGCGGACCACCACGAACGCCGCGATGGCGAGCGCGGTGACGGTGTCGAAGATCGTCTCGTCGGTGATCGCGATCAGCACACCGGCCACGATCACCCCGACCGATCCGGCGGTGTCGGCCATCACCTCCAGGTAGGCGCCCTTGACGTTCAGGCTCTCGTCGGCGCCCGCCCGCAGCAGCAGCAGCGCGGCCAGGTTGGCCACCAGTCCCAGCGCGCCCACGACCAGCATCGGACCGGTGGAGATCTCGGCCCCTTCGCCGATCCGGGCCAAGGCCTCGATGGTGATGTAGACGGCCGTGCCCAGCATGACCAGCACCGCGAAGCCGGAGGCGAACACCTCGGCGCGGTAGGAGCCGTAGGTGCGGCGGCCGGTGGTGTCCGGGCGGGTCGCGATCTTGGTGGCGGCCAGCGCGGCGGCCAGCGTCACCACATCGGCCGCCATGTGCCCGGCGTCCGACAGCAGCGCCAGCGACCCGGAGATCAGCCCGTAGACCAGCTCCACCACGAAGAACGACCCGATGATGACGAAGGACGCCCCCAGCCGCCAGCGGTGGCGCCCGCCGGCGTGCCCGTCGGCCTTACCGCCGCCGTGCCCGTGGCCGTGCCCGTGGCCGTGCCCGTGGCCGTGCCCATGCCCGACGCCCATCAGACGCGCCGCTTCGTCTGCTCATCTGCATAACTGTTCATACATCAACTCTGTCGGGCGGCCGATGAACTGTCAACCCCCGGGGGGTACTGCGGCCGGGTTCTGTCGGCACCGCCGATTAGCATCGCCCCATGACCGCCCTGTCCCAGCTGCGCAAGGCCGCACTCGCCCTCCCGGAGGTCGAGGAGGGCACGCACTTCGGCATGGTCGCGTTCTCGGTGCGCGGCAAGGGGTTCGCCTCGGTGGCCAAGGACGGCCAGGTGCGGCTCCGCCTGCCGGACGCCGAGGTCGAGGCCGCGGAATCAGCGCACCCGAGCGGCGAGCGGATCGTCCGGAAGGGCACGCTCATCGGCTTCGGGGTGCCGTTGGCCGACATCAACGGCAAAGACCTCAACGCCTTGGTCAGAGCGGCCTGGTTCTGCCGCGCTCCCAAGCGCCTGGCGGCGGAGCTCGCCGCCGCCGACGCGGGAACCAGGCCGGCGGACTGCGACCTGCCGGCCGCCATCGGCAGGCCGGCCACGAACGCCCTCCTCGGAGCAGGGATCACCACTCTCGCTCAGGTCGCCGCCCGCACGGAGGGCGAACTGCTCGCCCTGCACGGAGTCGGCCCCAAGGCCGTGCACATCCTGGCCGAGTCACTGGCCCAGAAGGGAATCCCGCTGCGCTGACGGCGAGTCGATCTAGGCCTTGGTGTAGATCAGCGCCTGGAAGGTCTTGGCGTCGACCTGGCCGGTCGGGGACAGGCGGTGGGCTTGCTGGAAGCGCAGCACCTTCTGCCGGGTGGCCTTGCCGAACTTGCCATCGACCACCAGCATGCCGTTGTACTTCCACTTGTTGAGCAGAACCTGCAGCCCCTTGATGCAGTCGTTCCTCTGCTTGTAGACCATGGGTTTGCGGTCACGGTACAGGCCGTACCAGGTGAGGGCCCCCACGTTGCCGTCCGCCTCCGACTCCGACGCGTTCATGTGAGTGACCTGGAACCTCTGGACCGACTTCACGGTCTTATCGCCGAAGTGTCCCGGTGGTTTCTTCACGACGAAGCAGTCCTCGCAGTTGAGCATCCATTGCAGTGCGAGAACCTCGTTCCCCTTGGCCCCTTGCCGCAACACCTTGTAAGGGCCGTAGCCCTGGTAGTAGATCTCGGTGTCGGCTGCGGCCGGTATCGCCACCGCCGTACCTCCCGCGGCGATTCCGGCCGCCGCCAGTCCCGCGATCACGGCCCGGTTGATATTCATTCGCCCCTCCTTTTGGATTCGGCGGAGATCTGGAGGGAATATCGGGGCCACGCGCCACTATCGTTCCAGCGTTACAGCACAGGCGGGGGTCCGTCACCCAGGAAATTCCTAGGCGCCGCCCAAGACCTCCAAAAACGTCGCTTGCGTGTGGCGATTATTAATGTGCTGAAGTGTTGACCGGGTAACGACCGGAACGCTATCCGGTCAGCACCGACTGGACGGACTTGGTCACCACGTCGGCCGCGTCGCGCGTGGCCAGACGTCCCGTGCGCACCTCGGTAGCGGCGCCGTGCAGGATGTAGTGGACGACGCTGACCAGCCAGGCGGTGGGCAGGTCGGTGCGGAAGGCGCCCTGCTCCTGGCCGCGGCGGACGAGTTCGGCCATGCGCTGGTCGGGTTCGCCGTGCAGTTCTCGCACGCGCCCGGCCGGGACCACCCCTTCGGCGGCGGTCAGCAGGGCCGCGGACTCGGCCACCAGTTCCCAGCTCGACGCCAGCAGGCGGGTCATGGCCTCGCCCGCGTCTCCCGTCAGGTCGACCGACGACAACGTCCCCTCGCCGGCCCGCAGAGCGTCCACGAGCGCGGCTTCGATCAGGTCGGCCCGGGTGCGGAAGTGCCCGTAGAGGGTCATCCGCCCGACGCCCGCGGCCTGCGCGATCTCATCGGTGGTCGCGGTCGGATTCGAGCTCAGCTGCGCGCGCGCCGCGGACACGATGCGGGCGATGTTGCGCTCGGCGTCGGCGCGGCGTCTGGGGCGGGCGGGCGTGGCCATGCCCTCAGCTTAACGCGTATGTACGCATACGAGTTATCGGTCTATGGTGTAACTCGTATGTGAGAGTACGAGTTATGGAGAGAACGATGACCCGACCGCAAGAACCGGCACCGCACCCGGCGCGCTGGCGCATCCTCGGCTTCCTCGGCGTCGCGCAGCTCATGCTGATCCTCGACGTCACCGTCGTGGCGATCGCGCTGCCGCACATCGAGACCGACCTCGAACTCAGCCGCCAGGCGCTGACCTGGACGGTCAGCGCCTACACGCTCACCTTCGGCGGGCTGATGCTGCTCGGCGGGCGGATCACGGACCTGGTGGGCGCCAAGCGGGTCGTGCTCGCCGGGCTGCTGCTGTTCACCGCGGCATCGCTGGCCACCGGGCTGGCCGGGTCCGCGGCCATGCTGGTGGGCGGCCGGATCGCCCAGGGGGTCGGCGCGGCGCTGCTGTCCCCGGCGGCGCTGTCGCTGGTGGTGGCCCTGTTCGACGGGGACGAGCGGAACAAGGCCCTGGGCGTGTGGTCCGCGCTCGGCGGCGGCGGCGCGGCGCTGGGCGTCCTCCTGGGCGGCCTGCTCACCGCCGGGCCCGGCTGGCCGTGGGTCTTCCACGTCAACGTGCCGATCGGGCTGGTGATCGCCGTGGCGCTCGCCGTCCTGCTGCCGGCCCGGCCCGCGCCCGCCGGCCGGCCCCGGCTCGACGTCCTCGGCGCGGTCCTGGTGACCTCCTCGTCGGCGTCGCTGATCTACGCTCTCATCGCCGCCGGCGAGCGCGGCTGGCTCACGGTGCTCACCGGAGCCCTCGTGCTGGCGGCCGCGGCGGGTTACGTGGTGTTCGTCCTGTGGCAGCGGCGGGCCCGGTCGCCCCTGATGGACGTCCGGCTACTGGTCCGGCGGCCCGTGGCGACCGGCGCGTTCCTGATCCTGATGGCGACGGCGCTGATGATCGCGGTCTTCTTCCTGGGCACCTTCTACTTCCAGCACGCCCAGGGGTACGGCGCGCTGCGGACGGGGCTGCTGTTCCTGCCGGTGGCCCTGGCGACGATGCTCGGGGCGAACCTGACCGGACGCGTGATCGGCCGATGGGGCGGCCGCGCGCCGGCCGTCGCCGGCCTGGCGCTCGCGGCGATCGGCATGGCCGTCCCGGCGGTGACGATGCGGCCCGTCAGCGTCGTGGTCGGCGTGGCCGTCGCGGCGGCGGGCACCGGCGCGATGTTCGTCATCGCCTCGGCGACCGCGCTGGGCCAGGTGGCGCCCCACGAGGCCGGGATCGCGTCCGGCATCGTGAGCACCTTCCACGAGTTCGGCGCCTCCCTCGGCGCCGCGGTCGTGTCGAGCGTCGCGGCGGCGAGCCTCGTCGGGACCACGCTGGACGGCTTCGGCAAGGGGTTCACCGTGGCGGCCATCGCCGCGGCCGCCGGGCTGGTCGCGGCCGCGCTGCTCACCCCCGGCCGCCGCGTCCCCTCCTGATCGGAAACGGCGCGGGCGGGCGGCTGTCCCGCCCGCGCGGTGCGGTCAGGCGGGCGGGACCAGCGCGGTGATCTCGGCCAGCTCCTCGGGGGTCGGCTCCCAGGCGCCGGCGGCCGCGTTGGCCTGGACCTGCTCGGGACTGGTCGCACCGGCGATCACCGAGGCGCAGCCCGGCAGGGCGGCCAGCGCGCCGATGGCCACGTCCAGAAGGGAGCGGCCGTGTGTCTCGGCCCAGGACGCCAGCGCCTCCACCCGGTCCATCTTCTCCGGCGTGACGAGCTGGGGACTCGACGCGAGCCGGCTCCCGGCCGGCGGTTCCTGCCCGCGCCGCACCTTTCCGGTCAGCAACCCGTGGGCCAGCGGGAAGTACGGCAGCACGCCGACCCCGTAACGCACGGCCGCCGGCACCAGCTCGCGCTCGGCGGACCGGTCCAGCAGCGACCAGTGGTTCTGGGCCGACACGAACGACGCGGATCCGGTCTCGCGGGCCACGTGCGCGGCCTCGGCGACCTGCCAGGCGGCGAAGTTCGAGCTGCCGATGTAGCGCACCTTGCCCTCACGCACCAGCTCCGTCAGGGCCGCCAGCGTCTCCTCGATCGGGGTGGCACCGTCCGGGAAGTGGTACTGGTAAAGGTCGATGTAGTCGGTCCGCAGGCGGCGCAGCGAGCCTTCCACGGCCCGTCGGATGTACGACCGGCCGCCCAGCGCCCCGTGCGCCTCGCCCTGCCCGTAGTCGGGGCGTTTGCCGGCGCTGCCGAACTTGGTGGCCAGCACGACCCTGTCCCGCCGGCCGGCCAGCACCTCGCCGAGCAGTTCCTCGGAGTCGCCCGCCGCGGCGCCGTACGACTCGGCGGTGTCGAACAGCGTGACGCCCGCCTCGATCGCCGCGTCCACCACCGCCCTGGTACGGGTCACGTCGATACGCGATCCGATGTTGTTGCAGCCCAGCCCGACCACCGACACCCGCAGGCCCGAGCTGCCCATCGTCCTGTAGCGCACTGTCCAGAACCCTCCGGAGCCTCGAGTTCGTCCACTCCGTACAGTGCCATGCGCTCGCGGCCGGGCCGGCGAGGGCTCGGTCAATCTTTTGATCAGGTCGCCCCTATCCGCCGTTCACCGTGCGTTCGGCGACGCCCGGCAGGCTCCCGGAGATCGAGTTCCGCGCAGCGCTTGGGAGCCACCCCGCATGGACCACGCACCACGAACCTTCCGGGCTCTGCGCCGGAGACCCTCCGCCCTGATCGCGGCGGTCACCGCCGGCCTCGCGCTGTGCCTCGCGGCCCCGTCGGCGGCCGGCGCGGCGCCCTCGCCGACGGTGCCGGTGCAGCTGCTGTCGATCACCGACCTGCACGGCTACTTCGGTGAGTACACCACCACGGTCCCCGGGGCGCGGGCCGGGGAACCCGCGCAGCAGGTCGGCGGCGGCGCGTACCTGACCACCCACCTCGAGCGGCTCAGCGCCGGCAAGCGGAACTCGGTCCTGTTCTCCGCCGGGGACGACTTCACCGGCTGGCCGAACGAGACCGGCTGGTTCTGGAACGAGCCGACCATCGAGTACCTGAACTCGATCGGCATGGACTTCTCGACGGTCGGCAACCACGAGATGGACCGGGGCTACACGTTCCTGCGCCACATGATCGACGGCACCTGCGAGGGGCGCCCCGACCGCGACCTCTGCTTCACCGACTCGACCGGCCGGCGGTTCCGGGGCGCCGATTTCGGCTACTACTCCGGCAGCATGGTCAACGAGCGCACCGGCAAGCCGGCGCTGCCGCCGTACCACGTGAAGTACGTCGACGACGGGCGCGGCGGCAAGATCCCGGTCGGCTTCGTGTTCGCCACCACCGCGCGGGCCTCAGAGGAGCAGATGTCGTACACGCCGAAGGGCTTCGACTTCCGCGACGAGACCGACACGGTCAACAAGTACGCCGCGCTCCTCCGCGAGCAGGGCGTACGGGCCATCGTGGCGGTCATGCACGAGGGCTTCTCCCAGAAGGCCGGGGCGGGCTACAACGAGTGCGTCGACCCGTCCGGCCCAGTGGTGGACTTCAACGCCCGGATCACCCCGGATGTCGACGCGATCGTCACCGGGCACTGGCACGCCCTGGTCAACTGCATGCTCCGCGATCCGGCGGGCAACCCCCGGCCGGTGGTCGAGGCGGCCAACCACGGCCGGCTGATCAACGAGATGAACCTCCAGCTCGACCCGCGCACCGGCGAGGTGCTGCGGGACCGGACCACCTCCGTCAACCACGCCAACACCAAGGACGTCACGCCCGACCCGGAGACGCTGCGGATCGCGGACTACTGGCGGCGGCAGGCGGCGGCCAGGGGCGACACCCCGGTGGCGACGGTCACCGCCGACCTGACCCGGGCGCCGGGCGACAGCGCCGAATCGACCATGTACAACGCGACCGCGGACGCCTTCCACTGGGCCGCCAACAGGGACGGGCGGGCCGACCTAGCAGTCGCGATGCCGGGCATCCTCCGCCGCGACGTCCGGTACGCCGCCGACCCGGCAAACCCGGCCGACGCCCCGGGCCGGGTGCTCTTCTCCGAACTCGCCCTGGGCACCGTCTACGACAGCGGCATCGGCGTCGGCCTGGTCCGGGGCGACATCAGCGGCGCACAGCTCGACGCCTTGCTGGAGAGCCAGTGGCAGCAGGCCGCCGACGGGTCGGTGAAGTACCGGCAGATGGCCGTCTCCGGCAACGTCCGCTACACCTACGACACGACGAAGCCGGTAGGCCGGCGGGTCGCCGCCGTCCGGATCGGCGACCGGCCGGTCAACCCGCACGCCACGTACCGGATCGCCACCTTGGCGAACAACTTCTTCGCCAAGAACGCCACCCCCGGCTTCACCGCACTGTTCGAGGCGAAGAAGCAGGACCGCAGCCTCTACAACGGCGGCGACGCGCTCTGGCGCTACCTGGAGAAGAAGTCCCCGGCAAGCCCGCCCGCCCTGGGCCGGGCGACGCCGGTCTCCGAAAGCCGATCGGGAACCTGAATAAAGATTGAGGTGATGCGGGGCTCCTGGCAGGCTGGGGAGTCATGATCGAGACCGCGGGCATCGCCATCACGACGTGCGCCGAGCGTCCCGAGCTCGTCCCGCGGCTCTACGAGATCAACGAGACCTGGCCTGCCTTCATGACGCACGATCCGATCGGCGATGCCCTGCTCGGCCGCGTCCCCGAGGAGTTCCCGCAGTACTGCGTCGTGGCGACCCATGGCGAACGTGTCGTGGCCCGCGGTAAGAGCGTGCCTTTCAACGCCGAATCGCCCGGCCGTGAGGAGCTGCCGGCCCAGGGCTGGGACGCGGTGCTGGTGTGGGCGTTCCGCGACCACCGGGACAGCCGCCACGGGGCCGTGGCCAGCGCTCTGGACATCACCATCGACGCCGACTACCTCGGACGCGGGCTGTCCCACCACATACTCGCGGCTCTGCGCGACGCGGCCGGTCGGCAGGGGAGCGCCACACTGCTCGCCCCAGTCCGCCCCACGGCGAAGCATCTACGACCGCGCATGTCCATGGACGTCTACATCCGCGAGCAGCGTGACGACGGGCTGCCCGCCGACCCGTGGCTGCGCGTGCACGTCAAGGCCGGCGGCGTCATCGAGAAGGTCGCCCCGGCATCGATGACCATCAGCGGAGCGCTGGCCGAATGGCGACGATGGACGGGCCTGCCGTTCGACCGCGACGGTGACGTGGAGGTCCCCGGCGCGCTGGTCCCCGTGCACTGCGATACCGCGCACGACCACGCCGTCTACGTCGAACCGAACGTATGGGTCCGGCACACTCTGGCGTCAAGGGCCGAGTAGGTCCCATCGGTTCCCGGCGATGTCGAGGAACACGGCGACCCGGCCGTAGGGCTCGGTGCGCGGCGAGGTGGCGAACTCGACGCCGGCGGCCGTCATGCGCGTGTAGGCGGCATCGAAGTCGTCCACCCGCAGGAAGAATCCCACGCGGCCGGCGACCTGGTCTCCGACGGCGGCGCTCTGCCGCCGGCCGTCCGCGCGGGCGAGCAGAACGCCGGTCTGCGCGCCCGGCGGCCGGACGACGACCCACCGCTTGGGACGGCCGTCGTTGGTGCGCGATGGCGAGTCCTCGACAAGGTCGAATCCCAGGGCGTCGGTGAAGAACTCGATGGCTCGGTCGTAGTCGTCCACGACGATCGTGATCAGGTCGAGTCGCACCTTCGTGAGCGTAGGGTCTGCCTCGCGGCGTCAGGAGCGGTCGGCGAAATGCTCGGCGAAGAGCTGGTGGCGGATCCGGTAGGTGCTCCCCTGGCTGCGCAGCAGGTCCTTGCGGGCGGCGTAGCGCAGGAAGCGGTTCAGGCGCCGGGGCAGGTAGCCGACGGAGACCAGGAACGGGGCGGTCAGCGGGCTGGAGTAGAGGTTGAGGCGGCGGCACTGGGCGGCCACGTAGAGACCGATGCCCGCGCCGATTCCCACGGCCAGGAAATGGAAGAAGAGCGGCCGGGAGATCCACCCCTGGCGCATGGCCGCCATGAGGAGGAATCCGGTCAGGCCGCCGGTGACGCCGATGAAGGCCACCCACATCTCCCGGTCCTCGTCCTCGGCCCGGCCGCCCGACATGGCATCGGTCAGGAAGCCGACCGCACCGCCGGCCGCGAAGAAGGCCAGCGCGCACGCGCCGGTGACCACGTACGGGGCGGGGATGGCGATCAGGGCGAAATAGGCGAGCCCGAGAAAATACCCGGCGGCCCCCACGACGACCAGCGCGACGGCGATGCTCGGGACGATCCGGACGGCGAACATCCGCAGCGCCCGCGGTGAGGCGGACCGGAGGTCGGAGACCAGCAGGACGACGGCCAACCCGATCCCGCCGACCACGCCCACGCTCACGAAGGCCACCAGGACCACGATCCAGTCGATGGCCGTCCCCGGTTCGCCGCCCTCCGTGTCCGACAGGCGCGGGAACAGCTCCACCAGCCTGCTCATGCCCATCCCGGCGGCCATGGCGGCACCGGACAGGAGGGCGCCGACGAGGGCCACGATCGCGCACAGGCCGGGCAGCCCCACCGGCCGCACCGTCGACGCGGCCGGGCCTTCCACCGCCATCCGCCAGATCAGCAGCACGCCCAGGGCGGTGGCCAGTGCCGCCCCGGCGACGGCGGCTCCGGCGTGCCGCAGCAGGACGGCGCTCCCGGCGAGCGCGACCACGGCCATCAGCGGACCGGTGAGGCCGTTCTTGACGGCCCGCACGGCGTCGGCGGGCAGCCCCCAGTAGGTGAGGCCGACGAGCCCCGGCCCGAGCCGGGTCGCGACGACATCGCTCCGGCCGGCCAGGCGCCCGAGCCACCGCACCACGTCGTCCCGCGTGTAACCGTGGGACTGGTCGCCGCGCCGGACCGCCTCGTCCACGTAGGCGTCGAGGAGGGCCCGGCGGCGCTCGGCCAGCGTTCCTCCCCGGGCGCGGGACGGCTCGGAGACGGCCGCGAGCACGTGCAGCCAGAGCGGGGCGTCGAGCAGGTCCCACAGGGTCGGGTCCGAGTCGATCGAGTGCCGGACGTGGTCCAGCGCCGGGCCGCCCGAATCCAGCCAGGCGACCACCTTCTCCCGGTACAGAGGTGCGATGCGCACCGCGTGCTGGAGGGCCAGCGACTCGCCGGTGTCGGCGTAGTCGAGGTCCCGGCTGCACACGGCCATGGGCGGGACCCTGAAGCGGTCCTGCAGGTGGTTGATCCAGCGCACGCAGGTCCGGCGGCGCGTCGCGGGAACCTCGTCCAGCCCGTCCAGGAGCAGGACGAGCCGGTGCGCCGAAAGCCATTCCTCGGCGACCTGGCGGCCCAGCCCGTGCTGCTGGCGCAGCGCCTTGAACAGCCAGCGGTTCGCGCTGTCGAACTCGTCGCCCGTGGAGCCGCGCCGCGTCCATGGGACGGGCAATCGGCGAAAGGAAGTCCGCCGAGGCACCGGCCGGTCGTCGAAGGAGCTCAGGCCGAGGACCACCGGGATCGGCTGGTCGTCGGAGGTCTCCGCGGCGGCCAGCAGCCGGTCGGCGAGATCGAGGAGTTGCGTGGTCTTGCCCGTGCCGGGCGCTCCCAGCAGGAGCAGCGACCGGCTCGACTGCTCGAACGCGCCGACCACCCCGTCCGGAGGGCTTGAAGACTCGTCCACCACGGTCATCTCGTCCGGGACCCGGACCCGTTCCGGGACGTCCACCAGGCCGATTCCCGCCCAGATGCCGGGTTGGTCGGCGAGGCGCGCGTCCAGTTCCCGGCGGATTCTGCGCAGCGCCTTGTCCCGGAACCGGGCGGGGAACCGCCCAGACGGCGACGTCCGGCGGTCGGCCCGGTACTGCGCTACCGCCAGCCAGGTCGCCGCCACTCCCAGGACGAGCACCCCCGGGATCGCCCACCGGGGCGCGACCCCGCCCGTCGCCAGGTTGATCGTCACGGGCAGAAGCACGAGCCCCACGACCGCCGTGGCGGCCACCCGCACCCATCTCATCGCACCCTCGCTCCCGCCAGGCGCCCATGATGCTCCTGGATCCTATGCCCGCGGGGTGAGCGAGGGTCTCCGAAGGGTGCGGATGGCCTGATCAGGCCCTACCCGCTGACCGCGTAGGCGTCGATGACGGTCTGGGTGACCGACGAACCGGCCGGGCCCGTCGCCGCCGCGCGCAGGGACACCGTCCCTGGACGCGCGCCCGTGACGGTCAGGACCCAGCGGTCACCTGACCGCTTCACGGGGACCTTCCGCCAGGTGGCGCCCCGGTCGAAGGACGCCTCCACGGTCACGTCCTTGGTGGCGGATCCGTCGTTGCTCTCCGTCCACAGCGAGACGATGGTCGGCGCGCCCGCGGCCGCCCGGTTGAGGTCGTCCAGCCCGTGCGGCGCGAAGCGAACGACGCGCAAGGGAAGCCGCATGGTCTCCTTCGTGTGCCCGGACCGGAACTTCCAGGCGGCTGTGACCTTGGTGGACAGCTTCGCGTCGGGCGCCCGTTCGGCGTCGGCGATCAGCTCGTACTCGGCCGCACCCGTGGGAACGGTGGTGGCCAGTTCGTACGACTCGAACGTGGAGTTCTTGATGACCTTCCCGCCCGATTTCAGTACGAGGCTTCCTTGGCCAGGACCGTCTCCGAAAGCTCCGTGGCCCGACTCGCTGAAGAAGCCGGCCGGCGAGTAGTAGATGGCGTCTCCGGTCCGTACGGCGCGCGGTTCCCGTTCGAGTCCGTTCTGAAGCGTCTCCTTCAGTGCCGGCCCGACGACGGCCGATCCGAACGTCACCTTGTGGTTGCTGCCGGGGAAGGCCAAGGGGGCGTAACCGGCGAACATCCCCTCCTGTTCCAGGATCGACCACCACTGGAAATCGGGGTTGCGCGTGAGGCGAAGCGTGGACGTGCCGGGGGCGTTCACGCGGTCCCCCATCATGACGGGAAGGTCGAGCTCGGGGAAGGCCGCACCGATATAGAGGTCAGCGGCCGACTTGCCCCCGAGCCCGCGCACGGTGGCCTGGACCGTCGTCATGTCGGCGGCACGGGCCTTGTACGAGGGGTCCTCCGGAAATTCACCGCGCCGGTAGTCGTAGATCTCGTACCGGTAC
Organism: Actinomadura vinacea; assembly: GCF_039532545.1. NCBI lineage: Bacteria > Bacillati > Actinomycetota > Actinomycetes > Streptosporangiales > Thermomonosporaceae > Actinomadura > Actinomadura vinacea. The sequence goes on along the minus strand of NZ_BAAARW010000020.1, from coordinate 313,730 downwards.
GGACCGGGAGCCTCGGGCGTCGAGCCCTTCTTGCGCCAGGAAGTGTGGATGAAGTAGGCGAGGCCGCTCTGCTTGACGGGCACGACGTAGCGGTGCGACGGCGGGCAGTTGGTCATCGGGTTGTACTCATATCGGACGGTGCCGTCGGCGTATCCGAAGCCGAAGTCGTAGACCTCCTGCATCTCGACCGAGGGGTCGTCGACCGACACGCTGACCGGTTTCTTGGCGGCGCGCGAGTCGAGCACCACGGAACGGTCTTGGGTCAACGTGATGGGCGTGTGCGTGAGAGTGGCGTCGGCGCATCCGTCGGGCCTGGTCTCCGTCGAGATCGAGCCGAAGACGTTGTAGCGGCCCTCCGGGAGGCGGTACTTGGTCGTCCCGTCGGTGAAGACGAACTCGTTGTACGAGGAGTTCTGGTCCTGCAGGATGAGCAGCTCACCGGCGTCCTTGCCATCACGGTCGATGGCCTTGAAGGTGGCGTCGTGCGCCTTCGGTTCCAGATGGGCGCCGATCACGGTGCTGACCACCGTCGTGCCCGAGGTGGCGACGACCGTGCCGCTGTGGGCGCCCTGCGGCGAGTCCGGTCCGCCGATGGCGACCCGGACGGTGGCCCGGCCCTTGGCGGGCACGGTCACGGTCGGGGCGTCCAAGCGGAACACCTTCTCCGGAGCGTTGACCCGCAACGCCAACTCCACCGGCCGGTCGCCCGAGTTCTCGTACGTGATCGTGCGGTAGGTGGTTTCGGCGTGCGGGTAGCGCTGCACCTCGAACAGCGTGCCCTCGGTGGTCCCCACGGACTGGCCGACGGCCCGCGCGATGTCGAGGCGTCCGGCGCCCTGGCGGTAGGTGGACGCGCCCGCGGTGGGCTTGGCCGCGTTCATCAGCGCCGCCTTGAGCCGCCCCGCGGGCCAGTCGGGATGCTGCGCGGCCAGGATCGCCGCAGCCCCGGCCACGTGCGGCGCGGCCATCGAGGTACCCGACGCCGTCACGTAGTTCTCGTCATAGGGCTCGTCGATCTCGGTGTCCTTGGCCCGGGCCGCGATGATGCCCACTCCGGGCGCGGTGATGTCGGGCTTGATCGCCTGGTCGCCCAGCCGCGGCCCGCTGCTGGAGAACTCGGCGAGGGAGTCGTCTCTGCCCACCGCGCCCACGGTGAGCGCGGAGTCCGCGGTGCCCGGACTGCCCAGGGTGCGCTCGCCCGGGCCGTCGTTGCCCGCACTGACGACGAAGAGCGTGCCGGTCCGGGCCGTGAGCGCGTCGACCGCCTGTTCCAGCGGGTCGCTGCCCTGGAGGTCCTGGCCGCCCAGGCTCATGTTGACGACTTTGGCCTTCACCTGGGTGGCGGCCCACTCCATCCCGGACAGGATCCACGAGTCGTAAGCGCGCCCGGTGTCGTCGAAGACCTTGCCCGCCGCGACCCTCGCGCCGGGCGCCACACCCCGGAACCGGCCCTCCGAGGCCGCTCCCGAGCCCGCCACGGTGGACGCGACATGCGTGCCGTGGCCGTTCCTGTCCTGCACGTCGTCGGTGCCCTGCTCGGTGAAGCCGCGTGACTGGGCGACGACGTCCTTGAGGTCGGGATGTCCCGTGTCGTACCCGGTGTCGAGGACGGCGACGGTACTGCCCTTGCCGTCCCATCCGCGTTCCCAGGCGGCGGGGGCGCCGACCTGCTGCACGCTTTTGTCGAGCTGCGTCCGGCGTTTGCCGTCGAGCCAGACCCGGGTGGCCGCGCCGCTGGAGCGCATGCCGTTCGCGGTGAGCGAGGCCCAGGCCGTCCCGGCGTTCTTCTTGTCGACCCGCAGGGCGTCCATGCCGAGCGTCGGCAGGCCGGCGGCCTTGGTGGTCCCCGCGACCGCCCCGCGTTCCCGGCCCCGCTGCACGATCACAGGGATGTCCCCGCGGCGGGCGTCACCGTACCCCTCGGCGGTCAGCAGCCCGATGTCGAAGAGCCGCCGGTCGAGCCTGCCCTGGCCGACCAGCCGCGCCGCGTCGTCGGGTATGACGTAGCGGTTCCCGCCGACCTTGAGCCTCTGGAACGTCGTCCGCTCGCGTCCCTTGCCGGGCCGGACGCCCAGCACGACCGCCGCCGGACCCTCCCCTCGTACCCGCACGATGTCGCCGGTCACGAGCGTCACCTCGCCGGCGCCTGCGGACCGGGGCCGCTGCCGCGCCTCCGCCGACGACGGGACGTGGGTGGCCGCACCGGCCAGCACGGTGACGGCCAAGGCCGCCACCGTTCGTTTCCATCTCATCTCACTCCGTGGGTAGCAGCGAAGATCCGTCACCACCTCTTGTCCGGAGCCGCATCCCCGGTTGCGGGTTTGCGCGAATTAAATCGTCGGAGGAGTCTGGGCCGCGGTTCTGTCCAGGAGGCGTCGCCAGATGCCGAAGGCGATTTCCTCGTCGGGGCGGCGCAAGCCCATTCGGTTGCAGTGCATGTGCAGCAGACTGCGAACGATTTCCGCGGGGTGAGTCGACAGTTCGTCGTTCGCTTGCAGTTCCGTCATGCCGCGGACGAGCGTCGCCGTCGCGGGCTGCCAGATCTCTTGGGCCTGGTTGAGCACCTCGCTGCTGTTGAGGTCGGCCCAGAGGGCCTGCTTGGCCTCGCGGTACTCGGCGCCGCCGATGTGGGCGGGACCGGCCGACCGGGAGATGACACGGCGGTCATCGAGTGAGGGGACCAGCAGCCTGCACAGGTACTCCAGGCTGAGCGCGGTCATCGAGGTGCGCTCCATGTCCGGTGCGCTGGCCCGCAGGTGCCTCAGCAGCAGCGTGACCGCCGTACTGTCCCGCTGGAACCAGTGTTCGGCATGTTCGATCAGGCCGGGACCGCCGTAGCGCTCAATCTCGCGATGGTATCCGGCGAAGGTGAATTCGATGATGCGGCCCTTCGCGGTGAGCGCGTTTGCCCATTCCGCGGTCGCACCGAGGATTTTCTCGCGAAGTTCCTGCGCTGGCACATGAAAGCGGACGCGAAGGTGCGGCGCGGGGTCCCGGTAGCGCAGGAAGAACGGTTCGGAAACGCCGTGATGAGCGGTCATCCGGTCGGCGAAGGCGGCCAGGTCTGTCGTGATCAGCGCGTCGTGCGCATCGGGTTCGGCATAGAGCTTGGCGAACAGCCAGTCGCTGCCGACCGGCTTGACGCGCTCACTGAAAGGCGGGCGCCCGGACCTCCGGACGGTGGTGTGCGTGTTCGGCGCGCCACGGTCGACGCGCACGAGGGGGACGATGACCTCCGAGACATACCGATCGCCCGCCGCGTCGGTCAGAAAACCCTCGTCCGGCTCGGGCAGTGCCTCCTCGAACAGCACTTCGTCGTCCTGCGCCCGCGCCATTGCCGCGCGCAGTTCGGCCAGGGACGGCGCGCTCTCGAGGTCGAGGAGGATGGCGTTGTCCGCTTGGATCATGAAGACCCGGCGCGGCACCATCCACGTCCGCGTCCAGGCGTGGACGGCATCGGCGAAGGGTTCCAGGGCGTCCGCGTGGCCCCAGCCTGCGTCCGGGCCGATCGAGTCCTTCCGCAGCCTCCAGCGCGCCCGCCGGAGGACGAGGTCCCCCCGCTCGATCCGGGGCAGGAACGGGACGGACTCGGCGAGGCGCTCCCACTCGAACGGCGAGACCCGGCGCGCCTGGGCGGTCGAAGTTTCGATCAGGAAGCGGCACACGTTCGGCGCCTTTCCCAGGTTCAGCATCGAGCGCTGGGTCACGTGCAGCCGGCGGCCCAGGCGCTGACTGCGAAGGTAGATGCGGCCGCCTTCCACGCCCGCCACGATGTCGCCGAGTTCGACCAGCCGATCGGCGGGACGGTTCGTCGCGACGTTGACCGGCAGTTCCCACTCGTGCAGCACCGGCCGGATGTTCACGTTCGCCGCCCGGGCGTCCCCGGGCAGGTAGGTCAGCTCGACGGTCAGCGCGTCGCCCAGCAGTTGCTCCTCGGCAGCGGCCATGTCCCGCAGAGACGCCTGGACGTCCGGCGCGAGCACGTCGTGGAACCGGCCGAAGGTCCGGCCGCCCAAGGTCACGCCCACGCCGGACACCACGCCCCGCCAGCCGTCGCCGCCGGTGCCAGGGGGGACGAGTTGCAGGTGGACGTCCACCGACGGCCACAGCGGCCGGTCGTCGGCGTCGCGGTCGACGGCGGCGGAGAGCTCTTCGAGCCAATGATCGTCGAGGGACACCCGGATGCTTCGTTCCGCGAGTGCCGTGGACGCCAGCCGCACGAGCACCGCCTCGCGATCGGTCCAGGCCGGCGGATCGGGCGTCTCGCCCTGGAGCGGGAAGGTCCGTTCAGGGCACAGGTAGCCGGCCGGGGGACCGAGCCCCGTCTCCTCGGAAAGAAGCTCCAGTACGGGAACCTCGGTCCGGGCGCCGTAACGCTCGATGAACGCGTTGGCGTACTCCTGCAGAGGCGGTGGGTACTGGTCGGACACCACCTCGGCGAGCACTCGCGCCGCGTCCTGCGCCAGGCGCGCGATCTCCTGGGGAAGGACGGGGGACGACTCGAAGTCCAGCGTGGAGTCGATCTGGACGACCGGACCCTCGTAATCGTCGTCGACGTCCCCGGCCAGGGTCTCGATGCGCGTGCGGAGGTCTCCGTCCACGTCCCGGACCTTGTTGAACGCCTGGATTCCGGCCTCGACCTCGGTCAGCGACTTCGCGAGATCGGGGTCGGCGATGCCTGGCAGCAGGGCGCGCAGCGGTGTGTCCTCGGCGCCGGCCAGCATTCCGGGACGTTCGGCGGTGACCAGGATGTCCAGGTCGACGAGCTCCCGGACCAGGCCGTCGACCTGTTCCGCGGCGGCCGCGGGGTAGGCGGCCTTCAGATGGGCCCGCACCTCGGTGAGAGTCCGCGGGGTCGTCGTGTACTCGAGCGCGGCCCGCACGGGTCCGTTCAGGCGCACGCTGACCGCGCGGTTCTCCTTCGTGCCGTAACCGTCGGCGGTCTGCAGCCATATTCTGCCGCGCGCCGCGTACAGCAGGTCGTTCGGGCGTACCAGCAGATCGGTCGCGGAGCCGGGGTCCTTGGCGAGCCGCTTGGCCAGGTGCATCACCCAGCCCATGTCGGCCCGGGCCCGTGCCTGTCCGATGGCCGCGTCGCCGAGCCGCGCCCGCGTCTCGTCGCCGAAGAACCCACCGGCGACCCCGGCGACGAGCCCGAACGGTGTCGCGCGGAGGCTCATCCTGTTGAGGTAGCGGCCGAGGCTCAGCACGGCCCGGCGCCGGTCCTTGGCGGACAGCTGGTCGAAACGGTCGACGGCATCGGCCAGCGCGGGTGTGGCGGACCGGATCGCGCTCGACACGCCGGGCGTCGCCCACAGCTTCAGCAGGCTGTCGGCATAGCCGCGCTGCCAGTCGTCCCCGCCCGCGGCGACGGGGAACGACTCCAGAATCTCCAAGATCGGACGGGCCGGCAGCGCGGGAGACCTGATCAGGAAGAACCCGCTCGGCTGATAGGGATCTTGCTTCATATCGCGCTCAAATCCCTCGGAGTCAGGAACAGCACCTCGTCCCATCGGGAGGCCTCGGGGGAGACCGTGCCGAGCAGGGCGAGCAGCACCCCGGCGGCTCCCTCCAGCAGCCCGGCGTCGTGCGACAACCTGTTCGGCTCGGGCTCGTCGGCGAAGACATAGGGATGGTCCTCCGCGGCGAGCAGGCACAGCCGCGCGCGCGTGTCGTCCCGCATCTGCCGGAAGCCGGGATCCCCGGTCTGCGCGTAAGCCCGCGTATAGACGGCGAGCAGCCCGGCCAGGCCGTGGCAGAGCGTGGGGGCGAACGCATGACGCTCGGCGTCCGGTGTGTTCTGGACGCGTTCGAGCGCGGCCACGGCCAGGTCACGCGAGCCGGAGTCCCCGCTGACGGCGGATGCCGAGAACAATGCGGCGGCGACTCCGGGGGCGCCGTAGCACCATGCCGTACGCGCGGGGACCTGGCCGGCATCGCGGACGGGAAGCCGCGAGCCGGGGTCGGCCTGCAGCGCACCCGCCCAGCTCGGGCCGTCGGCGCCGTCCAGCCGGCAGGCGGCCAGCCACTCCGCGAGTTCGCCGACCCGGTCCGTCACCTTCGCTCCGCCGATGCCCGCGGCGGCGGCCAGCGTCAGCGCGGCCAGGATGCCCGGCAGCCCGTGGGAGAAGCCCAGGTTGTACATCCCGTCGGGAAATTGATCTTGAAGCCAGGGCGCGGCCCTGGGATACAGCCGGGGCGGGCAGTACCAGTTCGGCACGCCGTCGTCGTCGGGCTCTGTCACCTCAAGGAGATAGGCGACCAACCCGTCGGCGGCGTCACCGCAGGACACGGTCTCCGAGACCTTCAGCACCGCGGCCAGCCGGCCCGCCGCACCGTTGATCGCGTCGTGCTCGCCGAAGGCCGCGCCGCCACGCGCGACCGCGGGCGGCGCCTGCTCGTTCAGCCGTTCGGCGACCCCGCGCAACGACGGGAGATAACGCGGCTCGCGGCGCGCGAACTCCGCCATCACCCACATGAAGCCGGCCGTGCCGGTGAACAGCCCCGCCGATTTGAGCGGATCCGCGGCGGTCGCCTTCGCGGCCCTGCGCAGAACCGCCTGGCCGGCCTTCAGAAAGCGCTCTTCCTCCAGCACCTCGCTCGCATGGAGCAGCGCGAGCGCGATTCCGGGGTCTCCGCTTCCCAGATTCACCCGGCCGCCATCGGACGGCGCGGCCGCCGTCAGCCGGTCGGCCACTCGACGAGCGAGTTCGATGACCTCATCATCGGTCACTTCGCATCCACTTCCACCGGCCGATTCGGATTCCCTACCGTTCGGATGTCCGCCCGGCGGAGCCTCGGCGTATACCGGGTGTTCCGCTCGGGCGGCCATCTTTTCTACGCCCTCAAGGACTTCTGGCGGCGTCGCGCCGGATCGTCCTTGCCGGGCCTCGGCCGGACGCTCAGAAGGTCGCCATGCAGGTGGGCGTCGACTGGCAGGGAGCCGTGAAACAGGGGCAGGAATCCGTGCAGGCGAGGATTTCGGCGGACGCCGACAGTTCGGAGACCCGCACGTCCAGGTCGAACTCGTCGTGCTCGTCGACCACGGGCTGCTCGGTGAGCGAGATCGTCATCAGTTTCTCCGATCGGTGGGAGCGGGGAGCGGCATCGACCGGGTTCGGCCTTTTTTAATGCCGCACCGATTTTGGCGCCTGGGATCGCGCATTGACGCAAGACGTCCGCGGCGGTCCCACCGGAGACAGTGGCGTGGAAAAAGCTCCCCTCAACATCTGATAACCGTTATCGCCACATAACTCAGCGCACCAATGCGCCGGAACCTACCTCTAGATCATCTAGGGGGTCAATATCGCCGCGGAGGCGTCGTCGAGCGCACCCGGACCGCGCCGCGACGACCTTGTGGAACGCGCCAGAGGAAGCTGAACGTGATCTGGATCACCCTTGAAATGGCACGCCGGCGGAACGGCGCCTCACGGGCGGGACCCGATGGCCTCGATGATCCGCGGCCGCATTTCCGCGGCGCGGATGACGGCGTCGACGGAGCCGACCTCGACCGCGCGCCGGATGTCGTGCACGCGGTCGAACTCCGTGGCCACCTCGCCGAGCTTCTCCGCGCGGACCGACGAGCGGAGCTCGTCGAGCTCCGCGGTCAGCGCGGCGCGGTCGGCGCCGGAGGCGACCGTGACGCGGGCCTCCAGGTCCCGCACCCGCGGGTCGGCCGCGGTGCGGGCGTCGACGTCGCCGGAGAACACCACCGCGGCGGCGGGGGCGCCGCCGAGCACCGAGGCGAACGAGCCCTCCAGCGCGAGCACGGTCATGTTCGGGTTCAGCGCCTTCGAGAACACCACGAACGCGCCGCCGTGGTACCGCGAGATCACGCAGAACACGATGGGCCCGCGGAAGTTCACGATCGCGCGGCCGATCTCGGCGCCGTACTCCAGCTGGAGCCTGCGCATCGACTCCGGCGAGCCGTCGAAGCCGGACAGGTTCGCCAGCACCACCAGCGGCCGGTTGCCGCTGGCCGCGTTGATCGCCCGCGCGGCCTTCTTCGACGACCGCGGGAACAGCGTGCCCGCGGTGTAGGTGTCCGGGCCGTCGGTGGGCGGGTGGCCGCGCCGCGGCACCGACCGTGACTCGATGCCGAGCAGGCACACCGGCATGCCGCCGAGGTGCACGTCCTGGACCACCGCGGTCTCGGCGTCGGCCATGCCCGCCCAGCGTTCCAGCACCGGGTGGTCCTGGTCGGACAGCGCCCGCATCACGGTCCGGATGTCGAACGGCTTCTTGCGGTCCGGGTTGGTCTCGGCGGAGAAGATCTCGCCGACGGTGGTGAAGTCGCTGCCCGCCACGGTGTGCGGGAAGTCGGAGACGTCGCGGTCGACCGGGTCGGTGGTGTCCGCCCGCCGCGGCGCGTCCTCGCCGGGTGCGACGTACGTGTGGTCGTAATGGGACATCAGCACGTCCCGCGCGGCGGCCAGGTTCGGCGCCCAGTACTGCGCCTGCCCGTTCGGGCCCATCACCCGGTCGTAGCCGCCGATGCCGAAGTTGTCCTCGGCCGACACGCCGCCGGAGAAGTCGAGCGACTGCTTGCCGGTGAGCACCATCGCCGAGTCCGGCGTCATCACCAGGACGCCCTTGGTGTGCATGAGCATCGTCGCCTCGGCGTTCCAGTACGGCTGCGCGCCGACGTTGATGCCCGCGACCACGATGTTGATCTCGCCGCCGTCCTGGGTGAACTCGACGATCCGCTTCAGCGCCGCGGCCACCCAGTCCATGTTCTCCGTGCCCGACTCCATGGAGATCCGGGCGCCGGCGGACAGCGCGTACCACTCCAGCGGCACCCGCATCCGCTCGGCCAGGTCCAGCGCGGCGATCACGCGGCGGCACTCCGGCTCCGACAGCGCGCCGAGCGACTTCGTCGGGTCGCCGAGCAGCACGACCCTGGTGACGCCCCGCGGGTGCCGCCGGGTCGGCGTGGTGACCACGCCCGCGACGATCCCCGCGGTGTTGCGCCCCTTCGGCCGGTCGACCGGCACCAGCGCGTGGTCGTCGTCGAGGTCGTGCTCGGCGAAGTCGCCGAGCAGGCCGGTCAGCTCGTACGGGTACACCGTGTTGCGGCTGCTCGCGCGCAGCACCTTCTGCCGGTAGCCGTCCACCGGCTCGACCGGCTCGTCCGACGGCTCGCCCACGGTCAGCTCGGTGCCGCCGGCGGCGTCGAAGGAGACGCGTACGGCGATCTTGGCCAGCTCGCCGGTCTGCCGGTCGCGCTGCCGCGCGATGAACAGGATCTCCTCCAGCCCGGCGCCCGTGGCGGTCGGCAGCACGCGCCCGGCGATCATCTTCAGCTCCGCGCGGGTGAGGTCGCTGGGCGGCCAGACGTAGACCACGATCCGGTTGGTGTTGAAGCGCTTCTTCGACGGCCGCCGCGCCTGCGCGCGGCGGATCGAGTCGAGGCAGGTGGCGATGGTGTACTCGGCCATCGGCAGCGTGATCAGCCTGCCGTCCTGGTCGCGCAGCTCGGTCAGATCGCGCAGCTGTGCGAACGCGACGAGGCGGTCGTCGGACGGGTTCTCCCGCGCCACGCACTGGAAGAGGTAGACCTCCTCGTCCGACGACGGCAGCCGGGTGAGGTCGAACGCGCTCAGCCGCTCCATCTGCATCCGCTGCGCGATGTACGGGTGCAGGCCGCGGATCAGGCGCTCCTCGCTCATCCCGGTGGCCGACGGGCGGAACGTGAAGTGGTGGTGCATCACCGCGCCGCCGCTGCCCGCGACGGTGGCGGTGATCCTGTGCACCTGGTCCGGCAGCGGGTGCGCGCCGACGACCTCCTCCAGCGCGGCCGCCATCTCGTCGAAGTCCTCGGGCTGGTTCTCCCAGGCGAGATAGATGTCGGCGTCGATGGCGTCCTCGCCGGTGGCCAGCTTCCCGAGCCCGCGCAGCGCTTCGCCCAGCGCTTCGAAGCCCACCGCGCAGGAGACCACGGACGAGCCCGCCCGTTCGGCGACCACGAACGTGCAGCCCGCGGCCTCCCCAGGAGTAAATCCGGGAGGTCGGTCGGGGTTGTGTTGGTTGGGGGTAAGCACAGTGCGGACGCCGGTGAGGCCCTTGTTGCCGTAGTACCGCCGGGTCAGCACTTCCAGCATGACCGCGTTGTCCCGGTCGCCGCGGACGAGCCGCTGCCCCAGCAGCCGCACCAGCGGCTCGGTGCTGCGCACCATCTCGGCGATGCGCTCGGCGCGGTCCGGCGCGTCCGGGTTCGCGTCCAGGTGGCGCAGGTGCCTGCGGACGTCGGCGTAGACGCGGGCGCGGTTGCGGCGCAGCAGCGGCCGGGCGAACCAGGCGAACACCACGCCGCACGCGAGGTCGTAGACCACCGGGTAGCGGACCTGTGTCGCGGCCACCAGGCGCTCCAGCGCGAGACCGGCGGACTCGCGCAGCGTCTCGTCTGGCGGCGGCTCCCGCAGCCAGGTGCGCAGCAGCGCCGCGACGACCGCGGCGTCGGCGGACGCACGCTGCTGGGCGAGGAAGATCCGGAACACCGCGGCTTCGAGTTCGGAGGAGCGCTCCAGCCCGGTGACGCCGTAGTGCCCGAGCGCCTTGCCGAGCTTGGCCTGGAACGCCTCCGGCAGTCCGGCCCGCTCGACGTCGAGGCTCTGCAGGTAGGTGTGGAAGTGCTCGCGGGCGCTGTGCACGTGGCCCTCAGCGCCGCCGTCCTCGCCCGCCGGCCGGTTGCGGCTCAGTTCGGCGAGGTCGGCGAACACCTCGACGAGTGCGAGCTCCTCGGCCAGGGGCCGATGGCCGTCCGCGGCGGCCGCCTGGCGCGCGTCGAGGTAGTCGTCGAGGACCCGGCGCTCGTCGTGCGGGTCGACGTCGAAGCCCAGCAGCAGGCTGCGCAGGTCCTCCTGGCCGCGCGTGGCGCGCTCCCGTGCCGGGGCCGTCCCGAGGGCGGCGGGCAGGTCCAGCTCGACCGGCGCGGCGGCAGGGGAGTCCTCGGCCTCGGCGTCGTCGGCGAGCGGTTCCAGCCGCAGCAGCGGTGCGCCGGTCTCCACCTGGGCGCCCACGGACACGACGCATTCCTTCAGCCGGGCTTTGAACGGCGCCCGCAGCACCGTCTCCATCTTCATGCTCTCCAGCACCAGCACCGGCGCGCCCGCCTCGACCTCGGCGCCGACCTCCAGCGGCGTCGCGACGACCAGCGCGGGCGCGGGCGAGCGGACGACGCCGCCCTCGTCGCGGCTGACCCGGTGCGTCACGCCGTCCACCTCGACCAGGTGGACCGGCCCGTGCGTGCCGGTGAGCAGGCGGTACCGGGTGCCGTTGACGGCGATCTGCCCGGTGTGCCGGTCGAAGCGGTCGAGCTCGACGTCGGCGGTGCGGACCTCGTCGCCCGCTTCGACGCCGACGCGGAACCGGTGCGCGCCGACCCGCGCGACGCGCACGCGGTAGCCGACGCCGCGCAGCTTGAGGTCCAGTGGCCGGCCGCTCTCGTGCCGCACCTGCGGGCGGCCGCCGGACGCCGTCGACAGCAGCCGCTGCCGCTCGACGCGCTCCTCCTCCTCGTACGCCTCGATGGCGGCGGCCGCCAGCGCGACGGAGGAGTGCCGGTGCGAGACGAGCCCGCCCTCGCCGCGGACGCGGTCGATCCAGCCGGTGTCCGCGCTGGCGTCGATCACCTCGGGCCGGTCGAGCAGGTCGAGCACGAAGCTCTTGTTCGTGGCGCCGCCCTCGATGATCACCGTGGTCTGCGCCATCGCCCGGCGCAGCCGGCCGAGCGCCTCGTCCCGGTCGCGGCCGTGCGCGATGATCTTCGCGATCATCGAGTCGAACTCGGCGGGGATGGTGTCGCCCTCGCGGACGCCGGTGTCCACCCGGACGCCCGGCCCGGCGGGCAGGTCCAGCCGGGCGATGCGGCCCGGGGAGGGCGCGAAGTCGCGGTCGGGGTCCTCGGCGTTCAGCCGTGCCTCGACCGCGTGCCCGCGCTCCACCGGCGGCGCGCCGTCGAGCCGGCCGCCTGCCGCCACGTGCAGCTGCGCCTTGACCAGGTCGAACCCGGTGGTGGACTCGGTGATCGGGTGCTCGACCTGCAGGCGGGTGTTGACCTCCAGGAACGCGAACAGCTTGTCGCCGGGGTGGTAGAGGAACTCCACGGTCGCGGCGCCGCGGTAACCGACCGCGATGGCGAGCCGCTCGGCCGACGCCTTGAGTTCGGCCGTCTGCACGGGGCTGAGCACCGGCGACGCCGACTCCTCGATGACCTTCTGGTTGCGCCGCTGCACCGAGCAGTCGCGGACGCCGAGCGCCCACGCGGTCCCGGCGCCGTCGGCGATCACCTGGACCTCGACGTGCCGGGCACCGGTGACCAGGCGCTCCAGGAACACGACACCGCTGCCGAACGCCCGCGCGGCCTCCTGGCTGGTGCGCTGGTAGGCGTCGGCGAGCTCGGCCTCGTTCGTGACCACGCGGATGCCGCGCCCGCCGCCGCCCGCGGTCGCCTTCAGCATCAGCGGGTAGCCGATCTCGGCGGCCGCCGCCAGTGCGGCGTCCAGGGTCTCGACCGCGCCGCGGCTCCACGGCGCGACCGGCACGCCGACCTCCTCGGCGATCAGCTTCGCGCCGATCTTGTCGCCGAGCTTGCGCATGGCCTCTGCGCTCGGTCCGACGAAGGTGACTCCGACCTTCTCGCACAGCTCCGCGAACGCCGGGTCCTCCGCGACGAAGCCCCAGCCGACCCACGCGGCGTCGGCCCCGGTCTCCACCAGCGCCTGCTCCAGCCGCTTCAGGTCGAGGTACGGGCGCGCGGACGCGGGGCCGAGATCGTAGGACAGGTCCGCCTCGCGGACGAAGGCGGCCGTGCGGTCGACGTCGGTGTGCAGGGCGACCGTCTCGATCCGGGTCCCGGTCTCCGCGGCGATGTCCCGTACGGCGTGGATGAGCCGCATGGCGGCCTCACCACGGTTGACGATGGCGACACGACTGAACACCCGACCGAGCCCTCCTGCAGACGAACGATGTGCACACCCTTCCGTCTACAGGCTGGAAGCGCCATGTCGCGGACGTTGCAGAGTATGCGCCTCCGATTTGTAGAGAACGTCCAAAAGCCACCGGGTGCCTGCGCCTGACCAGGGCATGCGACCTCGACGTGATGGAAGCCGCGCGGCGGTCATTCGGCGAGCGCCCTGGTGATCTCCCGCGCGAGGCCGTCCACCGCGGCGGCGTGAACGAGCCGATGTCCGCCGGATGCCGGGACGACCGCCCACCATTCGCGAGTCCAGATTCCCCACCAGCACAGAACGCCGGGTAGACGGCGCCGCAACTCCACGACTGTCGTCGGCCTCGACCCCGCCGCCGGGCAGGACCCAGTAGGGAGTCTGCCCGGGTTTGGTTCGCTTGATGAGCAGCAGCGTGCCGGTGCTGGTGAGCAGGAGCGCACGCACTCGTTCTCGCGGTTGGTTCATGCGGGCCCTGCGCCGGGGATCGATTTGTCGCGTGCAACGCGGTCGGCCTGGACGTTACCGAGACCGTGCCCGGGCTCGTTGGCTGCTCCTGACGTGCCGCGGTGTCGGCGAAATCCCGATCACCGAGAGTGCCTTAGCGGTGCTAAAGTGCTGCCATGGTCGACAAGGGGCGGGCAGGCCTGACCCGGCGAAGAGTGATCGAGACGGCCCTGCGCCTGCTCAACGAGGTGGGCCTGGACGGGCTGACGGTGCGCAGGCTCGCCGCGGAGCTCAACGTCCAGAATCCGGCGCTTTACTGGCACTTTCGCAACAAGCAGGAACTGCTCGACGGGATGGCCGAGGCGATCACGCTGGCCGCCGGAATGGGCCCGCCCGCCGAGGGCGAGTCCTGGGAGGACTGGCTCACCGATCGGGCCCGCCGCCGCCGCCACTCGCTGCTCGCCTACCGGGACGCGGCCCGCATCATCGCCAATGCCAGGCTGGGCCCCGCGGCGACCAGGGTGGTCGACGAGGAACTGGCCGCGATGATCGGCTACGGGTTCACGCCGGTGCTGGCACTGCGGACGGGCATGGCCTTCGTCCACTACGTCAACGGGTTCGTCCTGCAGGAGCAGACCGCGCGGCAGGGCGACGCCGGGTCGCCGGCGGAGCAGCTCGCGGCGCTGGCCGAGCAGCTCGACGGCGGAACGTCGGCCCCCCTGATCGTGGCGCTGCTCGAGGGCGGCAGCACGGTCGGCGACCAGGCCTTCGAACACGGCCTCCGGATGCTCGTCGACGGCGCCCGGGCCGCGCTCGCCGATTGAACCATCACCCCCGCACGCACAGGAACCGATCTGAGGGAACGATGAACCGCGAGAAGATCACGCTCACCGGTGCTCAAGAGACCATGCTCGCGACGCTGTACGGCAGGGCGCTGGACAGCCGCGCGCCGAACCCCATCCTGAACGACACCGAGGCCGCCAGGGCGATCGATCGCGTCGACTACGACTTCGGCAAGACCGGGGTGAAGGCGACGACGGCGGCCGGGGTGGCGCTCCGGGCGAAGACACTGGACGACTGGACCCGGGAGTTCCTGGCCGCCCACCAGGAGGCCACCGTGCTGCACCTCGCCTGCGGCCTGGACACCCGGATCCACCGGCTCGAACCCGCACCGTCGGTCCGCTGGTTCGACGTCGACTACCCCGACGTCATCGAGCTGCGCGAACGGCTGCTGCGGAAGCCCGCGGCCGACTACCGGATGATCAGCGCCTCGGTGACCGACGAGGGGTGGCTCGACCAGGTGCCCGACGACCGCCCGACCGTGGCGGTCTTCGAAGGCCTGACGATGTACTTGGAGAAGGAAGACGGCAAACGGCTCATCCAGCGGATCACCGGGCGCTTCCCCAGCGGCCAGCTGCTGTTCGACGTCTACGGCACGATCGGCATCAAGATGCAGAAGTTCGTGCCCGCGGTGCGCAACGCCGGCGCGACGCTGCACTGGGGCATCGACGACCCCCACGAGCTCGAGGGCTGGCACCAGGGGCTGAAGTGCGTCGACTCCCTTCGCAGCGTCGACATGCCCGGTCTGGAGCAGATGCCCGCCTCGGGCCGGGTGGGCATGTGGATGACGGCCCACACCCCCGTCCTCAGGGATGTAGGCCGGATTCTGCGCTACACGTTCTAGGGCAGGCCGGGGGCGGGGGGCTGTGGCGCGTTCCTGAGGGATGCCTGTTCGGAGTTCTCCCACTCGTTCACGTTCCGCAGGAGCGCCTCCAGGTAGGAGCGCAGGTGGGTGCGGTAGACGTCGCTGTAGGTGCGCAGATAGGCGATCTCTCGTTCCATCTGGCGCCGTTCGTCCTCCGGGAGCACCTCTCCCTGCCCGTGTCCCTGCACGTGCGGCGTGACGGCGGTCTCGCCCACCCGGGCGACGGCCGCCGCCTTCGCCTCCTCCGCCTGGCGCACCGCGGAGTCGGCGATGGCCGCGGCCTTGCGGTGCGCTTCCTCCATGAGCCGTTCCGCGCGGTTCTTGGCGTCGGTCAGGATCGCCTCGCGGTGCATCCTGGCCTCGTGCCCGAGCTCGCGCGTGTAACGCTCGGCGTCGGCCACATAGAGGTCGGCGGTCTGCTGGGCCTGGGACAGGATCCGCACGGCCGCGAAGTGGGCGTCCGTGGCCGGCAGGCCGCCGGCGGGGTCGGCCACCTTGGTGCGGAGCCGGGACACCTCCTCCGCCAGCGCGGCCTTCTCGTTGAAGATCTGGACGAGTTCCCGCTCCACGTACTGCAGGAAGTGGCGTACCTGGTCTTCGTCGTACCCGCGGCGGCCCAGGGCGGCCCGCTGGAACACCACCGAGTGCAGCTCGCCCGGGGACAGCCGGGTTTCCGCGGACACGACGGGTAGGTTCGGGGAATTCAACGGGGTCACCTCTGTGTGTCTACGAAGGTTTCCTGCCGGATTCGTTCACGCCCTACGCCGAGACCCGTGGTGAGCCGTTCGACGGTGTGGTCGACCATCTCGGGCGGGCCGCACACGTAGGCGTCGTGGTCGTTCCAGGGCCCGTGGCGCGCCACCACGTCGGGCAGCGTTCCATGCTCGACGCCGTCCCCCGATTGGAGGAACGGAGAGAACCCGTGCCCCTCGGACTCGTCCGAAACGGCGGGCACGACCCTCAGCCATGGGAACTCGTTGGCGAGCTTGCTCAGCTCTTCCAGATCGTACAGAGCGTCCCGGGTGCGGGCGCCGAAGAACATGTGGACGCGCGGCGGCTGGGGGCGGCGCGTTATCTGCTCCAGCATCGCCTTGAGCGGCGCCAGGCCGGTGCTGCCGGCGACCAGCAGCACGTCGCGGGTCGACGACTCGTCCAGCGTGAGCGTGCCGATCGGCGCGCCCATCCGGACCCGGTCGCCGACCTGCATCTGGCACACCAGCACCGAGCTCACCGGGCCGCCGTCCACCAGCCGGACGTGGAAGTCGAGGGAGTTGTCCTGCCGCGGCGCGTTCGCCATCGAGTAGTAGCGCCAGTGCCGCAGCCGGGCCGGCACCTCCAGGGCAACGGACTGGCCGGGCAGGTACGGCAGCGGCCGGTCGGGCAGGATGCGCAGGACGGCGATGTCGAAACGCCGCCGCTCGACCGCGAGGACCTCCCCGTTCCACCAGGCCGGGCTGGACAGCGCGTCCTCGTCGGCGGCCTCCATCATGACCTTGGCGACCAGGCTGTAGGCGGCGTTCCAGTCCTCGGCGAGCTCGTCGGTCCAGTCGGACCCGGAGTAGTACTGCAACGTCGCGATCAGGCTGGCCCCGACCTGCGGGTAGTGCTCGGCGACGATCCCGAACTTGCGGTGGTCCCGGCCGAGCTGCTGGATGAACGGCACCAGCGTGGGGAGATCGTCCACGCGGGCGACGATGTGTCCGAGCGCGCGCAGCAGCTTGTCCCGCTGGCCGCTCATCCCGATCGGGAACATGTCGCGCAGGTGCGGGTTCCGCACGAACAGGTCCGAGTAGAAGAACAGGGCGACCGCATCACCCTGCTGCGCGACCTGCGCAAAGTTGTCCTTCAACCGCTGAGGATCCACGCAATCTCCCGATCAGAGGCATGATCAAGAATCGAGACTACAGCGCCATTCGCGACCATTTGGACAAATCCCCTGGATGCGTCCCGGGGCACTCGCGGACCGCTCGCTCCGGAAGCCGTCTGCGTGGGCCGGCCCGCATATCGAAAGGGCCGTGCGTGCCGCGTGACGGAACGGGCCGCCGGGTGCGAACGATCGGCGCCTGTGAGAGGCGTCCTCGCGCGGCATGAACCGGGCATGTTCCTAGGAAGCGGCTTCCGCGGCGGCTTCGGACATGATCTGGGACAGCAGCCCGAAGGCCGTCGCCCAGTCGTTCGCCAGTTCCTGGTTCCACGCCGGGCCGCTGAAGTATTCGAGGGTGGCGAGCAGGCTGGCGCCGACCTGCGGGTAGTGCTCGCTGGTAACGCCGTAGCCAGCGTGCCGCCGGCCCAGTTCCTGGGCGTACGGCACAAGGGCGGGCGCGTCGTCCACCAGCGACACGACCTGCACGAGGGCTTCGAGCAGCATCTGCTCCTGCTTGGCCATGGAAGCGGGGAACAAGGGCCGGAGTGCGGGGTCGCGCTCGAAGAGGTCGGAGTAGAAGTACGCGGTGACGTCCTGGCCGTGCGTTCCGACCAGGGCGAAGTTGTCCTTCAGTCGCTGCGGATCCATGAAGCACCTCTCAAGCCGTTCTCCGATCGGGCGGGGCACCCGGAGCGGAAGCGGAGAACCACGTTGCACATCAGTAGTGGATCTCGCGATCAAGGACAAGCGGAACTCGCAAATCTTACATTCCGTATATAGGTCCAGTTCCGTGATCACACTGGTGCGGTCGGTGATAACACCTTGTGGGGCCGAGTTTGGCGACTCGGTGTGCAGTGCTGGTCACAATTTCGTGTTGCGGTCGCCTCGATCGCGCACCGGACCGCGCGTTTTGCTCCACCCCCGCGCCGCACCTTCAAGCTGCAGCACTTCCACTCAGCGGAAGCGAAGTCTGCTGCCCACGTTCCTGCGGCAAGCCCACATCCACCTCGAACCATTGACGTGCACTGGGTCACCGGTTCCGCTATGCACCCCTCATAGTCCGTTGCGCTTGGTGCACTGCTAGTGCAGCGAAATTGTGCAGCCGTGATCTGGCAGTGGCAGGCAGAGATACATAGGTTCAGTCAAACAGGGCATCTGCTCCACAGCCAGCAAAGGCACTGGATCGACGGCTGTGTTATACGCCATCAAGGCACTAGCCCGCCACGCCGGCATCCTGAATAGCGGCTCTGCCCTGCGGCGGTGTGCCTGATGTACGCCGTCTCGAATGGAGGTTCAGGTGAGTCTTAGAACGGCACGCAATATCGGATTCGCGATGGTCCTCGCGGCGATTATGGGTGGGAGTGCACTGACCGCTTCGGCGGACCCGTGGGGCAACCAGACCGGGGACACCGGAGCGCATCCCGATGAGGATCCGCACGGGTATTGCTACTCCCCGACTGTCAGCGCCGACCTCAAGTCGGGCATTAACGAGGCGATGTGGGACGCCATGGACCCGACCCAGGTCAACGTGAACTATGACGGCGATTGCAAGCTCTCGGGCGGCGGCGAGACCGACGTGGTCTGGAGGCAAGGGAACCTCGCGGAGGGCGTCAGCGGCAAGGCCCCCTGCGAGGACTACGACAACGACCGGTGTGATCAATACTATCTCACTCTCGATCTGGGCCAGATCAACAAGGGATCACACGACGAAATCGACCAGGCGCAGACCGCCTGCCATGAGCTTGGGCACTCGGGTGGGCTGACCCACGGCGGCAGCAGCACCGACTGCATGATCAACAGCGGCAGCACGCCGCCGACGGGCATTCAATTCCGGCGCTATGGCAAACACCACACCCAGCATCTCAACGATTGGTTCTAGGGGGTCGCGACCATGCGTAAAATCGCGCTACTTTGCGTGCCGATACTGCTGGCCCTCGCAAGCTGCACATCCGCGTCGACGAAAACCGCAGATGAGCGTCCTACCAAGAGTGTGGCCGATGTCCGGTCCACCGGTGACCTCGTTCGCTTGATGCGTAAAACGACGAGTTTCGAGTACGAGCCGTACGCAAGCCCGCGCGCGATGTTGAAACACGTCGACATCGCTCTCGTCGGCACGGTCGTCTCCGTCAAGCCCGCACTCATCGCCGACGAACTCGACGGCCAGGGAGCCGTCATTGTAGGACTTCGGCCGCGGGAGATGTGGAAGGACGCCCCCGCCCGATCCGGCGAGGTCGTCTACTACTACTTCGACCGGCCCAAGAACCTGGCGATCGGTGTCTACCAAAGAGGACTGCCGGTCGGCACCGAAATCTCCCTGTTCGGGTTCGACGCCGCCAAGCTGGTGAGATTCGCCCAGGGCGACCCCGGGCACCGGACGTACACGCCTGTACCTCAAGGGCACCTCATCTCCGGCCACGACACCGGGTTGGTCAACGTCTGGGCGGAAGACATCGCGTCGAGCGGCTGGAAGAACATCCGCAGCGTGGCCGATTTGAAGGCGGCCATCGGCAAGTGAGCCGGATCGTCCCCCGATGACGAAGCCCCGCCCCACAAGGCGCGGGGTTTCGTCAATGCGGCACCCATGTGGCGTTCGACGCCGAAGCTAGCAGGTGAAGGGGTGCAGGGGGCGGGTCAGGGACACGCCTTCGGCTGGGTTGTCGTTCACGTACTTCGTCGCGACGATCTCGGTCGGTGCGGTGCCCCGCTCGACCCAGCGGGTGAGGGGGGTCAGCGTGTCGAAGACGTTCGGGCCGGGGCCGCCGCCGCAGTGGCTCATGCCGGGGACCATGAACAGGCGCGCGAACTCCTGGGTATCCGAGTTCCGGCCGTTCGACGTGAATTGGACGACCTGGTTGTAGTAGTCGATGGTGTCGTACGCGGAGACGACCGGGTCGGCCCAGCCCGTGTACATGAGGAGCTTGCCGCCGCTCCGCTTGAACGGCTTCAGGTTCGGGTCGGTGGCGTTGATGATCGGACCGAGCTTCCGCTGCGCGTAGCGCATGTCGCGGTGGTAGTCGAACTTCCACCAGTTCCAGTTCGGGTCGTTGAAGACCCAGTGGCGCCAGAAGTTCGCCCGGCTCGGCTCCGTGGTGCCCCAGTACCGGTTCCATCCCTGCCGGACGTTGCCGGACGCGTCCACGACGGGTGCTTCGCTGCCGACCGGCCAGCCCGGGTAGATCCGCTTGCCTGTACGCGGGTCGCGGGCGCCTGAGTACATCTTCCGGACCGCCTGGACCTGGCGCTGGGTCAGGCAGGTGGGGGCGTCGCCGTCCGGGCACTGGAGCTTGGCCGGGTTGAACGAGCAGCGGCGCGGGTCGGTGAGGAAGCCGTCGCGCGCCCCGCACTGTTTGATGGCCGTGTTCGTCAGGAGTGGGAGCTTGGACGCCGGGACGATTTCCGAGCCGCTTTCCGGGTCGTGGTTCTGGAGGAACTGCCAGAGGAACCCGGCGTTGAGGGCGACCCGGTTGCTGCCGGGCGCCCCGGCCACGATGCCGTCGAAGTCGCCCGGGTAGCGCTGCGCCTCCATGAGCGCCTGGTGGCCGCCGGTCGAGCAGCCGATGAAGTAGGAGTAGCGGGGCCCGGTGCCGGTGAAGGCCCGCACGATCAGCTTGGCGTTGACGATCGTCTCGTGGACGGCGCGGTGCCCCCAGTCCACGATGATCTCCGGGTTGGCGGCGCCGCGCGTGAACACGTCCGGGTCGTCGCCGGTGTGCCCGGTGTCGGTGCCGACGGTCGCGTACCCGGCCGACAGCAGGGGCCCTCCCATGGACGGGAAGTCGATCGCCGAGCTGTAGCCGCCGTTCCCGAACATCAGCAGCCGCTGGTTCCACCCCCGCAGCGGTATCCACACCTCGAAGCCGATGTTGGAGGCCGGCACCGGCTTGGCGAGACCGTGGATCCGGCAGAACGCGGGCACGGACGGCAGGACCCGGCCGTCGGGAGCCGTGTAGCGCCCCGCCGGGACCCGCTCGGCGATCGTGACGGTCGCGTCCGGCAGTGCGCTGCCCGCGAGCCGCTCGCACGCGGTGCCGGCCTGTGCCGTCGTGGACGGGACGGCCACGAAGAGCGCCGCCGGCAGGACGATCGCTGTCGCCAGTCTCACTCGCATCGCCGACCTCCTCGGACGGACCGTAGATCCGCGGGTCGAGGAGGGGCCAACAGCAATGCCCGATGCATTGATGCGCTCGCGGCATACCCCCTGATCAGAGGACGGCGGGCTCCCAGGCCCGGTCGACCACGCGGACCAGCCCCCTGTCCGTGAGCTTGATCTGCGGGGATACCGGGAGCGTCATCGTCGAGATGCTCATGAACGGGTTGCGGTGCCGCCAGCCCCACTCGTGCAGCGCCTTCCGCACGGCGGCCGCGGCGCTCGCGACCTCGGCCGCCGGCGCCGCCGACATCACCCCGCCCACAGGGAGCGGGAGGTGCGTCTGCCGTCCCGCGGCGGTCACGCAGATCCCGCCGCGCGAGCCGATGACGGCGTTGGCCGCCGCGCGCAGGGAGGCGGTGTCGGTGGCGACGACGGTGAGGTTGTGGCTGTCGTGCGCGTACGTCGTCGCGACGGCGCCGTCGGCCAGGTCGAAGCCCGTCACCGGCGCCATCGTCCGGCGGCCGCTGCCCTGGTGGCGTTCGTAGACCGCGAGCAGCGTCGTCCTGCCCTCCCATTCCACGATGCCGCCGCGGACGGGCAGGACGACCTCGTCCGGCTCGGTGAAGGTGTCGACGGGGTTCACCCGCAGCGCCCGGAACGTGTGCTCCCCGTCCGGGAGGTCGACGCGCCACCGGCAGTCGGCGTCGTCGAGTCCGGCCAGCCGCACCGAGTCGGCGAAGGGGTTGTCGGGCCGGGTCTCCGGGGCCTCGGTCACCTCCTGCCCGCCGCAGACGACCGCGACCGGTGTCGGGTCGTCGAGGGCGCGCAGCAGGACGAGGTCGGCCCGCTTGCCCGGGGCCACCACCCCGCGGTCGTCGAGGCCGAGGCGGCGGGCCGGATGCAGGGTGAGGGCGCGCAGGACGGTCAGCGGGTCCAGGCCGGCGTCCAGCGCGACGCGTGCGATGTGGTCCAGGTGCCCGTGCGCGAGGATGGCGTCGGCCGCCAGGTCGTCGGTGACCAGGCAGAAGTCGGGCAGCACCGGGAGTTCGAGGAGGCGGCGCACGAGCTCGGGGGTGAGGCATTTCTCCTGCAGCATGAGCAGCATGCCCAGCCGGGCCTTCTCGACGGCGACCTCTGGGGTGTTCTTGGTGTGGTCGGAGTCGATCCCGGCCCACAGGTACTCGCCCAGGTCGTCGCCGGAGAGGTTCGGGCAGTGGCCGTCGAGGCGCACGCCCTTGCGCCGCGCCGCGTCGACGATCGACCGCATCCGCTCGGAGCCGTCGACCACGGCGCGGTAGTCCATCACCTCGCCGAGGGTGGTGACGCCGTCCCAGTCGAGCATCTCGGCGATGTCGTCGGCGGTGAGCCGGCTGCCCGCCGTCTCGAAGCCCTCCAGCGCGGGGACGCAGGACGGCACGGCCCACAGCATGGTCTGCCGGGCCGGGCGGCCCTGCTCGATCATCCACGCCATCGCCGCGCGCCCCGCGACGTTGACGATCTCGTGCGGGTCGGCGAGCACCGTCGTCGTGCCGCGGGGGAGCGTGACGCGGGCGAACTCGGCGGGCGTGAGCAGGGAGCTCTCGATGTGCATGTGCGCGTCGATGTAGCCGGGCGCCAGGAGCAGCCCGTCGGCGTCCAGCACGCGGGCGGCGTCGACACGGACGCCCGGTGCCGCGACGGCGCGGATGAGGTCGCCGGTCACCAGCACGTCCGCGGGCAGGACCTCACCGGTGTGCACTGAGACGACGCTGCCGCCCCGGATGAGGAGGTCGCAGCGGCTTGGTATCGGCATGGGTTCTCCGTCTGTCAGCGGGTCAGGGGCGGGGCGCTCGTGCCGTAGGCCGCCAGCAGGCGCGAGAGCATGAACGCGCGGAACGCGTCCGCGTCCACGCCCGTCGCGACGAGGGCGTTCGGGGCGTGTCCGCTGCGTCCGTGCACGTCGGCGACCAGGGCCCCGCGGGTGAACTCGCCCGCGCATTCCACGGTCACCCAGGCCTCGGTCCATTCCAGCAGCCCCGGCTCGATCGCGGCGGCGACGGCGAGCGCGTCGTGGACGGCGCACGCCCGCACACCGTGGCGCCACTCGTACCTCTCGATGAGGTGGCGCAGCATGCGGCCCGCGGCCGAGGTCGCGGGGCCGCCGTCGGCGATGAGCGTCTCCGCGTCGGCGAGCGGGGTCAGGGCCGCGCGGGTCACGTCGAGCCCGACGATCCGCAGCGGCACACCGGACTCGGTCACGTAGCGGGCGGCCTCGGGATCGGCGTAGAAGTTGAACTCGGCGGCGGGCGTCACGTTCCCCGGGGCGAACGCCGCGCCGCCCATGACGACGATCTCGCGGAGCGCGGCGCCCGCGCCGGGATGGGTGTGCAGGAGCCCGGCGACGTTGATGAGCGGCGCCGTCGCGATCAGGGTGATCTCCCCGGGGCGGGCGCGCACCTCCCCGGCCGTCCAGTCCACGGCGTGTCCCGGGTTCGCGGCGCGGGTGGCCTGGGGGAGCTCGACACCCCCCAGGCCGTACGCGCCGTGCACGGGCTCGTCGGGCTGGCGCCGCCCGCGGGCGAGGGGCCCGGCGTGGCCGCGCAGCACCGGCGTCGACGCCGCCGCGCCGCCGATGAGATCGCACAGCCGCAGGGCGTTGTCGACGACCTGGTCGAGCCCGACGTTGCCCGCGACGGTGGTGATGCCCGCCACGTCCAGTTCCGGGGACGCGTACGCCAGGAGCAGCGCGATCGCGTCGTCGATGCCCGGATCGCAGTCGATGACGACACGCGAGGGGGCGGGACTCACCCGGAGACCTCCCGCTGGAACTGGTCCACCCACTCGCTGTTGTGGTCGGCCAGGTAGGCCAGGTCGGGGGAGACGAACCCGGCGGCGGCCGGGTCACTGGCCGCCGGCCCGGACACCTTGGTGATCGTCTCGGGGACCTTGGCCTCCTTGTTGACCGGCTTGTCGTTGACGGCGGCCGCGGACTTCGTCTGGACGTCCGTGGAGAGCAGGTAGTCGATGAACTTCTCGGCGCCCGCCTTGTTCTTGCTGCCCTTGACGATCTGCGCGGTGTTGGCGGCGACGTACCGGCCCTGCTCCTTGGGGAAGGGAGCCCAGCCGATGGGCTTTCCGGCCTTGGCGGGGTCCACCGCGAACAGGTCGAGGCCGGGGGCCATGTCGACCTCGCCGCGCTCCAGCAGGCTCACCAGCTCGGTGCTGCGGTTGAAGAACTTGAGCACGTTGGGCTTCAGCTCCGCGAGCTTCTTGAAGGCGGCGGCGGAGTCCTGGGGGCCCGAACCGTACGTCGCTGCGGTGCTCTGCAGGAACGGGGCGCCTGCGCTGGTGGACATGTCGGGCAGGGCGATCTTCCCCTTGTGCTCGGCGCCCCACAGGTCCTTGACCGCGGGCGGCTGCTTGAACCGGTCGGTGCGGTAGAGCATGCCGAGCAGCTGGTAGGTGTAGGAGGGGCCGTAGCCCTCCTTGCTCTTGGCGAAGTCGTACAGCTTCGCCAGGTTCGGCACCTTGGCCGGGTCGACCTTGTCGAACAGCCCCTGCTTCTGCCCGATGGCGGCGTACAGGTCGGTGATCATCACGACGTCGGCCGCGGGGTTGGCGCGGTTGATCCGCAGCTTGGTCAGCCGGTCGGCGTTCGCTCCGGTCTCCACGACGACGTCGATTCCGGTCTGCTTCTCGAACGGCTCGACCACGGTCTTCTGGAAGCGGTCCGCGCCGAACCCGAAGGTGCTCACCGTCAGCTTCTTCGGATCGGAGCCCGCGGACTCGGCACAGCCGGTCAGCGCGACGGCGGCCAGGGCCGCGGCGGCGGTGGCGCCGGTGAACTTCTTGATCATGTGTGGAGCTCCTGCTGCTGGAGGGGTTCGGACGCGGTGGTGTCGGGGGCGGCGTCGTCATGGGGGAGTGCGATGGCCTGCGCCGCGGGCAGGCAGAGCCGCACCGGCGCGCCGGAAACGAGGGTGTCGTCGGTGCTGACGGCGTGCACGGTGCGGTCGCCGACCGTGACCGTGACCGCGAAGTCCGTGCCCCGGAACCGGGCCGACGCGACGGTTCCCTCGACCACCTCCGCGTCCGCGGGCGGGTCCTCGTCGGGGCCGAGGACGCGCACGTGCTCGGGGCGGATGGTCACCGGGCCCTTCCCGGGCAGGTCGAGGAAGTTCTCGTAGCCCAGGAAGTCGGCGACGAACCGGGTCGCCGGCGCCCGGAACACCTCGCGCGGGGGGCCCTGCTGCACGATCCGTCCGCGGTCGAGGATCACCATGGAATCGGCGAGTTCGAGCGCCTCCTCCTGGTCATGGGTCACCAGGACGGCGGTGAGCCCGGTCTCCCGCTGGACGCGCAGCAGTTCCTGCCGCATCTGGATGCGCAGCCGCGCGTCCAGGTTGGACAGCGGCTCGTCCAGCAGCAGCACCGAGGGGCGGACGGCCACGGCCCGGGCCAGCGCCACCCGCTGCTGCTGTCCCCCGGACAGCTGCTTCGGCTTGCGCTTGGCGAGGTGGGCGAGCCCGACCAGTTCCAGGACCTCGCCCACCCGGGTGCGGATCTCGGCGGCGGGCAGCTTGCGCATCCGCAGCCCGAACGCGACGTTCTTCTCCACGGTGAGGTGCGGGAAGAGCGCGTACGACTGGAACACCATGCCGATGTTGCGGCGCTCGGGCGGGAGCCTGGTGGCGTCCTTCCCGTCGAGCAGGATCGCCCCGCTGGTGGGCTCCAGGTATCCCGCGATCATCCGCAGCGTCGTCGTCTTGCCGCAGCCGCTCGGGCCGAGCAGGGCGGTGAACTTGCCGCGCTCCACGGTCAGGTCGAGGTCGCGGACGGCCGCCGTCCCGGAGAACTCCCGGGTGACGGACTGGAGTTGGACCACTGGCGTCGTCATCTGGCGCGTTTTCCTTACTGCCCTACTGGCTGAAGACCTTGTTGAAGCCGACGAGACGCTCGGTCACCAGGGCGATCAGCACGGTCGCCCCCAGCAGGAGCGTGCTCACCGCCGCGACGACCGGGTCGAAGGAGAACTCGACGTAGTGCAGCATCTCGACGGGGAGGGTGGAGACCCCGGGGCCGTTGAGGAGCAGCGACAACGGCACGTTGTTGAAGGACGTGAGGAACGACAGCATGGCCGCGGACACGATCCCGGGCATCATCACCGGCAGGGTGATGTGGAAGAACGTCCTGAACGGTCCCGCGCCGAGCCCGCGCCCCGCCTCCTCCAGGGCTGGGTCGGACAGGGCGAGCGAGGCCCCGGTCACCCGGACCGCGTAGGGGAGCAGCAGCACGCTGTGCCCGATCAGCAGCGCGCCCAGCGCCGTGATCCGCATGGTGACCATGAGCTGCTGGAACAGCGCGAAGCCCAGCACCAGCTCCGGCACGATCGCCGGGGACAGGAACAGCGCCTCGGCCGCGCCCCGGCCGCGGAACCGCCGCCGCTGCAGGACGAGCGCGGCCGGGATGCCGACGGCGAGCGCGATGGCCGTCCCGCCGGCCGCCACCAGCAGGCTGGTGGTGAGCGCGCCGCGGAACGGCTCGTGCGCCAGTGCCTTGGCGAACCACTTGGTCGACAGGCCCTGCGGCGGGAACTCGATGGTGTCGCCGGCGGTGAACGCGGTCGCCGCGACGAGCAGGATGGGGCCGAGCAGGAAGGCCATGGCCAGCGCGGCCAGCCCGGTGAGGACGGGACGCCGCCGCATCAGACCGCCCCCGCCTTCGACAGCCGCCCGGACGCCACGGCGGCGGCGAGCACCAGCGCGGTCATGATCAGCGCGATCGCGCTCGCCCCGCCCCAGTCGAGCTTCACGTTGGCGTAGTCGTACAGGAGCGTCGCCAGCGTCCGGTTGCGCGTCCCGCCGAGCAGCAGCGGCGTGGTGAACGCGGTGATCGCCCCCGCGAACGCCAGCGTCGCGCCGACGAGCACGCCGGGCAGGGCGAGCGGGAGCACGACCTGCCGGAAGGCCTTGCCCGGCCCGGCGCCGAGCCCCCGGGCCGCCTCCTCCAGCGCTTCGTCGACGTGCGAGAGCGAGCTGTAGGAGGTCAGGATCACGATCGGCGTGAAGAGCTGGGTGAGCCCGGCGACCAGGGCGAACTCGGTGTAGAGCAGCTGTGCGCCGTCCGCGAGCCGCAGGTCGTTCAGGATCGTCGAGATCAGCCCGTTGCGTCCCAGGATGACCAGCCACGAGAAGGTCCGCACGACGGTGCTGAGCAGCAGCGGGAAGATCGCCAGGGCGAGCAGCAGCCCGCGCCGGCGCTGCGGCGCCCGGGAGATCATGTACGCCACCGGGAAGCCGAGCAGCAGGCAGCAGGCCGTGGTGGTCACCGCGACCCGGATGGTGCGGGCCACCACCTCCAGCACGTACCCGTCGCCGAGCATCCCGCCCAGCTTGCCGAGCACGTTCGGGTCCTCGGCGGCCGGCGGCGCGAACAGCGTGACGGCGAAGGGATAGAGGAAGCCGAAGGCGACGAGCGCCAGGCCCGGCACCAGCAGAAGGCCTGCCGCTCTCCGTGACAGCAGCACAATTCTCCTTCGTTCCCTGATCATTGGTGCAAGCGGTTGCAGCAACCGGTTGCATGGACGCTACGCTGGGACGGACGACAAGGTCAAACGGGTCGCGTTAAAAAGGCGTTACCAACGGCCGGGAGAAGCGGGGGCGCATGGTTCGGCTGGCAGACGTCGCGAGGGCCGCGGGCGTGTCCACCTCCACGGCGTCGCGCGCGCTCAGCAGGCCCGAGATGGTCGCGCCGAAGACCCGCGAGCACGTCGCCCGCGTGGCGGCCGCCATGGGATTCCAGCTCAACGCCACCGCGCGCGCCCTCACCACCGGCCGCACCGGCCTGGTCGGCGTCATCGTCCCCACCCTCGCCAACCCCTTCTTCCCGCCCATCGTCACCGGCGTCCAGCAGCCGCTCACCGAGGCGGGCGGCAACGTCCTGCTCGGGGTGTCCGACCACTCGGAGGACCGCGAACGCGATCTGGTGACCCAGCTGGAGTCGCGCGTCGACGGGCTCGTCCTCGTGGCGCCGGTCAGCGGCGACGCGGCGCTGCGCGCGGCCGCGGAACGGCTCCCGGTGGTGACGGTGGACCGCGCCGTCCCGGGCCTGCCCGCGGTGCTCGTCGACATCCCCAGCGGGGTCCGGCAGTTGATGGCCCACCTGCTCGACCTCGGACACCGTCGCATCGCCTACCTCGGCGGCCCGCCCGGCTCGTGGATGGACAGGCAGCGCGAGAAGGCCGCCCTCAAGGCGGCCGCGGACGCCGGCGCCCGCCTGACGGTGCTGGACCCCGTACCGCCGCAGATAGACGCCGGCCTGGCCGCCGCGGAGCACCTCCTGCGGCACGAGGCGGAGGTCACCGCCGTCCTGGCCTACAGCAGCTACGTGCTGCTGGGGCTGCTCATGGGGCTGCCCGGCGCCGGGCTGCGCGTCCCCGAGGACATCAGCCTCGCCGCTTCGGACGACCTGACCGTCATCGGCATGACCCGTCCGGGCGGCACCGCACTGCAGGTCCCCCTGGAAGAGGCGGGCAGAACGGCGTGCCGGCTGGTGCAGGAGTCCTCGGGCAACGGGACGCGTCCCCGCCGCGTCCGCGTCCCCACCACCCTCGTCGTCCGAGAGTCAACCGCCGCCCCGCGCTGACCCACCGCCGAGAGGCTCGGAGGTCATTCGGCGAGCGCGGTGGTGATCTCCCGCGCGAGGCCGTCCACAGTGGCCGCGTGAACGAGCCGGTGCCCCCTGGGCGCCGGGACGAGCGCCCACCATTCGCCCGTCCAGATCCCCCACCAGCAGTGGATACCGGGTAGACGGCGCCGCAACTCGAAGACGGTCATTGGCTGGGACGGCGTTGCCGGGTGTTCAGGCACGGCGTCCTTCGGGGGACGGAGCACTGCCGTGCCCGTCCACAGGCGGCGGGGCTTGGTGTGGCGCGGGCTCGGACCTCCCCAAGCCGTCATCGCTTCGCGCCGGGAACCGTCGCCCGGCTGGCCTCGATCTTCAGCGCCTTGCGGAGGTCTTCGGCGGTGTCGGCCATGACGGTCGGATCCACGCCGCAGGCTGGATCGCGGAGTGTGGCGACCCAACTGCCGGGCTGTCCGTCCCCGCGCGTGCCCCGGAAGATCCGGTGGCCGGGGAAGTCCGTCCGCAGCTCGATGAGCGCCTGGCGGTCGTGATTGATGCGGGTGTTCGACATGGATAGGGCCTCGCGACGTTGTTTCTCTCCGTTGCCGCTCGCAAGCATGGCGTGATCGAGTTATCGTCGGGAAGAGCGAGAAAAGCAGCGCTGGAAAGCGGCCTCGGCCGTTAGAAAGTCGATCAGGTTTCTATCCCCGGAGGAACCGATGCCCCGTCGCCCCCGTGACCCAGGTGTCCCTCAGACTCCCGCTCAGTACTTTGGCTAGGGAACTGCGTGCGTACCGCGAGGCCGCGGGCCTGACGCGGCCCGAGTTGGCGAAGAAGATCGGTTACACGCCGCAGTGGATCGGCCAGATCGAGGCAGGGGACGGGGAGTCCCTCCGAAGAGCTGGCTCAGGACTGTGACACGTTCTTCGAGACAAACGGGTCATTTCGTCGAAATTGGATATGGATTCAAGAGGTTGGCCAGTTGGAGTTGCTGCCTCCGGGGTTTCCCGAGTATCTCCATTGGGAAGCAGGGGCGGTACTTATCCACAAGCTGGAGGTAATGCAGGTAACGGGCTTGTTCCAGACTCCCGAGTACGCCTTCGAGGTGCTTCGGCGTGGGCGGTCGGCTGAGGATGCCGAAGGCTTGGTCGCCACGCGGATGGCACGGCAGGAGATCTTGGTGGGCGAGGATCCGTGCCATGCCGTCGTTGTGTACGACGAGTGGGCGATCCGACGCCCGGTTGGTGGGATCGACGTCATGCGTGGTCAGGTTCAGCACTTGGTGGACGTGGCAATCCGGGAGAACGTGACTCTACAGATCGTCCCGAGCTCTCAAGGTGCATACGAGGGAACCATGGGTGCCTTCACGATCCTTGGGCTGCGCGATGGCGTGGACATGGCCTACGAAGAGGGGCATGTGGGAGGGCAACTTCATCGGCGGAGTGAGGTAGTGCGAGCCTTTGGGGTACGTTTTGACAAGATTAGGGGGGTGGCGCTGTCCGTGGACGACTCCCTTCAGCTCCTGAACGAGATCTTGGAGAGCCTGTGAGCAAGCCAGACCGGTGTTCGGTCCAGTGGCGTAAAAGCAGCTACTCCGGAGACACAGGTGGGGATTGCGTGGAAGTCGGGGGAGTGTGGCGTAGGAGCAGCCACAGTACAGACACCGGTGGGCAGTGCGTTGAGCTGGCTGGATGTCCGCATGATGTGGCGGTGCGGGACTCCAAGGACCCGGACGGGCCGAAGCTCGTGTTCGGTTCGGCGGCCTTCGGCGCCTTCGCCCGGCAGGTGAAGGCCGGGAAGTTCGACCTGGCCTGACCGCTGGCCTCCCGCTGCCGGGCCACTGGGGCGTGCAACCCGGTGGCCTCGGGGGGTACGCACCCTGCTTCACCTGGCAAACTCACTGTGCCCGTGATCCCTGACCAGTGACATGGGCGTGGGCGCGTATTCGGCACGATCAAGACTCAGAGGCTCTCTGGCGAGCCTCCGTGCCTGGGATTCATGTGCAGGCGGAGGGCGCCTTGCAGGGTCGCGTCCCGAACGGCTTCAGTGATTGCTTTGGCCATGAAGTGGCCTGTCCAGGTGACCAGGAAGGTGGCCAGGATCAGGGCCGGTGCCCAACGCCAGGTCAGGTGCAGCACGATCCCCTCGAACGTGCCGAGCGGATCGATGACCAGTTCCCAACTGTTGAGATGGGCCGACCGTCCAAGGAAGATCCCGATGGCACAGAGGGCGTGCGCCGCCACAGTGACCCGGCCCTGCCACGCTCCCAGCCCGATCAGGCCGAGGTAGCGGCGTACCCCTGCCAGCGCCAGATAGTAGGCCAGCAAGCCCGACCCGATGAACGCCGCGTAGACCGGTAGGACTGCGGTCACCACCGGGCCATCGCGACCTTCCGGCCACAAGGCGTAGGGAAGATGGAACAGGTCGGTCACCACGTACGGGGCGTTTGGCAGAAATAGCACGAACAGCACCAGCCCCGCCCACCATAGGGGCGACCGCGACACGGACCGGTCGGCGCCACCTCGGAACAGCCCCCATGCCAGGGCCACCGGAACCCAGGCCAGCAAGGTGTTCCATCCCATCCACCAGGCGTCCCGACGAACAACGCCGCCCAAATTCGGTGCCATTTGTTCCAACAGGCCCATGGCCTTCATTGTGCACGAGAGGGGGTGATTCTGGCCGGGTTTCGGCGTTCTCGCGTTATGGGCCTGGATGTCCGGTTGTCGCGCCGAGGGTGGCGAGGAGGCGGCTGCGGTCGACGGCCAGGTGCCGGCCGGCGGGCCCCGCGGCGATGTTGGTCCACCCGCAGAGTCGGAGCAGGCCGATGGCGAGGTGGTGACGTCACGAACCTGGTGGAGAGCCTCCACCGTCGCTCCGCGCCGATTGGCAAGGGCATTCAAAGGCAATCGTCCCTGAGTCAGTCCAGGATCCGTGGCCACATCCGGCTATGAACAATTGCCTTGACATCTGGTTGTACTTCCTGTTGATAATGATCAGGCGTGATTGCCTATGGCAAAGGGGAAATAACTTAATTTGAACCTTATGTCTTGTTTGGTGGGGTCCTTGGGTAAAGATCGCCGGTTGGGGAACCGGGGTGATCAAGGATCCGCTGGGAGTGGAACCGGACGGACGACGGGGAGCCGGGGCAACGGGGGAAGGCATGCTGAACATTCATTTCTCGGAGGATGATCTAACCAGGATCCGTATCCGCGCCGCTCACCCCTTCTGGGAGACGATGCTGAGCATCCGCGCGCTGCGTGAACGTTCACGCAACGCCCTGCTGGGAGGATGGCGCACCAGGACCAAGGAACGGGTGCCCGCCTCGGCGTGGACGCCGCTTCTTCCGCTGTGCCCGCCGAGCGGGGCGTTCGCCGGGTTCCTCATGCCCGAAGAGGGTGCGGCGACATGGGAGGAGGGCCTCGCCTCGGTGCTCGCGACCCCAGGGGAGCGGATCGCGCGGGATCTGGCCGGGCTCTCGTGGAAGGGGCGTCCGCCCGGCTGGGTCTCGGCCCTGGCGGCCCGCGACCCGCGAATGATGAAGACCCTGGAGCGCGCTCTCCGGGATTACCACCACGCTGGAATAGCCCCCTATTGGGAGCGCATCCAGGCGAGGATCGATCTCGATCGCTCGTGCCGGCTCCGCGTCATCGCCGAAGGGGGAGTCGAACGGCTCCTCTCGACCCTGGCGGTCGACATCGGCTGGAATTCCGGCACGCTCAAGCTGCATTACCACGGGCATCGGGAGTTGCGGCTGGACGGGCGCGGGATGATTCTGGCGCCGTCGGTTTTCTGCGGGCGCGAGTCGGTTGTCAAGGAGTCCGCCGACGAGCCGCCCGTGCTGTTCTTCCCCGCCTCCACGGAATTCGCGGGCCCGCTGACCGTCCCCGACGGCCCGTGCGATGGGCACCCCGACGCGCTGGCGGCGTTGCTCGGCCCCACCCGGGCGGCGGCCCTGCAGGGGGTCATCGGGGGGACGACGACCACCGAATTGGCCCGGCGGCTCGGCGTCACGCTCTCCACGGCCAGCGAGCACGCCAAGATCCTTCGCGAGGCGGGCCTCATCATCACCGGCCGGATGGGGCGCCAGGTGATGCACAGCATCACCCCGCTGGGCGCCGCCCTCTTCCACAATGGCGAGCGCCCGGCACGCCTGAACGAGCCCCACCGGTGGCCGGCCGCCGGGGCGGTTCGTCAGGGGGAGTTGGGGACGGCCAGCTCACGCAGCACGTCCGGTGAGCGGATCGGCTCGGCGCGCCGCACCCGGCCCGACGCGACGAGCACGGCGAAGGGCGTGCTCGGCACCCGGTAGTCCGCCAGCAGCGACCGTTCGCCGGTGTGCACCTGGACGAGGTGCTCCCTGCCGCGCATCGGCAGCGCCTCGTCGGGGAACACCGCGTGCATCGGAACGGACGTACCGGCCGCGGCGATGGACAGCGCCTCGTCGAGGACGACGGGGCACGCGCCGCAACCGGAGCTGAGGAACAGCAGCAGCGCGGGGCCGTCCCGCCCGACCCGCAGCCGGTCGAGCGCCGGGGCCCGGGCGCCCGCGGGGAGCCCCAGCTCGGGGACGCGCGCCTCCAGCGCCCGCACCCGGCGGCCGAGCCTGGCGGCGACGAGGGCGAGCAGCAGGAGTCCCGTCCAGGAGAGCAGGTCGGCGGCCTCGGCGAAGCTCATCGCGGGACTCCCCGGGACATCGTCACCGGCAGCTCCCACAGCAGCATGCCGAACACCCCGCCGGCCAGCAGCACGGTCGCCAGGCGACCGCCGTCCAGGTCCGCCGCGGAGTCCGCGGCGACGGCCGCCACGGCGCTCAGCAGTCCCAGCACGGCGGCGCGCGCCGCGACCCAGCCGGTCATCGGCGTCCCGTCGGCCGAGCATCCGCACGGGACCCCCGAGCGGGACCTTGCCACGACGAAGGCGTAGGCGCCGTAGCACGCGAGCAGCGCGGCGGACCAGGCCATGGCGGTCCTCAGACCCGCGGGCCACCCCGTGAAGAGGGCGAACGCCCCGAGCAGGGCGGCGCCTCCCTCCGCCACCGGGACCGCCACGGCCACCGGGACGACCAGCCGCGCCGGGACGGTCTCGTGCGCGCGCAGCGCGTCCCGCAGCGCGTCCGGCCTGAGCACGTGCCCCGCGGCCCCGGCCAGCAGCACGAGCGTGGTCACCGCCGCCAGGCCGGCGCCGATCAGAACGCCCATCGGATCTTATTCAAGATTTTCAAGAGTGCCATCGGAAAAGCCTCCCGTCCGGTTCACCCGGGGGACTATAACCGCGCCCCGGCCGGATCGGCAGGCGCCGCCCGTGGTCAATCTCCTTACCCTTCCCGAGCCCACCCGGGCTGACCTGCTCGTTTCGGGGCTGACCGAAGTGCGTGGCTGTATTCCGCCGCTTCGCGCAAGCTTGTCATCAGTCGGAGCCGATCGACGAAACCGCGAACCCCGCCAATGAGTGACGGTTTCGCCGACGGCCGGCAACAGAATGGGGTAGTGCATTGGATCTGCGGTATCACGCCTTTGCCATGGCCGATCCGCTCTTCTACGACTCGCCTGCCGCGGGCCGCGGAACGGCCGTGGAGGGCGCTCCCGGTGCTCCCGGCGGCCCTGCGGACGAGGCCGGCGCGGACGGATACGCGGCGGCGCGACCGGTGCCCGAGGGCTGGTGGCGCGAGCCGCGCGGCGTGTGGACGGTCCAAGGCCACGGCCAGAACACGCTGGCCGACCAGGGGTGGAAGATCCATGTCTCGTCCGGCCTCGACACCGCCGACGAGGTCCTGGACATCGTCTCCCGCTACTGCTTCGAGCACGGGATCGTGTTCAAGTTCCTGCGCAGCCGGCGCATCCTGTGGGTGCGCAACAGCAAGTACGCCGAGCGCGGGGGCAGCGGAAAGTTCATCACCATCTACCCCGCCGACGAGATCATTCTCGAACGGACGCTCCGCGAACTCGATGTGCTTCTCGACGGCCGCCCCGGCCCGTACATCCTGAGCGATCTCCGCTGGAACAAGGGCCCGCTCTTCGTCCGTTACGGCGGAATCCGGGAACGGTATTGCCGCACCGATGAAGGGGAATTGGTTCCCGCGATCGAGGACCTGGACGGACGCCTGGTCCCCGACCTCCGCGAGCCGGTATTCCGCGTGCCCGAATGGGTGGAGGTCCCTGATTTCCTCCGGGTGGCCATCGCCGGTCGCGACGCGTCCGGGGCCGAGCCGTTCCCCTACCGGATCGAGAAGGCGCTGCACTTCTCCAACGGCGGCGGGCTCTACCGGGCCTCGCACGCCGAGACCGGCCGCGCGGTGCTGGTGAAGGAGGCGCGGCCGCTGGCGGGGCTGGACGGCAAGGAGGACGACGCGGTCGCCCGCCTGGAGCGGGAACGCCGGTTCCTGGAGGCTTTCGGGCATCTGCCGTACGTCCCCGACATGGTCGAGCACCGGAAGTGGTGGGAGCACGACTTCCTTGTCCGGGAGTACATCGAGGGCGACACCCTCAACCACCTGATGATCCTCCGCAATCCGATCCTGCACCTCGGCGCCACCGACGAGGAGATCGCCGACTACGCGGGCTGGGCCCTGGCGATCCTCGATCGGGTCGAGACGGCGCTGGACGACCTGCACGGCCGCGGCCTGGTCTTCGGCGACCTGCACCCGGGCAACATCATCGTGCGCCCGGACGACTCGATCGTGTTCGTCGACTTCGAGCTGGTCGACGAGGCGGACGAGGCGGAGCGTCCGGCGCTCGGCGCCCCCGGCTACCAGGCGCCGCCCGGATTCACGGGGGTCGCCTCGGACCGGTACGCGCTGGGCTGCATGCGGCTGGCGATGTTCATGTCCCTCACCGCGCTGCTCCGCTGGGACGACCGCAAGTTCGAGCAGTTCATCGAGGTCGTCACCGAGCAGTTCCCGCTGCCCGCCGACTACGCGGAAAAGGTCCGGGCCGACCTGAAACGCCCCGCCCCGGAGGGCCCGTCGCGCGTCTGGCCGGACCCGGAGCCGTCCGGCTGGGAACGGCTCCGCTCCTCCCTGGCCCGCGCGGTCCTGTCGGCCGCCACCCCGGAACGCGCCGACCGGCTCTTCCCCGGCGACATCGAGCAGTTCGTCGGCACCGGCGGCGGGATCGGGTTCGGCCACGGCGCGGCCGGCGTCCTCTGGGCGCTGGCGGAGACGGGCGAGGGCCGCTTCCCCGAGCACGAGAACTGGCTGGTGGAGGCGATCGCCGGTGTAGAACGGCCCGCGCCCGGCTTCTACAACGGCCTCGCGGGCGTCGCCTACGCGCTGGACCGGCTCGGCCGGCCGGCCGCCGCCGCGGAGATCTTCGCGGGCGCCGGTGAGCCGCCGGACGCCGTCGACGACTCGCTCTACCGGGGCCTGGCCGGCATCGGGCTCGCGCACCTGCACTTCGCCCGGTCGGCGGGCGACGGCTCGTTCACCCGCATGGCCGAGAAGATCGCCGACCGGATGGTGGGCACCGGGCGGGCCGCGACGGGCGCGCCGTCCCGGGGCGGGCTGATGTACGGGCCCTCGGGGCAGGCGCTCTTCCTCATCCGGCTCTACGAGGAGACGGGCGACGAGGCCCTGCTCGACGAGGCGGAACGGCTGCTGCGCCGCGACCTGGACGGCTGCAAGTGGACCGAGAAGGACCGGACGCTGCAGGTGGACGAGGGCTGGCGGCTCGTCCCGTACCTGGCCACCGGCAGCGTGGGTGTCGGGATCGTCCTGCACGAGTACCTGCGGCACCGGCCGCAGCCCGAGTTCGAAGAGGCCCAGGTCGGGGTCCGGCGCGCCGCCGAGGCCGCGTACTTCGTGCAGAGCGGGCTGTTCAACGGGCGTGCGGGCATCCTCGCCTATCTGCTGCACACCGGGGCGCGCCCCGACGACCCGATCGTACGGCGCCACCTGCGCAACATCGGGTGGCACGCCATCTCCTACCGGGGACGGGACGCCGAGGCCGACGACCAGGGGCGGACCGCCTTCATCGGCGACCAGCTCCTCCGGCTCTCGATGGACCTCGGCACCGGAACGGCCGGTGTGCTGCTCAGCCTCGGCGGCGCGCTCTCCGGCCGATCACTTGGACTCCCCTTCCTCAAGCCCGGGGCAGGGGCGGATGACGACCTTTCCAGAGGAGGTGAATTCCGACATGGCGCTGATTCTCGAACTGCAGGGCATGGAGGTCGAGCAGGCTCCCAACGCCACTCGTAGCAACCTGAGCTGGTGGGAGTGCTGCAGCACCGGCAGCTTCTCCAACTGCTGCTGAACCTGCTGAAATGACCGGGCCGTCCGGGGTGGCATCGCCCGCCCCGGACGGCCCCTTGGTGCGTGAGGAGCTTGAGGGCACATGGATCACCGCCTGCTCCGAGTCGTGTGCGCGGCGCCCGCCGGACCCGTGGCCCTGGTCGCGGCCACCGCGCTCAACGTGGCCTGCACGCTGCTGCTGCCCGGCGCCGTCGGCGCGGCGGCCGACTCCGTCCTCGACGGCGGGTCCGGCGGCGCGCCGACGCTCCGGCTCGCGGTGCTGCTGGCCGGCGCGGTGCTGGGGGGCGCGGGGATCAAGGCGGCCGAGGCGTACTGCACCGCGGACGCGACGGGGCGGCTGCGGTCACTGCTGCTGGAACGGGTACTGGCGCACGGCACCGCCGCGGAACGCTCGTTCGGCGCGGGCGACCTCAGCAGCCGCGTCGTCACCGGCGCGCCGCAGGCCGCGAAGATGATGGTGGTCGCCGTGAGCGGCGTCGGCGGCCTGGGGATGTCGATCGGCGGCCTGATCGCGCTCTGGCTCATCGACTGGCGGCTGGTGGCGACGGTGAGCGCGGCCGTCCCGCTCGGGCTGGTGCTGATGCGGCTGTTCGTCCGCCGCGCCACCGACCTGTCGACGCGCTACCAGGAACTGCAGGCCGAGATCTCCTCGCGGATGCTCGACGCGCAGACGGGCGTCCGCACCATCCGCGGCGCGGGCACCTGGCGCCGCGAGGCCGACCGCGTCCTCGCGCCGCTCCCCGAACTGGCCGGCTCGGGCCGCGCGCTGTGGCGGGCGTTCGGGCGGATGCAGGGGCAGGGAACGCTGCTCGTCCCCCTCACCGGCCTGGCCGCGCTGGCCGTCGCCGGGCAGGGCGTGATGGCGGGCCGCACGACCCCGGGGTCGATGATCGCGGTGGCGGGCTACGCGCCGATGGCCCTGACGATCCTCGCGCAGGTGCCGTTCCTCCTCCGCCTGGCCCGGCTGCGCGCCGGGGTGCGACGCGTCACCGACGTGCTCCACGTGCCCGTTCCACTGCCGGGGGGCCGTCCACTGCCGCCCGGGCAGGGGGAGCTGTCACTGCGCGGCGTGACCGTGCTGGGCCCGGACGGGCCGCTGCTGCACGAGGTGGACCTGACCGTCTCGGCCGGGTGGTCGCTGGCGGTGGTCGGCCGTTCGGGAGCGGGCAAGACGACCTTGGCCCGGGTGGCCGGAGGGCTGATCACACCCGACTCGGGGGAGGTGCTGCTGGACGGCGTCCCCCTGGCGGACCTGGAGCCCACCGCGCTGCGCGGCGCCATAGCGCACGCCTTCGAACGACCCGAGCTGCTCGGCACGACCGTCGCCGACACGATCACCTATGGGGCGGGCCCGCTGCCCGCGGGCCGCGTCGAGCTCGCCCTGGCCCGCGCCCGCGCGGACGGCTTCGTCCGGCTGCTGCCCGAGGGAACCGCGACGCCGCTCCGGGACGCCCCGCTGTCCGGTGGTGAGATCCAGCGCCTCGGCCTGGCCCGTGCGCTGGTCCGCGACGCCCGGCTGCTGGTCCTCGACGACGCCACCTCCAGCCTCGACTCGGTCACCGAGGCCCAGGTGGAGGCCGCGCTCGCCGATGCCAACGCCCGCACCCGCCTGGTCGTCGCGCACCGGGCGGGCACGGCCGCGCACGCCGACCTGGTCGCCTGGATCGACGACGGCCGGGTCCGCGCGCTCGGCCCGCACCGCGAACTCTGGGCCGATCCCCGCTACCGCGCGCAGTTCTCCGTCCCGGAGAACGACCGATGACCGCGGTCCGCGAAATGCTCCGCGGCCAGCGCCGTGCGGTGCTCGCAGTCCTGGCCTGGTCCACGGTCACGACCCTGCCCGCGCTCGTGTCCGGGCGGCTGGTCGCCCTCGCCGCCGACCGCGGCTTCCTGCGCGAACGGCCCTGGACCGGCGTGGCCTGGCTGGCCGTTCTCGGCGCCGTCATGGTGGCCGGTTCGATCGGCGCCCGGTACGTCCCGTCCGCGCTGAGCCGGGTGGTCGAGCCGATGCGCGACCGGCTCGTCCGGCGGGTGGTGACCGGGACGCTGCGCCGCCTGGTGTCCGGCGAGCGCCCGGACCCCGGCGTCGTCGCCAGGATCTCCGAACACGCCGAGACCGTCCGGGACAACGCCGCCGGGCTGCTGCAGGGCCTGCAGCAGGTGGTCCTCACCGTCCTGGCGGCCGTCGCCGGGCTGCTCCTCCTCGCGCCCGCGGTCGCCCTGCTGATCGTTCCGCCGGTGCTCCTGTCGCTGCTGCTGATCGTCTGGATGCTGCCCTCCCTGGTGGAACGGCGGCGTGCCCTCCTGCTCGCCGAGGAACGGGTCGCCGGGTCGGCCGGCCGCGTCTGCGGCGCGATCCGCGACGTCGTCGCCTGCGGCGCGGAGTCCCGGGCCCTCGCCGACGCCCGAGCCGACATCGCCGCCCAGGCCCGCGCCGAACGCGCCGTGGGCCGCGCCGACGCGCTTCGGGTCGGGCTCGCCCTGACGGGCGGACAGCTCGCCCTGCTCGTCGTGCTGCTGGCCGCGCCCTGGCTGGTCCGCTCGGGCCACCTCAGCCCCGGGGAGGTCCTCGGCGCGCTGACCTACGTCATCACCAACCTGCAGCCCGCGCTCCGCGCCGCCGTCCACACCACCGGCGGCTCCGGAGTGGAGATCGCCGTGACCCTCCGCCGCCTGGAAGAGGCCGCCGCCACCACCGACGTCCCGGAACCGGCCGGCACCAGGACCGCCCCGGACGACACCCTCGTCCTGGACGGTGTCACCTTCGCTTACGGCGCCGGTGCCGAGCCCGTCGTCCACGACCTCTCGTTCACCCTTACACCCGGCTCCCACCTGGCCATCGTGGGCCCGAGCGGCGTCGGCAAATCGACTCTCGCCGACCTCCTCTGCGGCCTCACCGCACCCCAGCGCGGAACGGTCTCCATCGGCGGCGTCACCCTCCCGGAGGCCGACCCCGCCTGGCTGCGCCGCACCGTGGCGATCATCCCCCAGGAGGCGTACGTCTTCGCGGGCGCCCTGGCCGACAACCTCGCCTACCTACGTCCCTCCGCCACCCCGGACGAGCTCGACGCCGCCGTGGCCGCCGTGGGCCTGGGCCCCCTCCGCGACCGGCTGGGAGGCACGCAAGCCCTGCTGCCCCGCGGGCTCACGCCCGGCGAACGCCAGCTCATCGCCCTCGCCCGCGTCTGGCTGTCCCCGGCGCGGGTCGTCGTCCTCGACGAGGCCACCTGCCACCTCGATCCACCCGCCGAGGCCCGCGTGGAAGCGGCCTTCCGCCGCCGTCCCGGCACGCTCATCGTCATCGCCCACCGGCTCACCTCGGCCCGCCGCGCCGACCGGATCCTGGTGATGGACGGCCCCCGCACGCTGCTCGCCGACCACCCGACCCTGCTGGCCCGTTCCCCCCTTTACGCCACCCTCCACGGCACCTGGCACCGGCCACCCGCCCACACCGGCGGACCGAGCCACGGCCGAGCCCGCTGACCGGTGGTCCGCGGCAGGACGACGGGGGAGGTGGTTAGTCCCCCGACTGCTGGCCTGTCAGGCCCCCGACGATCGGGGAGGTGATGGAATCGACGATGTCGGTGACGGGCTTGAGCGAGCCGTCCGGACGCCGCTCGGGCTCCTCCCGCGGGGGCGCAGGCTGGGTCGGGGCCTGCTGCGAGCTCGACGAGCCGCCGGAGGGCTTGGACGGGGCAGGGGTGTCGTTTTTCGGGGACTTCGTCGAGCCGGTCGCGCCGCCCGAACCCGAGGGCTCCTCGGTGACGGGGGTCCGCTCCTTGGCCGTCGGCGTCGGGGCAGGGGTGTCCTTCTGGCCGCCGTCCGGACTCTTCGGGGTTTCCGTCGGCTGCTCGGTGACGCTGCCCACCGGGGCGGGGCCGGGACGGGTGTTGCCGTCGGCCGGCCCGAGGGCGTTCGCCGCGTCACCGCCACCGGACGGCCAGGTCAGCATCAGGCCGGCCGCGACCGAGGCGGCCACCCCGGCCACGCCGCCGACACCCTTGAGGGCCGCCTTGCGGCGGCGGGGACGCTCCCGTTCCGGGCCGGCTTCGGAGCCGATCACGACGACTCGGTCGGTCGGGGCGGCGGCGGGCTCCGCGGGGGCGTCGCCGATCTCATCACGCTCGGGGTCGGCGGCGGCGAGCACCTGGTCGCGCAGCGGGGCGGGCGC
Organism: Actinomadura vinacea; assembly: GCF_039532545.1. NCBI lineage: Bacteria > Bacillati > Actinomycetota > Actinomycetes > Streptosporangiales > Thermomonosporaceae > Actinomadura > Actinomadura vinacea. The sequence continues at coordinate 272,662 of NZ_BAAARW010000020.1, read as the reverse complement.
CCACGCGGGCACGCGGCGGGCCAGAAGGTGCGGAAGCCGTCCCCTTTCGAACGCCTCGATGACGTCCATGTGCTTGGCGGGGTCGGCGGCGCCGCGCATGAGGGCGTCCAGGACGGCGCGTTCCAGCGCGGTGCGCGCCTCGTGCAGCAGTTCGCGGACGCTGAGCGGCGAGCAGCGCAGAACGCGGGCGATGTCGCGGAGCTCGAGCCATTCACCCGCGGAAAGCAGCAGCGCCTCGCGGTGATCGGCGGGCAGGCTGGCGACCGCGCTCAGCAGCGGGTCGGTGGCGGCCTGGGTGAAGACGGGACGGGCCCGGCGGTCGAACGCCCCCCGCTCGGAGCAGACCGTACGCGCCAGGTGGTGCAGCCACAGCACCGTCTCGTCGCGCGGCGGCTGGTGCATCGCCTGCGTGAAGGTGTCCTTGAGCGCGTCGGCCGCGCGCCGGTCGCCGAGCAGCGACCAGCAGTGCGCGTACAGGCGGTGTGCGTGGGCGTCGTAGAGGGTCTTCAGGTCTCCGCGCATGTGACCTCCTCATGAGGTGGCCGTGGGAGCAGCCGTTCCGAAATCGGACAAAAGGGACGGCCTTCCATGGCACGCCTGGTCACGGGACTGTAGTGCACCAGTGCGACGGATGCGAAGCGATTGATGGCTGAGTGTGATGAATTCCACGCGGAGTAGCGGGTTGGTTGTGTCCTGTCATCATCGTGGTGATTTGCGAAGATTTCTGTCGGCTCGCCTCCCCGGCGGAGCGGGTCGGCGAGGCCGACCCGCGACGACCGCTGCGATCGCGTGTGCCGGATGGCGGGTCAGAGAAGTTCGCGCATTTCTTCCATGGAGAAGCAGCGCAGCGTCTCGGAGCCGGCATTTCCTCGGCCGGCGATGTAGGCGGCGAAACGGGCGATGGTTTCGTCGTTCGGCGCCTCTAGTATGGCAATTTGGTCATATTGCCCCATTGTCAGGTAGATGCCGTGAACCCTTCCTCCCATCTCCTGGAAGCGGCTGCTGACCTGGGCGACGCGGTCCGGCAGCGTGGCCACGTCGCTGCGGCCTTTATCCGTCCACTTGTACAGCACGACGTAAGTAGGCATGATCCCCCCCCGATCGATGTCGGCGGCTACCTTCCCCCGTTCCGCGAAATCAATCCGCCGGGGTTTTCAATGGCCGATGTCGTGGTCGCCGGCTCTGATGAGGCCGCTCTCGTACGCGAAAATCACCATTTGGGTGCGGTCGCGCAGGCCGAGTTTGGTGAGGATGCCCGACACGTGCGACTTGACGGTGGCGGGGCCGATGAACAGCTCCTTGGCGATCTCCGAGTTGCTGGCCCCCCGCGCGACGGCGGTCAGCACCTCGTGCTCCCGTTCGGTGAGGCGGTCCAGCCGGCCGGCGACGGTGGCATTGACGGTGAGGCGCTCGGTGAACCGGCCGATGAGGCGCCGGGTGATCGACGGGGCCAGCAGCGCCCCGCCGTCGGCCACCGTCCGGACGGCGCCGGCGAGCTGGTCGGCGGGGATGTCCTTGAGCACGAAGCCGCCGGCACCGGCGCGCAGGGCCCGGTAGACGTACTCGTCGGGGTCGAAGGTGGTCAGGATCAGCACGCGGACGTTCCAGTCGGCCTCGGCCATGATCCGGGACGTCGCCTCCAGGCCGTCCATGCCGGGCATCCGGATGTCCATGAGGACGACGTCGGGACGGTGCCGGCGCACCACCTCGATCGCCTCCAGCCCGGTCCCGGCCTCGGCGACCACCTCGATGTCGGCCTGGACCCGCAAGATCATGGCGAAGCCGCCGCGGACCAGCGCCTGGTCGTCGACCACGGCGACCCGGATGCTCACGCCGGCTCTCCTCCGGTGGGCAGGTGGGCTGCGACGCGGAACCCGCCGCCCGGGCGCGGGTGAGCGTCGAGGGTGCCGCCCAACAGTAGTGCCCGCTCCCGCATCCCGATGATGCCGTGGCCCTTTGCGGCCGCCGGTCCGGGCACGGGGCCGCGGCCGTCGTCCAGCACGTCGATGACGATCGCGTCCCCGTCGGTGCCGAGCCGCACCTCGGCATGGGCGCCCGGTCCGGCGTGTTTCAGCACGTTGGTGAGCGCCTCCTGGACGATGCGGTACGCGAACAGGTCCACGCGCGCCGGAAGCTCGGCCGGCGCGCCGTCCGCCGACAGCGACACTTCCACTCCGGCCTTGCGGATCTGCTCGACGAGCCGGGGGAGATCCGCGAGACCGGGCTGGGGACCCAGCCCGTCCAGGCCGGCCTCCGGGCGGAGGACCCCGAGCAGGTGGCGCAGCTCGCCGAGCGCCTGGCGGCCCGCCTCCTCCACCGCTCCCATCGCCCGCAGGGCGCCGTCGAGGTCCTCGGAGGCCACGGCCCTGGCCGCGCCGGCCTGCACGGTCATGAGGCTCACCCGATGGGCCACCACGTCGTGCAGTTCGCGCGCGATGCGGGTCCGTTCCTCGGCTACGATCCGGTGGGCCTCGGCGGCCTGTGCCCGCAGCGACTGGGCGGCGCGCTCCGCTCGCAGCCGGAGGCGGCGCCCGACGTACCACACCCCGAACATGGCGATGGTGCCGTAGACGGCGGCCTCCTCCCACGGGGCCCGAGCGGTGACGCCTTCGACGTTGACCACCAGGACGGCCGCGGCGACTCCCGCCCGGCCCCATCGATCCTCGGTGGAGTACCGGCCCGCGCTGTACAGGGCGATGAGCGTGACCATGCCGGTCATGTCCTTGTCGTCGACGCCGACGAGCGTCACGGCCCAGGCGGCCACCGCCACGCCGACGACGACGAGCGGATGGCGGCGGCGCCAGTACAGCGCCGCGGCGCCCACCGCGAACACCGGCAGGGCGCCGATCTGGACGTCGCCGATGGGACGGACGGACACCGCGTCGCCGGGTCCGTCCATCAGGAACACCGTCGCGAGGAAGACCGCGAGCGCGAGAGCGGCGTCCGCCGCGCGCGGCCAGCGGGTGAAGGGGCCCCGGAACCTGCTCGGGGCGGGCGCCGTGCGGTTCACCGTCTCGGCGGGCATGGCCACACCGTAGGCCAGGCCGAACTCGCGGTCATCCGTCTGGCGGCGGAGGCGGGCCTCCGTCTCCTGGGGGGAGAGCACGCCTCGGTCGGCCGCGTACGACCCGCCGTGCGGCGGAGGGACTTCCCGACCGTGGAGGGGCGACCCCGCCGCTCCCGGCGTGGACGGTGGAGACGGCGCCGAACCGGCGCACTCGTCGTCCCCAGGAGCACTGTCATGCATCGCGTCATCTGTCGTGTCGCCGCCGCCGCTGCCCGCAGACCATGGGCCACGATCGGGGCGTGGGTGGTCGCCGCCGTCCTCCTCACAGGGCTGGCGGGCGCCGCCGGCGGAACGTTCGCCGACGATTTCGTCGCTCCCGGCAGCCAGAGCGAGAAGGCCGCGCGGCTTCTCGAGGAGCGTTTCCCCGAGGCGGCCGGCGGCGGCGCCAAGGCGGTCTTCGCCGTGCCGGAAGGGCAGCGGCTCGACCGCCACCGGGCGGCCATCGACGCGGCCGTCGCCAGGATCGCCGAGGTGCCGCACGTGACCAGGGCGGCCGCTCCGTTCACCGCGGGAACGGTGTCGCCCGACGGTCGCATCGGCTTCGCCGAGATCTCCTTCGACGTGCCGTCGACCGCTCTCGGCGGGGCGCCGCTCGCCGCGATCAGCGACGCGATGGAGCCGGTACGGGACGCCGGCGTCGCGGCGGAGCTCGGCGGCGACGCGGCGTTCATCAACGCCGAGCCGGTGAGCTCGGGCACCGAGGCGGCCGGTGTGCTGGCCGCGCTGGTGGTGCTGCTCGTCGCGTTCGGGACGGTCGTCGCCGCGCTGGTCCCGGTCGCGCTCGCCCTGGTGACGGTCGCCGCCGGCCTGGGCGGCATCGCGCTGCTGGCTGGCGCGATGGACGTCTCCACCGCCGCGCCGACCGTCGGCGCGATGATCGGGCTGGGGGTCGGCATCGACTACGCCCTGTTCATCATGGCCCGCTACCGCGAGAACCGGGCCGCAGGAGAGGACAACCCCACCGCGCTGTCGAACGCCATGGGTTCGGCGGGCTCCGCCGTCCTGTTCGCCGGCGGCATCGTCGTCGTGGCGATGGCCGCCCTCTCGCTGACCGGCCTGGGCTTCCTGATCTCGGTCGGTCTCAGCACCTCGCTGGTCGTGCTCTTGGCCGTGGCCGCCGCCCTCACGCTGCTGCCGGCACTGCTGGCGCTGCTCGGCGACCGCGTCGACGCCTGGCGGCTCACCGGCCGCCGGCGGCACGTCAAGCGGGCCGAGGACACGGCCTGGTGGCGCTTCGCCCACCGCGTCTCCGGCCGGCCGTGGCCGTACCTGATCGTCGCGTCCCTGGCGCTGTCCCTGCTGGCCGCCCCGGCGCTGTCGATGCGAACGGGCTTCCCGGACGCCGGCGACGACTCGGCCAGCACCACGCACCGGCGCGCCTACGACCTGCTGGCGGAGGGCTTCGGCCCGGGCATCAACGCTCCGCTGCTGCTCGTCGCGGACCTGCGCGGTCAGGGCACGGACGCCCAGGACATCCCCGCGCTGTCCGCGCGCGTCGCCGCCGACCCCGGCATCGCGACGGTCGGCGAGCCGCGCGCCTCCGCCGCCGGGGACACGATCGTGCTGCCCGCGATCCCCACCACCGCGGCCACTGACGCCGCGACGCCGCGGACCCTCGACCGCGTCCGCGAACTCGTCCCGGCGAACGTCTCCGTGGCGGGCCTGACCGCCATGACCGATGACCTCACCGAGCAGCTCGCGGACACCCTGCCGATCTTCATCGCGGCGATCCTGGCCGCGTCCTTCCTGCTGCTGATGGTGGTGTTCCGCTCCATCGCGGTGCCGTTGAAGGCCGTCGTGATGAACCTGCTGTCGATCGGCGGCGCGTACGGCGTCGTGGTCGCGGTGTTCCAGTGGGGCTGGCTCAAGGACCTGTTCGGCCTGGACGAGACGATCCCGATCGTGTCCCCGCTGCCCACCATCTTCTTCGCGGTCCTCTTCGGCCTGTCCATGGACTACGAGGTGTTCCTGCTCTCCCGCGTCCGGGAGAACTACGACGCCACGGGCGACACCGCCGAGTCGGTGGCCCGCGGCATGGCCGGCACGGGCCGTGTGATCACCTCCGCCGCACTGATCATGACGGTGGTGTTCCTCGGCTTCGTCGCCAACCCGTCGCCGCTGGTCAAGATGCTCGGCCTGGGGCTGTCGACGGCGATCGTGCTCGACGCGACGATCGTCCGCATGGTGCTCGTGCCCGCGGCCATGGCCTTGCTGGGCCGGGCGAACTGGTGGCTGCCCCGCTGGCTCGACCGCCGGCTGCCCCACCTGGTCACGGACGCTGGCGGCCGGCAGGCGGCGACTTGAACGGGGTGGGGGGCGGGGGAGCGGCCAAAAGGCGGCGGGTCGTTTCCAGGCCCCAGTCGTCCAGGTCGAGGATCCGGTCCGAGGAGGCGCGCAGGCCGCCGTACCGCTCGACGGTACGGGCCCACGCCTCGCGGTCCTCCACGGCGGGGCGGACGATCAGGCAGTCGGGGTCGTTCACCCACAGGCGGCCGTGCTGCCAGGCCCGCGCGACCGTGGTCATCGTGGCGGCGTGCTGCGAGGGACGCGACAGGTCGCCGTCGGGAGGGGCGACGGTGAGGCCGATGTCGGGGCCGACGCGCATCGCGTCGAACAGCCCGGCGCTGGGCAGGATCGGGGCCCCGCAGCCCAGCAGGTACGCCTCCGGGCCCACCGTCTCGCGGATCAGCGCGATGGCGTCGCGGTAGGCGGACAGGCCCGGCAGCGCGCCCGCGTACAGGAAGTCCAGCTTGTAGTAGTCGACGCCGAGGTCGCGCAGGCGGGCGAAGACCCGGCGCAGGTGGTCCCGTGCGCCGGGGTGGGTGGTGTCGAGTGCGTGCAGGGGACGGTTCCAGTTGTGCCCGGCGTCCCCGCCGAGCCACTCCGGGTGCGCGCGGGCGAGGTCGCTGCCGGCGGCGACGAGGAAGGGCGCGATCCAGACGCCGGCGCGGCGGCCGTCGGCCCGGATGCGGGACACCATCGCGGGCAGGTCGATGCGGTCGTCGAGCCAGTCGCCGATCCCCGCCTGCCAGCCGTCGTCGATCTGGACCACCTCGACCGGCAGCCCGCGGTCGGCGATGGCGGCGAGGTTCTCGGCGATGTCGGCCTCGGTGACCTCGCCGAAGTAGTGGTACCAGGTGCACCAGACGGTCGGGGCGGGCCGCGGCGGGCGGACGCCGGCGCGTTCGGTGAACAGGTCCGCCCAGCGGGCCAGGGCCGCCTCGATGCCGCCGGGGTGCGGGATCTCGTCGACGGGCCCGTCCGCCTCGATGACAAGCCGGTCGCGGTGCAGCCGCGCGCGGACGGAGGGGACCTCCAGGAGCCCGTCGCGGGCGGCGAAGAGCCGGGCGGGGGAGCCGTCGCCCGGTTCGACGGCCAGCAGGCCCTCGCCCTGGAAGCCCTGGCCGGGTGCCGGACGGTCCGGGCGCCAGCACATCGTCTGCAGCCGGGGATCCTGGCGGGGCCGCTCGCCGGTCGCGGTGACCGGGTAGGCGGCGGACGGGCTCCAGCTCTGCCAGCCGTGCTCGTACACCCGTCCCCGGACCGGGTCGACCGGCACCTGCGTGATCTGGATCATCCCTTGGTCGCGCCTCCCGTCAGGCCCTTGACGAAATGCCGCTGCAGCAGCAGGTAGAAGACCAGGACCGGCAGGGTGGCCAGGAACATCATCGCGAACACCGAGCCGAAGTCGGCCTGGTACTGGCCGATCGAGCGGTAGATCCCGGTGGTGACCGTGGTGCCCTGGCCCGGACCCAGGATGATCAGCGGGTTGAGGAAGTCGTTCCAGATCCACACCCCGAGGAAGATCAGCACGCTGGCGGTGGCCGGGCGCAGCAGCGGGAAGACCACCTGCCAGAAGACCCGCCAGCGGCCGGCCCCGTCGATGGCCGCGGCCTGCTCCAGCTCCACGGGGATCGTCCGCATGAAGCCGGAGAAGACGAACACCCCGAACGGGACGTAGTAGCCGACGTTGAACAGCACCAGTCCCTGCACCGTCGTCATGAGGTGGAACGTCTCCAGCACGCGGGTGATCGGCAGCAGGATCACCTGCGGCGGGATCATCAGGCCCGCCAGCAGGAGCAGCATCAGCGCCCGCGGCCAGCGCCGGCCCCGCGCGCGGACGAGGTAGTGCCCGAGCATCGCCGACAGCACGGTCAGCAGCGCCACCGACAGCGCGGTGACGACGACGCTGTTGGTCAGGCTCACCCAGAACAGCCGGTCCGGACGGGTGAGCACGGCCTGGACGTTGTCGAGGGTCGGCGGGACCGGCGGCGCGGCCGGGTGCGGGCCGATCTCCGAGCCCCGCTTGAAGACGTTGGCGCACGCCACGTACAGGGGCACGAAGAACGCGACGGCGATCGCCAGCGCCGCCGCCGGCCGCGCCCATGGCGCCCGTTCCCCGGTCACAGCTGAACCTCCCGGCGTTGCAGCAGCCTGAGCGCGACGGCGCAGGCCACCGCGATGATCACCAGCATCACGATGGCCATCGCCGAGGCGTAGCCCTGGCGGTTGGCGGTGAAGCCGGTCTGGATCACGTTGTAGGCGACCGTCGCGGTGGTGCCCGCGCCCGGCCCGCCCTTGGTGATCACCTGGACGTGGTCGTAGATCTTGAACGCCGAGATCAGCAGCACCACGGTGTTGATGGTCAGCGCGGGCGCCAGCATCGGCCAGGTGATGTGCCGGAACCGCGCGACCGGCCCGGCGCCGTCGATCGCCGCGGCCTCCCGCAGGTCGTGCGGGACGCCCTGCAGGCCGGCCAGGTAGACCACGACGCAGAAGCCGAGCATCTGCCACGACATGATGATCCCCAGCGAGTAGAGCGCGTACGCCGGGTCGGACAGCCAGCCCGGCGGGTCGTCCACCCCGGCGCCGCGCAGCGCCTGGTTGATCAGCCCGTCGTCGGCCATCAGCCGGATCCAGATGATGCTCACCACGACCGTGCTGAGCACGACCGGCGTGAAGAAGACCGTGCGCAGCGCGTTGTAGAACCAGCCGCGCCGGTCCAGCAGCAGCGCGATGCCGAGCCCGAGCACGTTGGGGACGACGACCACGATGGCGGTGAGGATCGTCGTCACCCGCAGGGACAGCAGGAACTCGGGGTCCTGGAACAGCAGCCGGTAGTTGCGCAGCCCCACGTACTCGGCCGGTGGACTGAACGGGTTGTAGTTGGTCAGGCTGTAGCCGAAGCTCACCACGATCGGCGCCAGCACGAAGCAGGCGTAGACCGTGATGCCGGGCGCGCCGAACGCCAGGAAGTGCCGCAGCCGCGGCAGGATCGGCTTCGTCAGGACGCCTTGGCCCACTCGTTCTCCAGGAATTCGGCGACCTGCCGGGGGGATTTGCGACCGGTGACCAGGTCCTGGGCGGCCGCGTCCCACTTGTCCACCACGCCCGCGGGCATGCCGTCGTCACCGGACTCGAACCCGAACGCCGGGACGACCGCCCGCGCCCGCTCCGCCTGCCGGTACATCTCGTAACCGGCCTGGAACACCGGGCCGCCGCCGGCCGGCGGCGTGTAGCCCTTCACCGCGGGGATGAGGCCGTCGTTCTTGGTCGACTGGTCCAGGTTGGTCCGGTCGAGCTGGTAGGCCAGCGCGAACCGCTTGGCCGCCTCCAGGTTCTTGGCCTTGGCGTTGACCAGCAGGCCGCCGCCGGTGAAGACGGGGAGCACCTGGCGCCCGTCGTCGGACGGCCAGGAGAACTGGCCGACCTCGAACTTCGGCTTGGTCTGGGGTGAGTCGGCCGCCGCGGCGAACCAGTTGCCCATCGCGTACATGGCGCCCTTGCCGTCCAGGAACGCCTGCTGCGTCGCGGCGTAGTCGCGTGACAGGTCGCGCTTGTCGATGTAGCCCTTGGCGGCCAGGTCGGCCAGTTTCTGCGCCCCCTTCACGAACCCGGGATCGGTGAACCGCACCTTCCCGGCCCGGCGGTCGTGCATCCAGCGGGGATTCCCCGCGTAGACGTCGGTGCCGAGGATCCCGGCCCACGTCGGTCCGAGCGCGTCGTGGCCGCTGCCGGTCACCAGCGGGGTGATGCCCTTGGCCTTGAGACGGGCGCAGGCGTCGAGGAACTCGGCGTAGGTCCGCGGCGGCGCGGTGATGCCCGCCTTGGCGAACAGGTCCTTGTTGTAGTACACGCCAGGGATCGTCTGCGAGTTGGCCGGAAGCTGGTAGACCTTGCCCTTCACGGCGCCGTTGCCCGGGTAGGCGAAGTCCTTCAGCTCCTGCGACGTCCAGGCGTACAGGTTGCCGGACTCGGCGAACCCGGTGGGCGACATCGCGACGAGGACGTCGGGGAACTGCCCGGAGGTGAGCAGCTGCTTGGCGTACGCCGTGCGGTCCTGGGTCGGGGCGACCAGCTTGCGGACCTTGATGTCGGGATGCCGGTCGGTGACGCGCTTGATGTTGGCGTCCCAGACCTGCGGGGTCAGGTTGGGGGTCTCGAACACCAGGAAGGTGATCTCCTTGGCGCCCGAGCCGGACGTCCCCGTGCCGGGGTCGCCCTTCACCGAGCACGCGCTCAGGCCCAGGACGACGGCCAGCGCCGCCGCCCCGGCCCGCCGGGCCGCTCTCATGGGGTCCTCCTCTTGTCGGCGGCGCTGGATCCGCTGTCGGCCGGTCGCGCGCGGCGGGCGACCGGGGCGGGCATACTCGGGAACGGAGACATCGGACCTTTGGGGGGCGGGCCATGGCGGTCACGGACGAGGCGATCGAGAAGATCAAGGAGATGATCGTCTCCGGCCGGTTGCGGCCTGGGGACCGGCTGCCGCGCGAGGCGGACCTGGCCGAGCAGCTCGGCCTGTCGCGCAACTCCCTGCGCGAGGCCATCCGCGCGCTGTCGCTGATGCGGGTGCTGGTCGTGCGGCAGGGCGACGGCACCTACGTCACCAGCCTGGAGCCGCGGCTGCTGCTCGACGCACTCAGCTTCGCGGTGGAGATCCACCACGACGCGAGCGTGCTGGAGTTCTTCGAGGTGCGCCGCCTCCTGGAGCCGCCGGCGATGGCGATGGCGGCCACCCGCATGCCCGACGACCGGATCGCGGAGTTGCGCGCCCATCTCGGCCGGGTCGGCCCGGACTCCACCCCGGACGAGCTGGTCGCCAACGACCTGGAGTTCCACCGGCGCATCGCCGAGTGCTCCGGGAACGCGGTGCTGTGCTCGCTGCTGGAGAACCTGGCGGGGCCGACGATGCGCAGCCGCATCTGGCGCGGGCTGACCCAGGAGGGCGCCTGGCAGCGCACGCTCACCGAGCACACCGCCATCCTCGACGCCATCGCCGACCGTCAACCCGAGGTGGCGCGCGCGTGGGCGACGGTGCACGTGTCCGGGGTCGAGCAGTGGCTGCGCCGCACGCTTCTCGAATCGTGAGCCGCGACCGCGGCCGGTCTCAGCGGACATGGTCGCGGCCGAGGTAGATCTCGTCGATCTGCAGCTTGTTGTAGAAGCGCGGCGCGCTCGGGGCGGCCCAGATGCTGTCGACCTCCAGGCGCACGTGGCGTGCCTTGCGAATGTCGAGGTCGATGAATCGCACGCCGCGCGCGCTTTCCAAGACGCCGGTCTTGACGGGCTGCCCCCAGTTCTTCCCGTCGTCGCTGACGTAGACCTTGTAGTCCTTGATGCGGGCGGAGTCCTCGGGCCTCCCGAACGTCTCCCGGTTGTACGTGGGAGACCATTCACGCTGGTTGACCGCCAGATAGCGGACGGGCCCCGGCCGCCGCAGCCGCAGGTCGATCGTGACCGGCAGGGCGTCGCCCTTGTCCCACCACGTCTGGTAGTCGCGGTCGGCGAGGGCGGCGGCGGGGAAGCCGTCGGCCGAGGCGCTCGCGGTGGCCTCGACCGCGCCCCGGGGATAGATGCCGTGGCGTCCGGCCGTGTCGACGCGGAACACGGTGTCGTAGTCGTCCCACGCGGTGACGCCCTTGATGGTGAGGGAGCCGCCGGACTGGGAGAACGGCATCCGCCTGCCCGTGCGCAGGTCCGTCACCCGCACGACCTTGTGGCCGTTGTCGCGCAGCGTCACCGCGTCGCCGGAGGACGGCTTGGTGAGCACGTGCACGTACTGCCGGTTCGGATCCTTCTTGCTGACCGTGGTGACGCCGTGCGCGCCGTCGTTCCAGAACCCGGGCTGCAGGCCTCCGTACATGTAGCCGCCGCCCTCCACGTCGTGGATCGACTCCCATATGCGGTCGAGATAACCGGCGGCCAGGTCGTTGAACGCCTCCTGCTTGGCGGGGAAGCGGCCGTTCACCATGGCGGTCTCGGCCATCAGCGACTTGATCGACGAGCCCGCGTTGGTGATGATCCGGCCGAGCGTGACCCGGGTGTCGACCTCCGAGTCGGTGCCGTCGTACCACCACGCGCCGCGGACGGGGAGCTTCCACTCGCCCTCGGTCAGCCGCGGCTGCGGGGTCCAGACCGCCTGCGGGTAGTCGTAGGGCGGGGTCATGCCGACCTTCTGCTCATGGCTGACCATGTCCATGATCGGCGTGTCCTCGTTGTTGTTGCTGAGCGTCAGGTCCGGCCGTTCGCGGCGGATCCGCTCGTAGAGCCCCTGCTCCTCCCAGTACTCGTTGTCGTTGTCGATCCAGAATCCGGCGAGGTCGCGGTAGCGGCCCATGGCCTCGACGAAGTTGTCGTAGCCGAACTCGCCGAATCCGGGCCGGGTGTGCAGGTCGACCGTCCTGCCCTTGTAGGCCGAGTAGGCGGCCGAGTCCATCCAGCTCTGCCCTTCGGGCAGGCCCTCCGCGTACCACTTGGGGTCGTCGGTCATGTAGAGGATGACCTTGAGCCCGCGGGCCTTGGCCGCCGCGATCAACTCGCCGAGGAAGTCGCGTTCGGTGCTGCACGTGCCCGGCACCTTCGACGGCCAGGCCCGCGCGTATCCGAGCCTGCTGTGGAAGGACGCGAACACCAGGTACTGGGTGCGCAGCTTCTGGGCTTCCCGGACCCAGTAGTCGGGGTCCCAGCCGCCGTCGGTCACCGCCTTCTCCCAGGCGGCGCAGTCGGTGTAACCGGGGGCCGTCCGCATGCCCCAGTGCAGGAAGAGCCCGCCCGTGGAGCCGCGGAGGAACCGCTGGCGCGGATGGAACAGCTCCTGCTGAGCGGCCGGTGCGGCCGCCGCGCGCCCCGTCCCGGCCTGGGCGGCGGGCATGGTGGCGGCGACGCCGGCGCAGGCCATCACCACCGCCGTGAGCAAGGCGGTCGTGCCTCGTCGGATGCGTCCGGACATCGTGCGTCCTCCTCGACTGTCGTTACTCCGAAGTGGGAACCGGGCGACGTCGACGAAGAGATCCGATCTCTAGCCCGGAGGATCTAACAATGTGTCCGCGAGAGTCAATATCCCGGCGAGCAGAAGCCGGGAAGCAGCTCGAATTCATTGGATGTGTCAGGCGCTAGGTGGGCAGGCCCCACGGCGGCGCGGGCTCGGCCGGTGCGACCGGCGAGACGCGCAGGTCGGGACGGTGCCCGGCCGCGTGGATCACCACCTCCTCGCCGCGGCGCAGATCGATCTCGAGGTCGCCGCCGGGGAGGGTCCGCCACCGGATCGGCCGTCCCGAGGCGCCGCGGACCCGCACCGGACCGGGGATCCCGGTGCGCACCCGGCACGGCGCGCCCGCCAGGCTGGCCAGCCGGACGAACTCGGTGCGGCCCCCGCGGCGCACCGCCGACAGCAGGAAAGCGCCCTGCGTGCGGAAGTCGTGCACGGTGAGATCGGGCCAGGAGGCGGGCAGCGCCGGGAAGACCCGGATCACCCCGCCCCAGCTCTGGCACACCATGTCGAACAGCGACTGCGCCGCCGACAGCGGAGTCTCGATGACCGGGCCCGACTCCTTGTACATGGTGTTCGGCTGGACGAAGCGGCGCAGCAGCTCGGCGAGGTAGGACCGCGCGTCCTCGCCCCGCAGCATCTGCGCCGACATCGAGGCCGCACCGGTGAAGCTGTAGCCCTGCAGCGCCCCCTCGAAGCTGATCCAGTGCTTGAGCGACCGGTCGATGAGGGCCCGCTTGTCCGGCCGCTCCCAGGTCACCTCGTACAGCGGATAGACCATCAGCAGGTGCGAGTAGTGCCGGTGCGACTTGGCGAACGGCACGCCCGCGCCGATCATGTAGCCGTTCTCGTCGGCCGGGTAGTCCGCCAGCGTGTCCAGGACGGCGCGCCAGCGCGGCGCCAGCGGATCGTCGACGCGCAGCAGGCGCGCCGATTCCAGCAGCGTCCGGCAGCCCCACCGGATCAGCGCGAGGTCGTAGTTGCAGTCCGGCGCGTTCACGCCGTACTCGGGGGAGAAGGTGTACGGCAGGTGCAGCCGCCCGTCCGGGCCCGGGGCCAGGAAGTGCAGGTAGTAGTTGATCGCCCTGCGCAGCAGCGGGAAGACCACCTCGCGCAGGATCCGCCCGTCCAACGTGTGCCGGTAGGACAGCCACACGTTGTGCAGTGCCCAGGTCAGGTTGCCGACCTCGGGCGTGGGCGACGACCGGCCGGGCACGCCGACCGGATACCCGCTGTTACCGCTCGCCGCGCCGTTCAGCAGGTTCATGTCGGTGGTGCGCGGGATGCCCGCGGAGTCGGCACGGTACTCCGGATCGACCTGGTCGACGAGGGCGTCCCGGAACTCGCCCAGGCTGCGGGTGACCGCGTCCAGCTCCAGATGGTTGGACCCGTGGATCATCCAGTACTCCAGCTGGACGTTCAGGTTCCACCAGGTCGCGGGCCACGGCGTGGGCTCCAGCCAGGGGCCGCACGTCGCCATCACCGGCGCGTCCCGCCGCGCCGCGGAGGCGATCTTGTAGAGCTGGATCCAGTAGAAGCTCTGCATCCGCTGGTCGGGCAGGGACAGGAAGCTCTTGCGGTAGTAGTCGTGCCACCACGACCGGTGGCCGGCGGCCAGCCCGCCCAGCGGGAGGCGGGCGGCCCCGCGGACCATCCGGACGGCCTCCCCCTCGGCCTTCGTCCCGGGGAAGGACCAGGCCACGCCCGCGTAGAGGGTGCGCCGCCGTCCCCTGCGCACGTCCTGCCAGGCGGTGACGTGCTGCCCGCCCGCCAGCAGCGGCTGGACGATGACCTCCAGGTCTCCGTGGCGCGTCACGGTCGGGTCCGGGTTGGCCGCGTACCCCTCGGGCGGCGGCCGTTCGAAGACCGGGTCGGCCCGCGGGCTGATCGCCTTCGCCGGATGGAAGGCCCAGCGGAAGCCCTCCTCCCCGGCGGTCGGAGTCACCTCGACCGCCAGCACCGACCGGTCGTTGTGCACCAGCGCGCGCAGCTCCAGGCTCCCCGCCGCTGTGGTGATCGTGCCGCGCAGCTCGGCGTTCCACAGGTCCAGCCGCCAGTCGACGCCCGTGATCGCGCCCACCGGTTCCAGCGTCAGGTACCCGATCGGCAGCCTGGCCAGCCCGAACAGCGACCCGAACTGCGGCCGGTGGTCCTGCACCTGGCTGTGCTGCACGTTGAAGCGGACCGCGTTGGCGCCGGGCTCGGCGTAGATGCCCGACCCCAGGAAGGCGTTGCCCAGGAAGGGGCCCTCGTACCAGGTCTGCGGCATCCGCCGCCACACCGGGTCCGCGTCGGCGAGGAACCGCTCCCAGTCGACGTCCTCCTGGATCAGCCCTGGAGCGGCCATGGCGCGGGGCGCGCCGGCCAGCGTGCCCGCGGTCCCGGCGAGCGCGGTCCCGGCGAGCGTGCCGCCGAGCAGGGTCCGTCGTGAGATCTCGGTCATCAGCTGCGCGGCCTTTCGAGAGAGACGGCGAACAGGTGGGGGCGGGGACGGGGCAGGGACGGCAGCCGCAGCTCCTTCAGCTCCTTGGCGGGGTCGAGATCGGCCTTCTGGTGGAAGATCGCGACCTTGACGTCCTTGGCCCCGGTACGCGAGTGGTGCTGGGGCGCGCGGATCGCCTCGCTCTCGCCGTAGGCGGGGCCGGACTTCCAGTCGGTGAGCCGGAGCGGCAGCGTCGCGGTCGAGCCGTCGGCGTAGACGGCGGTCATGGTGGCGTCGGTGTTGCCGTTGTCGCTCGCGCCGAGGAGGTGGAGCCGCGCGTACTTCCCTGCGGGGACCGGGATCGTCTGCCCGGACGCGGTGAGGTTGTTCTTCGTGCCCTCGACGTCGTTGACGAACAGGAACTCGATGCCGTCGTCGGTCACCCGCCCGGTCTGCGGCAGCGCGGCGGCCGGGTAGGTGTTGCCGGACCCGTCGAAGTCGCCGTCGCCCATGTAGAACTCGCTGGTGACGCCGTCGTTGTCGAAGTGGCCCGCCAGCTCGACGGGCACCGCCTGGCCGGACGGCGGCAGCGGCCCCAGCCCCCACGGCTGCGCCGGGACGGTCACCCGGACCGGCGCGATGACCAGGTCGGGCCGGGTGCCCTCGGCGTGCACGACGGCCTCCTGGCCGCGCGCGAGGTCGATCTCGATCGTCCCGCCGCCGACGTCGCGCCACCGCGGCGGACGGCCGTGCGCGGCGCGGACGACCGGCTTCCCGGGCAGGCCGTGCCGCAACCGGCAGGGTTCGCCCGCGAGGCTGCGCACCCGGACGAACTGGGTCACCCCGTCCTTGCGCACCGCGCTGACCAGGAACGCCCCCTCGGCGCGGAAGTCGTGCAGGGTGACGTCCCGCCACGCGCCGGGCACGGCGGGGAACACGCGGATGGTGCCGCCCCAGCTCTGGCACAGCATGTCGTGGAGGCTCTGCGCGCCCGACAGGGGCGTCTCGATGACCGGCCCGGCCTCGTAGTAGTGGGTGTTCGGCTGCGCGAAACGCGCCACGAACTCCCGCAGGTACTTCAGCGCGTCGTCGCCGCGGCCCATCGTGGCGGAGATCGAGGACGCCCCCGTGAAGCTGTAGCCGCGCAGCGCGCCCTCGAAGCCGATCCAGTGCTTGAGCGAACGGTCGATGAGGTCGCGGTTCTCGGGCTGCTCCCAGTTGACCAGGTACAGCGGGTAGACGGCGAGCATGTGCGAGTAGTGCCGATGGGACTTGGCGAACGGCACGCCCGTGCCCACCATGAACCCGTTGCCGTCCACCGGGTAGTCGACGAGCTTGTCGAAGACCTCCTTCCAGCGCGGCGCGAGCGGGTCGTCGACGCCGAGCCGCTCGGCGGAGTCGAGCAGCGTCCGGCAGCTCCAGCGGATCAGCGCCAGGTCGTAGTTGCAGTCCGGCGCCGTCCCGTACTCGGGGGAGAAGGTCGGCGGCAGGTGCAGCCGCCCGTCGTCGCCCGGCGCCAGGAAGTGCAGGTAGTAGTTCATCGCCCGCCGCAGGATCGGGAACACCGTCTCCCGCAGGACGCGCTCGTCCATGCTGTGCCGGTAGGTCAGCCACGCGTTGTGCAGCAGCCAGGGCAGGTTGCCGATCTCCGGATCCGGTGAGGAGTACCCGGGCGCGCCCACGTATCCGGCGTCGTCGAACTGGGCGTCGGTGCTGCGCCGCAACCCCATCGAGTCGTGCCGGAACTCCGGGCGCAGCGCGCTCACCAGCGTCTGCTGGTAGGTCTTCAGCGACCTCGGTATCGGATCCAGCTCCAGGTGGTTCGACCCGTAGACCGGCCAGTACTCCAGCTGGGAGTTGAGGTTGTTCCACACCGACGGCCACGGGGTCGGTTCCAGCCACGGCCCGGTGGTGGCCATGATCGGGGCCTCGGCGCGGGCCGCCGAGGCCAGCTTGTAGAGCTGGATCCAGTAGAAGCTCTGCAGCAGCCCGTCCGGGACGGAGATGAAGCTCTTGCGGTAGAAGCGGTGCCACCACGTCCTGTGCTCGCGCGTCAGCCGGGTGATCCCGGGCGCGGACCGTACGGCGTCGAGCGCCTCGCGCTCCGCGTTCGTGTCGGGAAAGGTGTGCGCCACCGACAGGTAGAGGACGCGCTCGCCGTCGTCCGCCCGCTCTCGGTGCGCGGTGGCGGTCTGGCCCCCGGCGACCATGGGCTGCGTCACGAGCGTGACGCCGCCTTCGGTGCGCGTCCCCGGGTCCGGATTGAGCTGGAAGTCCTTGGGCGGGTCCTCGCGGATCGTCCGAGGGCTGATCGCCTTCGACGGGCGGAACGTCAGGCGGACGCCGCGTTCGCCTTCGCTCGGCCGCACCGCGACGGCCAGCAGCGAGCGGCCGCTCTCGACGAAGGCGCGCAGCCCGATCCGGCCCTTGCCGGTCGTGATGGTGCCGCGCAGTTCGGCGTTCCACAGGTCCAGGCGGAGGTCGACGCCGGTGATCTCGCCGACCGGCTCCAGCGTGAGGTTGCCGACCGGAAGCCGGGCCACCCCCCACTCGTTGCCGAACTGGGGACGGTGGTCCTGCACCCGGCTGTGGTGCACGGTGAACCGCAGGCCCTTGCCGCCCGGCTCCTGGTACACCATCGAGCCGAGGAACCCGTCGCCGAGGAAGGGCCCCTCGTACCAGGTCCGGGGGAGTCGCGCCCAGCGCAGATCCTGCTCGGCCAGGAATCTCTCCCAGGCCCGATCCGTCATGTCGCGCAGCCCGACCGCGGCCGGCTCTGCCGCCGCCGGCTCGGCGGGCACCTGCGCGATCCCGGCCGCCGCCGCGGTTCCCAGCACTCCGCCGAGGAAGCCGCGCCTGGACGGAGGGAGTGGCTTGGTCATCGGTCAGTCACCTCACTGGTTCGACCTCGACACACCCGGAAGGCGGGATACATGGGATCTTTACACGTGATCTCGGGTAAGGAAAGCGCTTACAAATAGTAAATTGCTTGATTGGTCCTATCTCTATGGGTGCGGCCGGGCGGACACGCCCGGCCGCGGGTCGAGGACCGTCAGGTGACGTCGATCAGGGAGTGCATGCCCTTGGCGCCGAGCCGGACGCCGTCGGTCAGGTCGATCACCCAGGTGATCACCGCGTACCGGCCCGGCTTCAGCGGCGTCTGGAGGAGCAGGGTGCGGCCGGGCGACAGCGGAGGGGTGCCCAGCGGGGCTCCGGCGAACGGCGGCTCGCCCCATTCGCCGTTCTGGACCCCTTCGAAGAACTTCTGCAGGTCGGCCGTGGTGGTCCCCGGGCGCACCGGTACGAAGATGGCCTCGTTCACCTGGTCCAGGCGGTTGGTCACCAGCAGCGGGGCGCCCGCCCGGACGCGGGCGGGCAGGTGGAACCGGGGGCCGGACGGCGTTCGGGACATGCCCACGACCGCGCCGGGTGCGGGGGCGCGTCCTTCGTGGCGCTCACGCTTGACGGTCAGCTTGCGCAGCGCCTCCGGGCCCGCCGGGGTCTGGGTCTCGAAGTCGAGGTAGTCGAGCAGATAGTAGGTGCCGGGCCGCAGCGTGGTGGTGAAGCTCGTGGACCGTCCGGGCTGGGACTCGGCACCGCCGAGCAGTTCGGCCTCGGCCATCAGCGCCCGCCCCGCCGGGACGGCGACGTCCGGGTCATCGGAGAACACCTTGCCCAGGTGGTCGGCGAAGCTCGCCGGCGTGGCGCCGGGGCGCAGCCGGACCAGGCCGATGATGCTGCCGAGGTCGCCGGTCGCGGTGGTGTCGACCCGGAACGACGTCGTGCCGCTGGTGTGGGACGCCGGCGCGCTGAATCCGTCGTCACCGGCCTGGATCTCGATGACGGGTGCGGTGGGAGCGGCCTTGGCGGGCGTCGCGATCGCCGACATGCCGAGTACCGCGGCCGCGACCATTCCCAGAATTGCTCTCTGCTTCATCGGGACTCCTTGTGGGGGGCTTCGTCTAGCCCAGGACCCTAGGAATCCGAAAGATCATCCCGACAGTGCCCGCGGATGTATCTTCCCTGCGCAGACTGATTCTCCAGATGTACCCGGCCTACCCCCGGAGGCCGATGGAGCGCACCGGCGACCGATCTCCGCGTTCTTGGAGCCCCCGGGACTATGCTGATCTTCCTGATGAGATCTTCCATTGTGCGGAACGGGATGGAACTGGGCGGCCGGTACCGGCTGGAGACCCTCATCGGCCGCGGCGGCATGGGCGAGGTCTGGTGCGGGACCGACCGGCGTTTGCGCCGCCCGGTGGCCGTGAAGGTGCTTTCGCTGGACGCGGCGCCGGGCGAGCAGGCGGTGGCCCGGCTGCGGCGTGAGGCCGAGACCGCGGGAACGCTGCAGCATCCGGCCGTCACCGTCGTGTTCGACATCGGCGAGGAGCCGCACCCCGAAGTCCCCGACGGGCGCCTGGTCTACCTGGTGATGGAACTGCTGGAGGGCCGGGACCTGCGCACGGTCCTGGGCGTCGCGCCCGGCGGCCTGCCGGTTCCGCAGGCGGTGTCGCTGGCCGCGCAGGTCGCCGAGGGGCTCGCCGCCGCGCATGCGCGCGGCGTGGTGCACCGTGACGTCAAGCCGGCGAACCTGCTCATCCTGGCCGACGGCCGCGTGAAGATCTGCGACTTCGGCATCGCCTGGCTGGGGGACACCACCACGCGGCTGACCACCGACGGCAGCGTGATCGGAACGCCCCGCTACATGGCGCCCGAACAGTTCGGCGGCGAGGTCGGCCCGCGCACCGACCTGTACTCGCTGGGCTGCGTCCTGCACGAGCTCTTGACCGGCAGGCCGCCCTTCAAGGCCGAGGGCGGCTTCGCGCAGCTGATGTACATGCACCTGAATGCGACGCCGGAACCTCTGCCCGACTCGTTTCCGGCGGAGCTGCGCGCGCTGGTCGCCGAGTTGCTCGCCAAGGACATGGCGGCCCGCCCCGCCGACGCCGCGACCGTCGCGCAGCGCTTGCGCGCCGTCGGCGGCGGGACGACCGAGCGGCCGCCCCTGCCGCCTACGGCGCCGCAGCCGTCCGTGCTCCCTCCGTCCGGTGACCCCACCCGGGGCGACGCCGGTGGGACGCGCAGCGGGGCCAAACGTCTCAAGGCCGGAATCGCCGCCGTGGCCGCCGTTCTGGTCGCGGCGGGGGCGGGCATCGCGTTCGCCGTCTCCGCGGCCAGCGACTCGGACTCGCGCGACAAGGATCTTTCACCGTCCAAGCCTTCCGCTTCGGCCGCGGCGAGTCGCGACCCGCTCACACCGATGAACGATGGCTGGCGTGTGGTCACCTCTCAGCAGTGGGAGGTGGCTTACGAGGTGCCGGCTTCCTGGACGCCAGGGACCCCCGGCTACGTGATGTCGTACACCGACGCCACGGAAAAACCGGTCATCGGGGCGTCGAACATCGCCTACATCCAACAGGAGAACGGCGACGGCAACGGCTGTTACCTGGCTCTTGCCGGTGTTCGCAGCGGCAAGGGCATCGTCAATGCCGCGCCGGGCCAGATGAACGCCCTGGCAGAGTCGGCCGAGAAGCAGGCACGTCAGTGGGCGGTAAGCGCGTTCCACGTCGACTACAGGCCTCCGGTCTTGGACGCGGGCACGCGCCGCACGCTCACCCTTGCCGGCGGCGTCCAGGCCCAAGTGCACTCGTTCACCGTCCAGTCGGTGGCCGGCGTGGACGAGTGCAACGCCACCAGAAGCGGAGCCCGCGTCCATGTCCTGACGGCCGCCTCACGGGTTCCCGGGCGGGACGGGGGGCCGTTCACCTTCACCGTCCTCACCGGGCCGAACATGCGATTCGCCGACCAGAGAACGGTCGACAGGATCCTTCGCAGCGTGCGTTCGCTGAAGTGAGGCTCAGGGGGAGAGGTACTCGAGGACTTCGCCCTTGGTCTCGATGGCGAACAAGGGGACGATGACGGCGACGAGCACGGCGATGCCGCCGAAGACCGCGAACACCCAGTGCAGCCCGCAGGCGATGAAGGTGCCGATGATCAGAGGGCTGATCATCGAGGCGAGCCGGAGCCACGCGGTGGCGGCGCCGACGCCGATCGCCCGGATCCGGGTCGGGTAGAGCTCGGGGGTGTAGAGGTAGACGCCGATCGCGGCCGCGGCGGCGAAGAAGTAGGCGCCGCTGCCGAAGACCATCAGGTCTGAGGGCGCGTCGAGCCCGGAGCCGGCGAGCAGGAAAAGGAAGATCGCGGAGCCGCCGAGGGCGGCGGTGAACCAGATGCGGCGGCCGACGAAGTCGATGGTCAGCGCGCACAGGGTGGCGCCGACGAGGAACATCAACTCCCAGCCCAGGTGCGGCACCACCCAGAACCCGACCAGGCCGGCCGCGACGACGCCGACGGAGAAGACGAGCTCGTAGATCAGGATGAACCGGCCGCGGCCATGCGCGGCAACGGAAGCCTGCTCTGACGCCGGCCTCCGTTTTTGCGGGCGTCATCCTGATCATGGCGCGGTATCGGCCAAGGGGCGGGTCACAGCTGGATGTGGCCGGTGAGCCACGATTCGATGAAGTGTTCCAGGGACGGCGCGACGCAGCGGCGATTGTCGGTCCGGTGGTCCCAGACGAAGATGTCCGGCCTGCCTTCGGGGACGAGGGCGTAGGCGAACAGGTTGCCGTCCCCGGGAGCGTCGGAGATGAACAGCAGTTGGTCGAACGACATGTAGAGCCGTTTCAGGGCCGGGTAGGTGCGCATTTCCAGGTTGCCCTGGAGAAGCTGTTCGGCGGAGAAGACCAGGTTGTATCCGTTGGCGTCGATCACGCCGTCGGTCTCACCGAGAAGTTTGACCAGGTCGTCGGGGAGCAGGTGCCCCAGCGCCTCCTCCACCTGGAACAGGGCCTGTTCCGTGACCGGAGAGGCGAACCGGGCCTGGGAGGTGTGTTGTTCGATCAGCTCACGCCACATTGGCGAATCATGACGAAAGCCTGCCCGCGCCGTCCAGTTGGCCTCCCCCGTAGGACGATGCCGGCTCCGGGCTGTGAACGTCGATAACGCCCTGTGTGCGTGCCAAGCGGTCGGGGCGGCGGGCGGCGAAGGTCCGGTGTCGTGGCATTGCGCCGAGGCCGGCGGCGGAGCGCTGATATTCGCGGCGGCCCGGTAATCCTTTGATCGGACCGGTGTCCGCGCGCATCGGGCATTATTAATTCTGCTCGACTTTTATTGTTCGGAAACAGATCGCGCGAGCGGCCGAGCTTCCGAATGGTCCCCGTCCGTGCCGCGCCGGCGGCCATCCCACCAGGTCCAGAGGTGCTCCAGGCATCCTGGACGTGATCGGCGGCGGCGGTGGCGCGCGCGCCGCGCCGGCAGCGGCCGTGCGGCGGAGGTCGCGGGCGCCTATGGTAGAGGACCATTCTCCCAAGTGCTACTTGTTTTTACCGTTTCTCGTGAATATGGTTCTCGTACCGGTCGGTGCCAGCCGGTGGAGCCCCGCGCTCTTCCAACAGGGCGCCGTCCGCTCGACAGAGTGCTCCAGGGAAGGCGGGCCGTATGATGCTCACCGTCGCGGCCCGGGTCGGCCGCAGTCTCCTTGTGGTGCTGCTGGTCTCCTTCGCCGTGGTGGCGTTGATGAGCCTGGCGCCCGGGTCGGTCGCGGCGGTGATCCTCGGCGAGGACGCGACGCCGCAGGCCATCGCCGCGCTGAACGCGCAGCTGGGCCTGGACCAGCCGTTCTGGGCGCAGTACCTGGACTGGCTCGGCAACGCCGCACGCGGGGACCTGGGCACCTCCCCGATCACCAACCAGCCGGTGACCGAAGCGATCGCGGAGCGGTTGCCGGTGACCTTGCAGCTGGCGGTCATGGCCCTGCTGATCGCGCTGGTCGTCGCGGTGCTGCTGGCGGTGGCCTCCGCGGTCCGGCCGGCGAGCCCGCTCGACCGGTCGATCAACGTGGTCTCCTCGCTGCTGCTGTCGGTGCCGGCGTTCATCGCGGGCCCGGTGCTGATCTACCTGTTCGCGCTGCAACTCGGCTGGTTCCCCGTGATCGGCTGGTCGGACGTCGGCGAGGGCCTCGGCGGGAACCTGCGCGGCGCGCTGCTGCCCGCGATCTCCATCGCACTGATCGAGATCGCCGCCTTCCAGCGCGTCCTGCGGGAGGACCTGATCGGAACGCTCCGGGAGGACTTCGTCGGGGCGGCCCGAGCCAAGGGGATGGGCCCGGCCTACGTGATGTTCCGGCACGCGCTGCGGCCGTCGTCGATGTCGCTGATCACGCTCGCGGGCATCAACCTCGGCCGGCTGATGGGCGGAACGGTGATCGTCGAGTCGCTGTTCCTGCTGCCGGGCCTCGGCCAGTTGCTGACGACCTCGATCGTCTCGCGAGACCTGATCATGGTGCAGGGAGTGGTGGTGTTCATCGCGGTGCTCTACGTCCTGATCAACACGGTGGTCGACCTGAGCTACCGGCTGATCGATCCCCGAGTCCGGAAGGCGGCCACCGCATGACGCAGTCGCACGTTGCCGGGGGCCGCCTCGCCGCGCCGGCCGCACCGGTCGTCCCCGCGGTCCGGAAGACCCGGTCGGTGCTGGTGTACCTGGCCTTCGCCTGGCTGATCGCGATGATCGGGATGGCGTTGTTCGCGAACCTGCTGCCACTGGCGCCGTACGCCACGGCGGTGGGCACGCCGCACCAGGGCCCGCGGTGGGGATCCCTCGACCTGGTGATGGGCACCGACTACCTGGGCCGGTCGATCCTGTCGCGTGCCGTCCACGGGGCGCGGGTCTCGCTCGTGGTCGGCGCCGTCGCGGGCCTGGTCGGGTTCGTCGCCGGCGGATTCCTCGGGATGCTCTCCGGCTACCTCGGCAAGCGGGTGGACGCGGTGATGCGGCTGCTGTCCGACGCGATGCTGGCGTTCCCGCCGCTGATCCTGCTGCTGGCGCTGTCGTCCATCCTCACCCCCAGCGTGCGGACCCTGCTGGTGGGGCTGACGCTGCTGGTGCTGCCCACCTTCCTCCGGCTGGCGCGGGCGAACACCCTGGCGTGGTCGTCGCGGGAGTTCGTGCTGGCGGCGCGGAACATGGGGGCGGGGCACCGCCGGATCCTCATGAAGGAGATCCTGCCCAACGTCCTGCCCTCGCTCGGTGCCTACCTGCCGATCGTGATGGCCGCGCTGATCGTCGCGGAGGGGTCGTTGAGCTTCCTCGGGCTGGGGATCCCGCCGCCCACCCCGAGCTGGGGCGGGATGATCAACGACGGCAAGGACGCCATCGAGGACTCGCCGCACATGGTGCTCATGCCCGCACTGGTCATCTTCCTCACCGTGTTCTCGCTGAACCTGGCCGGTGACCACCTCCGGCGCCGGTTCGACCGCACCCTGCACGACTGACGCCGACCGACCGACCGTTCTGCACGGCCGACCGCCCCGTCCCACCCCCGGACCGCTGACAAGAGGTCGAACGATGCTCCGAACCAGACGTTTCCCGGCAGCCGTGGTGGCCTGTGCCGCGGCGCTGGTCACGGCCGCGTGCAGCGGCCCGACCGCCGGCACATCGACCGGGCCGGCCGGCGACCCGGTGCCGGGCGGCACCGCCCGGATCGTCATGATCAATGAGCCGCGGAGCCTGGATCCGGCGATCCTGTCGAACGCGTGGGCGTTCAACGCCGTCCTGGGCAACGCCCTGTACGGCACCTTGATGATCAACGACGCGGTGACCGGCAAGATCAGCTATCAGATGGCCGAGAGCTTCACCAGCAAGGACAAGGGCGCGACCTTCGAACTGAAGCTGCGCGACGGGCTGACCTTCACCGACGGCAGCCCGCTGGACGCGCACGCCGTGAAGTTCAACTGGGACCGGCTCGGGAAACCGGCCACCGGGTCCCCCTCCATCCGGGACGCGGCGGCGGTCGCCTCGACCGAGGTGCTGGACGGCCGGACGCTGAAGGTCACGCTGAAGATGCCGATCCCGAACTACGTCCAGGGCGTGGTCGCCAGCGGGATGAACTGGATCGCATCGCCGAAGGCACTGGCGCAGGGGCAGCGGGCGTACGACGCGAAACCCGTCGGCGCGGGCCCGTTCACCCTGAAATCGTGGACCCGCCACGACAAGGTCCAGTTGGTGAAGAATCCCCGGTACTGGGATGCGCCCAAGCCCTACCTCGACGCCATCCTGCTCCGCGCCACGCCCGACAGCACACAGCGGTTGAGCACCCTGACCAGCGGCGACGCCGACGTGACCGTCGACACCAGCTGGAAGACCATCGACAAGGCGCGCAAGGCGGGCTTCACCACCCAGGTCATGCCGATGAGCGGCGGTCAGGGCCTGGTCATGAACTCGCGCAGGCCGCCGTTCAACGATCCGCGGGCACGCCAGGCCGTCGCCGCGGCACTGGACCTCGACGCGACCGACCTCTCCTTGAACAACGGCAAGGGGAAGGTCCCCAAGAGGCTGTTCACCGAGTCCTCACCGTTCTATGAGGACATCGCGCTGACGAAGCCGGACAAGGAACTCGCGCAGCGGCTGTTCGACCAGCTGGCCGCCGAGGGCAAGCGCGTCTCGTTCACCTTCAGCGCCCAGCCCTCCACGGAGGCGAAGGGCACGTCGGAGAGCGTCCAGGCCCAGCTCAGCGCGTTCAAGAACGTCGAAGTCAAGATCCGGACCATCGATCACGCCAAAACCGCGGCGGTCTACGCCTCGAAGGACTTCGACATGCTCATCTCCTCGGCCCTGCTCGTGGACCCCGAGCCGCAGCTGTGGTCGGTCCTGCACGGCAGGTCCCCCTCCAACCACTCGGGTGTCAACGACCCGCAGATGAACGCGGCGCTGGACAAGGGCCGCAGATCGACGTCGCTGGAGGAACGCAGAGCGGCCTACAAGGTGGTGCAGGAGCGCCTGGTCGCCCTCGTCCCCATGATCTTCTTCTCCCGTGCCTCGCCCGCGGTCGAGACGGCGAGGAACGTCCACGGTGCCAGGCTGTACGGCTTCGGGTCGCTGCTGCCCGAGGAACTGTGGATCCAGCGGTGACACGGGACGAGAGGTCAGGTCATGAGTGCTGAACCCGTGCTGCGGGTGCGGAACCTGCACGCCTACATCGGCACCCCGCGGGGCGTGGTGCGGGCCGTGCAGGACGTGTCCCTGGACGTCGACCGCGCCCAGGCGCTGGGAGTGGTCGGCGAGTCCGGATCCGGCAAGTCGATGATGGCCCGGGCGATCATGGGCCGGCTCCCGGCGCGGGCGGAGTGCTCCGGGGAGGTCCTCTTCAAGGGCCGGGACCTGCTCTCCATGCCCCGCAAGCAGCGGGCGGAGATCTGGGGCAAGCAGGTGGCCATGGTGTTCCAGGACCCCGGCCGCTCCCTCAATCCGGTGGTGCGGGTGGAACGCCAGCTGACCGAGGGCATGCGCAGGCTGCTCGGCGTCGGCCGCTCCGAGGCGCGCGGCCGGGCCGTCGGCCTCCTGCGGGAGGTCGGCGTGCCCGACCCCGAACGGCGGCTGCGCAACTACCCGCACGAACTGTCGGGCGGCATGCGCCAGCGGGTGATGATCGCGATCGCGCTGGCCTGCGAGCCCGAGCTGCTGATCGCCGACGAGCCGACGACCGCGCTGGACGTGACGATCCAGCGGCAGATCCTGGACCTGCTGCGCCGCGTGCAGCGCGATCGCGGGATGTCGCTGGTGCTGATCAGCCACGACCTCGCCGTCGTCGCGGGGCGGACCGACCGGGTCGCGGTGATGTACGCCGGCCGGCTGGCCGAGGCCGGCTCGACCCGCCTCGTGTTCGACACGCCCCGGCACCGCTACACCCACGCCCTGCTGGAGGCGACACCGACCCTCGAGCACGAGCGGAACACGCCGCTGCGGCTGATCCCGGGCTCGCTGCCGGATCCGGTGAACCCGCCGGAAGGGTGCCGGTTCACGGCGCGCTGCGCGCACGCCGACGACGAGTGCCGCGACCCCGGTCCGTCCATGGCGGCGGTGGCGGCCGACCACCACGTGGCCTGCGTCCGCCCGGTGACGGGCCCGGAAGGAGTCGATCTCAATGGCCGGTAGCGGGACCGCGCACCTGCGCGGCGAGCAGGCACTGCTGTCCGTGCGGGATCTGGTCGTCGAGTACCCCGGCAAGACGGGGACCGTACAGGCGGTCTCCAAGGTCAGCTTCGACGTGCTGCCGGGGGAGACGCTCGGGATCGTCGGCGAGTCCGGCTGCGGCAAGTCCACCACCGGACGGGCCATGCTGCGCCTGGACCGGGCGACCTCGGGCCGGATCAGCTTCGGCGGCGAACGGATCGAGCAGGCCGGCGAGCGCCGGATGCGGACGCTCCGGCGGCAGATGCAGATGATCTTCCAGGATCCGGTGGCGTCGCTGAACCCCCGCCGCTCGGTCAAGGACATCGTCGTCGAGGGCCTCGCGGTCAACGGTTCCCCCGCCGCCGAGCGGGCCGCGATGTCGGCGGACGTGCTGGCCAAGGTCGGCCTCTCCGACGAGCGGTTCACCCGCCTGCTGCCCCGGCAGCTGTCCGGGGGACAGGCCCAGCGGGTCGCGATCGCCCGGGCCCTCGCGGTCAACCCCCGGCTCCTCCTGTGCGACGAGCCCGTCTCCGCGCTGGACGTGTCCGTCCAGGCGCAGATCCTCAACCTCATCTCCGACCTCAAGGCCGACTACGACCTGACCGTCGTGTTCATCGCGCACGACCTCGGGGTGGTGCGCAACATCAGCGACAACGTCATGGTCATGTACCTGGGCAAGGTGTGCGAGTTCGGCGACGCCGCCGAGGTCTACGACTCTCCCGCCCACCCCTACACCCGCGCCCTCCTCGACTCCGTTCCGCTGACCGATCCGGACCAGGGGTTCACCGGTCCCGCACTCGAAGGCGACATGCCCTCACCAATGTCGCCGCCCACGGGCTGCCGATTCCGTACCCGCTGCCCGCTGGCCCAGGACCGCTGCGCCGAGGAGGAACCGGAAGTCCGCGAGGTCCGGACCGGCCAGTTCACCGCGTGCCATTTCCCGCTGACACCGGCCACGAAGGCGGGCTAGACGCCACAACCCACCGCGACCGCCGGGGGCGTGCTGAAGTCTCTTTGGGAGCCGGGATTTCACTCTCGGCTCCCAATCTGTTTCGGCTGGTCATCTGGTCGGAATCCCGCCCTTGCGACGAGTCTTGTGACCATTTCTGATTGGCCGGATAAGGCCAATGATCGCGTCTTGTGGGCCAAGATGATCCATGTAAACGTGATCTTGAGGGTTGCCGGTGATCTTCGGGAGGGCCCCCAGCATGACCCGAGAGCCGGAACAAACGAGACCGTCCGTCCCTCTCCGCTGGCCGACGTTCCTCCGCCTCGACCGTCCCGAGCTCGACGGAACCGAGATGGTCATCCCGGCCAGGCCCACCGAATCACGCGCGCGCACCCGCACCAGCGGGTCGGCACCCCTCGCCTATCTCTACGAACTCGACAACGAGTTCGAGCCCGAGACCGTGGTGAGGCTGCCGGCCGGCCACTACGACGCGGACGAGCTCGTCTGGTCCTTCTCCGGCGACGTGCCGGGGATCATCGGGATCACCGAGCCGACGACCGCGTCCTGACCACTGCGAGAACCGCATCCCGGTCCCGGCACGAGCGATCCTCGGCCGAGAAAGGTACGACCATGCCCAGTGTTCTGACCAGGCCTCCGCTCCGCACGACCCGCGCCTTCCTGTCGCCGGACCACGCCGACATCGACCTGGAGTCGATCCCCACCCCCGAGGGCGACCAGCGGCCGTTCGGCTACGCCTACTCCACGCCCTGGGGAGCCGAGGACGACGGCCCGGGCGCCGACCCCCAGGCCGGCTACTACGACCCCGAGTCCCAGACCTGGCGCGGGCCCGACGGCGAGGAGATCACGGCCGGCTACAGCTCGTGGACGCAGACGGGCACCAGCAAGCCGTACGACAAGTACCTCGACGACATCTGCGCCTGACGCATGGCCGTAGACCAGGCTGAGGTCCTGATCATCACGCAGGACTTCGACCCCACCGTCGACCCGGTCGTCCGCAGCCTCGCGGCCAAGGGCGCCCGGGTCGTCCGGGTGGACACCAGCTACTTCCCCCGCGACCTGACCTTCACCGCCTCCGACTTCGAGGGCGAGCGCGACCTGCTGCGGCACCGCGACCGCGAACTGGACCTCGGCCGGCTCGCCGGCGTGTGGTACCGCCGGCCGACCGCGTTCGAGTTCGGCGAGGAGATGGGCGAGGCGGAGCGCGAGTTCGCCCGGTACGAGGCGCTGCACGGCATCGGCGGGATCCTCCGCGCGACCGACTGCCTGTGGATCAACCGCCCGGACCTCGACGCGGTCGCCGAGCTGAAGCCGTACCAGCTCAAGGTCGCCAAGCGGGCCGGGATGCGGGTCCCGCGGACGCTGCTGACCAACGACCCGGACGAGGTCTCCCGGCTGATGGACGGCGGCCGCCACAAGCTCGTCTACAAGTCGCTGAGCGGCGGCGTCATCCACTATCCCGGGGCCTTCCCGACCGGGCTCCTGACCACCGTGCTCGGCGACGAACTGCGCGACAACGTCGGCCGGGTCCGGCACACCATCTGCCAGTTCCAGGAGTACATCGACAAGGTGCACGAGGTGCGGCTCACCATCATCGGGAACACCTACTTCCCCGTGACGGTCGACTCGCAGGGGACGGAGAAGACCGAGGTCGACTGGCGGGCCGCCATGGAGATGAAGTACGGCGACTACCGGCCGCTCCCCGACGAGGTCGTCAAGCAGACGCAGGCCCTCATGGAGGAGCTCGGACTCGTCTACGCCGCGGTGGACTTCATCGTCACCCCCGACGGCGAGTACGTGTTCCTGGAGGCCAACCCCTGCGGGCAGTTCATGTGGATGCAGAACGACCTCGGCCTGCCGATGAGCGACCGCATCGCCGAGCTGCTGATGGAGGGAGGCCCGTTCCGCCGCGGTGATGTCGAGCAGGTCGGTTACTAGATGGACGACCCCGAAGCGGGCACCGCGTCCTCGCCGGTCACCGCCGCCGAGCTGACGGAGCCGCCGCGGATCGAGCTGCGGCGGCTCCCCGCGCTGGCGGCCGGCGCCGTCAGGCTCGCGCGGACCGCGGCCCCCCGCGAGTTCCTCCTGGTCGCCGTCCTCCAGGCGCTCGGCGGGCTCGGCCTGGTCCTGCCCATCCTGGGCGGCCGGGAGCTGCTGAGCCGGATGCTGGACACGGGAAGCGGAACCGGGCAGGCGGACGTGCTGTGGCAGGCGGCGGTCGTGCTCGGACTGCTCGGCCTCATCGGCCTGGCCACGGCGGTGGCGGCGGCACGCGACGACGTCCTCAGCGAGCTGATCAACCGGTACGCCATGGGACGCATCCTGGACGTCGCGTGCACGGTCGACCTGGAGGAGTTCGAACGCCCCGAGTTCCACAACCGGCTCGAACGCGCGTCGATGAGCGCGCGGATCCGGCCGCACCAGCTCACCCAGGGGCTCGGCGCGCTGAGCGGCGCGTTGATGGGCACCGCCGGTGTCGCCCTCGCGCTGGCGGCCATCGAGCCGCTGCTCGTCCCGGCCACGCTGCTGGCGGGCGTGCCGCTGTGGCTGGCCGGTCTCAGGAGCGGGCAGGTGCTCTTCGACGCGCTGTTCCGGCTCACCCCCGCGGAACGGGAGCGCAGCTACCTGCTGGAGCTGCTGACCGATCGCCGCTCGGCCAAGGAGGTCAGGGCGTTCGGGCTCGGCGGCTACCTGCGCGGCCGGTGGGAGCGCCGCACCGACGAGCGCCTCGCCGAGATCCGCCGGACCGCGCGCCGGCGCCTCCGGATCACCCTGGTGGCGCGGTTCGTCAGCGGGATCGCGCTCGCGGCCGTGCTGGTGCCGCTGGTCGCGTACGCCGCGCGCGGCGGCATGCCGCTCGCCGACGCCGGGGCCGCCGCCACCGCCGTGCTGCTGCTGGCCTCCCGGCTGCGGACCGCCGCGGCCGGGACCGACCAGCTCTTCGAGGCCGCGCCGTTCGTCCAGGACCTGCGGGAGTTCCTGAAGGAGCGGGAGCGGCCGCCCGCGCTCGCGGCCCCCGCACCGGCCGGGTTCCGCCGGCTCACGGTGGAGGGCCTCACCTTCACCTACCCCTCGGCCGACCGGCCGGCCCTGCGGGGCGTCGACCTGGAGATCGGCACCGGGCAGGTGATCGCGCTGGTCGGCGAGAACGGCTCGGGGAAGACCACGCTGGCCAAGCTGCTCTCGCACCTGTACCGGCCGCAGGGGGGACGGATCAGCTACGACGGCGTGGACGTCGCCGGCGCCGACCCGGACGAGCTGCGCGGCTCGATCGCGGTGCTCTTCCAGGACTTCCAGCGCTACCTGCTGCCGGCCGCCGACAACGTCGCGATGGGCCGCTGGGAGCGGATCGACGACCAGGGCGCGATCGAGGAGGCCGCGGCGGCCGCCGGGGCGGACGGCTTCCTCGACGCGCTGCCGCGGGGATACCGGACTCTGCTCGGCCCCGAGTTCGCCGGTGGCGTGGACCTCTCCGGGGGCCAGTGGCAGCGGATCGCGCTCGCGCGCGCCTTCTTCCGGGACGCGCCGTTCGTCATCCTGGACGAGCCCACCGCGACCCTCGACGCGCGGGCCGAGTACGAGCTGTTCGAGCGACTGCGGACGCTGCTCGCCGGGCGGACGGTGCTGCTGATCTCGCACCGCTTCTCGACGGTGCGGACGGCCGACCACATCTACGTGCTGGACGGCGGCCGCGTGGCCGAGCACGGCACGCACGACGACCTGATGGCGGCGGGCGGGCGCTACGCGGAGCTGTTCGCCCTGCAGGCGGCGGGGTATCTCGACACCGTATGAACTCAGCGGGTCGCGACGACGATCATCCGGTTGCTCTCCGGACCCAGCGGCTCGCCGGTCTCGTCCAGGCCCTCGACCTCGCCGAAGCCCGCGTCGTGCAGCCAGCCGCGCAGCTCGGTGAAGGTGAGCATGCGTACGAAGTACCGCAGGTCGCGGGTCCTGCCTTCGCGGATCACCGTCCGGTCGGTCACCAGGCGGCCGGTCAGCGGTTCCCAGGTGTGCCGGTCGACGATGCGGTCGCCGTCCCGTTCGATCACGCTGGCGTGCTGGAACCGCCGGAGCAGCCAGTCCCGGTCGATCGTCTCCACCAGGAACCGCCCGCCCGGCTTGAGCGCGCGGGCCGCCTCGGAGAGGACCCGCCGGTTGCCGTCGTCGTCGAAATAGCCGAACGAGGTGAACCAGCAGACGATCCGGTCGAACCGCTCCGTCCAGGGCAGCTCGCGCATGTCGCCCTCGACGTAGGTCACCTCGGCGGAATCGCGCCGCGCTCGTTCCAGGAACTCCGGCGTCGAGTCCAGGCCGGTCACGCGGCAGCCGCGCTGGGCCAGGCGGTCGGCGATGCGGCCGTATCCGCATCCGAGGTCGAGCACCTCCATGCCAGGCTCCAGCTCCAGGAGGCGCCAGATGAAGTCGGCCTCGTGGTCGCTGCTGGAGTCGAGCATGCCGCCGAGGAAATACTCCCAGTCCTCGCCGAAAACGTCGTCGGTGTCGAATGCTGATCCGGTCATGGTCGCCCTCCGGCTCCGCGGTCTCCGCACTCCGCCACAGAAAGATCTTGCAGTCGACCCGGGGCGGCGGCCAGCCCCCCGGGCCAAAATTGATCATCTTGATGCGCGCCGCGGGTGGCGGCGGAGGAGGGAGCACGATGGGCGCGTACGTCGTCGTCGGGGCCGGTCTCATCGGTGCGGCGACCGCCTGGCAGCTGGCCCGGCGCGGTCACGAGGTGACCGTCCTGGAGCGCTCCACGCCGGCCAACGCCGAGGGCGGCTCGCACGGATCCGCACGGATCCTCCGGTACGGCTACCTCGACCCGTTCTACGCCCGGCTGGTCGTCGACTCACGGGTCGAATGGGATGAGCTGGAGCGCCTGGCCGGCGAGCGGCTCATCGACTCGACGGGCTCGCTGGACTTCGGGTCCGGACGGGACCCGAGGGCGCTGGCCGCCGTTCTCGGGCGGGTCGGCGTCGAGCACGAGCTGCTCACCGCCGCCGAGGCGGCCGCGCGCTGGCCGCGGTTCAGCTTCGACGACGGTGACGCCGGCGTGCTGTGGCATCCGGCCGCCGGCGTGATCGACGCGGAGACCGCGGTGTCGGCCATGCTGCGACTGGCGCGGGCCGCCGGCGCCCGGCTCGAGACCGGCCGGCCGGTGGCCTCGGTCGAGCGGGCGGGCGCCGGCCACCGGGTGGTGAGCGCGGACGGGCGTACCGAGGAAGCCGAGAAGGTCATCGTCACCGCTGGCGGCTGGCTTCCCGACCTGCTCGGCGACCTCTCACTGCCGGAGGCGTTCCTGGCCGGGTTTCCGCCGCTCCAGGTGATGCAGGAGAACGCCTACCACTTCCCTTACCGCGACGCCTCGGAAGGGAAGTGGCCGACGTTCATCCACAAGACCCCGGCCATCCTGGTCTATGGCCTGCCCGGCGGGCGCGACGCCGCCCGCCGGGCAGGCGGGGCCGGCCAGAAGGTGGCCGAGTTCAACGGAGGCAGGCCGATCCGGAGCGCGGCCGCGCAGACTGGCGAGATCGACCCGGTCAACCGTGAACGGGTCATCGCCTACGTCCAGCGGACCCTGCCCGGCCTCGTCCCCGAGCCGTACGCCGAGACGACCTGCCTGTTCACCAACACCCCCACGGAGGACTTCGTGATCGACACCGTCGAGGGAGTCACCGTCGCCTCGCCCTGTTCGGGGCACGGCGCCAAGTTCGCGCCGCTTCTCGGCCGGATCATCGCCGAGTCGGCATCGGGGGAGCGTGCGGCCCCGGAGCGGTTCCGGGTGGGCGGATGAGGCCGCGGATTCAGCCCTTACTGGGGCAGTTACGGAAGAGCAGCTCGTTTCCTCGCTTGTTGTTCGGGCGGTCCTTCTGGACGAAGAACATGACCTCGCCCGGCGCCCACGGGTCCGCGTCCAGCACGTACCAGTTGCCGGGGATCTTGTCCCGTCCGACGTTGACGTAGCCCTGCGGGCCCCCGCTGTCGTAGTTGAAGACGGTCGCCGTCACCTTGCGCTTCTTGATCCGTTCGAGGGCCGCGTCCACGGTGAGACCGCGAATGTCCAGGCAGTGCAGCGCCTCGCCCGGAGTGAACGCGCTGTTGGTGCTGTTGTACTGCTCGCCCGGACGCGCGGGCCGGCCGATGGCGATCGTGGCCTTGCCCTTGAAGCCGACCGGGACGCGCAGCCCGCGGACGCAGGTGTCGCCGCCGCCTCCGGAGTAGCAGCCCTTCTCCCTGATCTCCTTGATCTCTTCCCCGCCGTCCCGCATGACGACGCTGCCGGCCACGCTCGGCGACGCCGGGACCATGGAGAGATCGATCTTCAACCCGTGGGCGGCGAACTCCCGCCGGTAGCGCTGCGGATCGGCGGCCGGGTCCTGGATCCTGACCTCGATGTAGCGTTCGCGCCGGGTGAAGCTGAGCGCGGCGACCGGGCTCGCGGTGAACTTCCCGGGACGGACGCTCGTGGACGGATCGGGGGCCGGAGCCTTCCCCGGCGGGAGGATCAGCGCCGCCGCGGCGACCGCGCAGGCGCCCGCCGCGACGAGCGGGACGCCGAGGCTCCAGCGCCACCGGCGGCGGGGCGCCGGTGCCTCGGCCGCGGTGGCGGTGATCTGTTCGAGCAGCGCCTGCCGCGTCTCGGCCCGCACCGGCCGAACGGCCTCGTCGTCGCTGAGCGGTGCGGCCTGGCGGACCAGGGAGTTCAGTTCGTGGGTCATGCGGGCTCTCCCTTCGAGCGCGTGGCGAGGGCGTGGACGGTGAGGTGGTCGGCGCCGCGGCGTTCCAGTTGCCGGGCGAATCGGCGGCGGGCCCGGTGCAGCCTGATCCGGACCGCGTTGCGGGAGACGCCGAGCACGGCGGCGATCTGCCCGTTGTCGAGACCTTCCCAGCCGGCGAGGCCGAGCAGCTCCCGGTCGGCTTCGGCGAGTGCGCGGAAGGCCGCGCCGATCTCGGGACGGGCGGGATCCGGGGCGGCGGCCGCGGCCAGGTCGGCGGCGAGGTCCTGGCCGATCCTGGCGGTCAGGTCCCGCCGCCGCCGTTCCCCGCGCCGCTGGTTCGCCAGCGTGCGCCGTGCGACTCCGTAGAGGTAGAAGCGCGCGGCGTCGCCTCGCGGGACGTCGTCCAGGCGTCGCCACGCGACCAGGAAGGTCTCGGCGATCACATCCGCGGCGTCGTCGGGGTCGTCCGTGCGTCTGCGCACATAGCCCGTGACGTGTCCGAGGTGGGCCGCGTACAGCTCCTCGAACCGGGCCGAACGTTCGTCTTCCAAGCCATCTCCTTCCAGAGCGCCCCCTGCCGGGGCGCCGAGGACCGATGACGAGGAGATGTCCACCGGACGGCCGAGCATTTCACGCGAAAATGCTCGGCCGTGGAGCCGTCACGACCAGGCGCGGTCCTGCTCCTGCTCCTGGTAGCCGGACGCCTGGAGCCGGAACAGCCGCGCGTACAGCCCGCCGGTGTCCATCAGGGCGTCGTGCGCGCCGCGTTCGACCACCTCGCCGCCGGACAGCACCACGATCGTGTCGGCCTCCCGCACGGTGCTGAGCCTGTGCGAGATGAGCAGGCCCGCCCGCCCGGCGCGGTGCTCGCGCAGGCTCTGGTGCACCTCGTGCTCGGCCTCGGCGTCCAGGCCGGCGCTCGGCTCGTCCAGGATCAGCAGGTCGGTCCGGTCGCGGAGGAGCGCGCGGGCGAGCGCGACCCGCTGCCACTGCCCGCCGGAGAGCATCACCCCGGTGCCGGGATCGTCGTAGGCGGGCGTGTCGAAGGAGCGCGAGAGCATCGTGTCGTAGCCGCGCGGCAGTGCCGCCAGCGCCTCGTGGATCCCGGCCCGGCGCGCGGCGGCCACGATGCGGTCCCGGTCGTCGAGAACGCCGGTGTCGCCCAGGCCGATGTTGTCGGCGGCGGTGAGGTCGTAGCAGACGTAGTCCTGGAAGACCCCGCCGATGCGGCGCCGCAGCTCCTCGACCGGCAGCTCGCGCAGGTCGACACCGTCCCACAGCACCGTGCCGCGGGTCGGGTCGTAGAACCGGCACAGCAGCTTGACCAGCGTGCTCTTCCCCGCGCCGTTCGGCCCGACCAGCGCGGTCGCCCCGTCCGCCGGGATCGTCATCGAGACGCCGCGCAGCACCCACGGCAGGTCGTCGCCGTAGCGGAACCAGACGTCCCGCAGCTCGATGCCCGTGCGGAGCGGGCGGACGGCGCCGAGCCCTTTCCGCGGCCGCGCCAGATCGGGCTCGGTCCCGACCACATGGCGGTAGTGGCCGAACAGCAGCATCGCCTCGTGCGTGCGGCCCGCGCTGCTGATCAGGATGGCCAGGCCGTCCTGGACGCCGGCGACGGCCGCGACGAACATCGCCACGTCGCCCACGGTCAGCCGGCCCTGCCGTGCGGCGTTCACCGCCCACACCAGGCCCGCCCCGGCGACCACCGCGCTCAGTGCGCCGTGCGAGCCCTGGACGAGCAGTTCCCGGCGGTCCATCCGGCTGCGCTGGTCGTTGATCCAGCGCAGCTCGGTGAGCATCCGCGCGCCGAACAGCCCGCCCAGCCCGTACAGGCGGACCTCCTTGGCGGCGCTGGTGCTGTTCAGCAGCTGGGCGTAGAAGAACTCGCGGCGGGTGGCGTGCCCGAGCCGTCCATGGACGCGGGCCCGGTAGCGGCTCAACCGGAACTGCCCGTGCAGCGCCACCAGCCCCGCGAGCCCGACGGGCAGCAGCATCCACGGGTTCAGGACGGCGAGGGTGCCGAGGAACCCGCCGAGCATGAGCGTCCCCTGGACGCCCGCGAGTGCGCCGCCGACCACCTCCGCCGGCCCGGACGACCCGGTCTCGCCGGCGAGCGCGAGCCGGTCCTGGAACCGCGGGTCCTCCAGGTGCCGCAGCCCGGGCAGCCGTGCCACCGCCGCGTAGAGCCGCTGCCGGCAGATCAGGTCGATGGCCCGCTGCAACTCCGCCTCCACGTAGGGGACCGCGTGCGGCAGGACGGCCGCCGCCACACCGGCCAGGGCCAGCAGCAGGACGGGCACCAGCAGCGGGCGCCCCGGATCGGCGAGCCCGTCCAGGACCGTCTTGGTCAGCCAGGCCAGCGCCACCGGGACCGCGCTCGCCACGACGGCCAAGGCGACGCGGAGCAGCAGCCGCCCGCGCCCGGACGACCAGGCCAGCTCCGCCACCGCCCGCAGCGAGCCCGCCGTGTAACGCGGCTGTTCCTCGTTCATCCAGGGCTCATACGGGGGTGCCGTCGGGGACGGGGACGCGTTCGGCGAGCGCGTAGCTGGCCACCATGACGTCCTCGGCCAGGACGGCGAACGCCGGAAGCGCGCCGACGCCGAACGCCCGGATGAGCGGTCCGCCCTCTTCCTCCTCGGTCAGCACCCGCGCCACCGGTGCCAGTTCCGCGCACATCTCCTCCCGTCCCGGGCCGTTGCCCAGCACCACGGCCAGGACGCGGTCCCGGCCGCCGGGCGCCGACCCGGCGCGGGCGACGAACTCCGGGAGGCTGTGCTCGCATGACTGGCACCCGGGCGCCATGAACGCCATCAACGTGGACCCGCGCAGGTCGGCCCTGGACACCGGCTCGCCGTCCATGGCGGTCACGGTGAAGTCGCCGACCCGCTCGCCAGGCTCCACCTCCAGCGGCGGGGGGAAGCCGGGGGCAGGGGCGCGGCCCCGCTCGGCCAGCAGCCGGCCCTGCTCGTTGAGCCGCCGGATCACCGCGAGCGTGAGCACGATGTTGGCCAGGCACAGCACGCCGACGACCGTGATCGCGGCCGTGGACACCGTCATGGGCTCTCCTCGCTGGTGACGGCCAGGGGGCGGACGAGGTCGATGATCTCCTCCAGGTCGATCAGCAGCAGGGCGGCCGCCGCCCCCGCGAGCGCGGCGAGCGCCGCCGCCGCGTCGGCCGGTGGCGGCCCGTCCCCGGCGAGCGCCGTCACCGCACCGATGGAGGCGGCCGTCAGCAGCACCAGGTTCCGCACGGCATGCGGGACGCCCGGCGGACGGCGGCCCGCGCCGAAACACCGGCACGGCACCCGCACCCGGCGCCGGATCATCGACACGACCGCCACGGTGAAGACGGCCAGCAGCAGCACCGCGGCCAGGAAGCCGATCGGGACGAGCGGCGGGACCAGCAGGGCCGCCGCGGCGGCCGCCTCGGCGATGACGGCTCCCGCGGCGACCGGTGCGGCGAGCGCCGCCGGGACCCGCAGGGCGCCGGACAGCCACCGCCGGAAATCCGCGAAGGCGTCCCGCCCGGCGGCCTTGGCGGCGCAGGAGCGGGCGAACGTGACCGCGACGACCGCCTGGCAGCCGATCGTCAGGTAGGGCATCGCGTCGGCCACGCCGCCCGCTCCTTCCTTCGATCCTTCAGTACCCGATCTCAGTACCCGATCTGTACCGCGTCGCCGCGCTGGAACGGCCCGCCCCGCGTGAGCAGGTCCGCCATGTGCGAGCCGAGCGGCAGGTCCAGGTCATGCTGCATCCACATGAACTGGCCGGCCGGGTTGACCTCCAGGAACACGTGCTCGCCGTCCGGCGTGACGATGAAGTCGACCGCGGCGTACACCGCGTTCAGCTCCGCCAGCAGCGCCTGGGTCCTCTTGACGACCTCCTCCGGCAGCGGGTGGTACTCGCCGTAGGGCAGGACGGCGACCTCGCCCGCCTCGCCCCGCCAGTCCACCCTGGTGGAATCCATCTCCTGCGAATTGATCGTCACCGGGAAGTAGGTGTTCCCGATCACGGTGAGCCGGACCTCGTAGGCCTTCTCGACGTACTCCTGGAACATGCACATCGTGTGGCCGACCCGGTCCAGGTTCTCCTTGATCTCGTCGCCGACGACCGCGGTGAGCAGTCCGCCCGGGAACGCTCCCGGGTAGTGGATCACGCCGCCGATCTGCGATTTGTAGACGATCCGGGTGTCGGCCCGCGCCAGCAGGCCGGCCACCTCCTGCGGATCGTTGGTGAGCAGCGTCCGCGGTACGCGGAGCCCGAGCCGCTTGGCCAGCTCCAGCTGGTACGGCTTGAGCTCCCCGGTCGCGTCGATGTCCGGTCGATTGACCCAGAGGCAGTCGGTCGCGCGCAGGATGCCGCCGATGGCCTGCATGGCCTCCTTGCGCGCGAACAACTTCTCCGGCTCCGGCATGTCCGGCCCGAAGTCGAAGCCGGTGGGGCGGCGGTACCACACCGCCGAGAGCCGGTCGAGATCCAGCTCCCGGTCCTTGTGGCGCAGTATCCGCCGGCCGCCGTCTCCGAAGTCCGAGGTGGTGAACGTCAGCCGGCGCGGGAAGTAGCTCAGGTCCACGCGCACGACCTCGGTGCCCCGTTCGGACAGGGTCGTGATGACCGGATCGACCGTCGGGTCGAATTCCTGGGTCAGGATGAGGACCCGGGGATCGGATGCGCTCATCGGGTCAGGCGCAGGTGTCGTCCCGGCACCGGTCCGTGCCCTGGTAGCAGCTGGTGTTGGTGTAGGTGGCGATACCGGCCGTGGGCATCCCGGGCGGCGCGACCCAGGTCTGGGTGTTCTCGTCGTAGTGGCCGGGCATCCGGTCCGCGGTCTGGCCTTCCCAGTCGACGGAGTACAGGTAGGCGAGCGGCTGCAGGTGCGGGTCGGCCGGCGCCTGCGGCTCGACGCGCACTCCTTCGAGGAAGGAGAGCGCGGTGTGCAGCGGCTCTCGGGTCAGGGTGTCGGACATGGGCCAACCTCCTTCGTCACCGCGTGCGCGGCGACCGTCGGACCTACCGTCCTGGCGGGGCTGCCATGACGGAGCTCAAAGGCGGGGGGCGGGACGCTCAGGGCGGGGGCGAGCCCGACGGCTCGGTGATGCCGATGATCCCGTTCACCTCGCCGGAGAACCGCCACACCAGCCCGGTCTCGTCGAAATGCCCGGCCGTGAAGACGAGGTCGTGCTCGGGCTCCCCCTCGGAGACGACCTCGTAGAGATAGCCGAGTGGTGTGCCGCGGGCATGCCTGCGGTGCGCACGGACGTCCGCCGGAACCGCCCGCACCACCATCGAGCCCTCCAGGAGTTCCGGACGATCGAAGCGGAGGAACGCCCGGCCGCCCGGGAGCGGGTGCTCGTCATGTTCGATCATGGACGCATCGTCGCCGATGACCGCTCTCAGGCCGCTCTCAGTCCGCTCTCAGCCGGTGCCGGGACCGCGCAGGGCGCGGTAGCCGAGCGTGGCCCGCACCAGCCGCGCGCCGAGGTCGTGGAATCCGTGCGCCGCGGCCTGCTCGATGACCGTTGCCAGTGCCTCGTCCTCCGCCTCGAACCAGACCGGCGGCCCGGCGGAGGCGGCGAGTTCGCGCGCCGCCCGCTCGGCGCGGTGGAGCCAGCCGCCGAACGCGCGGCGCAACGCCGCCTCCCGTGCCAGGGGCCGCTCCATGGCCAGCGCCAGTTCTCGCGCGTGGAGCCTGAGCAGGTCGGGCATGCCGTACCGGATCTGTCCCGCGGCGTCCTCGCCCAGGGGATCCAGCAGCGCGGCCTCCGCGAGTGCCTCCAGGTGCGCGCGCGCCGCGTCGGGGACGGTGCCGAGCGCGGCGGCGGCGGCCCACTCCGGGAACGTCGCCGTGCGCAGCAGCCCGAGCAGCCGGAACGCGCGCCGGTGGGCCAGGCCGAGATCCTGGTAGTTCTCGTGCAGCCGGTTCCGTACCGCTATGCCGCGGACGGCCAGCTCGTCCATCCTGCGGTGCTCGGGGCGCAGGTGCTCGGCGAACCGGCCCAGGCTCGACCCGGGCCGGCGGGCGAGCCGCATCCCGGCGATGCGCACCGCCAGTGGCAGCCGGCCGCACATCCGGACGATGTCCGCCGCGGCCGGGTCGCCGTCCACCCCGTCCCGCCCCGCGGCGCGGCCGAGCAGCGTGACGGCCTCGTCGCACGGCGGCACGTCCAGCCTGAGCGTGCGCGCCCCGGTCAGCCCGGCGAGCGGGACCCGCCCCGTGACGAGCACGGCGCAGCCGGACGTTCCCGGGATCAGCGGACGCAGCTGCGCGTCGTCCATGGCGTCGTCCAGGAGCACCAGGACGCGGCGCCCGGCGGTGCGCGACCGGAACAGCGACGACCGCTCGTCCAGGGACCGCGGGACGTGTTCGTCGTCCACCCCCAGGTTCCGCAGGAACCCCGACAGCACCTCCGCGGGATCCACGGGCCGGGAACCGGGCCCGCGTAAGACGGCGTACAGCTGCCCGTGGACGAACAGCGCCGCGGCGCGGTGCGCCACGTGGACGGCCAGGGCGGTCTTGCCGACACCGGCCGTCCCGCAGATGACCGACAGCAGCGGCCCGCCGCGGCCGTGGCCGGACAGCAGCGGGCCGCTGAGCGCCGCGACCTCGTCCCGGCGGCCGGTGAAGTCGCAGATGGCCGCCGGCAGCTGCCGCGGTACCGGGACGAGGCCGTCATGGCCGTGCAGCGCCGCCGCGTGCGCGTCCAGCACCTCGCGGGCCGGGGCGACGCCCAGTTCGTCGGCCAGCCGGCGCCGCACCCGCTCGACCTGGCGGAGCGCCGCCGCGTTCCTGCCGCAGGCCGCCATCAGCCGGATGAGCCGCGCCTGCAGGGGCTCGTCGTAGGGGGCCGCGGTCGCGACGTCCTCCACCAGGGCGATGGCGTCGGCGGGCCGGTCCAGCCGGAGCGCCAGGTCGGCCAGCGCGGCCGCGCAGTCGATCCGCGCCTGCTCCACCTCCCGCACGGCCGGGTCGTCGGCGACCGGTTCGGGACGCCCGCCCAGCACCGGCCCGCGCCATTCCCGGAGCGCGGCCGCCAGCAGGACGAGCCCGCGCTCCGGATCATTGGTGCGGGCGTACGCGGCGACCCGGACACGGAACCGGCCGATGTCGACGGCCGCGTCCGGCACCGCGAGCCGGTACCCCGATCCCGCGTGCTCCAGCCGGACGCCCGGCCCCGCAGCGGTGCGCAACCACGTCCGGAGCCGGGTCGCGGCACATTGGAGGGCG
This sequence comes from Actinomadura vinacea, assembly GCF_039532545.1. Lineage (NCBI taxonomy): Bacteria > Bacillati > Actinomycetota > Actinomycetes > Streptosporangiales > Thermomonosporaceae > Actinomadura > Actinomadura vinacea. Next base: position 230,979 of record NZ_BAAARW010000020.1, on the reverse strand, counting down.
CGGCGGCTGCCCTTGTCCGCGCCCCAGGCCAGGGTGAGCAGCCGGCCCTCGCCCACGATGTCCCCCGGGGTGAGGAGCAGTGCGCTCAGCAGCGCGCGCACGCTCGGCCCGGGCAGCGGGACGAGGCGTCCGCCGGCGCGCACGGCCAGTTCCCCGAGGACGAGGAATTCCACGCCGTCCGGATCGCGGTGGCCCGGGTCCTCGGCGGGATCGGCCATCGACAGCGCCCTTCGTCGTCCCAACCAAGATGAACGTAGGACGCTTCCGAATACCGATCAAGGAGTTCTGCGCGGCAATTCTCCTTTCTGCTGCCCGGCACGATGACGAGTGACCTTCCGTGCGCGAAGGGTGGTCGCGAAAATGGTCGTCGGCGCTTCCCTGGTTTCGTGATAAAGGCGGCTCCGCGCGCCGGGCGACGGCGTTCGCAGTCCTCCGGCCGAGATATCGGCCGGAGGACTCCGGGCATGCGGGGACCTCAGGTTGGGGTCGGCCGTCCTGGGTAGGGGATGCCGAGCACGGCCGTTGCGCCCGTGAACGGGCGTAACGACGAGGGGGCAAGTCATCGGGGGGTGCCGTGCGAGTACGTTGGCGACGGCGCGTGCGTATGGTGCGTTGGCCCGCGGGAGTGGGCCTTGCCGCGTTGCGGTGGCTTCGAGGCTCTCGCGGGGCGCCGCGAGGGCGGCTCGGCGCGGGGGTGGTCTCCGAGATCGAGCGGATCCCACATCGAGGCGGTGACCGGATTCAGAACCCGCGGCAAGGCGTCGGGCCGGCGTTCCAGCGGCGCTACACGATCCGGATCTCTGACAGCGCCCTGACCGCGGCGCAATTGATGAGCTGTCTGTGCGAGGACCTCAACGTCGCGTCACCGATGGAGTTCGCCGTCTTCGACAAGATATCGGGGGCCGGCCCCCGCCTGGACCTTGGGGACGAGTACGACGTCCACATGCCGGGGCCATGGAACTGCCCGGTGCGCGTGGTGGAACTCGACCCGCTGTCATTTCGGTTCGCGACCCTGGAGGGCCACGTTGAGGCCGGGGAGATCGAGTTCCGGGCGACGGACACCAGGGAGGGCGACGTCGTATTCACGATCGAGTCATGGAGCCGAAGCGGCGATCGGCTGGCGGACGTGCTGTACGACAGGTTGCACATAGCGAAGGAAATGCAGCTGCACATGTGGACGCACTTCTGCTCCCGGGTCGGCGAGCTCTCCGGCGGCCGGGTGATCAGCAAGGTGGAAGTCCATACCGAACGAGCGGAGGTTCTCGGGGACACCAGGCTCCGGGCGCGATTTCTGACCCGCGCCGCCACCGCGGTGTTCACGAAGGGCTTCTCCATGGCGGCGCGACTACGTGGCGGTCGCCCGCTGCACACCAGCGGGCTCGTGTTCGATGCCACATTGCATCTGCATGGGACTTCCCGGTTCTGGGGCGTCCCGCTCCTGGACGACACCGCCGAGTGGCGGGGCATCGCGCGGCTGTCACGATCGGTGGGCCTGCCGCCTCCGCTGCCGGACGTGCTGGGGTTGGCGTTGCGTTGGCGGCAGCCCGCGGACACCGCCTCGCGGCTCGGCGGCGGTGCAGCGGAGGACGGCGAGCTCACCCTCGCGGAGCTGCTGCTGGCCACGACCGGGCGCAGCGTGCTCGGCCGACACCTGCTGCGGCCCGCGTCCAGGTGGAGTCCGGCCTTCTACGGTTCCCTGCTGCCTTACGCGGCCGGTGATCGCCGCATCCTGCTGGGCGCGGTCACGCAGTCGGCTCGGACCATCCCGGCCGGCGACGCGGCGCTCGCAGGCGCCGTCGACGAGCGGCCGATGCTGCTGGAACTGGTGGTGGCGACCGAGTTCGGCCCGTGGGAGCAGTTCGGCGAACTGTTGCTCACCGGCCCGGCGCGGAGCGACGACGGTGAACCGATGCGTTTCAATCCCGCCTGGCGTCCCATCCCGGGATTGCCGCCCGCCGGGGTTCTGCAAAAGGTACGGGGACCCGGTTACGCCGCCGTTCAACAAGTCGACCGCCGTGCCGGCGCCACCAGGCTTTGAACGTCGCTGACACTTCGCCCGGAGAAAACACTGCCATGGGAGGAAGCACCCGCGTTCAGCGGCGACTGCGGCGACTCTACGCCGAGCTACAGAATCGGCCGCTCAATTTCGATCCGCACGACCTGCCCGCGGAAACCCCGGGAACCGGCTGGCACATCGATGACTATCGCCAGGCCCTGCCGCCCGAACCGCCCGGCCCGCCGATCGCAGGCGGAAGTTGGGAGATCGCCCGTCGCCTGGTACGGGACTACGAGTTCGCCGATCCTGCCATCATCCGGCATGCCTACAGGTCGGACGGTCCCGCGGCCGGCCGCGACATGCTGCTCGAAGGCCGGTTCTACGGGCTGCGCTTCCACTTCGGGGTACGGGTCGGAGGCCTCGTCGACGGAGTCATCGAGCATGACGGACGTCGGGTGAGGGTGTGGGGTTGGAACTACCGGACGCTGCAGGGACATCTCGAACGTGGCCAGATGGACCAGGAGGTGCGTAAGTGGCTCGACACCGGGGAGGTGGAGTTCCACATCCACGCCCTCTCGCAACGCGCGCCCATACCGAACCTGGTCGTACGTCTGGGCTTCGTGCTCTTCGGCCGTGCCACGCAGGTCAGGTTCCACAAGCGGGCGTGCCGGCGCATGGAGGCGCTGACGGTGGCCGCGCTCGCCGCGCAACGGCGCGCGCCGACGGAAGGAACGAACTGATGGCCGAAGAACGCCAGATCTTCACATTCCGTTTCACCCGCGCATACCGTTTCGCGGCGCTGCCGTTCGGAGTCACTCCGAAGTCCGCACGGGTCATCGTGACGGATGCCGTTATCGACATCCGGTTCGGGCCGTGGCGTCTTGCGACAAACCTGAACAATGTCGCAGAAGTGGAGGAGGTCACCGGTCCCTATGCGTTCTTGAAGACCGCCGGACCGGCACACCTGTCCCTGGCCGACCGCGGTGTCACTTTCGCCACGAATAGCGAAGGCGGTGTGTGCATCCGTTTCCGCAGTCCGGTGCCGGCGATCGACCCGCTCCGCCTGGTACGCCATCCAGCGGCGACCGTGACAGTAGAGCACCCTCGGTCGCTTGCCGCCCGTTTGGTTTAGGCGAATTCCTCGCCGAGAACGCCGGACGGCCTCACCTCACCGTGCCTGGGTGAGGCAGGTTCCACCACCCTGGCCAGGTGTAACACCGATGCCTCCGGGGAGGGCAGCGACGACATCGCGCGAACGGGATTTCGCGGCGCCCGGCCGCGGTGGCGGATTCGGACCGCGGGGACGAGGCAGGGCATGGATCAGTCGGACGTCGTCATCGTCGGTGCCGGTGCGGCCGGTCTGTCGCTCGCGTACCACCTCGTCGAGATGGGCGGTCCCGGAGCGCCGCCCACGGTGACGCTGGTGGAGGCCCTTGACGGGCCGCTGCGCCCGCCCGACCGCACCTGGTGCTTTTGGGAGAAGGGTGAGAGCGAGTACGAGGACGCCGTCGCCGCGTCCTGGCGGCGGCTGCGGGTGCTGGGGAGGGACGGCCGCGCGATCACGGACCGGACGTGCCCTTATCGCTACAAGATGATCCGTTCGGCCGGGTTCCGGGACCTGATGGAGCGCAGGCTCGCCCGGCACGCTGAGGTGCGCATGGTACGCGCCGACGTCGACGTGGTGCGCGACACCCGCGGCGGCGCCGAGGTCATCGGCACGGCGGCCGGGGGACGGCGGCTGACCATGCGGGCCCGCTGGGTGTACGACTCGCGTCCGCCTCGCGACCTGCCGCGGGCGCGCAGCACGCTGCTGCAGCACTTTCGCGGCTGGTTCGTGCACACCGAGGCGCCCGCCTTCGATCCGGACGTCGTCCTGCTGATGGATTTCCGCACCCCTCAGCCACGTCATGGGGTCTCGTTCGGCTATGTGGTCCCGCTCGGCACGACAGAGGCGCTTGTGGAGTACACCGAGTTCTCCTCGGCGCCGCTGAGCGAGGACGCCTACGAACGCGCGCTCCTGCACTACACCTCGGAGGTGCTGGGCCTGGGTCCCTTGCGGATCCGCGGCCACGAGCAAGGCGTGATCCCCATGACCGACGCCGTGTTCCCTCGCCGGGTGGGACGTTCGGTGTTCCGCATCGGCACGGCAGGCGGCGCGACGCGCTCCGCCACCGGCTACACCTTCGCGGCGGTGCAGCGCCAGAGCCGGGCCATCGCCGCCGCCTATCGGCGAGGGGCCGTACCGGTGCCGCCGCCGCCGTACTCCGCCCGCGTCCGCGCGATGGACGCGGTCCTGCTCAGGCTCCTGGCACAGGGCCGGGCGGATGGCGCGGAGTTCTTCACCGGCCTGTTCGAGAGGACGCCCATGGCGCGCCTGCTGCGCTTTCTCGACGGCGACACGGGGCTCCTGGACGACATCGCGATCGGCCTGCGCACCCCCGTCGGACCCATGCTGCGCACGGCCGCGGAGTTGCCGCTGGTGCCCCGCAGGCGTCGCCCGGCCCGGACCGTCCCGGCATCTCGTGCACCTCGTGAGGAGGTCACATGAACCTGCTGCGCGACGCCGAACTCGCCGCCGCCTTCGATCGCGCCGCGCGAAGCTATGACCGGCTCGTGGCGGCCGATCCCTGCTACCACGCCGGTCTGCGCCGTTCGGCCCGCCGCCTCGCCCTGCCGGACGGCGGTGCGGGGCGGCGAGTGCTGGACCTGGGCTGCGGCACCGGCGCGTCGACGGCGGCACTGCTGCGGGCCGCCCCGCACGCGGAGATCGTCGCGGTCGACGCCTCGGCCGGGATGCTCGAACGTGCCGCCGCCAAGCGCTGGCCACGCAACGTGCGGTTCGTGCACGCGCCCGTGGAGGAGTTGGCCGGAGCAGGTGTCGGAGGCGGCTTCGACGCGGCGTTCGCCGCCTACCTGTTGCGGAACGTCACCGACCCGGATCGGGTCCTCGCCGTGATCGGCGGCCTGCTGACGCCGCGGGGGCGGCTGGCCGTGCACGACTACGCGCTCAGCGGGAGGCTTTTGCACCGGACCGTGTGGACGGCGGTCTGCCGCGCGATCATCGTCCCGGCCGGGACCGTCACCGGTGACGCGAGGCTCTACCGCCATCTGCGCCACAGCGTCGCCGGCTTCGACACCGCCGCCGCACTCGGCGAGCGCGCCGCCCGGGCCGGATTCCAGGACGTCCGCGTCCTGCCCATGCCCGCCTGGCATGCCGGGATCGTGCACACCGTCGTCGGGCGCGCGGCGGCGGACCGGCCGGCGGCGGGAACGTGACGGGCCGGACCGGCCTCCCGCACCGCGGCAAGGACCGGCGCGCCGCCGTGATCACCGCGTCCGCCGGCCGTGACCGGTTCGCCGGCCACGCGCCCGCCGTCGCGGTCGTCGGCGGGGGCATCGCGGGCCTGGCCGCCGCGACCGTCCTCGCCGAGCGCGGGGCGCGGGTCACCCTGTACGAGCGCGAGGCGGTGCTCGGCGGACGGGTGGCCGGGTGGCCGGTGACGCTGGCCGACGGTCGCCACGCCACCATGACCCGCGGATTCCACGCCTTCTTCCGCCAGTACTACAACCTGCGCGGCCTGCTGCGCCGGGCGGACGGGGGTCTCGGCATGCTGACGGGCCTGCCGGACTATCCGCTCCTGCACGGCGACGGCAGGTTCGACGGCTTCGCCAGAGTGCCGAGGACGCCACCGTGGAACGCGCTGGGTTTCGCGGCGCTCAGCCCCAGCTTCCGCTGGCGGGACCTGGTCCGGATGAACGCGGCGGCGGCGCTGCCACTGCTGGACGTGCGCGTCCCGCAGATCTACGAAAGGCTCGACACCACCGGCGCCGCGGAGTTCCTGGCCCGGATCAGGTTCCCCGAGGCGGCCCGGCACCTGGCCTTCGAGGTCTTCTCGCGCAGCTTCTTCGCCGAACCGGAGCGGCTGTCGGCCGCCGAACTGGCCCTGATGTTCCACATCTACTTCCTCGGCTCGGCCGAGGGACTGCTGTTCGACGTGGTCCGCGAACCCTTCCCGCAGGCGCTCTGGGAGCCCCTGGGCACCCACCTCGCCGGACGCGGGGTGCGGCTGCGGCCCGGGACCGGGGTGGAGCTGATCCGGCCGCAGGCCGGCGGCGGTGTCGAAGTCCGGGCCGATGGGGCCGGCGGCCGCTATGCCGCGGTGGTCCTCGCGCTCGATGTCGAAGGGCTGCGCGGCCTCGTCGCGCGCTCGCCCGATCTGGGCGACCGGCCGTGGCGGGAGCGCGTCGAGCGGCTGCGCACCGCGCCGCCCTTCCTGGTGTCCCGCTTGTGGCTGGACCGCCCGCCGCACGCCCGCAGGCCCCCGTTCCTCGGTACCAGCGGTTTCGGGACGCTCGACAACGTGAGCGTGCTGGACCGGTGGGAGGGCGAGGCCGCGCGCTGGGCCGCGCGCACCGGCGGATCGGTCGTCGAACTGCACGCCTACGCGCTGCCGCCGGCCTGTGACCGCCAAGCCGAGGAGGACCGCCTGGTGGCCCAGATGCACCGCGTGTATCCCGAGACGCGCGCCGCGCGGATCATCGACACCCGGCATCTGTGGCGGGAGGACTGCCCGCTGTTCGCGGCGGGGAGCCACCGGGACAGGCCGACGGTGCGCACCCCGCATCCGGACGTGATGCTGGCGGGCGACCTGGTTCGGACGGACCTGCCGGTGGCGCTGATGGAGCGGGCCGCGACCAGCGGCTTCCTGGCGGGCAACGCGCTGCTGGCCCGATGGGGCGTACGGGGACAGACGCTCTGGACGGTTCCCCGCACGGGCCGCTCGCGGCTGCTGCGCAAGATGGTCACCCTGGCCGGCCGTTCCTGACGTGGCGCAAGCTGCCCGAACGCGCCGCCCGCCGTGGGCGCGGCCCGCGACGCTCAGCCCGGGAACCGCCCCGACGCGCGCAGCCGCCAGCGGCGTTCGGCGTAGGCGAGATCGTCTCGCCACAGCCGTCCGGCGGCCCGCCGCATCAGCGGACGCAGCAGGGGGGCCATGGTCCGGGCGGCCGCGAAGCCGGGGCGCTCGGAGGCGGCCAGCACCGCCTCCACGACGGCGGTCCGCGGGTCGCCGTTCATATCCCGGCCGAGCGGCGTGGCATGCGTCTCCACCACCGAGGTCCGGCCTTCGCCCTGGATGATCTCCATGACCACCGTCCGGGGGCCGGGAGCGGTGAACCGCGCCCGGACGGGGACGACGGCGCGGCCCGCCACCCTGAACGCCACGTTCACCACGAAACCGTCGTCCGCGGTGCCCGTCGTCCCCTCGGCCGGTGCCTCCCGTACCGACAGGTCGACGAACGAGTACGGATGCAGCCAGCCGCCGTGCCATGGATCGAGGCGATTGGCGATCACGTCCTCGGGTTCGCAGACGCCCTCCGCGTCGTACACCGCCTCGATGGAACGCGCGGGGTCCGGCCGGACCGGCAGCACCGGGCGTTCCAGCGGCGGTTCGCCGCCGAGCCTGTCGAGCCGCACCCAGGCCAGCACACCGTCGTCGTAGGCGGGATAGGGCTCCCAGCCGGCGCGCGGGGTGCCGTCGAGGGCGAGCCCGTGCCAATGGCAGACCACCCTGCCGTCCAGGACGCGGGCGTCTCGCAACGGGGCCCCCAGATGAGGACAGGCGCCCGGGCCGGCCCGTAACCGCCCGTCCCGGTCGCGCCAGGCGACGACCTCCAGACCGTCGACGGTGTGTCCGTTGGGGCGCCCCTCGCGGCCGATGTCCCCGCTGGCCCCCAGGACGTACCAGTTTCCCGACGGCCGGGCGGTGGCCCGTTCAAGGGCGCTTGCGATGATCGAGGGCCTGGCGTCCCGCCAGGTGGCCCGCTGGTCCTGCCAGCGGGTGGGACGCCGCAGCCGTACCGGCAGGCGCGGGCGGCGCGGCATGTCCCCGGAGGCGGTCATCGCAGTCCCTTCGACGCGGCCGCGGTGTGCCGGGGGAGGCCCGGCCGCAGGACGCGGCTCCGCAGCCGGACGGCCCCCACCCGAGCGGCCCCGCCGAGCGCCACCACCGCCCGCCGCCGGCGCGGCACCACGGCCCGGCGGTGGAGCACCGCATGACCGTCCGCCTCGATCATGCGCAGAATGTCGTGGTAGAGGATGTACGCCGTCCGTACACACGGGCGCGAGGCGGGCTGCAGCATCTCCAGGCCCGGCGCGGCCTTCCGGTAGACGCCTTCGGCGAGGTCGGCGGCGGCTCTCAGCGCGGACCGGATCCTTCGATCGGATCTCGCGGTGTCGCGGCTCCAGCGGAGCAGTTCCCGGTCCACCCCGTGAGCGCTCAGCAGATCCTCGGGCAGATAGACCCGGCCCCGGTCGAGGTCCTCGCCCACATCCCGCAGGAAGTTGGTCAGCTGGAAGGCGACGCCCAGGGCCGCCGCATGGGGGGCCGCCTCCGCCCGTGGCACCACCGTGCCGAGAACGGGCAGCAGTTGCAGCCCGATCACGGCGGCCGAGCCGTGCATGTAGACCTCCAGGTCGGCGTAGGTGCGGTAGCGGGTGACCACCAGATCGCTCCGCATGGACGCCATGAAGTCCGTGAAATGCCGAGGGTCGATGTCGTAGGCCGCCGCGGTGTGCGCGAGCGCCCGGACGACGGGTTCGGTGCCGGTGCCGCGGCGCAGCCCGGCGGCCAGCTGCTCCTCCAGCCTCCGCAGGGCCGCGGCGCGCTGCCGGGGCGTGGCGTCCCGCTCGACGTCGTCCACTATGTCGTCGGCCCAGCGGGCGAAACCGTACAGCGCGTGGACGGCGGGACGGCGCGCCGCCGTCAGCAGCCGGGTGGCGAGGAAGTAGGTTCGGCCGTGCCGGGCGTTGAGCCGCCGGCAGTGCGCGTAGGCGGCGCGCAGGACCGGGTCGGTGATGCCCGCCGCGTCCAGTTCCCGTCGTGTCATGGTGACCGGTTCTTCCGGTGCCCGGCCCGCCAGGTGAGGCGGGCGGCGGCCAGCTTCCCGGAGATGAGCACGGTGGGGACGCCGACTCCAGGTGTCGTACCGCAGCCGGCCAGGACCGCGTTGCCGACGCCCCGTACAAGGTTGCGCGGCCGGAACGGGCCGGTCTGCGCGAGGGTGTGGGCCACCGAGAAAGGCGTCCCTGCGGTATGCCCCAGCGCCGTCCAGTCGGCGGGGGTGATCAGGCGTTCGCTTTCGATGGCGGCATCGAGGCCGTGGAGACCGCGGCGTTCGAGTTCCGCCACCAGCCGATCGCGGTAGCGCGGCGCCAGCGGGCCCCAGTCGCGGGCGCTCGGGCCGATGGCGGTGTTGGGGCAGGGCGCCAGGATGTAGAGCAGCTGCCTGCCCGGCGGCACCAGCCCCGGGTCGCTCGCGGTAGGGCGGGTGATGAGCAGTGAAGGATCGCTCATGACGCGGCCGGTCCGAGTGATCTCCTGGAACGTGCGCTTCCAGCCGTCTCCGAAGGAGATGGTGTGGTGTGCGAGCCGCGGCCACGTGCGATCGGTGATCGCGTGCAGGACGACCGCCGAGGGCGAGTGGCGCAGCGCCACGACGCGGCGCGGTTCGCGTCCCAGCAGGCGGTACGCGGCCGGCAGTTCCAAGGTGAGGATCACCGCTTCACAGCCGATCCGCTCGCCCGCGGAGGTGCGCACGGCGACGATCCTGTCGCCGCGCCGTTCCAGGGCGGTGACCTCGCTGCCCCAGCGGAACTCGCCTCCCGCGTCGGCCGCCGCGTCGGCCATGGCCCGTGACAGGGCGTGCACGCCGCCGCGCGGGAAGTAGACCCCGGCCACGGTGTCCATATAGGCGATCACGGCGTAGGCGGCCAGGGCGCGGTCGGGCGGCACCCCGGCGTACAGGGCCTGGAAGGTGAACGCGCGCCGCAGCCGCTCGTCCTTCATGAACCGGCCGATCTGCGCGTTCATGCGGCCGAATCCACGTAACGCGGCCAGTCTCGCCAGATCCGGGGTGAGCAGCTGCAGCGGGGAGTCGAAGTTGGCGTCGATGAACCGGCGCATCTGCACGGTGTACAGGTCGCACAGCCAGGCCCGCAGTCGCCGGTAGCCGGCGGCCTCGCGGGGACCGGCGAAGCGGCGGATCTCCTCTTCCATCGCCTCCGCCCGGGTGTGGACGTCCAGGGTGGATCCGTCGGGGAACGACATGCGGTACGCGGGGTGCAGTTCGACCAGCTCCACCCGGTCCGCGAGCCGGTCGCCGACGGCCTGGAACGCCTCGTCGGCGACATGCGGCAGCGTCAGCACGGTGGGACCGCCGTCGACGAGACACCCGCCCAGCTCTAGTGGCCCGGCCCGGCCTCCGGGCCCATGGGAACGTTCCACCACAGTGACTCGGCGCCCCGCTCCCAGCAGGTGCAACGCAGCCGACAATCCGGCCAGTCCGGCCCCGACGACCACCACATGATCGCCGGTGCGCCCGGTGGCGTGGCCGTGCGGCATCGCGGCACTCCCTGTACGCGTTCGGCGGGGCCGTCCAGGGCCCCTGGATGGTGCTGAGGAGTCGGTCTCCCGCAGCGCGAGGCGCGATGGCATCGCCCCATGGACCTGGGCTTTCTGCCCTCCCCGCACCGGTTGAACCGCACCGGTCGAGCCGCTGCCAGGCGATGGAACCTCACCATCTGGATATTCCGGTAGCTTCAGACGATCGAAGAGCCTTGGACCGGAGCGGGAAGGCGGTCGGGGATGGCGCTGAGGGTGGGCATCACAGACGCGGCGGCCAGGCAGGCGGCGGCGGGTCTGGGAGGGACACCGGTCCAGGCCCGGGCCTTTCTGGAGAAGCAGGTGCGCGGCGCCGCCGGCCGGGTGGTGACTTCGGACCAGCTGCCCGCTCCGCACAAGGGAAAGCGCAGCAAGTCCGACAGGTTCCTGCTCATCGACGGCATGCTGATCCTGCCCCTCGCCATGGACAGGCGTGACCCGGGCGGCTTCACCGCGACCGCTTGCGTGTTCCTCGACGCGTACCTGCGGGCCAACGGGCGCGGCAAGGGGCACATCGATCCGCTCACGTTGACCGGTGCCGAGCTGATGGAACAGGTGCGGCTCACCGAGCACGCGGTGATCCGTTACCGGCAAAGAGCCGGCGGCCCGCATGCCGGTCGTGACCAGATGCGCCAGGTCCTGGGACGTGACGCCAGGGCGGTACGGCGCCGGCCGCGGTGGACCAACTCCAGCAACACGGCGGACTTCTTCCTGCTCGCGGGAGGGATCGACGGCGAAGAGGAGTTCTGCCTGCCGATCTCCCGGCAGGGGGGAAGCGGGAAGCCGTTGGTGGCGATGACGTGCCTGCACCGCAGCATGCCCCTGTTCGAGCTGTCCTCGGCGGAGTTGGCGGGACGAGTCGCCTTCACCAAGGACGTGATGGAGGCATTCGACCGGCTGTTTCCTGGTGAGGGGACCGCCGCGGCACGCTTCACCAGGGTGATCGCGCTGCACGGCAGGTTGGAGTGGCGCCCTCCACGTGGGCATACCGGTCATCAAGGCGCCCGGTTCTACGTGGTCGCGGGCCAGGTCTTCATCCCGGTGGCGTGGAAGAAGAACTCCAAGGTCCCGCTGCTCGCGCTCGGCGTGGAGAGCATTCGCCTGCCGCTCCTCAAACGTCTCACCGCATGGTTGCGCCGGCGGTTCTCGCCACGGGTCACGGCCCCGCCGCGATCGCGGTGAGGATGCCGGTTCTGAGCGGGCGCGGCCCTTGGGGGCCGCGCCCGGTCGCGGGGTCAGACTCCGGCGGGGACCTTGTCCAGGAAGCCGTAGACCTTGGCGACGCGTCCGTCCGGGGTCAGGACCGCGACGTCGAAGCCGACGACCATGGCCTCGCCGCCTTCGGGCCCCAGTTCCCAGGTGAAGCGCGCGATGTCGTGGCCCTCGGCGGTGGCGATCGGGTCGGTGTCGGCCTTCGGCATGGCGGCCCGCAACCGGCCTGACGCCGGTCACCCCGTGACCGGAATCTGATCGAACCGACCGGCGCGGGGTTCGCGTCGGGCGTCAGCCGGCGATCTGGGCGAACAGGTCGTACAGCCGCCGCGAGGTGGGTGCGGCGAGCAGTTCGGCGCGGTAGCCCGGGTCGATCAGGCGGCGACTGAGCAGCGCCAGGATGCGCAGGTGCTCGTCCCCGGCCGCCGCCTCCGGCACGCCGATGAGGAAGACCAGACGGGCCGGTTCGCCGTCCAAGCTGTCCCAGTCCACGCCCGCCGGGACCCGCGCGAACGCCACCGCGGGCCGCGTGATCGCGTCGCTCTTGCCGTGCGGGATCGCGATGCCGTCGCCGATGCCGGTGGTGCCCTCGGCCTCCCGCCGGTGCACCGCCGCGACGAACGCGGCCCGGTCGGCGACCAGGCCGGCGTCCGCGAGCCGCCCGGTCAGCGCCGCGACGGCCGCGTCCTTCGTCGCGACGGCGATGTCGCCGGCGATCAGGTCCTCACTCAGGTAGTCGGTCAGCTTCAAACGGCCTCCGCCTGCCGCACGGCCTGCGGGACCGGCCGCTTGAGGACCAGCACCGTCGCCGCCGTCACCGCGATCCCGGCCAGCGCCGCGACCAGGAACATCGGCACCCCGCCGATCGCCCCCAGGACCGCCACCACCGGCCCGCCGTGCGGCACGTGGTCCAGCACGCCCGCAGTCGCGGCGATCGCGCCGCCGACGATGCCGCCCGCCATGTTCGCGGGTATCACCCGCAACGGATCGGCCGCGGCGAACGGTATGGCGCCCTCGGTGATGCCGACCAGCCCCATCGCGAGGGCCGCCTTGCCCGCCTCCTGCTCCTCGCCGGTGAACCGGTCGCGCCGGATCAGCGTGGCCAGCCCGAGCCCGAGCGGCGGCACGCAGATGGCCACCGCGCACGCGCCCATGATGGTGTACTCGCCCTGCACGATCAGCCCGGCCCCGAACAGGAACGCCACCTTGTTGACCGGCCCGCCCATGTCGAACGCGATCATGGCGCCCAGCACCGCGCCGAGCACCAGCTTGGAGCCCCGCATGTCGCGGAGCACGCCGGTCAGGTCCTCCATCAGCCCGCCGATCGGCTGCCCGATCACCCAGATGAACAGGGCCGCGACGACCAGTGTGGACAGGATCGGGATGACCAGGATCGGCATGATCGGCTTGAGCATGTCCGGGACCCGCCAGGACTTGATCCAGCGGGCCGTGAAGCCCGCGGCGAACCCGGCGATGATGCCGCCGATGAAGCCCGTGCCCGCCTCGGAGTCGTAGAACGTCCCCGTCGCCGCCACGTACCCGCCGATCACGCCGGGCGCCAGCCCCGGCCGGTCCGCGATGGCGTAGGCGATGTAGCCCGCCAGGATCGGGACCATGAACTGGAACGAGGCGACGCCCACCTCGTTGACCTTGAACCAGAACGAGCCCTCCGGGATCTTCAGCCCGTCCGGCGTGGTGTTCCCCGCCACGGCCAGCGACACCGCGATGAGTAGCCCGCCCACCACCACGAACGGGATCATGTAGCTGACCCCGTTCATGAGGTTGCGGTAGACGAAGCTGCGCTCCTTGGCCTTCTGGCTCGGCGTCTTCGGCTCCGGGCCGCCGGGCGCGGGCCCGTCCGGCGGCGGCGCGGCCAGCGCCTGCTCGATCAGTCCCGCCGGATCCTTGATCGCCGCCGCCACCGACACCTTGATCAGCCGCTTGCCCGCGAACCTCGCGGTGTCCACGTCCTGGTCGGCGGCGATCACGACCGCGTCCGCGGCCTCGATCTCCTCCGCCGTGAGCTCGTCCTCGACCCCGATGGCCCCGTGCGTCTCGACGCGCACCCGGTGTCCGTGGTCGGCCCCCGCCCGGCTCAGCTTCTCGGCCGCCATGTAGGTGTGCGCGATACCCGTCGGGCACGCGGTGATCGCAACGACCCTCACCCGGCACCTCCTTGTGGGAACGACCCAGGCGGCTTGATCATCCGTCGCGTTCAACGGCGCGTCAACAGCTCGGGCGGTAACTCCTGGTCAGGTCGGCATCACGCACACCGAACGCGGCTGCGAGCCGTTTCGTGGCGGGTCGTAGTCTCGAACTCACCGGCGGATGTGCGGTCAGCCGGGTAGCAGTCGCGGTCGGAGGAACGATGTCAGACCCATGTTGCGCCCCTAGGTCAGGGGGCGACCGGGAGATCCCCGAGCCGTCCGCCGTGCGGGTCCAGGCTTCGGGCCAGGAGCGGGCACAGGCGCTGCGCGCCATGCTGCGCATCCCCGGAGGGACGTTCTTGATGGGAGGCGATGACGCCGACGCGTTCCCGGAGGACGGTGAGGGCCCGATCCGGGAGGTACGGCTGTCGCCGTTCCTCATCGACGCGACCACCGTCACCAACAGGCAGTTCGCGGCGTTCGTGCGCAGCAGCGGCTACCGGACCGATGCCGAGCGCTACGGCTGGTCCTTCGTGTTCTACGCGATCGTCCACCCTGATGCCCGGCACCTGGTGGTCGACGCCAAGGTGGAGCAGGCGCCCTGGTGGCTCGCGGTCGAGGGGGCGTGCTGGCATGCCCCCTACGGGCCGGGGTCGTCATGGGCCGATCTGCAGAACCACCCTGTCGTCCATGTCTCCTGGCGTGACGCGTCCGCCTACGCGGAATGGGCGGGCAAGCGCCTGCCCACGGAGGCGGAGTGGGAGATGGCGGCGCGTGGCGGTCTGGAACGCTCCCGCTTCCCCTGGGGGGACGAGCTCCTGCCCCGGGGGCGGCACCGCTGCAACATCTGGCAGGGGCGGTTCCCGCAGGTCAACACGGGCGAGGACGGGCATCTGGGCACCGCGCCGGTCAAGACCTACCGGGCCAACAACTTCGGCCTGTACAACACATCGGGCAACGTGTGGGAATGGTGCTCCGACTGGTGGAGCACCACCTGGCACGCGGCCGACCGCCCGGAGACCCGCCAGGACCCGGCCGGACCTCCCGCGGGGGAGGCGAAGGTGATCCGCGGCGGCTCTTACCTGTGCCATGAGTCGTACTGCAACCGGTACCGCGTCGCCGCGCGCACGTCCAACACACCCGACAGCAGCACCGGGCACATGGGGTTCCGCTGCGCGGCGGACCTGCCGTGACGGACCCGCTCGGCGGGTTGCCGGGGGCCGGCCGGTAGGTGAACCGCCGCCTGGGAACGCGGGCGGCCGTGGTTGACAGGGCAATGGGGAGCAGGCCAAACTACACCGACTACTGGTAAGACCAGTTAACTGGAGCCTTCCTCGGAATCTCCAGGGTCTGCCGGTCGTGCCAAGCCTTCGGATTCCGCTCGACCGCCGCCCCGCCCCGCAGATGTGCTGAGGGCGGACTCCGCCGCCGGCACAGCGAATTTCGAATGTCCACGCAAGGAGCGTCCTGGATGTCCAACGCCTCTCCGCATCCGCCGTCCGAGAGCCGTAGTTTCCAAGGCAAGATCGGCACTACCTACGAGGAGTCGACTCCGTGGTGGCCCGATCCGCAGGCGCTCCCCGAGGGCACGCCCAATGTCGTGGTGATCGTGCTCGACGACGTCGGCTTCTCCGACCTCGGCTGCTTCGGCTCGGACATCGACACCCCGGCCATGGACGCCCTCGCCACCGGCGGCCTCCGCTACGCGAACTTCCACACCACCACGCTGTGCTCGCCGACCCGTGCCTGCCTGATGACCGGCCGGAACCACCACTCCGTCGGCATGCGCATGCTGTCCAACTTCGACACCGGCTTCCCCAGCGGTCGCGGACAGATCACCAAGGCCGCCGCGACCCTGCCTGAGGTGCTGCGCGACAACGGCTTCAACACCATGGCCGTGGGCAAGTGGCACCTGGCGCCGATGGAGCAGACCACCGCCTCCGGGCCGTACACCCAGTGGCCGCTGTCCCGCGGGTTCGAGCGCTACTACGGATTCCTGGAAGCCGAGACCGACAGCTTCTATCCGGAACTGTTCTACGACAACCACGCCGTGGATCCGCCGAAGAGCCCGGAAGAGGGCTATCACCTCAGTGAGGACCTGGTCGACCGGGCGATCGAATTCGTCACGGACCAGACCTCGGTCACTCCGGAAAAGCCCTTCTTCATGTATCTGGCGTTCGGCGCGGCGCATGCCCCGCACCAGGCTCCTCAGGAATACCTGGAGAAGTACCGGGGCCGGTTCGACCACGGCTGGGACGCCGAACGCGAAACCCGGCACGCCCGCCAGATCGAACGGGGCATCCTGCCGCCCGGTACCGAACTGGCGCCGCGCAATCCCGGGGTCCTTCCCTACGACGAGCTGTCGGACGACGAGAAGAAGCTGTCCGCACGCCTCCAGGAAGCCTATGCGGCGATGGTCGACCACACCGACCACCAGATCGGCCGGCTCATGGAGTTCCTGGAGCGGATAGGCCAGATGGAGAACACCATCACCATCCTGCTCTCGGACAACGGGGCCAGCCAGGAAGGCGGGCAGCAGGGTTCGCTCAACCCCACCGCGTACCAGAACGGCCTCCCCGAGGACCTCGATGAGATGGTCGCGCGGATCGATGAGATCGGCACCACGCGCGCTCATTCGAACTACCCGTGGGGCTGGGCGCAGGCGGGCAACACGCCGTTCAAGCGCTACAAGCAGAACACCCACGAAGGCGGCGTCCGCTGCCCGCTCATCGTGAACTGGCCCCGGGGGCTGCCGCGCACCGACGAGATCAGGCAGCAGTTCCACCACGTCACCGACATCGCCCCGACCCTTTTCGAACTGCTCGGCCTGCAGGCTCCCGAGGTCTACAACGGCATCCCGCAACTGCCGATACACGGTGTGAGCATGGCCTACACCTTCGACTCGCCGACCGCGCCGACGCGCAAGGAAGCCCAGTACTTCGAGATGTTCGGGCACCGCGCGATCTGGCACGACGGCTGGAAGGCCGTCGCCTACCACGAGCGCGGAACGTCCTTCGACACGGACCAATGGGAGCTCTACCACCACGACACCGACTTCTCGGAATGCAACGACCTGGCGGAGGCACAGCCCGAGCAACTGCAGAAGATGCTCTCCCGCTTCTGGGTGGAAGCAGGGAAATACGATGTGCTGCCGCTGGACGACCACGGATTCGCCTACCGGGCGAAGATTCCGCGTCCCGGCTCTCCGCGCGAGCGCACCACCTTCACCTACTACCCCGGCATGGGCCATCTGCCCGGCGCCGCGGTGCCACCGGTGATGAACCGCGCGCACCGCATCACCGCGTTCGTCGACCGGACCGCCGCGTCAGACGAGGGTGTCCTGGTGTCCCTGGGCAACATCAGCAGCGGATACGTCCTGTACGTCAAGGACAACCGGCTGGTCTACGAGTACAACTTCCTCGGCACCCGGTACGCGGTGACCTCGACGGAAGAACTCCCGACGGGCCCGGCGGAGCTGACCTTCGAATTCGTCAAGACCGGTGACATGCAGGGCGTCGGACACCTGTACGTGTCAGGAAAGCCGGTCGGCACCGAGGCCATTCCGCGGGTCCTCCCGCACTTCTTCGGATGGCAGGGCCTCGACGTCGGCCGGGACACCCTGTCGCCCTCCTCACCCAACTATGACGGTGAATTCGCGTTCACCGGAAAGTTCGAGAAGGTCGTCTTCACGGTCGCACCGGACGAAGAAAGCAAGGAACCCTTCGAGCGAATCGACTGACTCGCTCCCGCTCACCTCCTCCAGTCTCACGCACCAAAGGAGCAGCGATGACGCTTGCGCCACTTTCCCTCGACGCGGTCAGGCGGGCCGCGGAGAACGCCGGGCTCACGATGGACGATGACGAGCTTCGGATGATGCTCACTCTCGGACAGGGCGCGCTCCGGGCGTGCGAGCGACTGGACGAGGTGAGCGGCCACCGACCGCCGGTCCGCTACCCCAGGGCGGGTTCGCAGCGGCCGGACGCGAAGGACAATCAGCTGAACGCGTGGGCGGTCCGCTGCGATGTGCGAGGGGCCGACACCGGGCCGCTGGCGGGCCGGACCGTCGCGCTGAAGGACATGATCCCTCTGGCCGGCGTTCCGATGGGCGGTGGCTCCCGGATGCTGCAGGGACACACGCCCTCCTACGACGCGACCATCGTCACCCGGGTACTCGACGCCGGTGGCCGGATCACGGGCATCGCGACGACAGAAGACCTGTGCCTGTCGGGCGCGAGCGTCTCCTCCGTCGACGGGTTCGTCCGCAACCCGTGGGATGCCTCCCGGTCCGCCGGAGGCTCCTCCAGCGGCGTCGCGGCACTGGTCGCCAGTGGTGCCTGTGACATCGGAATCGGCGCCGACCAGGGCGGTTCGATCCGGATCCCGGCGGCGCTGTGCGGTATCCACGGGCTGAAGCCCACCTACGGCCTGGTGCCGTACACCGGCTGCGTGCCGATCGACCCCAGCGTCGACCACGTCGGGCCGATGGCGAGGACCGCCCAGGACCTCGCGGCGCTGCTCGAAGTGATCGCGGGATTCGACGGCGGCCTCGACCCGCGCCAGCGGTCGCAGACCACCGTACCGGCATACGGCGACATGCTGGGGGACTCGCTGCGGGGGCTGCGGGTGGGCGTGCTCGCGGAGGGATTCACCACCGAGAACGCGGAGAGCGCCGTCGATGCGACCGTACGGGCGCGCGTGGGACTGCTGGCCTCGCTCGGCGCCGAGATCGTCGACGTCTCGGCGCCGCTGCACTCCTACGCGATGGACATCCACTCCTCCGTGCTGCTGCAAGGCGGAGCACAGTTCATGCTGAAGGGCAACGGGATCGGGCTGCCCGGCAAGGGTTTCTACGACGCCGAGGTGGCGTTGGCGGCGGCCCGCGGCCGGGTGCTCCACTCCGATCTGCTGTTCGCCAGCGTCAAGTACGCGGCGACCATCGGCGGTTACCTGTGGGATGTCTACGGCGGCCACTACTACGCCAAGGCGCAGAACCTGGCGATACGCCTGCGTCAGCAGTACGACCAGCTGCTCGAGGACGTCGACGTCCTTGTCCTGCCCACCGTCCGCACCACGGCGCCGGCGCTGCCCGATGCCGATGCCTCGGTGGTCGAGCTGACCGAGCTGGCACTCGACCCCGAACTCATCGCGAACACCTGCGCGTTCAACCACACCGGGCACCCCGCGTTGACCGCCCCCGCCGGTCTGGTCGACGGCCTGCCGGTCGGCATGATGCTCGTGGGCAGGCACGGTGACGACGGGGTGGTCATCCGCGCGGCGCACGCACTGGAGACCAACCACGGTCCGGTCGGCGTTCCGCCCGTGTGAGCGGCGGACGGCGCCGACGTCCCGCCCGCGTGCCCCTGCCCACCGCGACCCGCGGTGGGCAGGGGCACGCGCGACGTCCGGTCAGTTGGGCGGTGTGTAGCGTCCGTCGATCGCCGTCCAGCCTCCGTCCACGAAGAGCTGGCTCCCCGTGACGAAGGACGACGCGTCCGACGCGAGGTAGACGACGGCGCCGGCGAGCTCGTCGGGCCGGGACCAGCGGCCCAGGGCGCTCTTGGTCGCGTAGGCCTCCGACCATTCCGGCACGGCCCTGATCTGCGAGGTCAGCGGCGTCTCCACCACGCCTGGGGCGACGGTGTTCACCCGCACGCCCGACGGGCCCAGCTCGGCCGCCGCGGTCCGCAGGAGCTGGACGAGGCCGGCCTTCGTGGCCGCGTACACCCCCTGTCCCGGCTCGACGGCCACCGCGCGGATCGAGCTGAAGCCGATGATGCTCCCCCCGCCGCGCTCGGCCATGCCGCGGCCGAACGCCCGCACCAGGTCGAAGGACGCGCGGAGGTTGAGCGCCACGACACGTTCGAACTCCTCGGCCGTGTAGTCGAGGAGGTGCTTGCGCACGTTCGTCGCGGCGGTGAAGACGAGCACGTCGACCGGCCCGAGTTCCTCGGCGGCGCGCGCGACCGCCTCGCCGTCGAGCACGTCGAGGGCGTACGCCGAAAGGTTCGGCCCCATCGACGCCGACTCCGCGGCCGCCGTCAGGTCCCGGTCGGCGCACACCACCGCGGCGCCGTGCGCGGCGAGGGCCAGGGCGCACTCGCGGCCGATTCCGCTGCCCGCGCCCACCACGACGGCCTTGCGCCCGTCGAGCCTGAAAAGGCGGGAGTAGGCGTCCACCGCGTCTGTGCGGTCCTCTGCTTGCATGGTTCTCACGGCCTTGTCGTCGTCGGACGGATCACTGCCATACGGGTCACGGTGAGCTCTTCGATGGCGAACCTCGGGCCCTCCCGTCCGGCCCCGGAGTCCTTCACGCCGCCGTACGGCATGACGTCGGACCGGAAGCCGGGAACCTCGTTGACGACCACTCCGCCCACCTCCAGGCGGTCGAGAGCGGTGAAGGCCGTGTCGAGGGCGCTGGTGTAGACGCTCGCGTGCAGTCCGTAGCGCGAGTCGTTGACCAGGTCGAAGGCCGTCTCCAGGTCGGGGACGGACCGCACCGCGACCACGGGGCCGAAGACCTCCTCGTCCCAGACGGGGAGGGCGCGGTCCACGTCGAGCAGCACGGCGGGCTCGATCACCCCATCGGTGACCTTGCCTCCGGCGGCCAGGGTCGCGCCCGCGTCCACCGCCTCCTGCAGCCACGCGCACACCCGCTCGGTAGAGCGCTTGTCGATGAGGGCCGAGACCCTCGTCGCCGGGTCACGGGGATCGCCCACGACCACCTGGGCCAGTCGCTCCGTCAGGCGGGCCACGAACTCCTCCCGCACGGCGTCCACCACGATGACCCGCTGCACGCTGATGCACGCCTGGCCGGACGCGTAGTACCCGCCGCGCACCACCGCGTCGGCGGCGGCGTCGAGGTCGGCGTCGGCGGCCACCACCAGGGCGGCGTTGGAGCCGAGTTCGAGCAGCACCTTGGTGGGTGCCGCGTCCCGGGCGATCCGGTGGCCGACGGCGGCGGAGCCGGTGAAGGACACCGCCCCGATCCGGCGGTCGGTGGTCAGCGCGGCACCCACCTCGGGGCCGCCGGTCACCAGCTGCACCGCGGCCTGCGGCGCGCCGGCGTCGCGGAGGGCCTCGCGGAGGAGGTGCACCAGCCACAGGGTGGCCAGCGGCGTCTGGGGCGCGGGCTTGGCGATGACCGGGCAGCCGGCGGCCAGCGATGGCGCGATCTTGTGCGCGACGAGCAGCAGCGGGTAGTTGAAACCCGCGATGCCCACCACCACGCCGATCGGCTTGCGGGTCCAGAACCCGAGCAGCCCCTCACCCGACGGCAGCAGGTCCAGCGGCACCGTCTCCCCGTGCAGGCGGGCCACTTCCTCGGCCGCCGTCAGCAGTGTCAGCAGGGTGCGGTCCACCTCGACACGGCAGTCGACCAGCGGCTTGCCGGTCTCCAGGACCAGGAGCCGCTCGAAGTCCGCGCGCCGGGAGGCGACCGCCTCGTGCGTGGCGAGCAGCGCCGCCCTGCGTGTGTGCGAGGGGAGCCGGCCGACCCGCTCGCGGACCGCGACGGCCGCGTCCACCGCGCGGCGGGCGAGGTCGCCGTCCCCGACCGGCGCCCGCGCGACGAGCGTCCCGTCCCAGGGGAAGCGGACGTCCTCGGCGGCGGGCGCCTCCACCCAGTCGTCGCCGATGGGAAGACCCGCGGGGAACTCCATCACCGCGGGTTCGTCGTGGGGGGTCATGGTCGGTACTCCCGATTGAGGTCGGCCGCCGACACCCCGGACAGTGCCTTGCTCAGAGTCGGAACGGCGGCGATGAGCCTTTGTGTGTAGGGGTGTTGCGGTTCCTCGTACACCTGCTCCGTGGGCCCGGTCTCCACGATCTGCCCGTCGTTCATGACCGCGACGCGGTCGCACACGTGGCGGACCACGGACAGGTCGTGGGAGACGAAGACCAGGGTGAGGGACAGCTCGTCGACGAGGTCGGCGATGAGGTTGAGCACCTGGGCCCGGACGGACACGTCCAGGGCGCTCACCGGCTCGTCCGCCACGATGATCTTCGGACGGGGGGCGAGGGCCCGCGCGATCGAGATGCGCTGCCGCTGGCCGCCGGAGAACTGGTGCGGATACCGGTCCGCCGCGTCGGCCCGCAGGCCGACGGCCTCCAGCAGTTCGGCCACCCGCGCCTTGCGGTTCCCGTGCCCCTGCGCGACGAGCGGCTCGGCCACGATGTCGCCGACGCGCATGCGCGGGTCCAGCGCGCTCATCGGGTCCTGGAACACGAGCTGGAGCCGCTCGCGGACGAACCGGAGCCGCCTCTCCCGGAGCCCGGTGATGTCCCGGCCGTCGATCGCGACGCTGCCGCCGGTGGGACGGTCCAGCCCGGCCAGGATCCGCAGCAGGGTCGACTTGCCGCACCCCGACTCGCCCACGATGCCGAACCGCTGCCCCTGGGGGACGTCGAAGCTGACGCCGCGCAGGGCGTGCACCGGCGGGCTGGGACGGCGCAGCGAGGTGCGGGGCCGCCGGTAGTCGCGCGTGACGTCGCGGACGCTGATGGCGTTCACGGAGTCGTTCCGCGCCCCGGGCGCGAGGGGCGCGCTGGTCTGCTCAGCCACGGCCGGCCTCCTGGTTCGTGGGGATGCCGGTCCTGGGTGCGCCGCTCTCCGACACTGGGTGGAAGCAGGCGTAGCCGGAGTCCGGCCCGGTCGGGACCCAGTCCGGCCTGGTGGCGCACGCTTCGGTCGCGTGCGCGCACCTGTTCCTGAAGACGCAGCCGGAGGGGAACCGGCCCGCCGCCGGGACCGACCCGCCGATCGTGGCCAGCCGGCCGCGGTCGTCGACCATGGTCAGGTCCGACGCGCCGATCAGGCCCTGGGTGTAGCGGTGCCGGGGGCGCGTGAACACCTCCCGGACCGGGCCGGACTCGACCAGCCGCCCGCCGTACATGACCATCACCCGCTCGCAGACGGTGGCCACCACGGCCAGGTCGTGGGTGATGAAGAGCATGGCCGACCTGCGGTCCTGGACGCCCCGCACGATCAGGTCGAGCACCCGGGCCTGCACCGTGACGTCCAGCGCGGTGGTGGGCTCGTCGCAGACCAGGAGCGCGGGGTCGTTCGCGAGGGCGATGGCCAGCACCACCCGCTGCCGCTGGCCGCCGGAGAACTGGTGCGGGTAGGCCTGCGCGGCGGACGCGGGATCGGGGAGCCCCACCTGGGCGAGCAGTTCCACGGCGGCGGCCCGGGCGGACGCGCGGTCGGACCTGGTCCGGTGGACCAGCAGCACCTCGGCGATCTGCCGGCCGACCTTCATCGTGGGGTTCAGCGCGGTCATGGGCTCCTGGAAGACCATGGCGATCTCCTTGCCCCGTACCCGGGACATCCGCGCCTCGCCGGCGCCCACCAGGTCGTGGCCGACTCCGGCGAGCCGCACCGAGCCCGTGGTCCGGAGCCCCTCGGGGAGCAGGCCCATGACGCTCAGCGCGGTCAGCGACTTGCCCGACCCCGATTCGCCGATCAGGCCGACCCGCTCGCCGGCCCGGATGGTGAAGCCGACGTCCTCGACGAGCTTGCGGCCGCCCACCGCGACGTCGAGGTTCCGCACGGCCAGGACGTCGTCCGGCCCGGGGCCCGGTCCGGTGTCAGGTGCCGGGGTCATCGGCGGTCCTCCAGCTTGGGGTCGAAGCGGTCGCGCAGGCCGTCGCCGAGCAGGTTGAATCCGAGCACCGCCACCGCGATCGCGATGCCCGGGAACACGGCGAGCCGGGGGGCGGACCACAGCATCTCCTGGCTCTCCTGCAGCATCCGTCCCCACGACGGTGTGGGCGGCGGGGTGCCGAAGCCCAGGAACGACAGCGCGGCCTCGGCGAGCACGGCGATGGCGAAACCGACCGACGCCTGCACGATGACGAGGCTGCTGACGTTGGGCAGGACGTGCCGCAGGCCGATCGAGAACGGCCCGCGGCCCGCCGCGCGCGCCGCGATGATGTACTCGGTCTTCATGACCTGGAGCGTGCCGCTGCGGGTCAGGCGGGCGAAGTGGGGGATGGACGCGATGCCGATGGCGATCATCGCGACCAGCGTGCTGCCGCCGTACACGGCGGCGAACATGATCGTCAGCAGCAGCGCCGGGAAGGCGAGGAGCAGGTCGTTGCCGCGCATCAGCAGCTCGCCGAACCAGCGGTGCGCCATTCCGGCGAGGATGCCGAGGGGGACTCCGACCAGTGAGGCGACCCCCACCGCCACGAAGCCGACGAACAGTGTGGTGCGCGAGCCCGTCAGGATCTGGCTGAACACGTCGCGGCCGTACTTGTCCGTGCCGAACCAGTAGTCCAGCGACGGCTTCTGCAGCCGGGCCGAGGCGTTCACCAGGGTCGGGTCGTGCGGCGTCCACACGAAGGACAGCAGCGCCATGCCGAGCACGACCGCGACGATGAGACCGCCCGCCAGGAGGCTGCCCGTCACCGGGCGGCGTCGCCGGCGGCCGTCGGGCACCTCGGGCACCTCGGGCGCGGCGGCGGCCTTCGTGTCCAGTGCGCTCATGACGCGCCTCCCCTGAGCCGCGGGTCGATCATCAGGTAGATCATGTCCACCAGGAAGTTCACGAGCAGCACCGCCATTGCGATGATCATGACGACGTCCTGCACCATGATGAGGTCCCGGTTGGAGACGCTGTCCAGCAGCAGGCTCCCGAGCCCGGGGATGACGAAGACGCGTTCGATGACGACGGCGCCCACCAGCAGCGTGGCGAGCTGCAACCCCATGACGGTGACCACGGGCACCGCCGCGTTCCGCGCGCCGTGCCGCCGCAGCGCCTGCCCCGGACGAAGTCCTTTGGCGCGTGCGGTGCGCAGAAAGTCCTCGCGGAGGACGTCGAGCACGGCACTGCGGACATAGCGGGTGAGCACCGCCCCCTGCACCAGTCCGAGGGACAGCGTGGGGAGCACCAGTTGCTTGAGGAACTGGACGGGATCCTGTGCCGGGGGCGTCCAGCCGTTGGCCGGCAGCCACTCGAGCCCGACCGCGAACACGGTGATCAGGAGGATGCCCGCGAGGAACGCCGGGACGGCCACGCCGGCCTGGGACAGGGCCGAGAGGACGAGCCCGGACGGCCTGCGGTGCCGCATGGCCATGAGCGTGCCCATGGGGACCGCCAGGAGGCAGGCGAGCACCATCCCGGCGCCGACGAGCCACAGGGTGACCTGGAGGCGGTCGGCGATCTGCGGGCCGATCTGCGTGTGCGAGATGTAGGAGTTCCCCGGGTCGAAGGTCACCAGTCCGCGGACCCAGCTGAAGTACTGGACCACGAGCGGCCGGTTGAGCCCGAACTCCTCGCGCAGCTGCGCCACCGCCGTGTCCGACGCGCTGACGCCGAGGGCGACGCGGGCCGGATCACCTGGCAGCACCGCCATGAACGCGAACACGATCACGGAGCTCACGACAAGGCTGGCCAGGAGGATCGCGACCCGTTGGACGAGACGGACGATCATTTGATGCCGCCTTTCATGACCGGGCCACGCCGGTGAGGTCCAGGGATTCGGAGACGTAGTTCACGGGCAGGCCGGTGAGACCCTTTTCCGCCACCATCAGGTTCGGCTGCAGGAACAGCGTGTCGGCCGCGGCGTCCTTGGCCAGAAGCCGGGCAGCCGCCCGCATGGTGGGGATCTGCTCCTCTTGGGGGCCCTGGTCCGCCTTCTTGAGCAACGCTCGGAACTCTGGGTTGTCGTAGCGGGTGTAGTAGGTCTTGTCCCCGAACACCGTCCCGATGTCGCGGGGCTCCAGATGGGCGATGATGGACATGTCGTAGTCGGCGTTCTTGAACACGGTGGTCAGCCAGGCGGCGGGGAACTCCAGCTGGTCGAGCTTGACCTTGAACCCGACCTGTTCGAGCTGGCTCTTGAGCACGGTGCCGCACGAGTTGGCATAAGGCAGCGTCGGAACCCGCAGCCGCAGCGTCTTGCCGGCCTGACCGGACTCCGCGAGAAGCTTCTCGGCCTTCTTGCGGTCGTACGGGAACTGGTTCGGGATGTCCTCGTACCACGGGTCGGTCGGAGGGACCATGCTGCCGATGAGCTTGCCGTGGCCTGCCCAGCAGGTGTCCAGCATGGCCTTGTGGTCGATGGCGTGGCGGACCGCCTGGCGGGCCTTCGGATTCCGCAGCGGGCCCGAGCCGTTGTTGAAGGAGAGGAGCACCTCGGCGTTGGTCGAGCCCTCGGTGATCTTGTACTTCGGGTTGTTCTTGAAACGATCCAGAGCGTCCGGGGGCTCCATCATGCCGATCATGTTGAGGGTGCCTGTGAGCAGCGCGTTGTGCATGGCGGTCGGGTCCTTGAAGTACTTGAAGGTGACCGACGCGAACTGCGGTTTGCGTGTCCAGTAGCCCTCATTGCGGGCCAGCGTGATCGAGTCGCCGCGTTTCCAGTTCTTCAGGACGTACGGGCCGGTGCCCACCGGCTCGGTGGCCAGCTTGCTCACGCCGGTCCGGCTGAACATCGCGCCGACCCGGGTGGTCATCCAGTACAGCCAGTTGTTGCTCGGCTCTTTCAGGGTGACCTTCAGTTCGGTGGGCGACACCGCCTCCACCTTGTCGAGGGCGTCCATCCGGGACTTCAGCGTGATCGTCCAGTCGGACTTGACGCGGTCGAGGGAGAACTTGGCGTCCTCGGCCGTGAACGGTGCGCCATTGCTGAACTTGGCGTTCTTCACAAGCTGGAACGTGTACGTCTTGCGGTCCTTGGACACGTTCCACGACGTGGCCAGAGCGGGCTGTATCTTCCCGGACTGGTCCACCTTCACCAGGGTCTCGTAGACGTTGTAGAGCAGTGCCTGCGGAATGGCGGCACCGGTGGTCTTGGTGAAGTCGAGGTTGGCCGGCTCGGCGACGAGGCCGACATTCAGGGCGGCGGAGTCGCCGCTGCTCCCGCCCGCCGTGGAACCGGCCGAGCAGGCCGAAAGCGCCAGGCCCGCGAGCATGGCCGTGACCGTGGCCGTGACCGTCACGGTGCGCCGCCTGAACTGCTTGTTCTGTCTCATCTGTTCTACTCCTGGCTTTCCATCGTGTTCAGGACGGCGGACGTGACGTCCGCGGTGGTGGCGTTGCCGCCGAGGTCGGCCGTGTGGTGCCTGGGATCCCGCAGGGCCCCCGCCACCGCGTCGCGGACGCGCCGGGCCGTACCGGCGTGTCCGAGGTCGTCGAGCAGCATCGCGCCGGAGAGCATGCACGCCACCGGGTTCGCCACCCCCTTCCCGGCGATGTCGGGTGCGGAGCCGTGGACGGGTTCGTAGATTCCGGGCACGTCCGAGCCTGGAAGGACGTTGGCGCTGGGCGCCATGCCCATGCCACCGGCGAGCACCGCGGCGAGATCGGACAGGATGTCGCCGAACAGGTTGCCGGCGAGCAGGACGTCAAGGGACCGCGGAGCCTGGACCATGCGGGCGGCCATGGCGTCGACCAGCACGGTCTCCAGCTCGACCGCCGGGTACTGCGCGGCGACCTCGCGCACCACCCAGTCCCACAGCGGGTAGCCGTACCGCATCGCGTTGGACTTGGTCACCAGGCACAGGCGCCCCGACCGCCGGCCGGCCAGCTCGAAGGCCTGGTGCGCCGCCCGCTCGATGACACGGCGGGAGTGCACGGCGACCTCGATGCCGACATCGTGTCCGGTGCCGGCGTGCGCCACCCCGCCGGCGCCGACGTACTCGCCCTCGGTGTTCTCGCGGACGATCACCAGGTCCACGCCGTCGGTGTCGCGCACCTTGGTGGGCACGCCGGGGAACGCGCGCACCGGGCGGAGGTTCACGGCGAGGTCGAGCTGCTGCCGCAGGCCGATGATCAGACCCCAGACCAGTTCGTGCTCCGGGACGTCGGGACGTCCGACGGCGCCGAACAGCACGGCGTCCGTCTTCTTGACGAGGTCGGCGGCATCGGCCGGCATCGCCGCGCCCTCCCGGAGGTACCGCTCGCCGCCCCAGTCGAACGGAGTCACGTGGAGCCGGAGGCCGTCGGCCTCCAGCGCGGCATGGAGCACGGGCACGGTCGCCGCGACGACCTCAGGGCCGATTCCGTCGCCCGGTATGACGGCGAGCCGGACGGCCTTGCTGTCCCGCGTCATGGACGTCACCTTTCGTTATGACTGGCCTGACCAGTAAGCTCACTTGCCAGGTACCGTGGCGACTGAAACTGTTCTTGTCAAGGGTTTGAATGTCCTGAATATCGCGACCGGAGGAGAGTGCGGGTGCTCACCGAACAGGGCATGGCCGCCATGTCGGCCGTCGAGATGGTGGCCGGATTCGCTGACCGCACGCTGTCACCGGTCGAGGTCCACGACGCCGTCCAGTCGGTCATCGAGGCGCGCGAGAGCGTGCTCAACGCGTTCTGGGTGCGGGATCCGGACGAGTCCCGCAAGGCGGCCCTGGCCAGCGAGGCCCGATGGGCGGCGGGGAAACCGCTCGGGCCCATCGACGGCGTGCCCCTGACGCTGAAGGAGAACGTCTCCCGCAGGGGCGTCCCCATGCCCTCGGGCAACGCGGGGACCGAGCCGGTCGTCCCCGAGCTGGACGCGCCTATCACCGCGCGGGTCGTCGAATCCGGCGGGGTGATACTCGGGTCGACCGTGATGCCGGACTGGGGAATGCTCTCCTCAGGGGTCTCCAGCCTGCACGGCATCACGCGCAGCCCCTGGAACGCCGCCTGGACCACGGGCGGTTCCAGCTCCGGCGCGGGGGCCGCGGCCGCCGGGGGATACGGTCCGCTCCACGTCGGCACCGACATCGGGGGATCGATCCGGCTGCCGGGCACCTGGCTGGGCCTCGCCACCCTCAAGCCCAGCTACGGGCGGATCCCCCTGAACACCCCGTACCAGGGGCGCTGCGCCGGTCCCATGACGCGCACCATGGCGGACGCGGCCCTTTTCATGCGCGTCCTGAGCCGCCCGGATCCCCGTGACTGGTCGAGCCTGCCGCCGCAGGACATCGACTGGTCGGCACTGGACGGCGACGTGCGCGGACTGCGGGTGGGGGTGCACCTGGACGCCGGCTGCGGGGAGCCGTCCGACGCCGAGATCCTCGCCGCGGTGAACCGTGCCGCCGCGGCCTTCGAGGCGGCGGGAGCCGTCGTCGAGCCGGTCGAACCGTTCATGACCCAGGACCTCTTGGACGACCTGGACCTCTTCTGGCGCGTGCGGTCCTGGAACGACTTCCGCCAGCTGTCGCCCGAGGCCAGGCTGCGCGTCCACCCCCACATCATCCAATGGTGCCAAGGGGGCGCGGACGTGCCGGGCACGAAGGTGCTCCAGTGCTACCAGCAGATCATGCGCATCCAGGCGCAGACCGTGGCGGCGACGCTCCCGTACGATCTGGTGCTCTCGCCGGTGGCCCCGGTGGCGGCGTTCCCCGCCGAGCAGCCGATGCCGTTCAAGGGTGACCGGAAGACCATGTCCCACATCGGTTTCACCGCGCCCTACAACATGTCGGGTCAGCCCGCGGCGACCGTCAACTGCGGCTTCACGGCGGACCGCCGGCCCATCGGGGTGCAGATCGCGGGCCGCCGCTTCGATGATCCCGGTGTCTTGAGGGCGGCGGCGTGGTACGAACGGAACCGGCCCCCCGAGGCGGTCCCGCGCTGGCCGGACAGCGCCCCCGGGGCGGCCACCGGGGAGAACACGACATGGACCACGATCGAGGGGAAGCGGCCGTGAGCGACGGGGCACAGTTCCGGCAGGTCTCGCCGGTCCGGCTCTACCAGCGCATCGTCGAGCAGATCGAGCAGGCGATCGCGCGCGGTGACCTGAAGCCCGGTCAGCGGCTGCCGAGCGAGCGGGAGCTGGTGACGCAGTTCGGGGCGAGCCGGCCCACGGTGCGGGAGGCGCTGCGCGTGCTGGAGAGCAACGGCCTCGTCCGCTCCCGCCCGGGTGACCCGAACGGCCCGGAGATCCTGCCGTTCACGCCGGCCGGCCTGGTCAAGGAGATGACCCGGCTCGTCCAGTTCGACAGCATGTCGATGGCCGCGTTGATCTCGTTCCGCATGATCCTCGACGGGTCGGCGAGCCTGCTGGCGGCGCGGCTGCGGTCCGAGGAGGAGCTGGCTTCCATGGAACAGGCGATCGCCGTCATGTCGGACGCGATCGAGGTGGGGTACGAGGAGTTCAGCAAGGCGGACGTCGCATTCCACGAGGTGGTGGCCCTGGCCAGCCGCAACTCCCTGATCGAGGTCTGCAACCAGGTGGTCCGGGGCGCCGTCCTTTCGCTGATCTCGGACAAGGTCGCCCATGCGCTCAACAGCACGGCGCTCATGCGGGAGTCGCTCCACCACCACCAGGAGGTGCTCGAAGCGATCCGGCTAGGGGACGGCCTGGCGGCGGCACGCATCTCGCGGCGCAATCTCTACGACTACTACGCCGGCTACGTCCCCGAGGACGAGCGGGGGCCACTGCTCGCGCTCGTGGACGACGAAGAGGCCTGAACCTCCACCACCATGGCGGCTCTCAGGGCACGCGGGTTCCGCGCTGCCAGGAGTCGATGACGATCAGCGTCTTCGTCTGCAGCACCCCGACGCCCTTGCGGCGCAGACGATTGACCACTTTCTGCAGTTCATCGACATTGTCGACATGCAGCCGGACGAGCGCGTCCACGTCGCCGGTGAGCGTCAGCACCTCGTCGACCTCCGGCAGCGTCGACGCGAACTCCACGATGTCGTGGATGTCGGTGTCGCCGGTGAAGCGCAGCTCGGTGACCGCCTGAAGGCCCTGGCCGACCTTGGCCTGGTCCGTCGTGATCGTGTAGCCGGTGATGACTCCCGACTCCTCAAGGCGCGCGATGCGCCGGCGGACCGGCGCCGGCGAGAGCTTGATCAGGCGTGCGATGTCGCGCACGGTGCGCCGCCCGTTGGCTCGCAACAACTCCAAGATCTCCAGATCGACCGAGTCGAGCTGTACGGGTGCTGGCATACCGCAAGTGTAAGCAGCACTTCCCTCAACGCTCACTCACGACCCCGTTGACTGCTCAAGAGGAACTTGTTCCGCACCGCTGTGCGCACTTTCGTTGTGGACGGATCAGGCGCTTGAAACCGTGTCCGCATGTCAGCCGCGATACGAGCAGCAACACGCGCTGCCCCCTCTGAAGCTGTGCAGCCAGGCACGCATCATGTCGGTGCCGTGCTGCGAATCGATGTCGTCGCGATGCCCCTGGCGGTCGCCCGAGTCGCGACGATCTTGGCGCGTCGCGGGTTCGAGATGCTCACCATGGACGTCGCCGCGCCCGTCGACGGGCTGCGGAGGATCACCATCGAGGTGGACACGGCGGACGAGATCAGGCTGGCGCAACTCGTCAAGTTCCTGAACCGGTCGCTCGACGTCGTCAAGGTCGTCCGCCTCTCCGACGACAGGTCGCACAATCGGCGCGGGGTGTTCGTCTCGGTCGGCTTCCCCGAAGGCGGGCTCCCCGAAGCCGTCGCCATCGCGCGGGCGTTCTCCGCCGAGATCGTGGAAGCCCACCGGGATCGCTGCACCGTCTTCGCCGCGGCGGAGCCCGCCCGGATCGACGCCCTCGTCAAAGCGCTCTCCGGCTTCACCATCCGGGAACTCGTGATGGCGCCGCCGCTGCGGATCTCACGCCCGCTCCGGAAGGGCTGCCTCGCCGTCGACCGCACGCGGACCTGGGGGCAGCAGTGAGCGCGAACTCCATGGCAGACGACGTCCTGCAGTTGGTCGATCCCGCCGGGACGCTGAACGAACAGGCGGCCGCGGGCATGCTCGACGTGACCGGTGAACTGGTACGCGCGCTGTACCGCGACATGGTCCTCGGACGCCGCTTCGACCAGGAGGCGTACTCCCTGCAACGCCAGGGGGAGCTCGGGCTCTGGCTGATGTCCCTTGGCCAGGAAGCGGCACAAGCCGGGTCGATCCGCGCTCTTCGAGCGGACGACCGGGTCTTCCCGTCCTACCGCGAGCATGTGGCAGCCCTTTGCCGTGGCATCTCACCGTCGGAACTGCTTTCGCAGTGGCGTGGTGCGACCCATGGCTCGTGGGACCCCGAGCGGTATCACTTCCACATCTACAGCCTTGTGCTGGCCACGCAGACACTGCACGCGGTCGGCTATGCGATGGGCGTCCGGTACGACGCAAGCGACAGCGTCGTGCTCACCTACTTCGGCGACGGCGCGTCCAGCCAGGGGGACGCCAACGAGGCGCTCAACTGGGCGGCGGTGACGTCGGCACCCATCGTGTTCTTCTGCCAGAACAACGGATGGGCGATCTCGACACCCGCCAGCAAGCAGTACGCCCGCCCCCTGACGGAACGCGCGAAGGGATTCGGACTCGACGCGGTGTCCGTGGACGGCAACGACGCACTGGCCGTCTACGCCGCCACGCAGCGCATGGTCGAGCGAGTCCGGGCCGGTGGGGCACCCGGATTCATCGAGGCGCACACCTATCGCATGTCCGGACACAGCACGTCGGACGATCCCAAGCGCTATCGCGACAAAGCCGAACTCGCCCAGTGGGAGGCCCACGACCCCGTGGAGCGCGTGCGCCTTCTACTCACGGCGCGCGGCTGGGCCGACGAGGACTACTTCGCCGCGGTCGAGTCCGACGCCGAGGAACTCGCAGCGCAGACCCGCCGGGAGTGCCGTGCGATTCCGGAGCCGTCCTTGAGCGACACCTTCCGCAACACCCTGTGCGAGGAGACCGAGGCCCTCCGACGCGAACGCGAAGGCTTCGAGACTTTCAAGGAGTCCTTCCTATGACCATCACCGCCACAGCCCCCGCGGCCCTGGACAAGGCCACCACGACCACGCTCGGACGCGCACTCAACGAGGGCCTGCGCCAGGCGATGCGCGATGACGAGCAGGTGGTTCTGCTCGGCGAGGACATCGCGTCCCTGGGCGGGGTGTTCCGGGTGACCGACGGCCTGGCCGCCGAATTCGGCGACCGCGTCGTGGACACCCCGCTGGCCGAATCGGGGATCATCGGGACGGCGATCGGCCTGGCCCTGCGGGGGTACCGGCCGGTGTGCGAGATCCAGTTCGACGGTTTCGTCTACCCCGCCTTCGACCAGATCGTCAGCCAGCTGGCGAAGATGCGGGCACGGTCCGGCGGGCTGCTGCGGCTTCCCATCACCATCAGGATCCCGGTGGGGGGCGGGATCGGCGCCGTCGAGCACCACAGCGAGTCGAACGAGGCGTACTTCTGCCACACGGCCGGGCTGCGCGTCGCGGCGTGCGGCCATCCCCAGGACGGGTACGACATGCTCCGCGCCGCGATCGCGTGCGACGACCCCGTCATCTTCTACGAGCCGAAACGCCGGTACTGGGACCGGGCCGAGGTCGACCTCGGCCGCCCTGTGGACGGTGACACGCTGGACCGCGCCAGGGTCCTGCGCGAGGGCACCGACGTCACCGTCGTTGCGTACGGGCCCACGGTCGCGGTCGCCCTCAGCGCGGCCGAGGTCGCCGCCGCCGAAGGCCGTTCGCTGGAAGTCCTGGACCTCCGCTCGCTGTCGCCGCTCGACACCACCGCACTGTGCCGCTCGGCGTCGAAGACGGGACGCGTCGTGGTCGTGCACGAGGCGCCCGTCAACGTCGGCCTGGGCGCCGAAATCTCCGCGACACTGATGGAGCACTGCTTCTACGGCCTCGAGGCCCCCGTGGAACGCGTCGGCGGCTACAACGTCCCCTATCCGCCGGCGCGGGCGGAAGGCGACTACCTGCCCGATCTCGATCGAGTTCTCGACGCCGTCGACCGGGTCTGCGCCCACTGAACCGCTGGAGAACATCGTGACCAAGCACTTCCATCTCCCCGATGTCGGCGAGGGTCTCACCGAGGCCGAGATCCTCGAATGGCGCGTGCGCCCCGGCGACCCGGTCGGCGTCAACGACGTCATCGTGGAGATCGAGACGGCGAAGGCGATGGTGGAGCTGCCCAGCCCCTACGCCGGGACCGTCACCGAAATCCTTTGTGCCGCCGGCGAGGTGGTGGCCGTCGGTGCGCCGATCATCGCCTTCGAGGTCGCGGACGACGGCGCGCAGCCTGTGCACGAGCAGCCGTCCGCCCCCGCCCCCGCCCCTGCCCCCGCCGGCGAGCCCGCCCCCGCCCGCGAGCCCGTCCTGGTCGGGTATGGCCCGGCGCACGCGCAGACGGCGCGACGCCCGCGAAAGAAGAAGCCCGAGCCGACGGCCGCCACCCCGTCGAAAACCCTCGCCACCCCGCTGGTGCGCAAGCTCGCCCGCGACCTCGGAGTCGACCTGCGCCTCGCGACCCCCACACGCCCGTCGGGACGCATCACGCGCGAAGACGTCCACCGCCTCGCCGAGAAGCAGGCGACCGCCCGTGAAGACGTGGTGCGCACGCCGATTCGCGGAGTGCGCAAGCACACCGCGGAGGCCATGGTGGAGAGTGCCTTCACCGCTCCGCACGTCACGGAATGGGTCACCGTCGACGTGACGCGGTCCCTCAAACTGCTGGAGCGGGCACGCGCCGACAAGGCGTTCGAGGGTGTGCGCCTGACACCGCTGTGCCTCGTCATCAAGGCGGCGCTGACCGCCATCGCGCGGCATCCCGGGATCAACGCGAAGTGGGACGCCGCGGCCGGTGAGATCGTCCAGTACTCCGACGTCAATCTCGGCATCGCCGCGGCGACACCGAGGGGGCTCATCGTCCCCAACATCGCCGCTGCCCAGCGGCTCTCCCTACGGGAGACCGCCTTGGCGCTCACCGACCTCATCGACCAGGCACGCGCCGGCAGGACGCCACCCGAGCGGATGAGGAACGGGACGTTCACGATCACCAACATCGGGGTGTTCGGCATCGACGGCGGAACACCGATCCTCAACCCCGGCGAAGCGGCGATCCTCTGCTTCGGCCAGGTCCGGCGAACGCCGTGGGAGCACAAGGGACGCGTACGGCTGCGCGAAACCGCGACCCTCGCCCTGTCGTTCGACCACCGCCTCGTCGACGGCGAACTGGGTTCGCTCGTCCTGCGCGACACCGCCCGGTTCCTCGAGCGGCCAGACCTGATGGTCCTTCACCGGTGACGCGGATGCCGCCGCGATCCAGCCCCGGGGCTGCCACGGCCCCACGTCTTGTCACGAAGGGCTGACGACCGTGCGGTCTCCGTCCATCTCGTAGGCCACGACGTGGACGACCGGGAGGCGGGCCGTCTCCGGGGGTGCACCGCCGACGCGCGGGCCCGGCACCACCAGCAGCGCCGCCTTCTTCTCGTGGGAGCCCAGCTCGCCGACCGTCTTCAGCCGTGCGACGCGCGGGCCCGCCGCCGCCACCAGATGCCAGCGTCGGGACGACCGCCACCACACGGCGGCGGCCATCGTCTGGGCGGGGGAGTTGGTGGTGCCGCTGTTCGTCCCGCCCCGCTCGGACAGCGCCCGCCCGGCGTCGGAGATCAGGATCGATCTGCCCCGCGCACCCTCCGGCGAGGACTCGTCCACCGTCAGCAGCGTCGCCCGGCCGCCGCCGTCGGGCAACTCGCCGCGCCAAAGACGGCCCAGCCGCAGGTCGCCCGACTCGCTCAGCGACGCCGCCGCCTCGCAGGCGACGGCGTGCAGTGCCGCCCAGCGGAACCGTTCCTCCTGCTCCGGCGGGTCCTGGAACCACACCTGCGGCGCCGCGGACTGCGGGTTGTGCGATGCGAACTGCGTGACCGTCCGCGGCAACCCGCCGACGGCCGGCCGGAACGTCATCTGGAACACCACGTAGTTCTGGCAGCGCGGTGTGAACCAGTGCCAGGGCAGCGGATCGCTCAGTCCGTCCCGGACGGCCACCGGCATCCAGTCCGGAGAGCGTCCGGACGGCACCGCCGCCCGCAGGTCCCGCAGCCATGGCGGGGCGAGATAACGCCACGTCATGCCCAGCATGATGAGCTGCCCCGCGTCCGTCCCGAGCTTACGGACCGACTCCACGCCACGTGACAGGCGCCGCTCGAAGTACTGCGCCACGCTGGGCGCTTCCCGCGGGCCGGGGGAGTCGCGCAGCACGACGAGGGACGCGCCGTCCACCGTCCCGGCGTACAGGACGATGACGCGGCCGAGCGGCGGGTCACGGCGGTCGGCCCGCCAGGCGTCGGCGGCCCGGCGCAGCAGCCTGGCGTTGTGCCGCAGCCCGCCTTGAGCAGGCCACTCGTCGATGGTCGGCGTGCCGGTCGTCTGCCACGCACGCGGGTCGATCGCGGCGGGCTCGCCGGGCACGTCGTCCGGCCGGGTGAGCACGACCCCGGCGACCGCCAGCAGCGCCGCCGCGAGCACGGCCGCCAGGGCGGTGCGCCAGGCGAGCGGCGGACGGAGCCGGACGAGGTCGGGCTCGAACGCCTCTATCTCGGCCCGTTGCGCGGCCTCGCCCAGCCCTGTACGGCTGTCCACGGCGGCGGTGGCCCGGTCCACGTACCGGAAGTCGGCCTGGAGGTGTGTGCCCAGCTCGGCGGCGACCTCGGGTGCGGTGAGGCCGTCGCGGTGCAGCAGATAGGCGAGCCGCTCGTGCGGCGACAGCTCCAGCAGCGCCGCCCGGACGGGCCCCGGCGGGGTCCGCTTGGGCTCGAAGAAAAAGCGGTGCAGCCGGTGCTTCCCGGCGGGCGGGTCGGTGAGCAGGATCGCGACGAGCCGCGTCCGCATGGCCGGGTAACCGCCGCGCCGCCCCCGGGCCGCTTCGGCGGCGGCGCGGCGCGCGCGCATGAACGGGTCGTCGCCGTCGTCCAGCGCCAGGTACGCGAGCCGCATAAGGCCGGCGTAGTGCTCGCGGTTCACCATTCGCACCGGGGCACCTCCCACCTGCATTGTGCGCACCGGTCGGTAACAACGCGGTTGAGAAGGCGGTCAGCCGCGGCGCAGCGAGGTGTCACTCTTGTTCCATTACATCGTCGGAAGTCGTGGAAGAAGGGTGCATGGGGGCTGCGTCGGCGTGGGCGGTGTCGGTCAAGGGGGTCGTGTTCGACCCTGAAGGCAAGGTCCTGTTGCTGCGTAATGAACGGCAGGAGTGGGAGCTGCCGGGCGGGCGGCTGGAGTTCGCTGAGACGCCCGAGCAGTGCGTGGTCCGCGAGATCGCCGAGGAGACCGGCTGGAAGGCCGAAGCGGGGCCGCTGCTGGACGTGTGGGTGTACGAGCCCATCCCGCGTTCCAGGGTGCTCATCGTCACCTACGGCTGCCACGTCCTGGACACCGGTACGCCGCCACGGCTGAGCCACGAGCACAAGGAGGTCGGCCTCTTCGGCAGGGACCGGCTCTCCGGCCTCACGATGCCGGGCGGGTACAAGCGCTCGATCGTCGCATGGTACGAACGCGACTCGCACCCCGGCGGTCCTTGACCTCTTCATACGCCCCCCGCAGGGGCGGCATCGACCACCTGGGACTTCTCCGCGTCCTCGGTCCCGACCACTCCCACACCGGTGAACGACTGCCGGTTTCCTGGTTTCATGATCGACTCATGGTGTTTTGTCCTAAGCTGCCCCGTGATTACCAGAAGCAAGGAGGGGCCACTTGCGCACCACTAAGATCATGAGCATCGCGTCGGTCGCGGTCATCGGAGTTGTCACGGCCGGATGCTCGGGGTCCTCCACATCCGCACGGCAGCAGTCCGCCTCGGCCCGGGTCACCGATCCCGCACCACTCGCCCATGAGGCCGAGGGCTCCGCGAGGGCGGCCGATTACTGGACGCCTGCGCGTATGAAGGCGGCGAAGCCTCTCAAGGAATCCGCGCCGTCCGCGGCCACAAGGAGTGCCAAGGCGCGGCCGAAGAGCGGTCGGCCGGTGGACATCGCCCCGGTCGCACCGGCGGGAAACACCGCGGTTCGTTCGGCGACGGGCGGTGTCAGCGCGGCCGGCGCCACGCAGGCCACGTGGAAGAAGGGCGGCCTGGTCGCCAAGACCGCGGGCAAGCTGTTCGGCAAGGGCGACAACGGTGCCGACTTCGTCGCCTCCGGCAACGTCGTGACCAGCAAGGACGGGGACGTCGTCTTCACGGTGGGGCACGCCCTCCGGACGGCCACCGGCAAGTGGACCACCAATCTGGTGTTCGTGCCGGGTTACAACAACGGGAAGTCGCCCTACGGGAGGTTCCCCGTGCGGAAGGCCTACGTCCCTCTTGAGTACATGACGAAGGACGCCGCCGGGAACATCGTGAAGGACCGGCGGTACGACTTCGGCGCGGTCAGCGTCAAGCCCGTGAACGGAAAGAAGATCCAGTCCGTCGTGGGCGGCCAGGGCACGTCGTTCAACATCGCGAACCGCCCGAGCGGCTACCTCTTCGGCTACCCGAGCAACGGTAACGGCGGGAAGACCCTGCAGTTCTGCAGCGGCCCCCAGGTGGAGGACCCGGCCGGCACCATGCCCCACGGGATGACGTGCGACATGGGCGGCGGATCCAGCGGCGGTCCCTGGTTCCGGAACTTCAACACCACCAAGGGCACCGGCTACCAGATCTCCGTCCACGCGGCGCGGACCTCGACCAGCTACGGGCCGTACTTCGGGGCGAGCGTGCTCGCCACCTTCCGCGCGGCCGAACGAGACTGAACCGGCCCCACCCCGGACGTTCGGTGTCGGTGAGCGCGACCAGCTCGCGGTCGCCGACACCGGCGGTGCCCGTCCGCGACGTCGGGTGAACCCCCGAACTCTGTGGACGGGCGCGCGGCGGTGTCGTTCCTACTCCTCGGCCGCCTGTTCCGCAGTGGCCCTGCGGTGCAGGCGGTCGCGTAGCTGCGCCCGGTACAGGTTGGCCGGGTGGACGTCGCCGTCCAGCGATTCCACGACGCTGTGGAGGGGACCGGTGAAGTCCTTGGCGTGGTCGGTCGGGCCGGAGGTCCCGCGGACGCCGACCATGGCACTGAACGGTGCGTGCTCCTCGAGCCGGATCCCGTGCGACCGTCCGTTGGTGACCTCGATGTTCCAGTGGCAGAACCGGGCGCCCCACCTCGGCCCGGCCTCGCCGTGGCCGCCGGTGTTGCCGGTGTTGGCGACCCGGATGGCGGTGCGGACGCTGTCGAACGGCAGCGCCCGGTGGGAGTCGAACGTGCCGTCCATCACCCCGTCGGACCAGACGTTCCCCGAAGTGAATCCCTCGGTGTTGATGCCGTGGTAAGCGGCGCCGGAGCCCAGCGGGGTGGTGGCCGCCGGGATGCGGAACCGGTCGACCAGCATGTCGTGGGACTGCACGCGGCAGACGAAGGAATGGTGCCGGGCCCGGCCCCCGACCGTGACATCGCTGAGCGTGACGCCCTTGGCGCTGGTCAGCCCGAACCCGTTGTCGCTGTGCCACACGTCGACCTCGCGGGCCCAGCAGTTCAGGGCGGCCTGGAAATGCGGGCCGTTGAACCCCGGATCCGCGTGGTGCGCGGGCTGGGTGATCTGCCGCATCTCGATGGTCAGCGCCTCGATGCCGGCGTCCCGGACGGCCGGTCCCAGAGCGCGGAACCGGGGCTTCCACCCCGGAAGCAGATCGATCCTGGTGGGCTGGGCGAGCACGATCGCGTTCCGCTCGACGGCCGCGACCTGGACGGGGAACCGGTACCGGCTGAAGTTCTCCGCGAGGGGCCAGGACGTGAGCTCGGGGCGCAGCCGCTGCGCGGCGGTGTTCCAGGGGTAGGTCCGGGTGCCCGGGACGTCCCCGGCCAGGTGTGCCAGCAGGCTGCTGTCCGGCGGGTTGTCGGCCAGCAGCAGGACATGGTCGCCGGGGGAGAAGGCCGACGGGTCGGTCACCGGGATCCGCCGCGCACCGCGCCGCACCGTCGACGTGACCTCGGCGAGTTCGCGGTCGTCCAGCCAGCCCTCGTTGCCCATGAAGCCCCGGTCCTCCAGGCCCTGCCGGAGCTGCCGCGGGATGAACCACACCATGCCGCCCGAAAACGACCACTCGTTCCGGCCCGGGGGCCGGTAGGCCGTGGTCAGGGACTCGTCGAAGAACAGCGTGGTGCGGCCGCGGCCGGCGCCGCGCAGGACCACGCCGGAATGGTGCATCCAGATCACACCGGTCAGCCGGTACCGCCCCGGCGGTAGGAACACCGTTCCGCCGTGGCGCGCGAGGGCCTCGATCGCCCTGTTCATCGCCGCCGTGTCGTCGGTTTCACCGTCTCCCTTCGCGCCGAACGCCCGGACGTTCACCCTGACGGGCGGCCGCGGAAGGGGCCGTTCGCCCCGTCTGTAGCCCGCGTAGGAGACGTTGGGGATCCTGGGGTGCGTGTCAGGGGATGCGAGGTACTCCTGCCAGAGTCCGGCCCCGGTTTCGCGGGCCAGGGCCGTGCCGTCGAGAGCGCCGAGCACGGACGCGCCCGCCAGAGTGCCGCCGGTCATCCGCAGGAAGTCCCGCCGGTGAACGTCTCGTCCCATGTGCTCCTGCTTCCTCGTCGCGACCGAAGACGGCATTACAGCGATCGGATGTATTGGGGGAAGTCACCCCGACTTTAGATCGAGATGCTGGGATGATCAATAGAGACATCCGATGTCTCGGTGCGGTGCTGCCCGCCTGGGGCTCAGTCGGTCGGGAAGTCGTCGGCGGGGGTCAGGATCCGCTCGCGGACCCACACCCCGGCGGGCTTGAGCGGGGCGGTGCCGGTCCACGGCCCGTTCGGGCAGGTGCCGTCCTTGAACACCGCGCCCGACCGGAAGTCGTCGGAGTAGTTCCAGTTCACCCAGCTGATCTTCTTGCTGCGCATCAGGTCGATGTACTGCTGGGACCGCGTGAAGTTGTTGCCGCCGTCGCCCGAGGAGGTCTGCGTGCCGAACTCGGTGACGAAGATCGGCAGCTTGTCGGCGGCCCGGGAGAGGGTGTTCAGGTACCCGCTCCCGTGCGAGGCCGCGTAGAAGTGGAACGTGTACATGATGTTGGACGCGTTCACCGGGTTGCCGACGACCTCGTTCTCGTTCGCGCCGTCCGAGACGCCCAGTGACGACCACGCGCGGGTGCCCACCAGGATCGGAGTGTCGGGGTCGTACCCCCGGATCACCGGGACGAGCTGCTCGGCGTAGCTCTTGACCCGGGCCCAGCTCACCCCGTTCGGCTCGTTCGCGATCTCGTAGAGCAGGTTGTCCTTGCCGTTGTGCCGCTGCGCGATCTCGGTGAAGAACGTCTTGGCGCGGCTCAGGTTGACGTTGGGATCGCCGGGGTCGAGCATGTGCCAGTCCACGATCGCGTACATGCCGCGCGAGGTGGCCTGCTCGATGAGGTTGTGCACGCGGTCGGTGAACAGGCGCGGATTGGTCTCGTAGCCGCCTTCCTGGATGTACATGGAGATGCGCAGGACGTCGCCCTTCCAGTCCTGGGAGAGGGTGTTGAGCGATCCCGTGTTGAGGCACTGGTTGTACCACTGGAGCCCGTGCGTGCTCATCCCGCGCAACTGGATGGGGTTGCCGTACCGGTTGC
The DNA here is from genome assembly GCF_039532545.1 of Actinomadura vinacea. Lineage (NCBI taxonomy): Bacteria > Bacillati > Actinomycetota > Actinomycetes > Streptosporangiales > Thermomonosporaceae > Actinomadura > Actinomadura vinacea. Next base: position 189,892 of record NZ_BAAARW010000020.1, on the reverse strand, counting down.
ACAGCTTCGTGCCGCAGACCTTGAGCTGCCCGTTGATCTGTACCGGGGAGCCGTCGGGCGCCTGCGCGGCGAAGGCGGCATGAGCGGGAGGAGCCGCGGGCGCGTCGGCTGCCGCGGGACGGCCGAGCAACGGGAGGAGCAGGACGAGCGCGAGCAGCGCCAGGAAGCGAGCCCTTCTCATGACGAGACCTCCAGGTGGTCGAGGTTAGCCAGGTGGCCGGACCGGGTGGCCGGGCCGGCCCGGAGCGCCGGGACCGGCGCCGGCGGCGGCCGGGCCCGCCCGCCGACCCGGTCGGCGGGCGGGGCGCCGGCGGAGTCAGCCGATCTCGGACCGGAAGAGGCGGTCCGCCTGGCCGTCACCGTTGTTGTCGGAGTTGCTCGTGCCGAACCAGATCGCGTTGGCGCCGGGCACCTTCTCCACCGCCCGGAGGCGGCCGTACGTCCCGCTCCAGTAGGAGGTGACGGTGCCGACGTTCGCGCCGTTGAGCGTGATCTGCCACATCCGCCGGCCGCGCAGCGACGCCATGAACAACGTGCCGTTGACGTGGGCGATCCCGCTTGGCGACGCCGAGGAGACCGGCCAGGTGCGCTTGGGGTTGGTCATCCCGGAGACGTTGCAGGTGCCCTCGCAGGTCGGCCAGCCGTAGTTCTTGCCGGGCTCGATGAGGTTGAGCTCGTCCTGCGAGGAGTTGCCCAACTCGGAGGACCACAGCCGCCCGGCCGAGTCCCAGGCCAGGCCCTGCGGGTTGCGGTGGCCGTAGCTGTAGATCCGGGTGCCGTACGGGTTGCCGGAGGCCGCGGCGCCGCTCTTGGTGACCCGCAGGATCTTGCCGTTGAGCGAGGCGCGGTCCTGGGCCAGGTTGCTCTGCTGCGAGTCGCCCGTCGCGGCGTACAGGAAGCCGTCCGGGCCGAACCTGATCCGGCCGCCGTTGTGGTACCGGTTCTTGCGGATGCCGGTCACGATCGCCGTGTAGCCGCTGAGCGAGCTGCCGTTGAAGGACATCTTCGCGATGCGGTTGCCGTCGGACGAGGTGTGCATGAAGAACACCTCGGAGTCGGAGCCGCCGTTCCATCCGGGCGAGAACGCCGCGCCCAGCAGCCCGCCCTCGCCATCGGTGGTCTGGCTGTTCGGCACCGTTCCGACCTGCGTCTTCCCGGAGCCGTTCTTGTTGATCCGGAACACCTTGAAGGTGTCCCGCTCGGTCACCAGCGCGAACGAGCCGTCGGGGGCCCACGCGATGTCCCACGGGATGTCCCAGCCGCCCGACACCTGGCTCGGCGTGCCCGGCGCGACGGCGGCGAGCCGGTCGAGATCGGGCCCGCGGTTCGCGGTGGACGCGGCGATCCGCATGGTGTCGGCGCCGGCCGGGGTCGCCGTGCCCGTGTGCACGACGGGTGCGAGCCCGGCGGCCAGCACCCCCGCGGCCAGGGCCGCGGGCGCGTGCCGTCTTCTTCTCAGTGATCGTCGGGAGCTCATCGACCTCTCCTTCCGGCAGCCGGACCGGCGGGGAGCCTGACCCGGAGAGATAGGACGTTTTCTGGGTTCTCCTCGTCTTGTCACAGGCCATCTCGGGCTGTCAAGCGGACTGAAATTTCACATAAGCCCTGAGTGAAAACTGAAAAGTTCGCCTCACCTGGGCGTACGTTCGGCGACCCCCGATTTCCCAGTTAACAATCTTTACAAAAGAGACATTGGATGTATCTTCGAGTTGATCTCGTCCATCGCTATGGACGGAGGACCGTGACGATCGTCCTCGTCGAGAGCTTCCTGATCTCCACGCCCGATGAAGGCCGCTGAGTCGTCCCGTCCCGCAGGAAGGGAGCCCCTTGTTGTCCAGGAGCCGCAGGTCACGCTTTTCGCGCAGGTCACCGTCGAGAGCCGTCACGATCGCCCTGGCGCTCGTGACCGCCGTCGCCACGGTCTCCGCGGGCGGGACGGCCGGGGCCGCGCAGCCTTCTCCGCGCACCCCCGCCGGCCCGTCCACCGCGCCGAACGCCCGGGCCGCCCTCCCGGACGGGCTGGCGAAGACGCCGCCGATGGGCTTCAACAACTGGAACGCCACCGGCTGCGACATCAACGAGAAGATGATCCGCGACACCGCCGACATCTTCGTGACCTCCGGCCTGAAGAAGGCCGGGTACGAGTACGTCAACATCGACGACTGCTGGGCCGAGCCGGAACGCGACCCGCGGACCGGCAGGCTCGTCCCGCACCACGAGCGGTTCCCCAGCGGCATCGAGGCGCTGGCCGACTACGTGCACGGCAAGGGGCTCAAGCTCGGCATCTACACCAGCGCGGGCACGCAGACGTGCGCCAAGACGATGCCCGGAAGCCTCGACCACGAGGAAGTGGACGCGCAGACGTTCGCCGACTGGGGCGTCGACTACCTCAAGTACGACAACTGCAACAACCAGGGCCGCCCGGCGCTGGAGCGCTATACGCGGATGCGGGACGCGCTCAGGAAGACGGGCCGCCCGATCGTCTACAGCCTCTGCGAATGGGGTGAGAACAAACCCTGGGAGTGGGGCAAGGACGTCGGCCACCTGTGGCGTACCACCGGTGACATCAACGACAGCTGGACCTCGATGGTGACGCTTCTCAAGCAGAACGCGCCGCTCGCCCCGTACGCCGGTCCCGGGCAATGGAACGACCCCGACATGCTGGAGGTCGGGAACGGCGGGATGACCGACCGCGAGTACCGCTCGCACTTCAGCCTGTGGGCCGCCATGGCGGCGCCGTTGCTGATCGGCGCCGATCTGCGCAAGGCGAGCCCGGCGACGATGGAGATCCTCGGCAACCGCGACGTCATCGCGGTCGACCAGGACCCGCTGGGCGTTCAGGGGCGCGTGCTGCGCAACGCCGACGGCCACTGGGTGATCGTCAAGCCCCTCGCGGGCGGGGACGTCGCCGTCACCCTGTTCAACGAGACCGAGGACGTGGCGACGTTCGGCGCGACGGCGGCCGAGCTGGGGCTGCCCGCGCGCAAGGCCTACGTGGTGCGCGACCTGTGGGCACACCGCGATTTCGAGACCGCGGGCTCGTTCTCCGCGTCCGTCCCCGCGCACGGCACGGTGATGTACCGGATCCGGGCCGGTGGCGACTGGGGGCGGAGGCCGCCGCTCGGCGAGTTCGGCGCGACGCTGTCCTCGGCCGCGCCGGGCGTCCCGGGAACGATCACCCCGGCAGGGCGGCCGTTCACCGCCGACCTCACCGTGACCAACCGGGGCCGCTCCCCGATGCTCGGCGCGAAGCACGGGATCGACGCGCCGTCCGGCTGGAAAATCGAGGCCCTCGGGCGCACGAGCACGCCGATTCTGCGGACGGGCCAGAAGCTGACGGCCCGCTTCCGCGTCACCCCGCCGAAGGGGCAGGCGCCCGCCTCGTACACGCTGAAGGCCACGCTGTCGTACATCTCGCCGACCGGCCAGAAGGTCCGTTCCACCACCACGGAGGACCTCGTGGTGCCCGCGACGGTGCCCACCGGCACCACGAACCTCGGCGACGCGCCATGGGCCGTCGCCCGCAACGGCCTCGGCCCGGTCGAGCGGAACTCCTCGGTGGGCGGCGCCAAGCCGGCCGACGGCCGGACGCTCACGATCAACGGCAGGACGTACCCCACCGGCCTGGGCACGCACGCCCCCGCCGAGATCATCTTCTTTCTCGACGGGCGCTGCGCGTCACTGGCCGTGGACGTGGGCATCGACGACGAGCGCGACCCGAGGCCCGACCCGACCCAGGGGACCGCGAGCTTCGAGATCTGGGCCGACGGCGTGAAGGCGGCCGACAGCGGTCGGCGCACCTGGCAGGACGACCCCGTCCACCTGGTCGGCGACCTCACCGGCGCGTCGTTCCTGCGCATCGTCACCAACCCGGGCCCCGACGGCTTCCGGTACGACCGGGGCGACTGGGCCGCGCCTGCTCTCACCTGCGGAGAGTGACATGAGGATTGCCTGTGAGAACCCCCCGAAACTGTGAGTCACTCCAAAAACCTCCCTCGACCATCCCTCCCGGAGGCTGCCATGTCCTGGTTGACCCCATCCCCCTCCAGCCCGCGCACGTACAAGGCGCCCGCGGCCCTGATCGGCGCGGCGCTGGCCCTCACGGTCATGGCCCCGACGCAGGCCGTGGCCCGGCAAGACCCGAGAGCCGCGTCCTGGACGCTCAAGTGGAACCCCGAGGCGAACCGCGACGGGCTGGACGCGTTCGAGGGCATCGAGGACGACCGCGCGGACTCCCACTCCGGTGTCAAGCACATCTACACGCAGGGCAACAACTTCCGCTTCGACATGCACAACCGTGACCGCGACGGCTCTGACCGGCAGCGCAACGAGGTCAAGGGCATGAGGCAGCCCGCCGGAGGGTCCTATCTCGTCATGCGCAACGGGGAGACATGGCGCTTCACCTGGAGGCTGTTCATTCCGAACTCGCTGAAGTCGACGACGACGTTCACCCACATCATGCAGATGAAGGCGCCCGGCAGCGGCGGGCCCATCGTCGTCCAGTCGCTGCGCCGGGTGAACGGCGAGCAGACCATCGAGCTCCAGGCCGCGCTGACCGGCACGATCGTCGGGCGCACCGACCTCGAACCGCTCCACGACAAGTGGATCGACATCGACTTCGAAATGAAGATCGGGAACGCGCCCGACGGCCGGATCCGGTGGATCGTCCGCGACGGATCGCGGACGGTGATCGACGCCTCCAAGAGCGGTCTCGACACCTGGCTGGAAGACCGCGTTCGGCCCAAGTGGGGCATCTACCGCTCCATCAACGACACCTCGGGGTCGCTCCGGGACAGCTACATGCTCACCACGAACATGAGGGGCTACCAGTGGCAATGAACGACGGAGCGCCTCGTCGCGCGGGGTGCTGAAGGCCGGCGCCGTCATCTGGCGTCAGTCATCGTGACGCGGCTTGCCGGTGACCTCGTGACCGGCGTGGAACAGGGCCTCGGTGATGATCGCCCGTACGTGGGTGTCGCGCGCCCGGTACAGCACCCTGCGTCCTTCCCGGCGGGTGTGGACCAGACCGGCCAGGCGCAGCTTCGCCAGGTGCTGGGACACCGACGGACGTGCCACCGACAGCTCCCGCGAGAGCGAGGTGACGTCGTACTCGCCCGCCGTCAGCAGCCACATCAGCCGCAGCCGGGTCGGGTCGGCCAGCATGCGCAGCGCGGCCGCGGCCGCCTCGATCTCCGCGCCTGAAGGTTGCTGCTGCAATGGGTCTGCACCTGCCATGTAATCGCGTGCGTACATGACTACATATACTGGCCGGGACTGTTGTCGGCAAGCCGGGAGCCCCCATGCCAGAGCACTTCGGTGAACACGACCGCTCCGTCACGGAACCCGCACACGGCCACGGCCATCACCACGAACACGGCCACGTGCACGGAAGCGGGACGCTTCGCTCAACGCTGGGCAGGGTTCGGCATCTGGTCACGCCGCACAGCCACGACAGCGCCGACAAGACCGATCAGGCGCTGGAGACCAGTGGCCGGGGCTTGCGCGTTCTGGGGTTGTCGTTCGGCGTTCTCGCGGTGACCGCGGCGGTGCAGGCGCTGATCGTCGCCCGGTCCGGTTCGGTGGCGCTGCTCGGCGACACCTTGCACAACGTGTCCGACGCGCTGACGGCGGTGCCGCTGGCCATCGCGTTCCTGGTCGGACGACGGGCCGCGACCCGCCGCTTCACCTACGGGTACGGCCGTGCGGAGGACCTGGCCGGGCTGGTCATCGTGCTGATCATCGCGGCCTCCGCGGCGCTGGCCGGGTACGAGGCGTTCCGCCGCCTGGTCGATCCGCGGGACGTGCGGGCACTCGGCTGGGTCGCGGCCGCCGCCGTGGTCGGGTTCATCGGCAACGAATGGGTGGCCCGCTACCGGATCCGGGTCGGACGGCAGATCGGCTCGGCCGCCCTGGTCGCCGACGGCCTGCACGCCCGTACCGACGGCTTCACCTCGCTGGCGGTGCTGGTCGGCGCCGCCGGTGCGGCCCTGGGCCACCCGATCGCCGACCCGATCATCGGCCTGCTCATCACCGTCGCGATCTGCTTCGTTCTGCGTGACGCGATCAAGGAGGTCTACCACCGGCTGATGGACGCCGTCGACCCCGCTCTGGTCACCGACGCGGAGGAGATCCTCTCCCAGGTGGAGGGCGTACGGCGCGTCGGTCAGGTCCGGCTGCGCTGGGTGGGCCACAACCTGCGCGCCGAGACCGACATCGTCCTGCCGCCGGATCTGTCGCTGGCGCAGGCCCACGCCGTCGCCGCCGAGGCCGAGCACCGTCTCATCCACGGCCTGCCCCGGCTGCGCGCGGCCACCGTCCACACCGACCCGGACGGTTCCGACGGCATCGACCACCACGCCGTTCTGCAGGGCCACCGCTGAGGTCCCGCCGCCCCCTCACGCTCCGTCCGGTCTCGGCCACGACGAAGCGCCCAACCTCGCCGATCGGCTGCGACACTGCTCCTGAACCGCCCGGCACAACGTGAGGGGCCGTCTGTGATCGAGCTTTCCGAACTGATTCGTGAGCTGCGTACCGAGTTGGGCGCGGCGGTGGCCGCGGCTCCCGCCGAAGGTCTGCGGTTCGAGCTGGGACCCGTGGAGATCGAGGTATCGGTCGCGGTGGACAAGCGTGGCGGCGGCAGCGGCAAGGTCAAATTCTGGGTGGTGGAGCTGGGCGCCGACACCGCGATCGCGCAGAACTCCCTTCAGCGCGTCACGGTGACGCTGGTGCCGCAGATCGCGGGCTCTGACGACGCGGCGTACGTCTCCGGTGAGCGAGAGTCCCGCGAACGATGACCCGCGCCGTCACGGGCCTCGACGTCCACCGCGTCGCCGAGGTCATCGTGACGCTGCCGGACGACTCCGGACGACGCGGAACCGGCTACCGGATCCGCGACGACGCCGTCCTCACCGCCGCCCATGTCGTCGTGGACGGCTCCGTCACCGTCCGGTTCAACGCCGACCAGGGGGACGCCGAGTGGTCCAGCACCGCGCAGGTCGTCTGGTACTCCGAACCGGCGGACGCGGCCGTGCTGCGCATCGCGCCCCCGCCGGGCCGGGAGCCGGTGCGTCCCGTCGGCATGGGGCGGATGGCCGAGGTCGACGACGAGATCCGGTGCAGCACGCTCGGCTTTCCTCGCTTCAAGCTGCGCCGGGACGCGACGGGCCCGGCCCTGACCCGGTATCGCGACACGGCCCACCGGCTCGGCCGTATCCCCGGGCTGTCCCACCGAAGAGAGGGCACCTTCGAGGTCCGGGTGGACGCTCCGGAACGCGATCCCGACCCCGACCGCTCTCCCTGGGAGGGCATGTCCGGGGCCCCGGTGTTCGTCCGTGACGTGTTGGTCGGCCTGGTCTCCCTGCACCACCGGTCGGACGGGCTGGGCACGCTGACCGCGTCCCGGCTGGACGCCTGGCACGCCCGCCTCAACGCCCGGGCGCTGGCGGACCTGCGGGCCCTGACCGGCTTCCCCGACACGGCCGACGCGCTGACGGAGGTCACGTCGCTCGACGTCCCGGTGCGTCCCGCCCTCGGCAGCGGCGTCTACGACCTCTTCCTGTCCCATCGGGCGGAGGACGCGGGCGCCGCCGAGCGGATCGCCGACCAGCTCGAGACCTACGGGCTCCTTCCCTTCCTGGAGCGGCGGCTCGGCGGGCAAGGGACGCCGGCGCCCGAGGCCGTCGAGCAGGCGATCATGACAGCGGGGACGATCGCGGTGCTGGTCGGCCCGGACGGGCTCGGCTCCAGGCACGCCGAGCGGCTGGCCGCCGCGCTCAACCGGTCGATCCCCCGGCAGAGCGACATCAGGGTTATTCCCGTCCTGCTTCCCGGGGCGGAACCGGACGCGCTGCCGCCGTTCCTGGCACGGCATCTGGCCGTCGACTTCCGGACACAGCTCGACGATCCGTCCGCCATGGCCGCCCTGGTCTCGGGTGTCCGCGGACGGGCTCCCCGGCGAAAGGGACCCGCGCTGCCGGACTCCCCGGCCCCGTACCGGAGCCTGGACGCCTTCACCCAGGCGGAGGCGGGATTCTTCTTCGGCCGCTCGGCCGAGATCGGGCAGTTGGAGCGGCGGGCACGCGCCAACGCGTTCACCGCGGTGGTCGGCGCCTCGGGGTCCGGCAAGTCGTCCCTGGTCCTGGCCGGGCTGCTGCCCAGGCTCGGCGACGAATGGACCGTCTGCCAGTTGGTGCCCGGCCGGTTCCCGCTGCGCGCGCTGGCCGACGCACTGGCCGCGGTCCTGGCCCCGCAGGACCTCTTCGCGACGGCCAAGCGGCTTGAACTCAGCCTGGTGGACGGCCACGAGTTGGCCAAGACCGCCGGAACGATCGCCCGCCTGCGACCGGGCCGCCGGGTCCTGCTGGTGGTCGACCAGTTCGAGGAGATCTTCGCTTATGGGCCGGGCCGCGACCGGGAGTTCATCGCCAACCTGTACCGAGCGGCGCGCGAGGCCGCGGACACCGTCCATATCGTGATCACGCTGCGGGCCGACTTCTACGCGCCCTGCCTGGAGTCCGCCGAGCTGCGCGACCTGCTGCCGGCGAACCAGCTTCTGCTGGGCTCACTCGACGACACCGGCATCCGCGAGGCCGTCCTGAGGCCCGCGCAGAAGGTCGGGCTGCTGTTCGAGCAGGGCCTGGTGCAGCGGATCGTCGGCGACATGCGGGGCCGTCCCGGCGCGCTCCCGCTCTTGCAGGCGGCCCTGGCCGGGCTGTGGCGGCGGCGGCACGGCGTCTGGGTGACCCATGAGGACTACGACGCGATCGGCGGCATCGGCGGCGCGCTCGACCGGCTCGCCGACGACCTCTACTCCGGGCTCGACCCCCCGATGCGGGGCCTGGCACGCCGGCTCTTCCTGCGCCTGGTGACCCTCGGGGAGGACGTCACCCATATCCGCAGGCGCGTCGGCCGCGACGAGCTCTACCCCGTCGACGCCGACCCGCGGGAGATCGATGAGCTGATCAGCCGGCTGTCCGGCCGGGACGTCCGGCTGCTGTCGGTCGACCGGGACACCGTGGAGCTGACGCACGAGGCGCTGATCGACAGCTGGAAGACGCTGCGCGAATGGCTTGAGCAGGACGACGCGGACCTGCGGACGCACCGGCAGCTGACCGAGGACGCCCAGCGGTGGGACGCGCAGGGCAGGGACGACAGCTTCCTCTACCGGGGCCAGCGGCTCGCGGGCGCCCTCGACTGGGCCGCCCGCAACGGACCCGCGATGAACCGGTTCGAAAGCGCGTTCCTGATGACCGGACGGGCGACGGAGGAAAGGGCCAAGGCCCGCGAGCAGTCCGACCGGACCCTGGCGCGCGCCGGAATGGCGGTCTTCGAACTGGACAGCGCCCCCGAGGAGGCGATCCTGCTGGCCTACGCGGCGGGCCGGGACGCCGGCGCGACGCCGCTGGTGCAGCGCTCACTGTTCCGGGTCGCCGAGACCGCGAGAATCCAGCACATCCTGCGCGGCCACACCGACCGCATCTCGTCGGTGGCCTGGCATCCGGACGGGCGAATCGTGGCGACCGGCGGCTACGACCACACGGTACGGCTCTGGGACCTGCGGGACGACCGGCCGCCGGTCGTCCTGCGCGGCCACACCGACTCGGTCACCTGCCTCGCGTTCGACCGGGCGGGGCGCCGCCTGGTCAGCGGCGGCTGGGACAACGTCGCCCGGGTGTGGGACGTGGCGACGCTCGCCGAGATCGCCGTCCTCACCGGGCACGGCAGTTGGGTGTCGTCGGTCTCGTGGAGCCCGAGCGAGCGGTACATCGCGACCGGGAGCCGGGACCACACCGCCCGGGTGTGGAACGTGCGCGACGGGGAGACCGTCTGCGAGCTGACCGGCCACGAGGAATGGGTCCGGTCGGCGGAGTGGCATCCCGGCGAGGGCCTCCTGCTGACCGGCGGCTACGACCATGTCGCCAAACTCTGGGAGATCCCGTCCGGCCGGGAGCTCGCCACACTGACCGGGCATGACGGCCCCGTTCCCGCGGTCGCCTGGAGCCCGGACGGCACCGGGGCCCTGGCGTGCAGCGAGGACGGCACGTTCAGCTTCTGGAAGGTCACGGAGACGGAGCAGTCGATGCTGCGCCGCTTCCCCGTCCACACGAGCCCGGTCTACTGCGTGGCCTGGTCGCCGACCGACCGGCGCGCGGCCGTCGGCAGCGAGGACGGGCGTGTCCGCGTCTTCGACGTGGACTCCGGCGCCCTGCTGGAAACGCTGCCCGGTCACCGCGGCTGGGTGTCCAGCGTCGCCTGGAGCCCCGAGGGGACGTCGCTGATCTCCGGAAGCGAGGACGCCACCGCGCGGGTCGCCTCGTTCCGCCCGGGCCTGCCCGCCCGCGAGATCGGGCGCCACGCCGACTGGGCGACCGGCGCGACCTGGCACCCGTCCGGGCGGATCGCGGTGACCTCCGGCGGGGACGGCCTGCGCGTCTGGGACACCGAGTCGGCGGTGGAGCTCGCCCACGTGGACGCGGGGGACGCCCTCACCGCGGTCGCGTGGAGCCCGCACGGCGACCTCGTCGCGGGCGGCGGCGCCTCCGGGCAGCTGATGATCTGGGACGCGCGGACCTGGCGGATCGTCTTCGCCGACCCGCAGGCCCACTCCGACCGCGTCACGGCGGTGGCCTGGAGCCCGGACGAGACGCTGCTGGCCACCTCCAGCTACGACCAGACGGCGACGCTGTGGGACACCGGGACCTGGCGGCCCGGGCAGGGCATCCAGACCGAGACGTGGGTGGTCGACGTGGCCTGGAGCCCGGACGGACGCGAGCTGCTGTGCGCGTTCTGGCAGAACGACGCCCTGATCTGGACGATCGGGGACCCCGCGGACCCCCTGGTGCTGAGGCCCTTGGAAGGCCATACGGCCGTGCTGCACTCGGCCGCCTGGGACGGCAGCGGCAGGTCGGTGGTCACCTCCAGCGGCGACGGCACCGCCCGGCTCTGGGACCCGGCCACCGGCGAGCAGATCCGGGTGCTCGGCACCGGAGAGGCCTACACCACGGCCTTCAACCCGCGACGCCAGCAGGTCGTGACGGGCAGCCGGGACGGCGGCCTGCGGTTCTGGGACGTCGTCACCGGCGCCGACCTGCTCGTCACCTACCAGCACCCGGCCGCGATCCTGGCCGCCGCCTGGAGCCCGGACGGCACCGAGATCCTCACCGCCTGCGAGGACGGGACCATCCGAGTCTGGCCGGGCAGCACGGATCAGATCATGGCGGAGCTCCGCCACCGCATCGCCCGCATCATCCCGCCCGGCGACCTCGAACGGCGCTTCCCCCATCTGTGAGGCGATCGCCCGTTGGCGCCGCGTAGATCCCATCCGTGCACGTCAAGCAGCCTGCCGGCACTCGGCTCGTTGATCACGCGGGTGCGGCGGTCCATGCCGCACCGCGAACCCCGTCCGGCCCTGGATATGCGGACGAGGCCGACCGCGATGTCCAGGGTGTCGGCTGGACGGCTCCTCCCGCATCGGAGCGACTCCGGGACACCGCCGAACTGATCACAATCGGGCAGGTGACGGTACCGGACCGTGTGTTGGTGTGGTTATGTGCGCCTGTGGCACAGGATGCGGGAAGAGTCGTGATCGGCCGGTACCGGCTGGTGGAGCTGCTGGGCGAGGGCGGGATGGGTGCCGTCTGGCGCGCGCACGATGAGCGGATGCGCCGGGATGCGGCGCTCAAGCAGCTCAAGCTCCCCCTGAGCCTGGGCGCCGGACTGCGCAGACAGCTGGTGGCGCGCATGGAGCGGGAGGCGCGGTCGATCGGGATGCTCAAGCACCCCGGCATCGTCACCGTCTATGACCAGTTCCACGACGAGGACGACCTGCCCTGGATCGTGATGGAACTGGTCCGGGGCCGCTCCCTGGCCGCCGTCATCAGCGAAGACGGTCCGCTGGACGAGGTGCGAGCCGCCCGGATCGGTGCGCAGATCGCCGCGGCGCTGGCCGCCGCGCACCAGGCGCGGATCGTGCACCGCGACATCAAGCCCGCCAACATCCTGCTGGAGGACGAGCGGGTGGTGGTCACCGATTTCGGGATCGCCGCCGTCCCCGGAGAGACCGCCCTCACCGCCAGCGGCGCACTGCTGGGCACCCCCGCCTACCTGGCCCCCGAGCAGGTCAACGACCGTGAAGCCACCGCCGCCTCCGATATGTGGGCCCTGGGCGCCACGTTGTACGCCGCCGTCGAAGGTCGTCCCGCCTTCACCGGCGGCACCCTCGCGGCGCTGCTCTTGGCCATCTCCCAGGGCGAACCCGCCCCCACCCAGCGAGCGCAGCGCCTGGCACCCATCCTGCGCGACCTGCTGAACCGCGACCCCGAGCGGCGTCCCACCGCCGAGGCCGCCGCAGCCGCCCTGACCGCGCTGGCCACCCCGCCTGCCGCCACGCAACCAGCTGCCGCTGCATCACCTGCCACTGCACCGGACCTGGCGAGCCTCGCCCCCGTTGTACCGTTCCAGCAGCTCTCGCGCCGCACCTTCGGCGTCACGATGGGCGCCGCCGCCCTCGTACTGGCCGTCTCCGCCGGTTACCTCCTCACCCACGACCAGCGGGCTGAACGGCCCCGCGGGACTCCCACTTCCGCCTCCGCCGGCCCGCCCTCCCTCGGCCGGCCTCTCAACGGCCACACCGGGCCTGTCGGCGCGGTGGCGTTCAGCCCGGACGGCAGGACTTTGGTAACCGCAAGCGACGACCAGACGGTGCGGTTGTGGGACGCGGCCACCCGCACGCCCCTCAACCCGCCCCTCACCGGCCACAGCGGCGCTGTCGGCGCGGTGGCGTTCAGCCCCGACGGCAAGACTCTGGCAACTGGAGGCGCCGATGAGGTGGGGCGGTTGTGGGACGCGGTCACCCGCGCCCCTCTCGGCAAGCCCCTCACCGGCCACATCGACCCTGTCGGCGCGGTGGCGTTCAGCCCCGACGGCAAGACCCTGGCCACTGGAGACGACGATGGGACGGCGTGGTTGTGGAACCTCGGCACCCGCAAGCACACCGAAGTGCCCCTGGTGCACACCAACGGTGTCAACGCGGTGGCCTTCAGCCCCGACGGCAAGACCTTGGCTTCCGCGAGCACTGAGGTGAACTTGTGGGATGTGGCGATCCGCAGTCCCGTCTACCGGCCCCTCAAGGGCGAAAGCAACGCCGTCGGCGCGGTGGCGTTCAGCCCCGACGGCAAGACCTTGGCCACCGCAAGCTACCGGGCGGTGCAGCTGTGGAACACGCGCACTCGCAAACCCACCGGCGATCCCCTCGTGCGCAGCGGCTCTGTCGGTGCGGTGGCGTTCAGCCCTGACGGCAAGACCTTGGCCACCGCGAGCGATGACAAGACCGTGCGGTTGTGGGATGTGGCCGCCCAAAGGCCCCTCAGCCCGCCCCTCACCGGCCACACCGAAACCGTCAACGCGCTGGCGTTCAGCCCTGACGGCAAGACCTTCGCCAGCGCGAGCAACGACCACACCGTGCGGTTGTGGGACGTGGCGGTCGTGCGCCAGCGTGCGCCGGCCTGAACAGGAACACTGATCCACGGCGCGTGGACAACCCCGGCTGCTGAGGTGACACAGTTATCGGCACCCACACGTTCAACACGCCTTTCAGACCGAAGGCCCCGCCAAGTGGCGGGGCCTTCGGTGCCGCTGTCAGCAGCAATGGGCCTGGTCGGCGGCAGCGGGGCCTGCGGTAACGGCGGCGGTGAAGCCGAGGGACATCAGGGTCGCCAGGACGGCGGCGGCGATTCGACGGCGCATTCGGGTCTCCTTTTTACCCAGGGCGGGGGGCCGCATTGCCCGCAACGTACGCGCACCCACCTGTGCGAGTCAACGGTCTGAGTTTCCTCTCGTCGTCGGCCGCGTCATCCCAGCACTGGATATGGACGTGGTTCCACCTACCGCTCCGCTTCGTGAACGCGGCGGCTGCGCGACATCGTCGTCCCGGGTGGCGATGGCGATATGGGTCGGTGCCAGTCCAGCGGCACGAAAACACGTTGCGGCGCGGGAAGCGGTGGGCAGCGTCTGCGGCGTACAGACGGTCCGTGGCACTTACGCGGCCGGGTATTCGCAGGTCACGCGAAATTCGGGTCCCACTGCCGTGGAGCCAGGAACAGTGCGGGCCAGGCGCCGGACCTGGTCAGCAGGGCGGTTTCCCTGCGGATGGTGTCTCCGAGTTTATGTGCGAGTTCGCGAGGCAGCTCCAGCTGCGCTGTCGCGGCCACGCCTAGGTGATGGGTGAGCGTGGGTTCGCACAGCGGGGCGTAGCGCAGGCGCTCGACGGCGATTTCCCTGCTGCATGCCGAAAGCGGCAGGACGCCATAGGCGAGACCTGATTCCACGAGGTCGAAGACGATCCGAAGGGAGTCGGTGGCGAATCTGGAGTTGATCCTCAGCTTGAGTCGCAACGCGGCGTTCTCGACGATGTTGCCGATCCCGGTCTGGGTACTGGGGAGAACGAGCGGGCGGTCGACGAGCTCGGTGAAGCGCATCGCGCGATTCGGCCGCAGGTCCGATTCCGGTCCGCCGACGACGACGAGTTCCTCCGTCAGGAGTTCGCGATAGAACAGTCGGTCATCGGGCACCGGATTGATCACTGCGGTGTCGATCGCTCCCTTGAGCATGCCCTCGACGAGAGCGTCGGTGCCGGCGACCGTCACATGGAAGCTCACCTTCGGGAATATGGTGCCGAGGCTGGCCAGCAGCGGTGCGGCCAGGACGCTGGCGACGGTCGGGGGCATGCCGATGTGCAGGCCCCGCTCGACTCGCGCCAGGGGGGAACCGAGGTGCTGCAGGGCGACCTCGAGCTGCCGCAGTGGCGCGGCGGTGGACGCGCGCAGCCGTTCGCCCTCGTCGGTGAGCTCCACGCCGCGCGACGTCCGCCGGAAGAGTGTGACGCCGAGATCCTCTTCGAGCAGGCGGATCTGGCGGCTGAGCGCGGGCTGCGCGATGCCCAGCACGCGCGCGGCGCGGGTCATCGAGCCCTCCTCGGCCACGCGCTGAAAGTACTTGAGCCGGTGGGTGTCCATCGTGCCGCGGAGCCTACCAGGCCATAACAATCTGATATGGCTGAGCGCCGAAATCTGTATTGGCTTGCGAAAAGCACGCGCTCCTAGACTCCCAGACATAAGCGAACGCGATGCCCTGCCTGTCTGGAGGCATGGCCACGCGGAGCGGTGAGGAGGTCTCGATGCACTCGCAGGAGCAGAACTGGGCCGAGGTGATGGGCTTCGACCGGTTGCCGACGCACATCATCGAGAAGCGCGTGGCCGACCTGCTGGACCTGAGCGGCAAGAAGGCGATCGTGACCGGCGCCGGGGGCGACGGCCTGGGGCAGGCGGTCGCCAATCGCCTCGGCGGTTGCGGTGCGGACGTCGCGCTGATCGGACGGACCCTGGAGAAGGTGGAGCGCCGGGCCAAGGAGGTCACCCAGCGCTGGGGCGTAAAGGCCGTTCCGATCCGGGCTGACATGTCCGACTGGGAGCAGGTCCATCGCGCCGTTGGGGAAGCCCATGACGCGCTCGGCGGGCTGGACATCATGGTCAACAACCCGGTCATGGTGCACGCCGGACCCTTCGAGAAGTTCACCAAGGAACAGATCGACCACACGGTCCTGGGCAGCATCACCATGCTGATGTACGGCGCGCATGCCGCGCTGGAGTACCTGCTGCCGCAGGGCTCAGGAAAGATCATCAACATCGGCGCGGTCGGCGGCCGTCTTCAGCACCGCGGCCTGGTGGTCTACAACTCGTGCAAGGCGGGCGTCATCGGATTCACCCGGAACCTCGCCCATGAGATGGCTCCGCGCGGTGTCAACGTGCTGGGCGTGGCCCCCGGCATCATGATCAAGCCCGATCTGAAGCAGCGCATCCTCGACCCGCGGAGCGATCAGGATCACGCCGCCCGCGACTCCATCATCGAGTCGATCACCACCCAGGTGCAGCTCGGCCGGGTCGGCCTGCCCGAGGAGGTCGCCAACATGGTCGCCTACCTGGCGTCCGAGGCCGCCGCCTACATGTGCGGTCAGACCATCGACGTGGCCGGCGGGCAATGGATGAACTGACGCGCTGCCGGGTGATGGGGGCCGATTCAGAGTGGAGGCCAAGTGGCGACCGTCGATGACGTGATGAAAGCAGCTGTCACGCAGACCGGCTTGGACGACTTCGGTGACGACTCCTTCCGGGAAGGTCTCGCCATCCTGCTGTCCTCCCTGCGGGACGAGGCGCGGCTGAATGCTCGCGGTGAGGCGTTCCTCAACGAGCGCATGGTCCGGTACCTCTCGCAGCGCCTGCACGTGGAGGACTGGTATCGCCGCCATCCCGAGATCGACAAGGTGCCGATCAACGCGCCGCTGATCGGCTTGGGCTTGCCCCGCACGGGTTCGACGGCGTTGTCGCTGCTGCTGGCCCAGGATCCTGACGTGCGCTACCTGCGCCGCTGGGAGTCGTCGCAGCCGTGCCCGCCACCGTCGACGGTGGCGGGAGACGACCCGCGCATCCCGTCGGACCAGGGGGAGATCGTCGGCACTCGCCGCCACGTTCCGGGCGACATGCACGGGCCGATGGAGTGCCTCGACTTGATGGCGCTGGATTTCAAGTCGCACATGTTCGTGTCCTTCGCGCACATCCCCACGTACACGACGTGGCTGCTCCAAGAGGCCGATCTCACCTCGACGTTCGAGTACCAGCGCCGGGTGATGAAGCTTCTGCAATGGGGGGAGCCGGCGCGGCCGTGGCGGTTGAAGTGCCCGGCGCACGTGCTGTTCCTCGACCACATCGACAAGGTCTTCCCCGACGCCCGGTTCGTCATGACGCACCGGGATCCGACCGACGTCATGCTGTCGATAACCGAACTGTTCGCCGACATCATCGGGAACTTCACCGACCACATCGACCGGCCCGCCATCGGGCGGCTCAACGTCGAGCAGTGGACGCTCGGGATGGACAGGGCGATGCGGTTCCGCGCCGGCGGCGCCGACGACCGGTTCTACGACATCGACTTCCGGGCCATGCAGGCCGATCCCGTCGGAGAGGTGAAAGGCCTGTACGGATGGCTGGGCGAGCCGGTCGGCGACGAGTTCGAGCGGCGAATGCACAGCTGGTGGACGGAGGCGGCCGCCGAGCGTGAGCCCAGCAGGCGCGTCGATCCGGCGGCTTTCGGGATCGATCTCGACGCCGTGCGGCCGCTGTTCGCGCGGTACACCGAGAGTGCGGGCCGCTGGACCGACCGCGGCGAATCCGCCGGAGAGTGAGGGAGCAGATGGTTGTCGATCTGACCGGCGGCATCGACGCGCCGCGCGAGGACGTGTTCGCCCGGCGCCCCGACGATCCGGAGATGCGCGACTCGGTGAGCTTCTGGGTCGTCGACGACCGCGGCGAGGTGGGACTGCCGCGCGTGGGGGTCGAGGCGGTCGCCTCCAACTGGGACGCCCACGACACTCAGATCAATGTCGCGTTCCCGGACGGGCGCGTGTACCGGTCACGTGACGGGGGCCCGTCATGGCCGGCCGAAGACCCCGAGGGGCGCCCCAGGGTACTGGGCGCCGGCGGGCTGGGCTTCCGATGCGTCGAGCCGTTCGACACGTGGACGATGACCTACACCGGGAAGGCCGTCCGGACCTCGTCGTCCGATCTGGCCGCGGGCAAGAAGGACGGCCCGCTGGTCGACGTCAGCTTCCAGGTGGAGGCGAAGATGGCGGTGCCGCCGTGGGTACAGGGCGCACTGCTCAGCGACGTGGGGGCGCTGCTGAAGAACTCGGTCGAGGGCGACCTCATGGGCGGACCCCGTTACGAGCAGCTGTTCCGCGCCACCGGATCGGTGACCGTCGATGGCGGTGAAGAGCACCGTTTCACGGGCAGCGGCCTGCGCATCCGCCGTCAGGGGGTGCGCAAGCTGTCCGGCTTCTGGGGGCACTGCTGGCAGTCGGCGGTGTTCCCCAGCGGGCGGGCCTTCGGCTACAGCGCCTACCCGCCGCGATCCGACGGGAAGCCCACCTACAACGAAGGATTCATCTTCACCGGTGACGGCGAACTCATCCCCGCGCGCGTGGTGCGAGCGCCGTGGCTGAACCGGCTGCAGGCGTTGGGGGAGGACGTGTCGGTGGTTCTGGAGACCGCCGAGGGGAACGTCTCGATCGACGGCGTAACGGTGTTCTCCACCCACGACGTCCACCACAGCGACGACACCTACTCGATGCGGTCGCTCAGACAAGAGATGCCGAGCTTCCCGGTGGTCCACCAGGCCGGTGTGCGCTACCGCTGGGACGGTGAGGAGACCTTCGGCATGCTCGAACGGTCGATCCCCATCGAGAAGATCTCACGGGACTAGCCTGTGTTTCCTGCAATCCCGGCCCAGGGCGCTCGCCTGGCGGCTCGCACCCTGACCGTGCTCGGTGCGAGCGCGACATCGCTTCGCGATCTGGCCGGTGCGGCTCGCCTCCGGCATCGCACCACCGGCCAGGCAACGCGCTCGCGCGGTACCTGAGGCCACTTCGAGACAGGGCCTCGCCCGGGTCCCTGTTCACCATTGAGCGACACGGAGAACACCATGCGCGGACTGCGCGGCAAGACATTCATCGTGGCGGGTGGCGCTACCGGGATCGGCGCGGGGACTTCCGAGCGGCTCGCCGGCGAGGGTGCCTTCGTCACCGTCGGCGACATCAACATCTCAGGGGCACAGGCCACCGCTGAGCGGATCGCCCAGGCCGGCGGCCGGGCGATCGCCGTCGAATTCGACCTGTCCGATGACAAATCAGTGCAGGAACTGGTCGGACGGACGCTGGCGGAATTCGGTGGCCTGCACGGGCTCTTCAATGTGGGCGCGGACCTTTCACCGGGGAATATCGGGCGCGACCGCAGCCTGTTGGAAACCGATATGGACGTCTGGGAGCGCACCCTGGACGTCAGCCTCCTGGGCTATGTCCGCACCTGCCGCGCCGTCCTCCCGCATTTGCTCGAACAGGGTGGCGGCAGCATCGTCAACACCTCTTCCAGCGGCTCCCTGGGCACCGATCCGTCCCATGTCGCGAACAACGCGACCAAGGCGGCCGTCAACCAGCTGACCCGGCATATCGCGGTCAACTGGGGAAGTGCGGGCATCCGGAGCAACGGTGTGATGCCCGGTCTCGTCATGGGCGAGACGACGAAGCAGCAGAACGACCTGGAAATGCAGGCGTCCTTCATGAAGGCCGCCAGGACCACGCGCCTCGGCGACCCGGGCGACCTGGCCTCCGTCGTGTCCTTCCTGCTGTCCGACGAGGCCGAATGGATCAACGGGCAGATGTGGTACATCGGCGGTGCCGCGCACCTCCGGCAATGATCGCGACGCTTCCCCCGCTGGACATCGGTTGAGGAGTTTTGCAGAAGTGACCACTACGGCACGCCACGATTCCGGCCACGAGGTGGGTGGGCTGACCCATCTGCAGCGGCTGGAGGCGGAAAGCATCCAGATCATGCGGGAAGCGGTCGCCGAGAGCGAACGCCCGGTGATGCTGTACTCGGTGGGAAAAGACAGCTCGGTATTGCTGCACCTGGCCCGTAAGGCATTCTGGCCGTCGCGGCCGCCTTTCCCGCTGCTGCACGTGGACACGACCTGGAAGTTCCGCGCCATGTACGAGTTCCGGGACGCGGTCGCGGAGGCGGACGATCTGGAGTTGATCGTCCATCAGAACCCGGAATGCCTCGAACGGGGCATCAATCCGTTCGACCACGGATCCGCCCTGCATACGGAGATGTGGAAGACCGAGGGGCTGAAACAGGCCCTGGACGGCAACCGGTTCGATCTGGCGTTCGGTGGCGCCCGGCGCGACGAGGAGAAAGCGCGGGCGAAGGAGCGGGTGTTCTCCATCCGTTCCGCGCAGCACCGTTGGGACCCGAAGCGGCAGCGCCCGGAACTGTGGCGGCTGTACAACGCGCGTAAGCGGGACGGCGAGAGCGTGCGGGTGTTCCCGCTGTCGAATTGGACCGAACCGGACGTCTGGCAGTACATCCATCTCGAGCGAATCCCGATCGTGGATCTGTATTTCGCCGCACCGCGCCCGGTGGTGGAGCGGGACGGAATGCTGATCATGGCCGACGACGAGCGGATGCGGCTTCGGCCCGGCGAGGTCCCCGAGCAGCGGGCGGTGCGCTTCCGCACGCTGGGCTGCTATCCGCTCAGCGGCGCCGTGGAGAGCGCGGCGACGACCCTGCCGGCGATCGTGCAGGAGATGCTGCTGACGACCAGCTCCGAGCGGCAGGGCCGGATGATCGACCATGACTCCGGCGCCTCGATGGAGCGCAAGAAGCAGGAAGGGTACTTCTGATGGCGCACACCGTCGACGGCCTCGTCGCCGCCGATATCGAGGAGTACCTGCGGCGGCACGAGCACAAGTCGATGCTGCGCTTCATCACCTGCGGGAGCGTCGACGACGGCAAGTCCACGCTGATCGGGCGGTTGCTGTACGACTGCAAACTGGTGTTCTCCGACCATCTGGCCGAGCTGGAGAACGACTCGAAGACCGCCGGCACCCAGGGCGGCGACCTTGATTTCGCGCTGCTGGTCGACGGCCTGGCCGCCGAGCGCGAACAGGGCATCACCATCGATGTCGCCTACCGGTTCTTCTCCACCGAGCGGCGCAAGTTCATCGGCGCCGACACCCCCGGGCATGAGCAGTACACCCGGAACATGGTGACCGGTGCGTCGACCGCCGATCTGGCGGTGATCCTGGTCGACGCCCGCAAAGGCGTGCTCACGCAGACGCGCCGCCACAGCTATCTGGTGTCGCTGCTGGGCATCCGCGACATCGTGGTTGCGGTCAACAAGCTCGACCTGGCCGACTACTCCCGGCAGCGGTTCGAGGAGATCGAGGCCGACTACCGCGCCTTCGCGGAGAGCATCGGCCTCACCGACGTGGTCTGCATCCCGATGTCGGCGTTGCGCGGCGACAACATCATGCACCCCAGCCCCAGCACCCCCTGGTACTCGGGGCCGACCCTGGTCGAGCACCTGGAAACGGTCCAGGTCGCCGATGACCGGAACACCCGCCCGTTCCGGCTGCCGGTGCAGTGGGTCAATCGGCCGAACCTCGATTTCCGCGGCTTCGCCGGCCAGATCGTCAGCGGAACGGTGCGTCCCGGTGACCGGGTGCGGGTCCTGCCGTCGGGCCGCGAGAGCACCGTCGCCCGGATCGTCACCGCCGACGGGGATCTGGACGCGGCGGTCGCCGACCAGTCGGTCACCGTCGTGCTCGCCGACGAGATCGACGTCAGCCGGGGCGATGCCATCGCCGCCGCCGATGACGCTCCCGGCCTGGCCGACCAGTTCGAATGCCGGCTGGTGTGGATGGCCGAGGAGCCGATGCTGCCCGGGCGCACCTACCTGCTGAAGCTGGCCGCCACCACCGCGGTGGCCCAGGTGTCACGGCCGAAGTACTCCATCAACGTCAACACTCTGGAACACGTCGCCGCACGCACGCTCGGGCTGAACGAGATCGGCGTGGCCAACCTGCATCTGGACCGGCAGATCCCGTTCGACCCCTACACCGACAACCGTGACATGGGCGGGTTCGTTCTCATCGACCGCTTCACCCAGGACACCGTGGCGGCCGGCATGCTGCGGTTCCCGACGCCGACCGGGTGGAGAACATCCGCCGCGTCGTGGAGGTCGCGCGTCTGCTCGCCGATGCCGGGCTGATCGTGCTGGCGTCGTTCATCGCCCCGTTCCGCGCCGAACGCGAACGCGCCCGCGAACGCATCGGCGCAGGGGAGTTCGTCGAGGTCCATGTCGACGCCCCGCTGGAGGTGGCCGAGGCACGCGACCGCAAGGGTCTGTACGCCAAGGCGCGCCGCGGTGAACTGGTGAACTTCACGGGGATCGACTCACCGTACGAGCCCCCGCCGTCACCGGAACTTCGCCTGGACTCCAGAGGCGCGCACACTCCCGAAGCGCTCGCCGACCAGGTGATCGACCATCTGCGCCAGGCAGGCAAACTCCACCCCGCCGAGCAGCAGGACTGAAGACGTCGCCGCGGTGGCCGGTTCTTCGATCAGCCGGCTCGGCTGAGTGCGTCGATCGCGGTGATGTCGTCCTTTGTGAGATCGAAGCGTTCGAGGTCGAAATTGGCGGCGATGCGTTCCGGGCGCGAGGACCGGGGGAGGATCACGATGTCGTGCTCCAGATGCCAGCGGAGGACGACCTGGGCTGGAGTGGCATCGTGCCGCTGGGCGATCTCGGTGAGCACGGGGTCGCGCAGGTCGGTGTTCTTGAGGCCGCTGTAGCCCTCGACGACCACCCCCCGGCGGCGGTGCTCCTCCAGCAGGCCCGGGTCGTGCTGCGCCGGGCTCCACGGAATCTGGTTGACCGCCGGCCGCTGCCCGGTGGCCTCGGTCAGCGTGTCGAGCAGCGCCGGGCTGTAGTTGCTCACCCCGACGTTGCGGACGAGCCCGTCGCTCTTGGCGGCCAGGAGTTCCTGCCACGTCGAGACGAGTTCGTCCCGGCCGGTCGGCCAGTGGATCAGCCAGAGGTCCACGTAGCCGCTGTCGAGCAGCCGGAGACTCGACTCCAGGGTGCGACGGGCATGCCGCGCGTCCTGCGGGCGGAGCTTGGTGGTGATGAAGACCTGCTCCCGCTCCAGGCCGCTGTCCTTCACGGCTCTGCCGACGTCCGCCTCGTTCCCGTACAACGTCGCGGTGTCGATATGCCGATAACCGATCTCAAGCGCCGAACGCACCGACTCGTACGCCGCCTTCGACCGTAGTTGCCAGGTTCCAAAACCGATCAACGGCAGCGCGGTGCCGCCGGGCAAGTTCACCGTCTTGGTCATGCTCAGCATTCTGCCTCGCGGACGGTGACCGCGACGGCTGCGGCGCGTGTGTGGGACGCTGAGCGGCGTGGCGGAAGCGGACGACGAAAGGGGCGCCGTCGGGAGCCCCGAGCTCTGGGAGTTCCTCGAGTCCGTCCACCCTGGCGAGATGCGTTCCGGCCTGGTGGCGGCCATCGAGCGGTTCGGGGTGTTCGTCGCTTTGGACGATGGCCCTGACCACCCGATCTTTCCTGGCGCGGGGTTCATCACGATCCCCGAACTGTCCTGGCGGCGCTTCGATTCGGCGTCCGAGATCGTGGAGGTCGGCCAGCGCGTCACCTGCGAAGTGCTCCAGATCGACACCTACCACGGTGAGGTGAGACTGTCCCTCCGGGCGACCCAGCCCGATCCCTTCCAGGAGTTCGCCCGCAACCACGAGACCGGGCAGGTGCTGCAGGGGGCCGTCACCAAACTGGTCCCGTTCGGTGCCTTCGTGCGCGTCCGGGACGGCATCGAGGGGCTGGTCCATCTCAGCGAGCTCTCCTGGACGGACATCGAAGCCCCCGAACAGGCCGTCCGACCCGGCGAGCAGGTCACCGTGGTCGTCACGGAGATCGACCTGGACCGGCGTCGGCTCGCACTCTCGCGCAAGCGAGCACCCGGCTGAGACAGCGGCGTCGCGTCACCCGCCGGTCGCGTACTCGGGGCGCGCACCATGGACCCGCAGGGCGAACCACAGGTCGTAGCGCGCGGACGGGCCGCTGAGAAGCGAGCGTCCGAGCGTCTCCTCGACACGGGTCAGCCGCTTTCGTGTGCCAGGCACCGAGATGCCGAGCGCCGCCGCGGTCGCCTCGATGCGAGCGTCATTGGCCAGCCACACCCGCAGAGTCTTCACGTACAGCTCCGGATCCTGTTGCAGCAGGGGGGACACCTGCGTGTCGGCCCATCGGCGGACCTCGGGATCGTCGAGCAGCACGTCCAGGGCCACCGGGTCGCCCCCGCCGTCCGGGCCGTCCAGGACGCGCAGCGCCAGATGCAGCCTCGACTGCGTCTCCAGGTCCTGCAGCGGCCGGCCGAAGAGCCGCTCGATGTGCCGCAGCCGTGCGGCCAGGGTGTTGCGGTGGATCTTCAATTGCCGTGCCGCACCACCGAAGAAGTCCAGCCACGACTGGAGGGTGACCGTCAACTCGGCCGCGTCGGGATCCTGGGCACGTTTGGGCCGGTAGCCGGAAAGCGGCTCGAGCGTCGCCCGCGCCCACGCGTAACCCCGGGGACGCACCAGCGCCGCGAGATCACCGCGAGGGCTGAAACGGGCGTAGCCTTCGGCGCTGCCGCGTGCCACCGCCAGCGCGTGGAACGCCTGCCCGTACGCCGACGCCACTTCGCGCAGCGCCACGACGTCGCTGACGCCGACATTGACGCCGCCGCGCCGCCCGGCGTGGGCCCGCAGCGACTCTCCCAGCCCGGCCGTGTCCGAGGCCGGTGCGAGCACGATGATGTGACGCGTGTAGACGGGACACCGGACGATCCACGCCCGCCATCCCGATGCCCGCTCGCAGTGCGAGACCGCCTCGTCCCGTGCCTCCGTCGGACACTCCACGATGTAGACGCGGACCTCCTCGGCGAGGCTCGGTCCGAGTACCACGGCGACGCGACGGGCGGCGTCCAGATGTCCGGTCATGAGCAGATGGAGCACGGCCTCCCTGGTCTGTGCCTCCGCGAGCTCGGCCCGCCGGCCGCGGGCGCCGCCCTCCGCGATCCAGTGCAACCCCAGCAGGCGGGACGCGTCCCCGATCAGGGACCGCGTGTCCGGGGAGAACCGCTTGTGCCGCGTGACCACCAGTACGCCCGCGCTCCCGACCGTGCCGATCGGCTCGACGTGGACGACGCCCGAGGCCAGGTCGGCTGCGGCGGACCCGGCCCGGCCGGTCAGCACCCGGTCGACCTCCCCCGCCGCCTGTTCCAGGACGTCGCCCGGGAGTCCGGGAAAGGCGTGCAGCACCGCGCCGGCACCGTCGAGCAGCACGACGCTCCCGGCCACGCGCCGGGCCAGCCACCGCAGGAGGCGCGGCAGGCCGTCCGGCCGTGCGGCCTCCCGGTGCATCTCCCGGTAGTCGTCGACGGCGCGGGCCGCGGCGCGCGCCCGCTCGTCCCGCACGACCTTCATGATCCGTGCCCCCACCCGGGAGGGTTCGTCCCGCGCGAGCAGGAGCGGGAGTTGCTCGCGGCAGGCCGACGCGGTCAGCGCCTGGAGAGTGGATTCGCGCTCCTCGGGGAGCCCGCAGGCGACGACCGCGCCCGTGACGCCCTCGCCGCCGAGCCGTCCGAGCCGTCGCACGGCGGCGAGGATCGGGCCGGGCGGCGTCCGGGGGGACAGCGGCAGGATCACCAGAACCCGCTGGAGGGCGTCGAGGTCGGAGGCGGGCCATCCGGCCAGGTCGGCGGCGCCGATGACGAGCGCGGACTCCACCCCCGCCGGATGGGCGGCCTCCGGTGTGAGGAGGCGCAACCCGAGCTCAGGGCGTTTCAGCAGCGCATCGAGTGTGGACAAGCGACCTCTTCTGCCCCGTTCGCGGATTTCGGTGATGGCCGAAATGCCCCCAAAGGTGCCGCTCACGCTAGTGCGGACGGCGGCGGACGGACAAGATCTTCCGGTCCGCGCGGCCGCGTTACACCGGCGGAGCGAGATAGGGGAATCGCGGCCCGGGAACGCCCGCGGCAGAGCGGGCGTCGAGGCCGAGCGGCACCGCCTTGTTGAGCACCAGCGCGAACATCACCTCCGGCGTGCTCTCGGTGAGCCCGCGCCCGTTGCGGACGACGAATCCGAAGCTCGCCGACGTTCCGATCCGGTACCGGAGGACGTCCGGGAAGATCGCTTCGACCACCCGCCGCGCGTGCGCCGCGGGATCGTCGCCCGTTCCCGCCGCTGCGACGGCCTTGGCGACCAGATCGCCCACGAGCGGACCGTACACCGTCCGATCCGTGCTCGGGTGGGTCGTGTTGTAGTCGCTGGCGAGCTGCGAATCGTCCGGATGGAAGATGGTGTTCACCAGCGGCTGCGCGCAGCGGTTGATCTGGCGCCAGCCGCCGGAGTCGGTCGCCAGGGCCGTCGTCCCCCAGAAACCGATCTCGGTGACGTCGAAGGCGTCATCGGGGATCTCCAGCACCATGGCGGCGACGTTCGTCCCGGCGAACAGGTTCTCCGCCCGTCCGTGGTCGACGTCGGACATGTCGACGGGGGTGCCGTTCGCGACCGCCTCCTTGACCGCTGCGACGACGGGCCCGTTGATATAGAACGGGTCGGCGGCCGGCCCTGCCCAGAAGCGCGCACCACCCGCGCCGACCAGCTCCTGCCGGGTCCGGCCCCGGGCCACGACCGTTCCCGCGACGTCCCGCGAGCGCGCGGCGGCGCCCTCCATCCGGCGGACCTCGACGGCCTGGTCGCCGTCGGCGTCGGGATCGCCGAAGGTGACGACGTAGGCGCGGTCCTCGACCGCGTCGCCGTCGGTGTCGATCCTGAACTCGTACCGCGCCTCCGGATGGAACCCGCCGGGACCGGAAAGCGGGTTCACGTTCATGACGAACGCGGTGCCCGTACCACCGCGGAAGACGTACACGTCACTGATGTCGAGACGCGGATCCTGCCGTGCGAGTGGCGAATCGAGATGGTGGGACACTCAGGCTCCATCGCGGGGAAGTGGGGAATATACGTACCGGCGAACAATGCGATCACGCTAAAGGAGGCCGCGGAGGCGAGCCAGAAACAGCTTGCACAGTGAGACGTGCATGCGGTTTCAAAATGCTGAGTCGCCCCGCTTTCCGGCGAAAACGTACGTCCGGGCACCCAGAACGGGCAGCGCGATATGGCTATTCTCCAAGCGCATGGTGCCGCCATGACCGGGCGGCCGCATGTAACCGGACAGGAGTCTGAATGAGCATTCCCCTCGCCTTCCGGCTGGTCACGCCCATCGATCAGGAGGCACCCCGCCGTGCCGCCCGGCTACGGGAACTCGGCATCAGGGAGGAACCCGACCCCGAGTTCGACGAGTTCGCCCGCGACCTGGCCCATTCGCTGGACGCCCCGTTCGCCATGGTCAACCTCATCGGCCCGGAACGGCAGTACTTCGCGGGCCTCTACCCCTCATCCCGCGACCGTGACCTCGACCCGTCGGCGGACCCGCTCCGGACCATGGCCTGCGACCACGGCTACTGCATGTACGTGGTGACCCGGGGGCACGCGATGGCGCTGGACGAGGTGAAGGACTACCACCTCTTCGCCGGCAATCCGGTCGTTGACGAACTGGGGATCCGCGCCTACCTGGGCGCCCCGCTGATCGACGGGGCGGAAACCCTGGGCACCATCTGCGTCGTGGACACCGAGCCGCACGACTGGGGCGCGCATGGAGTCGCCTTCATCAAGACACGGGCCGCCGAACTGGTGGAGACAATCCGGCGGCGGGCCGGTCTGAGAAACGGGCCCGCGTCCGATGTCCCTTACAAGGGAATGTAGGCCGCCACCACACAGCAAGCTTCATCCCCGTAATCGCACCGGCGTCGTTTCCGCGACGCCGGAACAAGCGATCCGGCCACAGGCCGAATCCGCGCCCACGCGACCGGCGGGAACGTCGCCATCGGTGCCAGGCCGACCGTGCCGGCCGCCCGCAACCGTCCATCCGTGTACCAAGGACATCAATGCCCGAGCCTTTCCCGCTCCCCGCCGCCTCCCAACGACAGGGCGGGCCACGCGCCCGCGGCAGGCGCCGCCGGGCCGGCGTCGGTCTCCATCTGGGCCTTGCCCTCGTTCCCGCGGCGCTCGTCGCGTGCCTGGGACTGACCGCGGTGACGGTACTGATCGTCGCCGGGCCCTCGTCACCGGAGGCCCGGCTGACGCTGGTCATCACCGCCGCGGGCGCGATGGTCGTCCTGTGCGCGGCGGCCGCGGCGGCGCAGACGGCGTCCCGCCAGGAGCACCGGACGCCCGGTCAGCCGGCCTCGGGCCTGGCCGATGAGTGGCGGCGGCTCGGCGACCTGGTGCTTCTGGCCTCCCACGGCCGGGCGGAAATGCGCGGCCTGACCGAGCGGATCAAGGCAGGCGAGACTCCGCCGGAGCGCCGCGCGGACCCCCCGCCGGTCGCGAGCGGCGACCCGCTCGTGCGTCTCGCACAGGAGATCCACAACGCCCGGACCGAGGCATGGAACGCCGTTCTCGACGCGGCGAGCGCGAACCCCGGCGGCGGCGCGCGGCGGCTCGAGGTCTTCCTCAACCTCGCCCGGCGGATGCAGACGCTGTCCCATCGCGCGATCCGGGGACTCGACGAGCTGGAGAACCAGGTCGAGGACCCGGACCTGCTCAAGGGCCTGTTCCGGGTCGACCACCTCAGTACCCGCCTGCGTCGCCAGGCCGAGAGCCTGGCCGTGATCGGCGGGGGCGCCTCACGCCGCCGGTGGAGCAGGCCGGTGCCCGTCTACGAGGTGCTGCGCTCGGCGGTCGCCGAGGTCGAGGACTACAACCGGGTCAAGGTCGTGCCGCCGGTCGAGGGAGAGCTCCTCGGCAGCGCGGTCGCCGACCTCATCCATCTGCTCGCCGAGCTCGTCGAGAACGCCACCAGGTTCTCACCGCCGCACACCCAGGTGCTCCTGCGCGCGGAGACCGTGACCGCCGGACTCGCGATCGAGATCGAGGACCGCGGCCTCGGCATACCGCGGGAGACCCAGCGCCGGCTGAACGACCTGCTCGCCGACCCCGGCCGGGTCGACGGCGACGAACTGGTGCGGGACGGCCGGATCGGGCTGCTCGTGGTCGCCGCGCTCGCGCAGCGGCACAAGGTCGCGCTCAGGCTGCAGACCAACATGTTCGGCGGCACCCAGGCCGTCCTCGTGATCCCGAACGACCTGATCGGTCCGGCGCGAGAGGAGACCGGCGAACGGGCGGTGCCCCTGCCCGCCGAACCGCCGGCCGGGACGTCCTCGTCGACCCCCTTTCCCGGTCCCGGACAGGACCCCACGCACGGCGACCACCATCCCGCCGCGTCCGCCCGGCGGACGGAGGAGCCGGTCGACAACGGTGACCGGCGCCCGGAACTGCCGAGACGCCGCCCGCAGGCGAACATGGCGCCCGAACTCGTCAGCGCTCCCGCGCCACGGGACGACGATGCCGCCATCGGCCACGACCACGGGCTGATGGCGGCATTCAAGAAAGGGATGCGCGGCGGTCAGGAAACCGGGCAGGCGGACGGGCCATCGACACCGAACCCCTAGCCCTCGACGACCAGAAGGAGCGTCCAATGAGCGCCGTCTCTCCGAACCAGGCCGCGGATTTCGCGTGGTTGCTGAAGGGCCTGAACCAGGAGGTCCCTTCCATCCGCGGCAGCGTGCTCCTGTCCTCTGACGGAATGATGAAGGCCGCCTACGGCCTTGATCGCGCCAACTCGGAATATCTGGCGGCACTCGCCTCCGGACTGTTCTCCATGGCCCGCAGCGCCGGTACCCGGTTCGATGACGCGGGCGAAGCCCGCCAGGTCGTGGTCGAACTGCGGTCCAGCCAGCTGTACATCTCCTGGGCCGGCTTCAACTCGGTTCTCGCCGTGCTGGCGCGGGCGGATGCCGACCCGGGCGTCGTCGGGTTCGAGATGGCCCGGCTGATCAAGGCCGTCCAGCCGTTCCTGGGCACGGCGGCGCGCCCGCGCGCCGAGGGCTGATGACCATGTCAGCCGACGACGAGGTATGGCTTGACGAGGAGGCCGGCCCGCTCATACGTCCGTACACGGTGAACGAGGGCCGGACCCGCCCCAGCGTGCACCTCGACCTGCTCTCCCTGGTGATCGCCATAGGCCGGCCCGCCCCGGACATGGAGCCCGAACACCTGAAGGTGCTCGACCTGTGCCGCACGCCGATCTCGGTCGCCGAAGTCGCGGCGCACATCCGCCTTCCCGTCGCCGTCACGAAGGTGCTCCTGGCCGATCTCGTGGACCGCGGAGCGATCGCCACCCGCGTCCCGGACCCGCGGCCCGCCGCCGACCACCACCTGCTGGAGAAGTTGCTCGATGGCCTCCAACGGATCTGAGCCGTTCCCCACCCAGGTCAAGATCCTGATCTCGGGCGGCTTCGGTGTGGGCAAGACGACCTTCGTCGGCGCGGCGAGCGAGATCGAACCGCTGGACACGGAAGAACTCGTCACCACCGCCAGCGCGGGCATCGACGATCTCAGCGGCGCGGAGGGCAAGTCGACGACGACGGTGGCCTTCGACTTCGGCCGCATCACCATCCCGCGGCACGACATCGTGCTGTACCTGTTCGGGACGCCAGGTCAGGAACGCTTCTGGTTCTTCTGGGACGAGTTGTGCGCGGGAGCACTGGGGGCGGTCGTGCTGGCCGACACGCGTCGCCTGGCCGACTGCTTCGCCGCCGTCGACTTCTTCGAGAATCGGGACATCCCTTTCCTCATCGCGGTGAACGAGTTCGACGGCGCCTACCGGCACCGGCCCGAAGAGGTGCGCGCCGCGCTCGAACTGAACCCGCACGTGCCGGTCGTATCCTGCGACGCCCGGGACACCCGGTCCGCGACATCGGTACTCCGATCCCTGATCCAGTACCTTCTCGTCGCCGCGCCCTCCCCTTCCGCCTGACCCATCCGGCGCCGGGAAGCTATGTCACCGGCTCTGACCTGCGGCCGAACAGCTGCCAGGCAAGATGGCGCGATGGGTGCGGTCCCGGACACGTCCTCATCCGACGCCGGCCCCGTCAACCTGCGCCGGTGTCGGCCTTGCGGCGG
Source organism: Actinomadura vinacea (assembly GCF_039532545.1). Lineage (NCBI taxonomy): Bacteria > Bacillati > Actinomycetota > Actinomycetes > Streptosporangiales > Thermomonosporaceae > Actinomadura > Actinomadura vinacea. The sequence continues at coordinate 159,359 of NZ_BAAARW010000020.1, read as the reverse complement.
TCATGGCGTATCACGAGCGCGGTCGCGAGCACCGCGCCGATCATCATGGCGAGCCCGAGCCCCATCTGCGCCTCGATGGGCAGACCGTCCGTGGTGCAGGCGCCGTCCGGCGTGCATGTTGCGGACTCCGACGCGCCCGGCCCGGCGAACCAGCCGCCCATGCCAAGGCCGACCGGCCAGGCCACGGCCACGAGCAGTTTGTGGCGGGCGGGCCAGGGGGCCAGCAACCAGACCAGCGCGGCACCGACGATCGTGCCGATGACGGGCACGAAAACGCCTGCGACCACCAGTAGCAGCGCCGTGACGACACCCGCGACACCAAACGCCCCGAGGATTCCGCGGCGGTGCGTGCGGACCGGGGCGACCGCCCCGGCATCGCCCGCCGCTTCCCGGACGATCTCCACCGGATCACCGAGCCGGTCGAGGACGTTGGGCACGCCGACCTCTGTCCGGTCGGCGCTCTCGGCGAGCGCGACGGTGATGTGCTCTCTGATCTCGGCGAGCAGATCGGCCCGCCGAGCCTCGGGCAGGTCGCGCGCCGCCGCGTCGAGCCGGTCGAGGTAATCGGCGATCAGTTGGTCAGTGGTGGTCATCAGTTTTCTGTTTCCTTTCCGACGAAGCGCCCAACCGCATCACGAAACCGCGCCCATTCGACCGCGAAGACGTCGAGGGCCTGCCGGCCATCGGCGGTCAGCCGGTAATAGCGCCGCGGCGGGCCGGACGCCGACTCCCGCCAGGTCGTCTCCACCAACCCCTGCCGACGCAGCCGCGACAGCAGCGGGTAGATGGTGCCCTCGCTGGTGACCAGGCCGTCTACCTCGGCCAGCAACCGGACGATCTCCACGCCGTACCGTTCCCGGTCGCGCAGCAGCGCGAGCACGCAGTACGGCAGCGCGCCCCGGCGCATCTGAGTCACCAGGTTAGATGCTTCACCCAGTACCATGCAACACAAGGTACCTGCCTTGGACTGCTACGTCCAGAGACCAATGCAGTCCGTGCCCTTCAGGGATCGACGATGCTCGATTTGAGCGTCGGCAGGTCGCTCGGCGTAGCGGAGTCCGCACGGCCCTCATGAGAAGGACGAGCGGGCGCGGGCCGCGCGCTCCGTCCGGTGGCCAGAGAACGCCAGGCGGAAATGGCGTTCGGCAACGCCACCGGCGGCCGAAATGCCTGAATGTGCTGCCTGCCGGGGATGGGCTGCGGGCACTCCCCGGCCACCTATGTCAGCCGTGCCGCCCGGTCGCGGCGAAGGAGAGCACCCAGCCTGATCTCGCGGAAACGGGTTTTACCCCCTCAGGTCGGTCACGTGTCGGACAGGACGCGGGCGACGGCGGCGGTCAGCGTGCGCACGCCCCGGGTGGTCGTGGGATCGAGGCCGGTCAGCTCGCGGGCACGGCGCAGGCGGTAGTCGAGCGTGCGAGGGTGGATGTACATGTGTGCCGCGGTGAGCCGGCGATTCATGTCATGACGGTAGTAGGCGTCCAGGGTGGCCACCAGGTCCGGGCCTTGGGAGAGCTCGTTGGCTATCCGCCGAAGCCAGCGGTCGATCTCGGGTAACCGAGCGGTGCCGAGTTCGACGAAGACGTCCGGGACGCTGCTGACCTGGCGTGGAGCTGACTCGACCGGGGCGGCCCGGCTGATCTGCCGAGCCAGGGGCAGGGCGTCGGCGAGAGCGCACGCGCTCGCTGTGGTGGCACCGACGGCACAGGGCCGTCCCACGATCTCGGCGAAGGCGGCGGCCAAGGCCAGGGCGCGTTGCCGAACGTGCGTGGGAACGTCGTCCGGGTCGTCGCGATGGGTGGGCAGCAGCGCCACGAACTCCAGCGGATCGTGCCAGCTCATGGGCACCTGATCCTTGTCGAACAGGAGCCCGAGGATCTCGGTCCGGGTGCTCGCCGCCGGGGTGAAGTCCTGGTCGGCGATCCGGACGACGGTCACCAAGTAGTGGGCGGCGACGGTCATACCGAGCCGGCACGCCAGCTCAGGGCCGGCGGCGTCCCCGGAGAGCAGTATCGCGGTGAGCTGCTGGACGCGTTCGGCGACGGGCAGAGCATGCCGCTGCCCCTCCAGGAACCCACGGGTGTAGGCGTCCCGGGCCGCGGCGCCCTGCGGGCCGAGCCAGCTGAGCATCCGCATGAGAGCGTCCAGCTCCGAGGGGCTGGCCGCCTCGTGTATCTCCTGCACCGTGAGGGTGCAGTGCAGTCCGAGCACGGACCTGTGGGAGTTCAGCGACACTCCCGCCCGCCCGCGTTCGTGCCCGACCGAGGTGACGACCGCCAGGTCGGCGTCGGTGAACGGCTGTCCGTGCGCGGCGAGTTCAAGGGTGCGGCGCCGTAGCAGCACCGCGAAATCGAGCAGGTCCGCGTACCCGCGGTCGCCGCTGGCCATCGTCCGGTATTCGGGCAGCTCGCGCGCGTAGACGTCGACCGCCCTGCGCGCGTTGGCCTCCACCCGTTTCGCCAGCACGCCGAAGAGATCTCCCACGAAACCCCGCCCGCCTTCAGCCGGAGACCCCGGCCGAAGCCGTGGGGCCGATCAACACTGACCGTTTCACGCAAGTCACGTAAACCTCCTGTCAGACGGATACCGACCGTCATTCGCGTGACAGGGAGTCTTGGATCACCTGGACGGCCGGTTGCGGCCACCCGGTCGCCGGACGAGCCGGACGCCACGCGGCATCACAGCCCGAGGTCGACGGATTGACGGTGTTTTGAAGCGTTGCAAGGCGGCACGCCGAGATGCTGAGCTGTCGAGGACACCCGCGAGCGGGTCGTCAGTGTTCTTGCGCGGTGGCCGCGGGTGGCGGCGGCGCGAGCAGCTCGCGGACGAGCGGGACGGCCAGGCGCATGACGTCGTCCAGCGGGGCGCCGGCCAGATCCGGGGTGCGCAGCAGGTGGCGGTGGAAGGTGATGCCGAACATGACTGCCCCGGCCAGCGCTGCCCGCAGCCGCGGATCCGGCCCCTCCAGGCGGAAGGCGACGCGGTCGATGGCCTCGGTGGTCATGTGCGTGCGCAGGAGCACGGCCATGGGGCTGTCGGGGGCGGGGGCCCAGCGTTCGAGCATGGCGCGCAGGTAGCTTTCCGCCGAGGCCGCCGGGTCGCCGTCCACGGTGAGCGCGTCAACGTCGATGCGGAAGTCGAGGGCCTCGCGGAAGAGCCGCTCTTTGGTGCCGAAATACTGGATCACCGAGGACTTGTCCACCTGTGCCTCGGCGGCGATGGCCCGGATGGTGGCGCGGTCGTAGCCCACCTTGCCGAACACCCGCCGCCCCGCCTCCAGGATGCGGCGGCGGGTGCGCTCGCCCTTGCGCTCCCCACTGTCGGCCTGATCGATGACATCGGTCACTCCCGGTCACCTCTTCCCGCGCAAATCGACGCTATCGACCACCGGCCGATCAGCTGCCGGGCCGGTCGAAAGGGAAGGTCGACATGTCGCCTGTCCTCATCCGCTCGAATGCCTGCCGCATCGACTCGGCGTCGTTCAGATGCGGGAACGGCTCGCCGGCCGGGACGTCCACGCCGAGGAAGGCGCACAGCGGCTTCCACCCCTCTCGTACGTCGAACACCAGCAGCCGCTCCGCGGGAATGCTCTGCTTCACCGTCTCCACGTGCCGGTTGAAGGCCGCCACGACCAGCTCCTCGTCTGCCAGGTCGTCCCCGAAGGCCCAGTCGGGGCCGAAATGGGCGCGCCCCATCTGGCTCAACAGCGGCAGCACTCGCTCCATGGTCGCGAAGAGGTGGCGGGCCTGTTCGGGCATCTCGTCCGAGGGGTCCGGACGGTTCTCGCGGGACAGCAGCATCCGGATGCTCGGGTGCCACTTGTGCGGGTCCCGTACGGTGAGCACGACCTTCGCCTCGGGATAGGCGTCGGCCAGCTCTCGCCAGTAGTAGCTGGCGGGCCAGTCCACCTCCGCCTCCATGGAGCCCTGGAGTTGAAGCAGGAGATGCTCGGGCATCGGGAGATCCTCGATCGTGACGATGGCGGGCGGTGTCCGACCCTCCTCGCATAATCCGGGCATGAGCGATGACGCGATCGCGTATTACAGCCGGGTGCTGGACGAGTATGGATTGTCCGTGGCGGCGTGCTGGACGGTGATCGAACCCATCGGGGAACCGATCACGATCGAGACCGTCGCTGAACGGCTCGGTGCCGAGCCCGCCGATATCCGGGAGCGGCCCTGGACCGCCGCGTACGACGAGCCGGAGGGCGCCCAGGTCGTGCATCTGGCGCGAGCCGGCGCGGCCGTGGTCATGGTGGAGATCAACGGTTACCAGGGCAGGGAGCAGAGCGTGCGGCTCAGCGAAGAGGCACGCGTGCACAGCGCGTACTGGAACGTCAACGCGGTCAGCGCGTTGAGCTGCGCGGCCTACGGGCAGTTGCTGGTCTCCTTCGAAGGCCTGTCCCCCGACCAGCGGCAGGGCATCGACATCTGCGCGCTTGATGAGGAACTGGACCCGTTGTACGCGGCAGTGCATGCGCTGCATGACGGCGCAGGCGACAACCTGTGGGCCGTCATGATGGCGATCGTCGAGCGGCGTACCGGCATCCGTCTCGAAGAGGACTGGCTGAGAGAGGACTGTCCGGCGATCGTGGTGCCCCGGGCCCATCGTCACCGCAAGACCATCGGGCACAGTGCCTTCTTCGATCCAGAATTGGAGGCGGCGTTGTGGCTGGCGTCCGGTTCTGCCTACCAGGCGTTCACACACGACCTGGTGGAGTTGCTGGTGGAGGTGGGGGAGTTCGCCGGCGAACCGGAGATCCCGCCGATCGTGGAGCACCTTGCCGTGGAGGTGCCGGTAGGGGACCGGCGCTATCAGGTGTTGGAGCGGCTCGCCGCACGCACCGCCGAAGGCTTCGAGAACACTTCGATCACCAAGCCTGTCCGGACCAGCCGCGCCTGGCGTCGGATGCACGCAGCCTGGGCTCTGCAGCACGCCCTCGTTCCCCCTGAACACACTCCCCGCCCGGTGCACAGCTTGCAGGCACTCCGGCTGATCCTCGGCGACCAGTGGCTACCGGTTCGCAACCGCCTACGTCGTCACTTGCTCCGCACCCCGTGATGACCTGACGGACATCACCGACAGGCATAGCGGATCGGCTGCGGGCCCGCTCGTGATGATGTTCTCCGTTCGTTTCGAACGCTGGGTCGCGTAACGCCTCTCATGGCAATGCGTGCCAGTCACCGTCTCGACCGCGATGGTCACTCGGACTACAAGGTGTTCGTGGTTTCTCGTTCCGCTATGCGGCGCTCCGATTTCCGACGGTAGGCAGTGGCTCCTCAGGAACCGCTGTCCAACCCGCCTCGTCGGATGCATGACCATGCACTGGAGGAGTTCGCTTCATGACCGAGGACGTCTATCCGCCCGCGGCGGTCGAGTTGCGCGACCACGCCCTGGACGCCCAGCGTCAGAACCGGTGGACGGACGCCGAGGACCTGTTCCAGCAGGCATTCGAGGCCGGCCACCCGGTCGCCGCCTGCGACCTGGGATACAGCCTCTTGCGCCGCGATGACAAGGACGGGGCCTACGAGTGGTTCCGGCGCGCTGCGGAACAGGGGGTGCCGTCGGCCGCCTTCGAGGTCGGCTACGGCGCGGAGGTCCGGGGCGACCCGGAGAAGGCCGAGCGGTGGTACCGGCAGGCCGCCGAGGGCGGGCACCAAGCCGGGACCCTCAACCTGGCGGTGCTGCTGGAGAATCGCGGTCAGGTGCCGGACGCCATCGACCTCTTCCTCAGCGCTTGGGAACTGGGCTCCGACAAGGCGGCGTTCAACCTCGGCAGGATCTACGATGACGACGGCAGGGGCGATCTCGAAAAGGCCGCCGAGTGGTACGGGCGCGCGGCCGGACGCGGCAACGCCGGCGCCGCCTACAACCTCGGGCACGTCCGGCTCGACCAGCGCCGCCCGGCAGCTGCCGTGGACGCCTGGGAGCGAGCGGCGGGCCTCGGCCACGCGAAGGCCCCCGGCGCCCTGGCGGACATTCTCATGAAACTAGGCAAACCGGATCAGGCCAGGTTCTGGCGGGAGTTCCTGAACGGGCTCAGCGACTACAGCCCGCAGTTCGCAGCGTTCGCAAGCGCCGGCTCCGCCGTGGCGATCCACCGGCAAGACGTTCTGAACGAGGCCCTGGGCGAGGGCATGACCGACACCAACGTCGAAGAACGGACGTTGACCATGGGCGACCGCGTTTACCGCGACATCGTCTTCCTCGGCACCTTCTCGCACGTCTCCCAGACGTGGTTGTGGGGCTGGGGCAACGAGCACCACAGCCCGGACCTGCCCGCCATCGCACCGCTGCGCGTCATCCGCGAGTACGGCCAGGAGCACGGCATCCCAGAACTGACGGCCCCCTGCCTGGATTTGTCCGGCTTCCCGAACCCCTATCAGGCCGCGTCCACGATGGTCATCGCCGCCGCGGCGCTGCTGGGCGGCAACGGCGTCCGGCCCGTGCGGATCGGCGATGGCAAGGGCACGGCCTACTTCCATCTCGACGACCCGCAGCTCCCGGTCGCCGGGTACGACTCGCTGTCGGCCCCGCGCGTTCTGAACACCGCCGTCGAGGTCTTCCCCTCCGACCCCCGGCGGGTCGTCCGCGGCTTCCTCGCCCACCACGACTGCGCGATCACGGAGGGCCCCGACGTGATCCAGGGCCGCTTTCCCGACGACCGCACCCTCACGGTCGGCTTCACCGACAACGGGCTCCTCAACGCCATCACCGTGGAGCACACCCCACCGGGCGAGCGACCGGCTGAGCTTTAGTACGGGCCGGCTCGTCCGAATTCGGTGGTCACGCCGGGCTTGATCACGGCAATGGATGGAGGCGTCCATCCCCCCTTGGTGCAGGCGTCGCGCTGGACGGAGTGGCGCTGCCGACGCTCCTGCGGTGGTCGCTCGGGCGGACGACCGTGCTCATGGTTCGTTGAGCGGACTGGCACCGTTGCCCCGCTCGCGTCCACAGCGGAGCATTTGGCCTTCCCGTCCGTTCTGGCCCCTCCGGAGGTTCAGTGCGCTCCAGCATCTCAAGAGGGCTCGCGATTGCCGCGAGTCTGATAGCCCTACTGGCCGTCGTGTCGCCGGTGCCGGCGTCGGCCGGTTTCAGGTCCTTGACAGTGTCCACCGACAAGGGCGTGGTCGCGGGCGCCTCGGCGGACCAGGTCGACCGGTTCCTTGGCATCCCGTATGCCGCGCCACCGGTCGGCGACCTCCGCTGGCAGCCACCCGCGCCCGCCGCTGGATGGTCCGGGGTGCGATCGGCGGCCGGTCACGGTGCACGCTGTCTGCAATCGACCACCAGCAGCGGCCCGGGCATGAGCGAGGATTGCCTGTACGTCAACGTCTACACTCCCGCACGACAGTCGGCCCGGCCGCGACCGGTGCTGTTCTGGATTCACGGCGGGGGCTTCATGAGCGGTTCGGGTGACCTCTACGACGGCTCGCTACTCGCCCGAACGAACGACATCGTGGTCGTCACGATCAACTACCGGCTCAACGTGTTCGGCTTCCTCGGCGTGCCCGGGCTGAGCGGGCGGGGGGCGGGCAACTTCGGCCTGCTCGACCAGGAGGCGGCGCTGCGCTGGACCCAGCGCAACATCGGCGCGTTCGGGGGAGATCCTGGCCGCGTGACCATCTCGGGCGAATCGGCCGGCGGACATTCGGTGTGCGCCCTGCTGGCCTCACCCCCTGCGCGCGGCCTGTTCGACGGGGCGATCATCCAGAGCGGCGGCTGCCCGAGCCTCACGGTCGCGCAAGCGAACGCGAGGGGCAAAACCTACGCCGCGACCGCCGGTTGTCCCGATCCAGCGACCAGGGTGTCGTGCCTGCGGGCCAAACCGGCGCCCGATCTGCTGGCCGCCGCCAGGGATTTCGGCGGCATCCTGACCGGTCCCCTGCCCGTGTCCGGGGTCCCGGAACTGCCGCTTGCGCCCGCTGTCGCGGTGCGATCCGGCAGATCCAGCAACGTCCCCATCCTCATCGGGGCCACACGCGACGAGGTGCGCCAGTGGGCCCTCCCGTTCGCGAACGCGACCGAGGAGCAATACGAACGGGCGATCCGGCTGGAATTCGGCACGCATGCCGACGAGGTGCTAGCGCGCTACCCGTACAGCGCCTACGACAGCCCATACAACGCGGCCTACGCACTCGGCACGGTGTGGACCGACAGCAGCGTCTTCTACGGACTCGGCGGCTGCCAGTACCAAAGTCTCGCGGGGCAGTTCGCGACTGGGCAGCCCAAAACCTTCTTCTACGAGTTCGCCGACCCTCACCCACCCACCCTCGCTACCACTCCGCCCGGCTTCGACTCCGGTGCGCCGCACGCCAGCGAGCTCGGCTACCTCTGGCCCATGGCGACCTCGAAACTGCTGACGCCGGAGCAGCAGCAACTGTCCCGGGCGATGGTGCGCTACTGGGGCGCCTTCGTGACGAAAGCAAACCCCACCACCGCAGGCGGACAGGCGGCATGGCCTGCCTACCGGAGCGGCAAGCTGATGTCGCTGCGGCCCGGCGACGGCAGTCAGGCGGTCAAGACCGAGGTGTACTCGGCACAACACCAGTGCTCACTCTGGAACCAGATCAGCTACGACTGGCTCACCACCAACCCGGATCGCCTCGCCCAACAGGTCGGCGCTGCCGCCTCCTGAGACCTGGGCGCCTCCTTAACGGCCGTGCCGCCACGTGATCGAATGCCCGCCCGTCTCGCCCCCGGTCAGCCCCGGGGCGAGACGGGCGTTCGACACGCAGCCGCACAACGTCAGTCCCCCGACAGGAACTGCCCCAGGTCCTCTCGATGCAAGGGGTCACCTGACCTGCCGGACGTGCCCAGTACCCGGCTCAGAGCTTGCACCGGGCCCCTTCGGCCGGGGACTTGAGGTCGATGAGGTAGGTGGCCACGGTCTTGTTGACGCAGGCATTGCCGGCCACGAGGGCGCCGTGCTGCTCGCCCTCGACGGTGAGCAGGCTGCCGCCGAGGGTCTTGGCCAGCTGGATGCCGCCCTCGTGCGGCGTGATGGCGTCGCCCGTGACGGAGACCGTCAGCGTGTCGGCCAGGCCCTTGATGTCCGTGGCATACGGGTAGCCGAGCGTCGGCTTGACGGGCCACTGCTCGCAGCCGTCGTGCGCCTGCTTGATCGGACGGCCGGGGTCGGAGAACGGCGCCGCCTTGAACCACGCCCGGTTCATCGAGATCACTTGCTTCGGCGTTTGGCGCTCCTCGTCCAGGCAGTTGATCGTCATCGAGGCCTCGAGCGAGTCGGGGTAGACGCCGCCCGCGGTCCGCCCGTGGTAGGTGTCGCGCAGCTTCAGCAGGGTGTCGCCCTTGCCGGCCTTCAGCTCGGTGATGCCCGCGATCGCGACGGGCCGGCTCGCCTCGGTGTACATCGCGGCCGTCACTCCCTCGACCGCCTGCTCGAACGTCAGCCCGCGCCCGTCGGAGGTCCGCGCGGGCTTGTCGATCAGCGGCCGGACGAGTTTCTGGAAGACCTTGGTAGCGCGGTCGGGGTCGGTGCCGAGCGGGCAGTCCTGCTTGGTGGCGCATGAGGCGGCCATGCGCTCGAACGACCGCTGCATTCCGGTGGCCTGCTGGACGCGTCGCTCGTGGGTGCCCGCCAGCGGGTCCATCGCCCCGTCGAGGACCAGCGCGCGGACCTTCTTGGGGAACATCTCCGCGTACACGGCGCCGAGCCGGGTGCCGTAGCTGGTGCCCGCGTAGGAGAGCTTGTCATCGCCCAGGGCCTGGCGCAGCACGTCCATGTCCCGCGCGACGTCGCGGGTGCCGACGTGCGCGAGCACCTGCTTGCCGCCCGAGCGCTTGGCGCACTGTCTGACGAGCCGGCGGGTCTGCTGCTCGGTCCAGTCGTCCAGGCCGGCGGGGATAGAGGAGAGTTTCGCATCGCGGTCGCGCTCGGCGTCGGTGTAGCAGTCGAGAGCCGGCTTGGAGGCGCCGACGCCGCGCGGGTCGAACCCGACCAGGTCGAAGCGCTCGGTGATCGGCGATTTCGCCCACACGGCGGCGGTCAGGGCCGCGTGATCGGTGCCGGGGAAGCCGGGACCGCCGGGGTTGAGCACGAGCGACCCGATCGGATCCTTGCCGCGCGCGGGCACCCGCAGCAGCGCCAGTTCCGCCTGCTTACCCTCCGGCTTCTGGTAGTCGAGCGGCACCTTGAGCCGCGCGCACTCGGCCTTGACGGCCGGCACGCCCGGAGGCAGCTTCGGATCGCACGGCTTGAACGCCGGCTTCTGCCCGTAAAAGCGGTCCAGGTCGGTGCCGGAGGAGGCGGGCTGCGCGCCGACCTGCCCGGTGCAGGCGCCGAGCAGCAGCGTCAGCAGCGCGGCCCCCATGACGACGGCCGGTCTCTTGCGATTCGGCATGTGCTTTCTCCCATCGTCGGAGGTGATGGTCAACAGGTACGCGGCACCGCGGAGGGCGTGGACGTGGTTGGAGCACGTCACAGTGCTGGCACCACTGTCCTGCTCGCGCGTTGTCACCGGTCGGGGCGCGACTCCAGGCTGGTCAGCTACGGATACTCGGCCGGCTCGCGACGGAGCCGCCGGCAGTCGAACTCGGCGTCGGCCTCGGTGCGGCTGTGCCGCCTGCGTTCGGTAGTCGCGGACGGCTGGGTACATCCATCCGCCACCGCCACGAGCGACGACCGGGCACGACGTGACAGCACTATCTCCTTCCTGTACGCAGAGCAGAAGTGCGCGTTCAGATGCACAAGCGCAACGAACGGCAGGGGTAACAGCCAAAACCATGACGTCGCGTCGGGGTCAACCCGCGTACGGAACGGCGCATCGGCCCAAACTGGGTGAGCAACGTGCCACCAGCCGCCACATAGCCCTGACCTGGGGGAATCTGTCCTGGTCCAGCGAGGGTGCCGCCGGTCCCGCGCCTTTCAAAGCTCTTCGCGTTCAACGTTCTGCCGGTCCCGGCATCGAGGCCTGACTGCCGCGCACGTCCCCATCGCCGGCGATCCGTCCACCCGCAGCATCTCGCCCCGGCGCGCGGATCTTGTCCAGCCGGACGATGCGGCCTGATGCCCGGCCGGCTCGACTTCCAACTTCAGCGAGGTGAGGATGCGCGGCCGCGCCTGGCCGCCCAGCAGCCGTGTGCTCGAACCCTTCCGCGAACACATCGCGCCGACGCAGCGCGTGGTGCAGGTGCATGACCGCACAGCGCGAACGCGGCCTTGTCGATCTGCCCCTTCAGCGAACCAACGACCGCCACGACCCGCTATCAGCTCCTCGCCCGCACTCCTTCGTCAGGCCTGCTGTGATTCGCCGTAAAACACCGACGTCGCGTCGGGCATAAGGCCCCGACCAGGGTGATCCGGGCTCAAGCCTGACCGCGCCGTGTCGCCACGGCATCGATCAGGCGGGCTCAGCCGGGCAGGCGGGGGCGTGCTCCGGCACGTTTCTGCTTGCCATCCGGTTGATCAACCGGTCCGCGAACATCTGGTTCGCGCGGTGCTGCTGGTCGTTGAGGTTGTGCTCGCCGTAGGCGGCGAGCATCGAGGAGACGTCGGTGCCGAAGCCGATGTCGGGCCAGTTCTCCAGGAGGGGCCGGTAGTGCGTCACCATGTCGTCGGCGAGCTGTTCGATGGCCTCCTGCGGGGTGTCCGGCCCGAGTTCGGCGAAGCGCCGGATCAGCTCTGTGGTGGCAGGGGTGAAGATGGCATGCTGCGCCAAGGCGTCGGCGAAGGCGGACGTCCCGGTCTCGCCGATCAGGTGGGAGATCAGGGCGACCTGTTCGCGCTCGTGGCACGCCATGTCGGGAGCGATGTCGGCGACGGCGCTGAGGGTGGGTCCGTAGGCGGCCATTTCCGGCGGCAGGTCGGGCATCCCGCCGTGGCGGCGGAGCCGGGCGATGTCCGCCCGCCGGCTGGTGAGCCGCTCGATCTCGGCGGCCGCCTGCCGGTCCAGCTCGTCGAGCAGCGTCTCGGCTGCCTGGGGATCGTCGAGCACGTCCGGGAGCGCGGCGAGCGGGAGGCCGAGCTCGGTCAGGCGGGTGATTCGCAGCAGCCGGGCCAGATGGCGCACGTCGTAGTCGCGGTAGCCGTTGACCGAGCGATCGGGTTCGTCGAGGATCCCGATCTGGTGGTAGTGCCGCAGGGTGCGGACGGTGACGCCGGCGAGTGCGGCTAGCTCACTGCTGCGCAACGGTCTTCTCCTTCGGTTCCAGCCCGGTCGGTGCCCGGGACGCGACGACGGTAGCGGCGAACTAGGTCGCGAGTCGAAGGCGACGGGGCCGTCGACGGCGCGGCGGGCCGTGCCGGTCTCGCGTACCCCCAGCACGACGCGGGCACCGGCACGGGCGAGCTCGCGTGCCGTGATCAAGCCGAGGCCACGGCCGGCACCGGTGATCACCACCGTACGGCCGGTCAGGTTCGGGAGGTCGTCGTCCGCTCGTCCTTGGGTGCCTTCCTGCGCACCCGGCGTGCGGCGCTGCGACCGGAGGACGTCGGGGTGCAGCGCGGGCAACGTCGGCGCGCTCCGGGCCTGCGCCGCGAGGAGGTGGCGGAGCTTTGCACCATGTCCGCCGACTAATTCGCCAGGCTGGAACGCGGCGACGGGCCGCAACCGTCGGAGCAGATGGTCGCGGCCATCGCCCGCGGCCTGCGGCTGACCCCGGACGAACGCGATCACCTGTTCCTGCTCGCCGGCTACCGCACCGCCCTTCGTGACCTGCGGCTTCAGCACGTGAGTCCCGGGCTGATGCGGGGCATGGACGGCTTGGCCGGCACCACCGCGCAGGTCATGGGCCCGCTGGGCGAGACGTTGCTGCAGACGCCGTCCGCGGTGGCACTGCTCGGCGACCAGACCCGGTACACCGGCAACGTCCGCAGCGCGACGTACCGATGTCCATGTTGGTCGCCGAGGCTCTTGCGTGTCTGCCAGTCCGCCACGAGGGGCCTTCCGCTGAGCGGAGAGTGGGACGGGCCCGGGTTACGTCTCGGTCTGGGAGGGGGCGAAGACGTGATCAAGGAAGTCGTTCAGGGCGTCGGCGTCGAGTTCGCCGTCCAGCGCCAGGGCGGTGCTGACGGACTGCTGGCTGACGGGTCGGGGAATGCCGAGTCGGCGTTCGGCGATCTCCTCCACCTCACCGGCGCTTGCGGTAGTCGGGGTGCCCCCACATGATCACTTGGATTCGTGGGCTCGCTCACCGTTGCGGGAAATCATCGTCACAGTGAGATGGGGCCGAGGTCTGCGGCGGTCTGGGCCAGTGCGCGGATGGTGGGGCTGTCGTTGGTGGAGCGCCACGTCAGAGCCCACTGGAGGGTGGGGGCGTCATGGATGGGCAGAAAGACGATGCCAGGGGGCGTGTTGTAGCGGGCGGCTATTTCGCCGAGCGGGTGGACGCAGTGTCCGGTGGCGACCAGGGAGAGGATCTCGTGGAAGGTCCGCGCGGCGGGGCCGCGTGGGATGCGGCGGCCGGACGGTGTGCGCGTGGGGACCATGGATGCGACCCAGTAGTCGGGGGCGTCGGGGCCGAGGTCTACGACGTGGTTGTCGGCGAGGTCCTCCAGGGACGCGGTGCCGCGATCGGCGAGCGGATGGTCTGCCGACACGGCCAGCACACGGCCTCCGGTGAGCACGGTGGGGCCGACGGTGAGGTCTGGTTCGGCAACGGGCAGCCACAGGACGTTCACGTCATGGTCTCCGGTGCGCAGGGCGGTGAACGCGTCGCCGCCGTTGATTTCGCCGAACTTGACATCGATGCCGGGGTAGCGGGCGCGGAACGCGTCGGTGAGGGGGCGTAGCTCGTGTCCGGCATGGCCGAACACGCCCAGCCGCAGGGTCCGGCCCGCGCCCAGTCCGGCTGCTTCGGCGCGGGCGAGTCCCTGCTGGAGGAGGTCGAGGGCTTGCTGGAGGTCTTCGCGGAGGCGCCGGCCGACCGGGGTCAGGGTCACGCGCCGGCTGGTGCGATCGAACAGGGCCACGCCGAGGCGCCGTTCCTGTCTGCTGATGGCCTGGCTTACGCGCGCCTGGGACACGTGAAGCCGTTCGGCGGTGCGGCCGAAGTGCAGTTCCTCGGCCAACGTCAGGAAGATCTCGATGTCCCGTAGCTCCACGAATAACCCCTGTGTTATCGATCGCCCCGCAGAACTTACCTTGTTCCAGTCGCTGACCGGCATCGATGCTGGACCCATCACCACCGGACAGGCGGCGACGCTTGGTTCGACACATCGATAAGGCAGGGCGACCGATGAGCGACATGGAGGCCATCGCCGATCGCTTCGAGATCGAGGCGCTGCGCGCGGAGATCACCGACGCGGTGATGATGCGCGACTTCGATCGCGTCGCATCGCTGTTCACACCCGACGGCGCGATGCGGTGGCCGCACATCGACAAGGAATTCCTCGGCCGGGAGGAGATCCGCGCGGGGATCGAGTGGGGGCAAGGGCTCTGGGAGTTCTTCGTACAGAACGTCCACCCGGGCATCATCCGGCTGGACGGCGACACCGCGACCGGCCGGGCCTACGTCCAGGAGTTCGGGCGGATGCGCGATGGCAGCTCGCACCTGAACTATGCCCTCTACCACGACCACTACCAGCGCACGCCCGACGGCTGGAAGTTCAGCGAACGCGTCTACGAGGTCAGATACCTCGACTCCACTCAGCTGGCGGGCTCGCGGCCCTTGCAGCGCCAAGGCCTGGCGCCTGAGGTCTAGGCGAAACTCACGACTCGGGCCATAGGCAACTCATATTCGACTTGTAGGAGAACCTCATGAACCTCGCGCTGTGGATCGCTGCTGGACTGCTGGCGGCGGTCGCCCTGGTCGGCGGTATCACCAAGACGTTCGTCCCCAAGGAGAGGTTGGCCGCGCAGCATGGCGGCGAGTGGACCCGAAATGCCGGCGTCGGGTTCGTCAAGACCCTTGGGGTCCTTGAGCTCTTGGCCGCGGTGGGCCTGGTCCTGCCCGCCGCGCTCGACATCGCGCCGGTCATGGTGCCGGTGACCGCCCTCTGCTGGATTCTGCTGATGGTCGGCGCGATGGTCACCCATGGCCGCCTCGGCCAGTTCAAGCTCGTGATGGTGAACTCGGTCTATCTCCTCCTCGCGGCCTTCATCGTGGGGGGCCACATCGCGGCCTGAGCACGCTCGAACGGCCGGGCGTCGGCCAGCCTGGGCAAGAAGGCGGCGCTGAAGTTCGACGTCGCCGCGATCCGGCAGACCTGACACGCCCCCACATCGACGCAATGCCCAACCCCGCCGCGAATGTGCACCGACCTGGTCTTACGGGGCAGGGCACGCGCGCCTGCGCCGGCCCGGACCCACGACAGGAAGTCAGTCGCCGTCGCTCAGGCCGGTGGCCAGTTGCGGAGTGCCGTGTCGGCGATCTCCTGGGGCGTCGAGGCGTTCGGCGCGTACGCGGCCTCCAAGGCCGCCCTGCGCTCCTATACCCGGACCTGGGCCAACGAGCTCAAGGGACGGGGCATCCGGGTCAACGCGATCTCGCCGGGCGTGATCGACACCCCCGCGCTCGCCGGCGTGGTCGGCGAGGAGAACGCCGAGGCGGCCAAGGCGAGCTTCGCGACCAGGGTTCCGATCGGCCGGATGGGAACCACGGAAGAGGTCGCCGCCGTCGTGGCCTTCCTCGCTTCAGAGGCGCGCACCGTGCCGGCGGCGCGGTTCCGGGTCCGCGATCCAGTGCGCCTCAATACGCCCGACCCCGCATCGCCCGCGCGAGCGAATATGGGTTCGGGTCGATCTAAACCAAGCCGGGAACACTCCCGGATTCGCCAAGAGTGTGCTGGTCAGGCGGGTGCGCCGACGGAGACTTGAACTCCGAACCCGCGGATCAAGAGTCGGGCCAGGTATCGGCGAGGACGCGCGTGACGGCCGTGCTCAGGACGCGCACACCCTGGGTGGACCCCGGGTCGATCCCGGTCAGGTCGCGGACGCGCCGCAGCCGGTAGTCGAGGGTGCGCGGGTGGACGTGCAGCGTCGCCGCGGTCAGCAGCCGTTTCATGTCGCAGCTGTAGTAGGCGTGCAACGTGGGCACCAGCGCGGGCCCGCGGGACAGTCGGTTCGCCAGGTCGCGCAGCCACTCGTCGACGTGGGGCACCTGTGCGGCGCCCAGTTCGGCGAAGACGTCGGCCACGGAGTGCGCGCGCCTGGGCACGGTCTCGACGGGAGCCACCCTGCTGACGTTCCGCGCCAGTGCGACGGTCTCGGCCAGCTCCCCGACCGCGCCGGCGGCGGTGCCGACGGCGCACGGGCGCCCGGTCAGTTCGGCGAGGTCGCGGACCAGTGACAGGGCGCCCACCTGGTCGGCTTCCGGCTCGCCGCCCTCGTCCGGGACCAGCGCGACGAACTCCTCCGGCCGGTGCCAGCTCATCGGCGACCGGTGAGTCTTCAGCAGGATCTCCAGAATCTCCTCGCGCGGCTCGCGGGCCGACCGGAGGCGATCGCTCGCGAGGCGCACCACCGCGACCACGTACCGGTCGTGGGCGCGCATGCCCAGGCTCCGGGCCAGTTCGGGTGCCGCGGGATCTCCCGCCAGCAACATGTCGGCCAGCATCTGCACACGGGCGGTGAGTGGCAGGAAGCGCTTCTGTCCCTCCATGAACCCCACGGTGAAGGCATGCTGGGCGGCGGTGCCCTGCGGGGCAAGCCAGCCGAGCATGTACATGACGTCGTCGATGCCGTTCGGCGCGGCCGCCTCCTGCACCTCCCGCAGCGTGAGATTGGAGTGCAGCACGAGGACACGCCGCTGCGAGGCCAGCGACACCCCGCTCTCGCCCCGCTCCCGGCCCATCGACGCGATGTACTCGAGATCGTCGTCATGGAAGGGGCGGCTCTCCGCGGACAGTTCAGCGGTACGCCGCCGCAGGATCAACGCGAAGTCCAGCAGCTCGGCGCGGCCGTGCCACGTGGCCGCCGCCGCGCGGTATTCGGCCAGTTCGCTGGCGTAGAGTTCGACGGCGCGCCGCGCGTTGGCGTCCACCCTCGACTTCAGCGCACCGAAGAAGTCTCCCATGCCGACCACCCTCCGCCGCGGGGAGTCATCCAGAGCACGGGAATCTTACTGTGTTTTCAACAACCCAGATATAAGCCAGTGTGAAAGATTCAAGGCGGAGCGAATTGGTCGTTCCGATGTCGGAATTGCGGACGGCCGCGGGTCGACGGGTCCGTATCGCTCGGCCACCCCTGAACTCCCCGCCGACGCGGACCGCCACGACACGATCACCGGTTGGCTCCGACGATGCGAACCTGACCCGAATATGTGTTCCGGACGAACTTGATCTACGGCTTGACCTTCGACGGTCCGGCGCACATGGGCGATGGCGGCCCCGGGGTAAGCGGGGCCGCCATCACCGGATCATGCCGGGAGCCGCTCCATCAGTAGCGGTAGGAGGCCAGGCTCGATGGCCTGTGCTGGAGCCACCGGTCCACGACGCCGCCGCTGGTGTACGGGAGCATCGACCAGAGCTTTTCGCCGTCGGCTCCATTGGGTGCTGTTCGCCCAGGACGAGGCGATGTCGTTGAAGCCGTAGCCGCCCAGGTCGATGACGCGAGTGGTGCAGAGCGCCTGGGGGAACTGGACGAAATCTACCGGTGAGTGCTCCCACAGGCAGTGGTACCCGTGGCCGCACTGTTCCGGCCCCGTCACCGCCGGCTTGAGGGAGACCCCGTTCTTCCAGACGACGGCGTCCTTGCCCTTCTGGACGACACCCGCGTGCTCAGCCAGGATGCGGTCGATCTGCTATTGAGACCGGCGTCGGGGCGGCCTGGGCAGTGCCGCCGCCGAGCGCCATCATCCCCGCCACGGCCGTCACGAGGAGGGCGATCAGGTGGGACTTCATGTCATTTCCTCCGCTTTGCTCGACCGATGGAATGTGCGGGATGTGATGACGGGATTTTCGGGCATTCGAATTTGAATGGGGAGAACGAATTACTGCGTACAACATATCTCGGGTGTCACAGAGCCTTCTGTGTGGCGAAGCGAAAAACGCGACCGCGCTCGATAATCGCTTTGTGAGATATCGCGATCCGTGTGAGGATCGGCTTCCTCCAGCCGTCGGAAGACCTCGCCGTCCGTTTGCGACTCCCGTGCGTGTACTCAGGGCGGCCTGAGGCGGATGCCGTTCTGTCCCGGTGGCGCGATGATGTGGCGCGGCAGCCCGGGGCACGATCGCCGTCAGGTCGGTAGAGGTCTGTGCCGCGAGCCCGGCACGGTCAGATCGCGGCGCCGGCCGCGGCTTCGCGACCACAACGCCCCCACGACGGCCGGGTCAGGTGCGCGGGTTGCCGCTCCCCGGCGAGTACAGCACCGCCGCCCGCCACGGGAGTCGACCGGCGCGCATGGACGGGCGTGGCAGTGGCCGCCCAATCGACCGTGCCCGGCGGGCGCGTCTCATCATCTTGGTGAACGCCATCGCGCCGACCGGCCGCGGCACCGTCTTCGACGAGCTCGCGGCCGGATGCCCGGGCCCGAGGAGGCCGCGAAGGCCTCGTGCCCGCTCGGGCGCGTCGGCGACGGGGAGGAGGACATCGCGCCCGCCGTCGTTTTCCTCTGCGCGGACGCGCCAACAGCAGACCGGCCGATGTCAGGTGGGCCGGGGTGGATGCCGCATCTCGGACGGTTGCTTTTCCACCAAGGTCAGGATGTGTGGCGTGCAACGCGAGTGTCGCGCCGCCGAGTCACGACGGTGGGCCCGCCTCGGCTGGCGGGGCGGGCCCATTGTGACTTGTCAGCTGCCGGGATCTCAGTTCGAGTCGAGTGCGATGGCGATGTCGGTGATGGAGAGGGGGAAGACGCCTACGGGGGAGCAGGAGCCGGTGAGGAGCTCGACGGTGTAGAAGGTGGCCTTGCCGCCTGACGGGATGAAGGCGCCGAAGGCCGTGTTCGAGATCGTCTTGCCATTGCTGAGGTCGCTGAAGATGTCGAAGCCGGCGTTGGCGCCCACGTCCGCGCAGAGTTTGCCGGTCGCGGCCAGGCTGCCGTTGTTGGGCGGGGACTGGATGACGACCTGGTCGGTGGCCGTGGCGATGCCGAACAGTGTGGTCGCGGTGTCGGAGTTGAGGTCGTTGTTGGTGTACGCGGAGGCCGAGACGCCCGTGGCCGACAAGGGAGAATCAGTGACCGTGGTGTTGGTGTTGAGATCGTGGCGCAGGTTCTGGCCGGTGTCGCTGGTCACTCGCAGCCGGTCGGCCGCCGGGTTGAAGTCGACGCCGAAGTTCGTGCCCTTCAGGTCGACGGTCAGTTGGGAGACCTTCGTCAGGCTTCCTTCAGTTCCCGAACTGAGCGAGACCGTGTAAATGCCGCCGTGGTTGCCGACGACGTACAACGCGCCGTTCTGTACCCGGACGTCGGTCCCGATCAAGAACGTGTCGTTGACCAACCCCGTCGGGCTTCTGACCCAGTCGAGCACCTGGGGGGTGTCGGTCTTGAATGCGGCCATCAGCATGCCGTCGCCCGTGATCGCGTACGCCTGCAGCCTGGAGGGCGCGGCTGAGCCGCTACCCGCCAACCCGACGACCATCGCCGCGGCGGTGGCCAGTGCGGCGGCCCCCCACTTGATCCGTGCCTTCATCGAACCTTCCCCTCGTGTCGCGACGCCGGACCATCCGGCGGCAACATCTTTTCGAGGGGCCGGCTGTGCCGTCTTCGTGATGCGTGTCAGAAAGATGCCCATGCCGACAGAGATCACTTGTCATTTCCCGCAAGTGCGTTATCGATCGAGCGGTTGCCGGCGCCGATCTCGGCAACCGGCACGTCGGCGGTGACCAGGCGGGTTCGTCGACGAGCCCGGCGATCACGCGCTGGGCCGATCCTGAACGGTGCCGCTGACACGCCGGTCCGGCGACTGGCAGCATGGCGGGCGTGGACAGAGGTGCCGTCGAAAGGTGGGTCGCCGGGTACGAGCGGGCGTGGCGCACACCCGGCTCCGAGCCGCTCGCCGAGCTGTTCTCGCCGGACGTGTCGTACCTGCCGTCGCCGTGGGCGCGCCCGATTGTGGGCCTGTCCCGGCTCGGCCCGTGGTGGGACGCCGAGCGCGACGGCCCCGACGAGCCGTTCACGATGACGAGTGAGGTCGTGGCCGTCGACGGCGACACGGCGGTGGTGCGGATCGAGGTCGAATACTTTGGCGACGACCCGTCGCGCTGGCGCGACCTGTGGATCCTGCGTTTCGACGCCGACGGCCGCTGTGTCGGGTTCGAGGAGTGGCCCTTCGCCCCGGACCAGCCCGACGGGCACTAGACCAGTGGCTGAGACGCTCGGCTCATTCGCCGGGTCGATCTCTGATGGCCGCATGGGACGGGATCACCGGAGTTGATGCGCGTCTCGCGGACGCAGAGCGTGGCCGATTTCTGCGATCCGCCCCCGTGCAGGGCCGGGAACGCCATGGGTGAGCCCGGCTCGCCTTACCCGGCCGCGATCTGCAGGAGGGCGTCGGCGACGGCGCGGGGTTCGGTGATCATGAGGTCGTGCCCGGTGTCGATGTCCCACAGCCTGCCTTCCGCGCGTGCTTTGCCGATGAGGCCGGGGTCGCGGGTGGCCAGGGTGGAGGTGCAGACGATGTGATACTGCGGGATCGCCCACAGTGCGTCCTCGTTGGTCAGCTTGAGCGGCTGTTCGAAGCACTTCCAGGGGTGGGCGGTCAAGCGCGCGTCCATCCAGGCGATCGTGTCGGGGTCGGTCACCCCGTAGAAGGCGCCCGCGCCGGGGGCGGGCAGCAGGACCAGCTCGACGCCGTCGACGACCTGCCCGAAAGGGCGTGCGGCATCGATGACCGGTCCGGCGACGTCGTGCAGCGACTGGCCGTTCACCGGTGTGGCGGCATCGAGGTACACCAGGCGGCCGACGCGGTCCGCCATACGGTCGGCGACACCGGTGATCACCATGCCGCCGTAGCTGTGGCCGACCAGGATCACCTCGCGCAGGTCCTCGTAGTGCAGGACGGCGGCGATGTCCTGGATGTGCAGGTCCAGGTCGACGTGCGGGCCCAGCAGGTGCGAGCGTTCGGCCAGGCCGGTCATCGTCGGCGCGTAGACCTCGTGGCCGGCGGCCTGCAGGAGCCGGGCGACCGGCTGGTAGCACCACCCGCCATGACCGCCGCCGTGTACCAGCACATACCTCGCCATGATCTCTCCCGTCTGGGGGCGATGTCCGCACGGGTGCGGCCCGGGGGCTGGTAAGGGGTGGCCGGACGGTGCCGGTAACCTCGTTACCGGGTAACGAGATTACTCTCGTGGGGGGCATGAGGCTAGGGGGAGCGATGACGGCGGGAACGGGCCGGACGGCACGGGCGCGGCCGCGTGAGGCCATCGTGGAGGCGGTGCTGGAACTGCTGAAAGAGGGCGGCTATGAGGCCGTTCATCTGCGGGAGGTAGCCCGGCGCGCTCGGGTCTCCCTGGCGACGATCTACAAGTTCTTCCCCACCCGGGAGGAGTTGATCGTGACGGCCGTGGAGCGGTGGATGGCGGCCAACGGCTGCGCCGACCTGGTCCCGGCCGTTCCCGGCGAGACCCTCTACGAAGGTCTCATGCGGGTGTTCCGGCATGTCTTCGAGCCGTGGGAGCGCGACCCGCGGATGCTGGAGGTCTACCAGCGGGCGCAGGCAAGCCCGGGTGGGCAACGGCTTCGCCGCCAGACCACGTGGACGATCGAGCCCGTCGGGCGGGCGATGCTTCAGGGACTCGACCCGCACTACGCCGCCGACGTCGCACTCGTCCTCACCCATCTGGGCCACGCCGTCGTGGGCGCCTTCGCCGCCGGCGAACTCGACGTCACCGAGATCCTGCCTGTCCTCGAACGCGCCGTGTACCGCCTGACCGCAGACAACGCGACGGCCGCCAAAGGCCTCTCCGGCACGGGCCCGGGCGCACAAACCGGTGGCAGCAAACCCCGAGCGTAGTCGGTCACCGTGTGTGGTTGCCGGGGGCGTAGCGGCTCCAGGGGCCGGCAGCGTGGGCGGCGATGATGGCGACGCTCTCGTTGTGGTGGTCGGGCATGCGGGCGAAAGGATCCGCGCATACCGGACGCCGAGCAGGATCCCCCGAGCCAATGAGGTGCCTTTGGGGCGTTGTTATGTCCGCATGCGGACAAAACAGCACCCCAAAGCATTAAGTGCGCTGGGTGGTGCTGCGTACGATCCCAATGGTGGGAGAGTCGGTCCGGCGGCTGTGAGGGACGTTATGGATCCGGTTGTGGTGGCGGCTGGAACGGCGCTGATCGGGGCGATGGCCACCGACGCCTGGCAACACGTTCGCACGGGTGTCGTCGGATTGTGGCGGCGAGGTCGTCCGGAGCAGGCGGAGGGAATCCAGGCCGAACTGGCGGAGGTCCGTGCCGAGGTGCTGGCGGCGCGCGATGAGGGTGATGAGGCGACTGAGCAGGCGCTGGTGGGGGCATGGCAGGTCCGTTTGCAGCGGCTGGTGCGCGAGGACCCGGCGTTGGGGGCCGAGCTGCGTCGATTGCTCGACGAGACGCTCACCCCGCCGCTTGCGCCGGGGGAGAGAGACCAGATCACCTCGATCGTCCTGAAGGCCACGGCGCGCGATCATGGCCGGGTCTACCAGGCGGGACGCGATCAGCACATCACCGAGCGGTGAGCGCCGGGAGCGGGCAGAGCGATCCGCCGGAGGCGAGCCTGCGGGCATGGGCCGGTGGCGCCGGGCGGGTCTACCAAGCGGCCGGGGACCAGTACATTCATGAAGGCCTGCCGGCGGCGCCCGCGGCGGTCACCAACACGCTTCCGCGGGACACGTTCGCGTTCGAGGGCCGCGATCAAGAGTTGCGGGAACTGGTCGACGCGGTGCGGCGCAGGACGGAGGCCGGGGAGCTTCTGCCGATCTACACGATCGATGGCATGCCCGGAGTCGGTAAGACCGCGTTCGCGGTCCATACGGCGCATCTTCTGGCCGATGGCTTTCCTGACGGGACGCTGTTCGTGGACCTGCACGCGCATACCGCCGGGCAACTCCCGGTCGAGCCGGCCGATGCGCTCGGTTCACTGCTGAGCATTGTCGGGGTGGCCGCGCAATACATCCCCGCAGGGATGGACGCCAGAGCCGCGATGTGGCGGGACCGTCTCGCGGGCAAGCGGGTACTGCTCGTTCTGGACAACGCGGCCGGCCACCATCAGGTGGAGCCGCTGCTGCCCGGCACCGAAAACTGCCTGGTCCTTGTCACCAGCCGTCGGCGGCTCAGCGCACTGGGCGCGACGGTGCCGCTGCCGCTCGGCGTCCTGTCGGCCGCCCAGGCCACCGCCTTGCTGGCCACTTTGTCGGGCCGGGACCTCTCGGGTATCGAGGCCGCCGCTGACACGGTCGTCCGGCTCTGCGGCCACCTTCCGCTGGCCATCTCGCTGCTGGCAGGCAGGCTGCGCCATCATCCTTCATGGCTCGTCGAAGACCTCATCGAAGACCTGGCGGACGCACAAACCAGGCTCGATGAACTCCAGGCGGAAGACACCGCGGTGGCCACCACATTCGAACTGTCCTACCAACGCCTGCCCGAGGACCGGAAGGCCTTCTTCCGGCGGCTCGGCCTGCATCCGGGCGAGGACATCGACGACCAGGCCGCGGCGGCGCTCGCCGGCATCCCCCTTGTGCAGGCCCGCCGCCACTTGACCGCCCTGCACGACGACCATCTGATCGATGAGCCACGCCGCCGCCGCTACCGCATGCACGACCTGATCCGTGACTACACCCGTGCCCTGGCCGGCCATGACGGGCCCTCGAAGGGCGAGGAGGCCATCGGTCAGCTGTTCGACTACTACCAGCGCACCGCTGCTCTGGCCGACCGGCACCTGGGCCCCGCTCTCCGTACCAACATCCCCGCGAACCCCGGCGTCTCGGACTCACCCGTTCCGACGACCCGCGAGACGGCACTGCACTGGATGGAAACCGAACGAGCCAACCTGCTCGCATGCGCTGAGCACACCATCCGCCAGAACCAGCATCCGCGGCTCCTTCGATTCGCCGAGGCCATGGCAGGCTTCCTCCGCCAGGCAGGGCCTTGGGACCGGGCAATCGAAATCCACCGCGCCGCCACGGCCGCGGCAGAACACGACGCCGATCCACCCGCACAAGCAAAGGCCCTTGTTCACCTTACGATCGTCCAATACCTCAGCGGCGCCTACCCGCCGGCGCGCGAAGCGGCGAAGCGTGCGCTGACCCTGTACCGCGACCTGGGTGATCTCCCCGGGCAGGCGGCTGCTCTTTGTCACCTGGGTATCATTCATGAGCTGACCAATGAACACGAACCCGCCACCCAGGCACTCGAACGGTCGTTGGCACTCTATCGCTGCCTCGACGACCGGAAAGGGCAGGCGGATGCCATTACCCATCTCGGAATCGTGCGATACTGGAGTTCTGACTATCCGGGCGGGAGTGAGCTCCTGGAGCAGGCGGTCATGCTCTACCGCGAGGTGGGAGACCTGCCCGGGCAGGCCAACGCCTCGTATCATCTGGGCCTCATCAGATGGCTTATCGACGATTACCCCGGAGCAGCTGAGGCGCTGGAAAAATCAATGACCCTTCATCGCGGGTCCGGTAACCGGCTCGGCATGGCCGAAGCCCAGAACTGGCTCGGCGCGGTGTGGCGCACCATCGGCGAATATGAAGCCGCCACAAGGGCGCAGTCAGACGCCCTGGCCGTCTTCCGGGAGATGGGGAGCCGCTTCGATGAGGCGGAAGCGCTCTACAACCTGGGCGTCACCTCCTGGTCCACCGAAGACTACGACACGGCGGCAGAGTTCTTGGAAGCTTCCCTGCTCGCATGCCGGGAATTGGACAACCCTCTTGGTGAAGCCGATTCGCTCTGCGTTCTTGGCTCCGTTCACCGCCATACCGGCGACCACGCCAAGGCGACCGAACTGCTCGATAAGTCACTGACACTCTACCGTGAACTGGACAACGAACTCGGAGAGGCCGCCACCCTGAACGAAATAGGCGCTTTGCTGTTCGCGTCGGGACGCCACGCCGAGGCTCTTGAACATTATGAATTCGCTCTTCGTCTCGCGCGTTCGGTCAACGGTCCGTTCGAGGAGGCCGTCGCGCTCGCCGGAATCGGCCGCCATGCCCATCATGAACGCGAGACGGTAACCGCTATCGCTCATTTTCGGGATGCGCTTGCGATCCTCCAGCGCATCGGCGCCGCCGCAGCCAAGAAGATGGAACTTGAACTGACCGCCCTAGAAAAAGCCGACCAGGGCTAGGGGGTGTTTCATAAGTCTCGTCCAGCAGGACAGCAGGCTTATGAAACCCCCCTAGTGCGCCGAGTCATCGATTCGGCCGCAGCGGACCGCGGAGCTTGTGGGGTGCCAGAACTCGTCCATGGCATGTGAACTGGGCCTCTACCCTCGGCTCTCATGTTCTTTCGGCGGGTGTAGCTCGACGTGGTGTGCCGCTCGGAAACTCGGTCTCATGCCGTGAGGCGTTCGGGAGTCGGCGGGGTCGATCGCCGCGCTGCCGTCCGAGCGCGACCTGTTCCACCGCGCGATCACCCAGAGCGTGCCCGGCACGTTCTTCTCCCCAGCCCTGGCCGACCGGGTGGCGGACGCCGTCTACCCGGAGCTAGATGGCGACGACGCAGGGCCGGGCGGGGTGTACCCGCCCGGCCCTGGACTCACGCGAGGGTCGTCACGTGGGGGATCAGTAGACGCTCACGCCGTACGCGCTGAGCGCCTCGGTGACGGGCTGGAAGAAGGTCGTGCCGCCGGACGTGCAGTTGCCGCTGCCGCCGGAGGTCAGGCCGAGCGCGACCGTGCCCGCGAACAGGGAGCCGCCGCTGTCGCCGGGCTCGGCGCACACGCTGGTGCGGATCATGCCCGTGACGGTGCCCTCGGCGTAACGGACGGTCTGGTTGAGCGCGGTCACCGAGCCGCTGCGCACGCGCGTCGTGCTGCCGCTGCGGCGCACCGACTGCCCGACGACCGCGTTGCCCGCGGAGGTGATGTCCTGGGAGCCGCCGTACAGGTAGACGTCACCGGTCCTGGCGACCGAGCCGGTGTAGCGGACGATGCCGTAGTCGTTGCCCGGGAAGCTGGTGCCCGTCCGGGTGCCCAGCACCGTGCTGCCGCCGGAGTTGGCGTACCACGTCGACCCGATGTTGGTGCAGTGCCCGGCGGTCAGGAAGTAGTCCGTGCTGCCGCTGCGCACGTTGAAGCCGAGCGAGCAGCGCGAACCGCCGGTGTAGATGGCCTGCCCGCCCGCGATGAGCGTGCTGAACGTGCCGGAGACGTGCTCCAGCCGGACCGCGTCGCCCTGCTTCTTCGCGACGCTCTTCAGCGCGGCGAGCTTGCTGCCGGTGACGGAGTCGTCGTAGGACAGGACGACCTTGTTGCCGGCCGGGTCGACGGCCCACGCGGTGCCCGCGGTCTTGACCGAGCGGTCCAGCGTGTCGGTGACCTTCTTCAGTTCGGCGCCGTCACGGGCGACGGTGCGGGGGACGGCTCCGGCGGCGCGCACCTGGTCGGCGGACTTGGCGTCGGTGACCGTGACGACGAGCTTGCCGTTGGCGAGGTAGGAGCCGCCGGAACGGGTGCCGAGCTGTTCCGACAGGCTGGTGGCGAGCACGCCCGGGTTGTCGGACTGTACCTGCGGCGCCGCCGGCGCGGGCGCCGCGGGTGCGGCGCTCGCGGCGGGGGCGGTGACCAGAGCGGTCGCGGCGGCGATGACGGCTGCTCCGACGACCGTGGCGGGGGGCATGGGGCGCATCTGTGCCTCCAAGTCGTCAGGACGCCTCCGGGTGAGGTGTCCCGAGTGCCTTGGATCTTCAAGGCACCGTTGAACCCGCACAAGACGAAGAAGTTGACCAATGATCTGACCTGCTATGGCAACACTGCGAAAATTGCCGTGTCAGTGTGGGGTCGGCGTCTTGTTTGTGCTTGAGGGCAAAAGTGCCGACTTGGCCGGATGCGGACGCCTCTGCGGGACCCGTCAAGATCGTCTCCGGCCCGGCGCGGGGATCAGCGGCCGCTGCGGCGGCATCCGATGTGGCCGCGTTGGCGCACCGAGGGGGCCCGGTCGCGCGGGACGGCAGTGGTCGGGTGGTCGAGCAGCGGCGGGGGATAAAGCGGTCAAAATGACTGACGGGCATTCGCGTTGCTGCTGCGAATGCCCTGGTCAGTGGCGGGTGCGCCGTCGTTCTCAGGGCATCAGGTTCCGCAGTTGCTCTATGGTGACGACCTTTTCGGCGAGGGTGTCGGCGAGTGGCTTCACGCTCACTGTGGTGACGCCGCACTCGGCGAGTTCGGCGATCCGCTCGGCCACATACTCTTTGGGCCCGATGAGGGACGTCGCGCGCAGCAGGTCTTCGGGAACCGCGGCCTCCGCCTCCTTCTTGCGTCCCGACAGGTAGAGCTCCTGAATGAGCTCCGCCTCCCGCTCGTAGCCGTACCGGCGGGCGAGGTCGTTGTAGAAGTTCTTGCCCCGGGCGCCCATGCCGCCGATGTAGAGGGCGAGTTGCGGGCGCGCCCGGTCGAGCAGGTGGTCGACGTCGTCGCCGATGGCCAGCGGCATGGTCACCACGATGTCCAGCGGGTCCAGGGACGGGTCCCGGCGGGCCTGGCCGGCGGCGAGGGACGGGCCCCAGACCTCGTGCAGCCTGCCGGGGTGTACGAAGATCGGCAGCCAGCCTTCGGCGACCTCGGCGGCGAGCTCCACGTTCTTGGGGCCGATGGCGGCCAGCATGATCGGGATGCGGGCGCGCACCGGCTGGTTGATGAGCTTCAGCGGCTTGCCCAGCCCGGTCCCGCGGTCGGCCGGCAGCGGAAGTTCGTAGTGTTCGCCCCGGTGCACGACCTTCTCGCGGCTCCACACCCGGCGGCAGATCTCCACGATCTCGCGCGTGCGGGCGATCGGCGCGTGGTAGGGCACGCCGTGGAAGCCTTCGACCACCTGCGGGCCGGACGCGCCGAGACCGAGGATGAACCGGCCGTCCGAAACGTGGTCGAGACCGGCCGCGGTCATCGCGAGCAGCGACGGCGTCCGGGTGTAGATGGGCAGGATCGCCGACGCCAGCCGCATGCGTTCGGTGACCGCGGCCAGGTATCCGAGCTGGCTCACGGCGTCGAAGGAGTAGGCCTCCGCCACGAAGGCGACCTCGACCCCGGCGGTCTCCAGGTCGCGCAGGTCCGCGGCCGCCTGCTTGAAACCGCCGCCGTAGCTGAGGGTCATGCCGATTCGCATAGTGAACCTCCAGGATCAGAAGAGGCCGGAAGGGGCTTCGCGACCCCCGGTTCCGGCTGCCGTGAAGTGTTGACGGGTGTGATGCCGCTCACCTACATTACCCCTACTTAACGAACGATCGATAGTGAGAGCGCTGCGACAGGCGGTGGCTTACGGCAGGCAAGGAGGCCGAATGCTCAATATCGAAGAGCTCGTCGTCCGTTATGGTGCGCGCAACCCGGTAGTGCACGGGGTGAGCATTGACGTCGCCGAGGCGGGCGTGGTGGCCCTGCTGGGCGCCAACGGCGCGGGGAAGACCTCTCTGATGCGCGCCGTCTCGGGCACGTTGCCGTTGCACGGAGGATCGGTCGCCGCGGGGACGATCAAGTTCCTGGACCGGGAGATCACCCGGGCGAACCCGGCGGCCGTCATGGCCTCGGGACTGGTGCAGGTCCCCGAGGGACGGCACGTGTTCGGCGCGCTCACCGTCGACGAGAACCTCGACGCGGGCGCCATCACCGTCCGGTCCCGCGAGGCGCGGGCGCGCGCCCGCCGCCAGGTGTTCGAGATGTTCCCCAGGCTGGCCGAGCGGCGCCGGCAGCGCGCCGGGACGCTGTCCGGCGGTGAGCAGCAGATGCTGGCCATCGCCCGCGCGCTGATGTCCCGGCCGAAGCTGCTGCTGCTCGACGAGCCGTCGCTCGGTCTGGCGCCGATGCTGGTGAAGCAGATCGGCGAGACCGTGGGCGAGATCGCCCGCGACGGTGTGCCCGTGCTGCTGGTGGAGCAGAACGCGGCGATGGCGCTGTCGGTCGCCGACCGGGCGTACGTCCTGGAGCTGGGCCGGGTCGTGTTGAGCGGGCCGGCCGACGAGCTGTCCCGCAGCGACGAGGTCGGCCGGCTCTACCTGGGCGACGCGGACGGTGACGCGGACGGGCACCTGCGCGGCGAGAGCCCGGCCGTGCCGCGGCTGGCCCGGTGGACGGCATGAGCGCGCCCCGCCTGGAGGTGGACGCGGTGAGCGTGGCCTTCAGCGGCCTGCGGGCTCTGGACGAGGTGTCCTTCACCGTCGAGCCTGGCACGGTCCACGCGGTCATCGGCCCCAACGGGGCGGGGAAGTCGTCGCTGCTCAACGCGCTGTGCGGCATCTACCCCGTGACCGGCGGGCGCATCCTGCTGGACGAGCACGAGGTGACCCGGTTGCGGCCTGACCGCGTCGCGGCGCTGGGGGCCGGCAGGACGTTCCAGAACATCGTCGTCTCGCCGCGTGAGTCGGTGCTGGACAACCTGATGGTCGGGCGGCACCGGCTGACCCGCGCCGGCCTGGTCGCGACCGCGCTGCGGCTCGACCGCCGCGAGGCGCGCCGGCACGAGGCGCGGGTACGGGAGATCGCCGCGTTCGTCGGCCTCACGGCGCTGCTGGACAGCACCGCCGGACGGCTGCCCTACGGCGACCTCAAGCGCCTCGAATTCGCCAGGGCGCTGTGCCTGGAGCCGCGCCTGCTCATCCTTGACGAACCCGTGGCCGGCCTGAACGGCGCGGAGAGCCGGGAGCTGGGGCGGCTCGTCGTCGCGGCGCGCGAGGCCCTCGACCTCACGGTGGTCTTCGTGGAGCACGACATGGGCGTGGTCATGTCGATCGCCGATCGTGTCACGGTGCTGGACTTCGGCCGGGTCGTCGCAGAGGGAACGCCCGCCGAGGTGCGCCGGGACCCGACCGTGGTCAGCGCCTACCTCGGCGCGCCGGACGAGGCCGGCCAAGGGGAGGAGAGGACGCCGCAATGACCCATCTGCTGGAACTGCTCGTCAACGGCGTGTCGCTGGGCCTGCTGTACGCGCTCATCACGCTCGGATTCGTCATCATCTTCAAGGCCACCCGGGTGGTGAACTTCGCGCACGCGTCGTTCCTGCTGCTCGGCGTGTACATCGTGGCCGCGAACCAGGCGCGGATCGGGTTCGCCGCCGCGGCCGTGCTCGGCCTCGCCGTCACCGGCCTGCTCGCGCTGGCCGCCGAGCGGCTCCTGATCGCGCGCATCGAACAGCACAACCACCACGCGATGGCGATCGTCACGATCGGTCTCAACGTCGTGCTGATCGCCGAACTGACACGGCGCCTGGGGGAGAAGGTGCTGCCGCTGGGAGCGCCGTGGGACGGCCACGTGGTCGATCTCGGCCCGCTGAGCCTGCCGCTCACGGTCGTCATCACCGTGGTGGCCGTGCCGCTGCTGATCGGCGGGCTCACCGCGCTGCTCACGCTCACCGGCTGGGGGCTGGCGATGCGCGCTTCCATCGCCGACGCCGAGGGCGCGGCACTGGTGGGAATCCGGCTGCGCCGCGTGTCCGCCACCGCCTGGGCGACGGCCGGCCTGCTGGCCGCCACGGCCGGCATCGGCCTGGCCTCGTTCCCCAACCCCGGCGTCAGCGTGAGCCTGGAGGCGGTCGCGATCACCGCGTTCCCGGCGGCCATCATCGGCGGGTTCGACTCGCTCGGCGGGGCCATCGCGGGCGGGCTCATCGTCGGGGTCGTCCAGGTGCTGGTGACCGGCTACCAGGACTCGCTGTCGTTCCTCGGGCTCGGCGTCGGCGACGTCGTCGCCTATCTCGTGATGATCGTCGTGCTGCTGTGGCGGCCGTCCGGACTGTTCGGCTCGAAGGAGGTCAGCCGTGTCTGACGACACCGTCGCCCCGTCCCGCTCCGCGGCCGAGACGCGGCCCTCCGACGCGCCGGCCCGGTCGCTGCCGCAACGCCTGCGCGGCGCCGCCCTCGCGGCCGTCGTGATGGTCGTGCTGCTGGCGCTGCCGTTCTACGTCGACGCGTTCTGGCTGCGCATCGGCCTGTTCGCGATGGCCGCGGCCGTCGGGGCGCTCGGCCTGACCATCCTGTTCGGCGCGGCCGGGCAGCTGTCGCTCGGCCACGCCTTCTTCGTCGCCGTCGGGACGTACGGGTACGCGTTCCTGTCCGGCGACGACCACGGCGAGGTGAAGGGCCTGGGACTGCCCCCGCTCGCGGCGGCCGTGCTGGCGACCCTGCTCGCGGGCGCGTGCGGCCTGCTGTTCAGCCCGATCGCCGGCCGGTTGCGCGGTATCTATCTGGGCATCGCCTCGCTGGGCCTGGTCTTCCTCGGCCACCACCTGCTGCTCAACCTGCGGCCGGTGACCGGCGGCTACGACGGGCGCAACGTCGAGCCGTTCTCGCTCGGCGGCTTCACCTTCTCCGACGCCTCGGACCTCCTACTGTTCCGAGTCCCGTTCGGGGCCGTGGAGAGCCTCTGGTACCTGTTCCTCGGGGTCACCGTCGTGGCCACGCTGGTGGCCCGCAACGTGCTGCGGGGACGGCCCGGCAGGGCGTTCCGCCTCATGCGCGACAGCGAGGTCGGCGCCGCCGCGATGGGCGTACGGGTGGGGCGCACCAAGGCGGCGGCGTTCGTCCTGTCCTCGATGTACGCCGGCGTCGGTGGTGTGCTGACCGCGCTGGCCTTCCAGCGCGCCGTCCCCGACTACTTCGACCTCCACCTGTCCATCGACTTCCTCGCCATGATCATCCTCGGTGGCCTCGGCTCGACGTCCGGCGCGCTCGTGGGCGCGACGTTCGTGATCGCGCTGCCGATCGTGCTGTCCCGGTACGCCGACGCGCTGCCGCTGGTGGTCGGGCCGGGCCAGGACGGGCTGGAGGCGTCCATCGCCGCGCAGTTCGTGTACGGCGCGCTCGTCGTGGTCGTCATGCTGACCCAGCCCGGCGGGCTGCGCGCGATGGTGACCGCCGTCCGGGACCGGCGCCGGCCGGCCGCCGCCCCCCGAACCTCCACCCCCACCCCAGTTCCTGCCAGGAGGACCCCATGAACCGGTTCCGTCCCCCCGCGCGCGCCGCGGTCGCCCTCGCGCTCGCCCTGTCCGCCGTCGGATGCTCGTCCAAGGCCGTCGACTCCTCGCAGACCGCCCCGGGTGTCACCGATTCCACCATCAAGCTGGGAGTCCTGGCGGACCTGAGCGGCCCGTTCGCCACGTCCGGCAAGACCAGCAACACCGCCAGCCAGTTCGCCGTCGATGAGATCAACGCGGCCGGCGGCGTGTGCGGGCGGAAGATCGAGCTGGTCGTCCGGGACCACACCTACGACGTGCAGAAGGCGGTCACGGCCTACGACGAGGTCTCGCCGCAGGTGCTGTCGTTCGTCAACGTCTACGGCTCGGCGATCACCTCGGCGCTGCGCGAGAAGATCGCCGCGAAGGACGTGCTGATCGGCCTGACGGCGTTCGCCCCCACCCTGCTGGGCGATCCGCATCTCATCGTGGTCGGCTCCACCTACGACATCCAGGCGGTGAACAGCATCGACTGGATGGTGCGCCAGGGCATGCTGAAGAAGGGCGACACCCTCGGGCACATCTACCTGCAGGGCGAGATCGGCGACAACAGCCTGAAGGGCAGCAGGTTCGCGACCGGGCAGCTGGGGCTGAAGCTGGCCAGCCAGCAGATCAAGCCGACCGACGCCGACCTCACCAGCCAGGTGAACGCGATGAAGGCGGCCGGCGCGAAGGCGATCCTGCTGGACTCCACGGCCAAGCAGACCGCGGCGGTCGCCGGCGCCGCCCAGGCCGCCGGGCTGAACGTGCCGATCATGGGCAACGTGGCCTCCTTCACCACCAGTCTGCTGTCGACGGCGGCCGCGCCCGCGCTGCTCAAGAACTACTACCGGGTGTCGGGCGTCGGGCTGCTCGGGGAGGACGCGCCCGAGGTGAAGAAGCTCGCCGACAAGTGGAAGGCCAAGTTCGGCGGGCAGCAGCCCGAGTCGGGCGGCGCCGTCGTGCTCTCCTACGTGACCACCCACCTGTTCGCGAAGATCATCGGTGGCGCGTGCGGCAACCTGACGCGCAAGGGCGTGCTCGCGGCCCGCGCCAAGGTGACCGACTTCAGCATTCCCGGCCTCGGGCCGGCGCTGAACCTGTCCGACCCGGCGCAGCCGTCCTCGCGGGAGAGCCAGATTCACCGCCCCGACAAGGCCGTCTACGCCGGAATGAAGCTCGTCGAGGACTTCAAGGCGTCCGACCTCGCCAAGAAGTACCAGGTGAAGACGGGGTGACCGGGTCGGCGCCGGCCCGGTCGGCGCTGATGATCGAATATTCGGCAGGACGAAACAGAAAAGGTGGAGATGATGGCAGGCGGCACTGGGGATGCGGCGGCTGATCGTCTGCCTCCGGCGGTGGCCCGGGGCCAAGGGCTCGCCGCGATCATGCGGGCGGCCCGCGATGTCTTCGCCGAGCGCGGCTACCACGCCGCGTCGATCCGGGACATCGCCAGGGAGGCCGGGCTGAGCCTGTCCGCCTTGTACTACTACTACTCCGGCAAGCAGGCCCTGCTCGTCGCGCTGCTGGAGGACACGCTGGCCGACTACCAGAACAGCTGCGAGGTGGCGCTGGCCGCCGCCGGAGACGACCCGGCGGCCCGGCTGAACGCCTTCGTGCGGGCCACGGTGGAGTACCGGGTGCGGCGCCAGGTCGACAGCCTGCTCGCGCTGCGCGAGACGCGCAATCTGGAGCCGGACCAGCTCGAGGGGTTCGTCCAGCGGCGCGACGCGCTGCCGGGGCTGCTGCAGGAGATCATCGAGGACGGCGTGGCGTGCGGGCTGTTCGCCACGCCGTACCCCGACGAGGCGCAGCGGACGGTCCTGGCGATGTGCAACGCGATCGCCCAGTGGTACCAGCCGTCCGGCGACCTGACCGTCACCGACCTGGTGGACCGGTACGTCCACCTGTCGCTCACCCTCGTGGAGTACCGCCTGCCCGGGGACCGGTAGCGCCCTCGGTCCCGGCCCTTGACCGGCGACGTGAAAAGACCTAACTTAACGATCGTTCGACAAGTTGACGGGATCGCGTACCACCCGCCGGCAGAGGAGAAGTCATGCGACGCACCGTCTTCGACGATGACCACGAGGCATTCCGGGCCACCGTCCGCGACCTGCTCGCCCGCGAGGTCGCCCCGGTGTTCCCGGAGTGGGAGAAGGCGGGTGCGGCACCCCGAGACTTCTACCGGCTTCTGGGCAAGCTCGGCATCCTCGGCATGCAGGTGCCGGAGGAGTACGGCGGGGGCGGCCAGCGCAGCTTCAAGTTCAACGTCGTGGTCAACGAGGAGCTGGCACGCGCGCAGCTGGGGCTCGGCCCCATCCGGGTGCACACCGACATCGTGCTGCCGTACCTGCTGCGCTACGCCGACGACGAGCAGCGGCGGCGCTGGCTGCCCGGCGTCGCCTCCGGCGGGCTGATGACCGCGATCGCCATGACCGAGCCCGGCACCGGATCCGACCTGGCCGGCATCGCCACGACCGCGGTGCGCGACGGCGACCACTACGTCCTCAACGGGGCCAAGACGTTCATCACCGGCGCCGTCAACGCCGACCTGGTCCTCGTCGTCGCCCGTACGAGCCCGGCCCGGGAGGACGACCGCCGCGCCGGCCTCAGCATCCTCGTCGTCGAGACGGCGTCGGAAGGGTTCACGGTGGGCCGCAATCTGGAGAAGATCGGCCTCAAGGCGCAGGACACGGCCGAGCTCGCCTTCGCCGACGTCCGCGTGCCGGTGGAGAACCTTCTGGGCGAGGAGGGCCGCGCGTTCGACCACCTCCGGCACAACCTCGCGCAGGAACGGCTGTCCATCGCGGTGAACGCGCAGGCGTCCGCGGCCGGCGCGGTCGAGCTCACCGTCGACTACGTGAGGGAACGCGACGTGTTCGGCAAGCCGTTGTCGGCCTTCCAGAACACCAAGTTCACGCTGGCCGAGTGCGCGACCGAGGTGGAGGCGGGCCAGGCGCTGCTCGATCGCGCGCTGGAGGAGCACGACGCCGGCGGGCTGAGCGCGGCCGACGCGGCCAAGGTGAAGCTGTTCTGCACCGAGATGCAGTCCCGTGTCGTCGACAAGTGCCTGCAGCTGCACGGGGGTTACGGATACGTGCTTGAGTACCCGATCGCCCGCCTGTACGGCGACGCGAGGGTCACCCGCATCTACGGCGGCACGAGCGAGGTCATGAAGAGCATCATCGCCAAGTCCATCGGCCTGTGAGCCGGTGACGGACACGTCCGGGTGACCCAGGAGGTACCAAGATGAGCACAGTGCTGACCGAGTTCGCCGACGGCGTCGCGGTCATCACCATCAACCGGCCGCAGGCGCGCAACGCGGTGGACCTGGAGGTGACCAAGGCCCTCGCCGCCGCGATCGACGAGTTCGAGTCGCGGTCCGATCTGATGGTCGCGATCCTCACCGGCGCGGGCGGCACCTTCTGCTCCGGCATGGACCTGAAGGCGTTCGCGCGCGGCGAGAAGCCCGCCCTGCCGGGGCGCGGCTTCGCCGGCATCGCCGAGTGCCCGCCCGCCAAGCCGCTGATCACCGCGGTCGAGGGCTGGGCGGCCGCTGGCGGCTGCGAGCTGGCGCTCGCCGGCGACCTGGTGGTCGCCGCCCGGGACGCCACGTTCAGCCTTCCCGAGGTCAAGCGCGGCCTGATCGCGGCGGGCGGCGGCCTGCAGCGCGTCGCCAAGGCGCTGCCCTACCACCTGGCGATGCAGCTGGTGCTCACCGGCGACCCGCTCCCGGCCACGAAGGCACACGAGTACGGGCTGGTCAACGTGCTCGCCGAGCCGGGCGGCGCGCTGGAGGAAGCGCGTGCGCTGGCGGCCCGGATCGCCGCCAACGCGCCGCTCGCGGTGCGCGCGTCCAAGCAGATCGTCGCCGCGTCGGTGCGGTACACCGACGCGGAGGCGTTCGCGACGCAGCACGAGATATGGGTCGAGATCACGGCGTCCGCCGACGCGTTGGAGGGCCCTCGCGCCTTCGCCGAGAAGCGGGCGCCGGTCTGGACCGGCCGGTGAAACCAAGTGCGCGAGGCGCGGCACGCGCCTCGCGCACTTGTCTCATTGGAGGATCAGGGTGATGGTCTCGGCGACGCAGGCGGGTTTCTCCTGCCCGTCGATCTCGATGGTGTAGCGCGTGGTGAGAGAGGTTCCCGCGCCGGTCTGCCGCAGGTCGACGAAGGCGGCATGGGCCCGCAGGCGCGAACCCACGGGGACGGGGGCGGGGAAGCGCGCCTTGTTGATGCCGTAGTTGACGCGCGCCTGCCCCAGATCGAGGCGGAAGAGCCGCTGGCCGAAGTGGGGGATGAGCGACAGGGTCAGGTATCCGTGCGCGATGGTGCCGCCGAAAGGCCCGGCCGCGGCCCGTTCGGCGTCGACGTGGATCCACTGGTGGTCGCCGGTGGCGTCGGCGAAGGCGTTGACGCGCTCCTGGTCGACGAGCAGCCAGTCGCCCGGCCCGATCGGCCGGTCGAGCGCGCTCTCCACCTCGTCCAGGGACGCGAAGACATGGACGGTCATGCCGCCAACCGCTCGAAGACCGCGGCCAGCCCCTGGCCGCCGCCGACGCACATGGTCTCCAGGCCGTACCGTGCCTCCCGCCGGTGCAGCTCCCGCGACAGCGTCGCCAGCATCCGCACGCCGGTCGCCCCGACCGGATGCCCGAGCGAGATGCCGGAGCCGTGGACGTTCGTGCGCTCCAGGTCCGCGTCGCCGAACTTCCACTCCCGCATGACCGCCAGCGCCTGGGCCGCGAACGCCTCGTTCAGCTCGATGAGGTCCATGTCGGGGAGCGTCAGGCCGGCCAGCTCCAGGGCCGCCGCGGTGGCGGGCACCGGGCCGATGCCCATGAGTTTCGGCGGGACGCCCGCGACGGCCCACGACACGAGCCGGACCAGCGGCCGCAGCCCGAGCCGCTCGGCGCGTTCGGGCGTGGTGACGACGCACATCGCGGCGCCGTCGTTCTGGCCGCTGGCGTTGCCGGCGGTGACCGTCGCCTCCGGGTCGGCGTCGAGCAGGATCGGCCTGAGCCCGCCCAGCGACTCCGGCGAGGCGTCGGCGCGCGGATGCTCGTCGGTGTCGAGCACCGTCCCGCCGCCCCTGGTCCTGACCGGAGTGGGAATGATCTCCTCGGCGAAGATGCCGTTGGCCTGGGCCTTGACCGCCCGCTGGTGGGACCGCAGCGCCAGCTCGTCCTGCTCCTCGCGCGGGATCGCGTACTCGCGACGCAGGTTCTCGGCGGTCTCGAGCATGCCGCCGGGGACGGGGTGGTTCCTGCCGCCCGCGGTCTGCCGGGCGCGGGTGAGGCTGTCATGCACGGCGACGCCGTTCCGGGCGCCCCACCGCATGTCCACCGAGTAGTAGGTGGCGTTGCTCATGCTCTCGGTACCACCCGCGACGACGACCTCGTGCGCGCCGGTCCCCACCTGCATCGCGGCCTGGATGACGGCCTGCAGGCCCGAGCCGCACCGGCGATCGAGGTGCATCCCGGGGACGGTGACGGGCAGCCCGGCGTCCAGCGCGACGACCCGGCCGATCGCGGGCGCCTCGCTGCTGGCGTTGCAGTGGCCGAGGACGACATCGTCGATCACCTCCGGCGCGACGCCGGTGCGGTCGAGCAGGCCCTTGAGGGCGGTCACCCCGAGGTCGACCGCCGTCAGGTTCCTGAACATCCCGCCGTAGCGGCCTATCGGGGTACGGACGGGCTCGCAGATGACCGCTTCACGCATGGCCGGTGCCTTCTTCCTGGCGGGGCTCGAACTCGATCGTCAAGGTGGTGCCGGTGGGCGGTCGCCGGTCCATCGGCGCTACATGAACCTTCCCCCGGTCACTTCCAGCACCGTGCCGGTCATGTAGGAGGACAGGTCGCTGGCCAGGAACAGCGCCACGGTGGCGACCTCGTCCGGCTCGCCGGCGCGCCCCATCGGGATCTCGGCCATCTTCTGGTCCCACGCCTTGCGCGGCATCGCCTCGGTCATGGCCGAGCGGATCAGGCCGGGCTGGATGGCGTTGACCCGCACGCCGTGGTGCGCCATCTCCTTGGCGGCGGCCTTGGACAGCCCGACGACGCCCGCCTTGGCGGCGGAGTAGTTGGTCTGGCCGACCATCCCGACCTTCCCCGACACCGAGGAGATGTTCACGATCGCGCCGCGCTTGTGCTCGCGCATGACCGCCGCCGCCTTGCGGGTGCCGTTCCAGGTGCCCTTGAGGTGGACGTCGATGACCTGGTCGAACTGCTCCTCGGTCATCGTCCGCATGGTCGAGTCGCGGGTGATCCCGGCGTTGTTGACCATGACGTCCAGGGAGCCGAAGGCCTCCAGCGCGGTCTCGATCAGGGCGTCGACGTCCGCGGCGCTCGTGACGTCGCACCGCGCCGCGCGGGCCGTCTCGGCGCCGCCGAGTTCCCTGGCCGCCGCGTCGGCGGCCTCCAGGTTCAGGTCGCCGAGGACGACCCTCGCGCCTTCCTTGACGAAGAGTTCCGCGATGGCGAACCCGATGCCCTGGGCGCCTCCGGTGACGACCGCGGTCCGGCCGGCGAGCAGGTCCGTCATCGCGTCGCCCCTCTCAGCAGCTGCTTGGCGATGATGACCTTCTGCACCTCGCTGGTGCCCTCGTACAACCGGAACAGGCGGGCGTCGCGGTAGAACCGCTCGACCGGAACCGACCGCATGTACCCCATGCCGCCGTGGATCTGGACGGCCCGGTCGGCCACCCGGCCGACCATCTCCGTGCAGAAGAGCTTCGCGCACGACGGCGCCATGCGGCGGTCGCCGCCCTCGTCGTACGCCCGCGCCGCGTCCAGCACCATCGCCCGGCCGGCCAGCAGCTCGGTCTGCGACTCGGCGAGCATCGCCTGCACCTGCTGGAACTCGGCGATGGGACGGCCGCCCTGCCGGCTCGCCGCGGCGTGCGCGACGCTCTCCTCGACCAGCCGCCCGGCGAGCCCGACGCAGACCGCCGCGATGTGCAGCCGACCGCGCGCCAGCGACCGCATGGCGGCCGCGAAACCCTCGCCCTCGACCCCGCCGATCAGCGCGGACTCGGGCACGAACACGTCGTCGAGGAAGACCTCGGCGGTGTGCGCGCCGCGCTGTCCCATCTTCTCGTCGCCGGGGCCGACCCTGAGCCCCTGAGCACCCGCCTCGACCGCGAAGACGGAGATGCCCTTGGTGCCCTCGGTCGCGGCGTCCGTCCGGGCGAAGACCATGAACAGGTCGGCGCGGTCGGCGTTGGTGATGAACCGCTTCTGGCCGGTGATCCGGTAGCCGCCGTCGACCCGGACCGCCCGAGCGCGCATCCCGCTCGGGTCCGACCCGGCCTCGGGCTCGGTCAGGGCGAAGGAGGCGATCGCGCGGCCGGCGGCCAGGTCCGGCAGGTACCGCCGCTTCTGCTCCTCGGTGCCGAAGTTCACCAGCACCTGGCCGGCGATGCCGTTGTTGGTCCCGAGCAGCGAGCGGAAGGCGGGTGTGGTGTAGCCGAGCTCCATCGCCAGCCGGACGTCCTCGGTCATCGAGAATCCGAGGCCGCCGTGCTCCTCGGGCAGCGCGAACCCGAACAGTCCCATGTCGGCGGCCTTCGCGCGGATGGCCTCGGGGATCTCGTCGGTCCGCTCGATGTCGTCCTCCGCGGGGACGACCTCCTTGCGCACGAAGGTGCGCACCGCGGCGAGCACCTCCTGGAACGCTTCGCTCTCCATCGCTTGCCTCCTGACGGGGGTGGGCTGGTTCACCGGGAACGTGAAGCAGGTCCGGCCGGCCGGTCGTCCCGGCCGATCCGCGCGTGCAACTCGCTCTTGAGGATCTTCCCGGCGGGTGAGGTGGGCAGCGCGTCGACGACGTGGACGGTGCGGATCCTCTTGTACGGCAGGACGCGTCCGGCGACGTACGTCATGACCTCGTCCGGATCGACCCGCGCGCCGGGCCGCGGCACGACGAAGGCGACCGGCTCCTGCCCGACGCGCGGGGCGGACCGGCCGACGACCGCGGCCGTCGCCACCCCGGGATGGCCGTGCAGGACGTCCTCCAGTTCGCGGGGATAGACGTTGTAGCCCTTGTAGAGGAGCATGTCCTTGGCGCGGCCGGAGACGAAGACGAAGCCCTCCTCGGTGACGCGGCCGATGTCTCCGGTACGCAGCCAGCCGCCGGTGAACTGTTCCCCGGTCGCCTCCGGCGCGTTCAGGTAACCCGCCGTGACCTGGGGGCCGCGCACCCAGATCTCGCCGGTCTCGTTCGGGCCGAGCACGTCCGCGCCGCCGCCGACCGGGTGGATCCGCACCGTGGTGTCGGGCATCGGCAGGCCGACGCTGCCGGGTTCGCTCCTGGCGCCGCACACCAGCGGCGCGGCCGCCACCAGGCATGTCGCCTCGGTCATGCCGTACCCCTCGCTGATCACCGCGTTGGGGAAGGCGGTGCCGAGCGCCCGCAGCGCGGCCGCGTCGATCGGGGCGGCTCCCGAGGAGATCACCTGGACCGAGGACAGGTCGTGGTCGTCGAGGCCGGGGCTGCCCAGCAGCGCGTGCCACATGGCCGGGCTGCCGGTGACGTAGGTGGCGCGGTGGTGTTCGATCGCCTCCAGCAGACGTTCCGGAGAGAACCGCCCGGTGAACACGACGGTCGTCCCGCACAGCAGCAGGAAGTTCGCGTGGATGAGCGCATGCGCGTGGAACAGGGGAGGCACCATCACCGTGACCGCGGTCCCGGGGCGCACGCCGGCGCCGGGCAGACCAGGGAGCGGGCTGAGCCGCGCGCCGCCGTTCTCGGTGACGTCGACCAGGTGGGCGGCGCGCCAGGCGGTCATCTGGACGACGTTGGCCACCACGTTGCGGTGCAGAACCCGCACGCCCTTCGGGACCCCGGTGGTGCCGCCCGTGTAGGCGATGTGCGCCACGTCGCCCGCGGCGACGGTGATCCCCGGGGCGCCGGCGGGCCGGCCGGCGACGAAGTCGGCGAGGGGCACCACCGCGTCGTCGCCCGGCGGCTCTCCGGCGGACGGCGCGCAAGCGCTCGGCGGGACGACCACGATCGTCCGCAGGGCCACCCCGTCATCGCGCGGGTCCGCGGCGTCCAGGAGGGCGGCGACGTGAGCGGGATGGCTGACGGCGAGGACCGCGCCGGTGTCGCGGAGCTGGGCGCGCAGGCCCGGCGCGGGCTGCAGCGGGTTGGCCGGCGACACGCTCGCCCCGGCGAGGAGCGCCCCGTAGTAGGCGACCAGGAACCACACGCTGTTGGGCAGATGCAGGAGGATGGCATCGCCGTCGCGGACACCGGCGTCCCGCAGGGCGTGGGCGAACCCGGAGGCGTGCTCGCGCAACTGCGAGAAGCTGAGCCGCTCGGGCCCGTCGACGACGGCCGCCCGGTCGCCGTACAGCCTTGCCGCAGAGGTGAGCAGCTCTCCCACTGTCAGCTCGGGATAGTCCAGCGAGGCCGGCATCCCCTCGGGCCAGTACGCGTTCACAGCACGATCCCTTGCGCCAGCAGCTTCTCGATGTCCTCGGCGGTGTGCCCCAGCTCGGATAGGATCGCGCGGGTGTCCCGGCCGGGGACGGGCGCGGGCGCCGGGCTCGCGCAGGGGGTGTCGGCGAACCGGGGGGCGGGCGCGGGGTGGATCGCGCCGCCGGTGTCGGTGAAGAAGCTCTCGCGGGCGGCGTTGTGCGGGTGCGCGGCGACCTCGTCCATGGTGAGCACGGGCGTGACGCAGGCGTCGACGCCGTCGAACCTCGCGGTCCACTCGTCGCGCGAGGCGCTCGCGAACGCCTCCGTGAAGACCTCCCGCATCGTCGGCCAGGTGCTCCGGTCCAGCTGGGCGGCGACATCGATCCGGTCGGCGACGCCGAGGACGCCGACGAGGTCGGCGAAGAACTTGGGTTCGATGGCGCCCACGGCCATGTGCCGTCCGTCGGCGCACTCGTAGGTGTCGTAGAAGGGGGCGCCGCCGTCGAGCACGTTCGCGCCCCGGTCCACGGTCCACGCACCCTGCGCGAGCCGCCCGTAGATCATCGACATCAGCAGGCCGGAGCCCTCGACCATCGCCGCGTCCACGGTCTGGCCGCGCCCCGTCGCCCGGGCGTTCAGCACCGCCGCCAGCACGCCGAGGGCCAGCAGCATGCCGCCGCCGCCGAAGTCGCCGACCAGGTTGAGCGGCGGGACGGGCGGCCCGCCTGGCCGGCCGATCGCACCGAGGACGCCGGACAGGGCGATGTAGTTGATGTCGTGGCCGGCCCGCGCGGCCAGCGGGCCGGCCTGCCCGAAGCCGGTCATGCGGCCGAACACCAGCCGCGGGTTGCGGTCGGCGAGCGTCGCGGGATCGAAGCCCAGACGCTCGGCCACGCCAGGGCGGAAGCCCTCCAGGACCGCGTCCGCCCGGTCGATCAGGGCGTGCACGATCGCGGCGCCGCGGGGGTCCTTCAGGTCGGCGACCAGCGACCGGCGCCCGCGGTCGAGCACCGGGTTCGCGGGCGTGCCGCGGTCGGCCGGGCGGTGCACGCGGATCACCTCCGCGCCCAGGTCGGACAGCACCATGGCGGCGAACGGGACGGGGCCGATGCCGCCGAGCTCGATGATCCTCATTCCCGCCAGCGGGCCGGGCGGCACGGCGT
Organism: Actinomadura vinacea; assembly: GCF_039532545.1. Taxonomy (NCBI): domain Bacteria; kingdom Bacillati; phylum Actinomycetota; class Actinomycetes; order Streptosporangiales; family Thermomonosporaceae; genus Actinomadura; species Actinomadura vinacea. The sequence goes on along the minus strand of NZ_BAAARW010000020.1, from coordinate 116,822 downwards.
CGCGGCTCATCGGCCCTGCCAGTTCGGCCGGCGCTTCTCCGCGAACGCGGCGGCGCCCTCCTTGGCGTCCGCCGAGGAGAGGACGGGCTCGGTGATCAGCCGCTGGCGGGCGAACCGCTCGTCCTCCGGCCACTGCCCGTGTTCCCTGATCACGCGTTTGGTGGCCAGCGTGGCCAGCGGGCCGTTGGCCGCGATGCGGGCGGCCAGGGCCAGCGCCCCGTCCAGGGCGCCGCCGTCCTCGGTGAGGCGGTTGACCAGGCCGATCTCGTATCCGCGCTCGGCCGTGACCATGTCGCCGGTCAGGGCGAGCTCCATCGCGATCTGCTCGGGGACGCGGTGCGGCAGCCGCAGCAGCCCGCCGGCGGCGGCGACCAGGCCCCGCCTGACCTCCGGGACGCCGAACCTGGCCGTCCGTGCCGCCACGACGAGATCGCACGCGAGGACCATCTCACAGCCGCCCGCGAGCGCGTAGCCCTCGACCGCCGCGATCAGCGGCTTCTTCGGCGGTGCCTCGGTCAGGCCGGCGAATCCCCGGCCCTCGATGCTCGGCCGCTCGCCGCGCAGGAAGGCCTTGAGGTCCATTCCCGCGCAGAAGCAGCCGCCCGCCCCGGTGAGGACGCCGACGGACAGGTCGTCGCGGCGGTCGAGATCGTCGAGCGCGGCGGCGATGCCCTCGGAGACCGCCCGGGTGACGGCGTTCTTCGCGTGCGGGCGGTTGATGGTGATGATCGCGACGCGCGAGTCGTGCCGCACCAGCACCTCGTCGCCGGCGGTCGTCGTGCTGCTCTCGGTTGTCATGTACGGGGCTCCTGAGCGGGCCGAGGAACGGGGCGACCGCGACGCGACCACCGGACGGTCGCGTGCCGCGACCACCGGACGGTCGTGTACCGGTACCCCACTGCATCACCGCCGGGCCGGGCCGCGCAAAGACCGGGGCGTGTATGGATCTATCGTCCAAACCTATGAGCAGACGTCAGCGCGGTTGCGACCGACCGCTGGACGTATCGTTGCCCCATGGATCTGCGGCTTGTCGGGTACTTCGTGGCGGTCATCGACCACGGCGGCGTCACCAGGGCCGCCGAGGCCCTCTACGTCGCGCAGCCCTCGCTGTCCCAGGCGATCCGCAGCCTGGAACGCCAGCTCGGCACCCAGCTGTTCGACCGGTCCGGCCGCCGGCTCACCCTGACCGTCGACGGCCGCGCGTTTCTCGGGCCGGCCCGGCGGATCCTCGCCGACGTCGAGAACGCCAGAAGCCGGGTGCACGCCGTCCGCGACCTGGCCACCGGGCGCCTGGAGATCGCGGCGCTGTCCACGCTGTCGGCCGATCCGCTGCCGGAGCTGACCAGCGGGCTGCGCCGGCGGCACCCGGGCGTCCTGGTGACCGTCCTCGATCCCGGCGGGCCGTCCGGTGTCGTCAGCCAGGTCCGCCAGGGGCAGGCCGAGCTGGGACTGACCGACTTCCCGGTGAAGACCGACATGCTGAGCACCCGCGAGCTCTGGGAGCAGGAGATCGCCCTCGTCCTGCCGCCCGACCTGGCCGCCGCGCTTCCCGATCCGGTCCCGCTGGACGCGGTCGCGGAGATCCCCCTGGTACTGGAGTCGTCGGCGGCGGGCGGCCGGACTCCCCTCGACGACGCGCTGGGCCGGGCCATCGACTTCGTGGCCGTCGAGTGCGCGCACCGGCAGGCGATCTGGGAGCTGGTCATGCACGGCGCGGGCGCCACCTTCCTGCCCCGGCGGATCGCCGAGACGGAGCTGGCGAACGTGGCGGTGCGGTCCACGGTGCCGCAGGTCCGGCGCACGGTGCGGGTGGTCTTCCGGCCGGGCCCGCTGTCCCCGGCGGCCGCCGCGTTCCTGGATGTCGCGGCGGAGGTGGGCCGGCAGCGCTCCGCCGCCCTACCCTCGGCACACGAAGCATAGGTTCGCCCTATCAAACGATGCGGGGTTCGGTCTTTGTCCCACGGCCCGGTGTCATGGTCGACTGCTCACCGGCATGCCTTGGCGCGGATTTGACCTCCTCCCCCTGGTAAACGAGGGGGATTCCAACCCGTGGCCTCAGGAAAGGAGAACAGGTTGAGGTTCGCGGTTCGTCCGCCCCGGCGACCCGGGGCGTCCCCGCGCAGCGACGGCCGGTCCGGCCGCCGTGCACACGAGTCTGGTCTCGTGGGCGATGTTGCGTGCCGCGTTCACATCGGCGTTGCCGGCGTAGCCGCAGGACCGGCACCGGAAACGCGCTTGGCTCTCGCGCGCCTCCCGATCCGTGGTCCCGCACGCCGAACAGCGCTGCGAGGTGTACGCGGGATCGATCCTGTGGACGCGGCCGGGCGCCTTATGTTCCAGCCGCTCGACCAGCATCCCCCAACCGCCGGCCAGGATGCCCCGGTTCAGCCCCGCCTTGGCGGCGACGTTGCGTCCCGGCCTCTCGATGGTGCCTCTGGCGGAGCGGGTGATGGCCCCGATGCGCAGGTCCTCGACACCGATCACGTCGAACTCGCGGGCCAATATCGTGGAGGTCTGCTCCACCCAGTTCTTGCGGCGGTCGCTCTCGCGGGCCTTGAGCCGGGCGAGCGCGGCCCTGAGCCTGGCGCGGCGGCCGGAACCGCGCCGGGCACGCCCCAGGCCCCGGGCCAGCAACTCCAGGCGTCGCGTCTCCCCGGGCGTGAGGCCGGGGACCTTCAGCAGATCCCCATTGGACAGGGCGGCACTGACGGCAACGCCCCGGTCCACCCCGACCACGGCCCCGTTGCCGGGGCCGGGCACCGGGGCCGGGACGTGCGCGAAGGCGACATGCCAGCGCCCGGCCCGATCACGGGTCACCCGGTAGGACCTCACGCCCTCCGGCACCGGCCGCGACAGGCGGAACCGCACCCATCCGCACTTGGGCACCAGCACCGCGGCCCACTTGCGCGACAGGCGCCTGACCTGGTGGGGTTTGAGGCCGACCTGCCGGAACCCCTCGTGCACGCCTTGCTTGCGCCAGGTGGGACGGCGGTGGGTACCGGCGAAGAAGTTGCTCATCGCCTGCGCGAAGTCACGCAACGCCTGCTGCTGCACGGTCTGGGACCCGGCCCGCAACCACTCGAACGCGGCGCGGGCCTGGGTGAGCTGTCGGCACTGGGCGGTGTAGCCGGGTGCCCCGCCCCTGTGCCGGGACCAGAAGCCGTGTTGCTCGACGGCCAGGTTCCACACGTACCGGGCGTGCGCGCAATGCGAGAGCAGGACTTGCTCCTGCTCGGGCGTGGGGTCCAGGCGGTAGCGCGGCACAGGGGTGAGCGTAGCGTGCACGCTCGAACACAGGGACGAAAACGTGCTGGAAAGTGCCTGGTCAACCGGCATTCGCCCCCCGGGGGCGAATCTCCTTTCCCTGCCCTGCTTCGCAGGGGTCCGATTCCTCCCCGGCCTCAAGGCCGGGATTTTCTCGGAGGTCCTTTGATGAACGCTGCCTTTCCACGGAGCTCGCCGGTGACCCGCCCCGGCGGGCGGCGCCCCCACGGGCGGATGCGGTGATGGCGGCCCCGACCCCGGCCCCGGCGTTCGCGGGCATGACGCTCGGCGACCAGCTCGCCCGGCACGCCCGCACCGTCCCGGGCGCCGTGGCACTGCGCATGGACGGCGCCGACCACACGTACCGCGAGCTGGACGATCGGGTCGACCGGCTCGCGGGCGCCCTCCGCGCGCGCGGCGTCGCGCCGGGCGACCGCGTCGCGGTGATGACGTTCAACGGTCCGGAGACGGTGGAGGCCTTCTTCGCCTGTGCCCGGTTGGGCGCCGTCTGCGTGCCGATCAACTTCCGGCTGCACGCCGACGAGGTGGCCTACCAGCTGTCCGACAGCGGGGCCCTCCTCGCCGTCGTCGAGGCCGCGCTGGCCGCGACCTTCGCCCAGGCGTGGAAGCGGACGCCGACGGTACGCCACTGCCTCGTGGTCGGAGAGGGCGACGAGGCGACCGGGTCCATGGAGCGCTATGAGGACGCGCTGCGCGACGCGCCGGCGACCGCGCCCGGCGTGGCGGTCGACCTCCAGGCCCCCGCGTTCATCATGTACACGTCCGGCACCACGGGACGGCCCAAGGGCGCGGTGCTCACGCACTACAACCTCCTCGTCCAGACCATGAGCAGGATCGCCCACTTCGGCCTGCCGGCCGACTGCCGGTGCTGGCTGATCAACACCCCGCTCTTCCACATCGGCGGCCTGGCGGCGCTGCTGTCGAGCATCCTGCTCGGCGCCCGGACGGTGCTCACCAGGTCCGGCCGCTTCGACCCGGTCGAGACCCTGGACCTGCTCGAACGCGAGCGCGTCGGCTACGTCTTCCTCGTCCCCGCCCAGTGGCAGGCGATCGTGGACGTCCCGGGCATCCAGGGCAGAGACCTGTCCGCCCTCCGGATCATCTCGTGGGGCGCGGCGCCCGCGACGAAGGCCCTGCTGCACAGGATGATCGAGACGTTTCCGGGCGCGCGGCTGCTCAGCGTGTTCGGGCAGACCGAGAGCAGCGCGGTGTCGACCGTGCTGCTCGGCGAGGACGCGCTGCGCAAGATCGGGTCGGTGGGGACCCCGCTGCTCAACACCGAGGTCCGCATCGTGGACGAGCACATGGACGACGTGCCGTGCGGCGAGGTCGGCGAGATCGTCTACCGCGGGCCGTCCATCATGAGCGGCTACTGGAACAAGCCCGCCGAGACCGCCGCGGCCTTCACCGGCGGCTGGTTCCACTCCGGTGATCTCGTCCGCCAGGACGAGGACGGCTACATCTACGTCGTCGACCGGCTGAAGGACATGATCATCTCTGGCGGCGAGAACATCTATTCCGCCGAGGTGGAGGAGGCCGTCGCCGCCCACCCCAAGGTGGCCGAGGTCGCCGTGGTGGGCATGCCGCACGAGCGGTGGGGCGAGACGCCGCTGGCCGTCGTGGTCCCCGCCGCCGCGTCCGATCCGCCGACGGCCGAGGAGATGGAGCGGTGGTGCAAGTCGCGGCTGGCGTCGTACAAGGTGCCGCGGCACCTCGCCGTGGTCGCGGAACTGCCGCGCAACGTGAGCGGGAAGGTCCGCAAGAACGAGCTGCGCGAAAGCGCCCGCTCGCTTGCGGGAGACCGCTGACGAGCGTGCTCACGCGCGGGCATCGGCCCGCGCCAGGGCGATGAACGCGCGACCGGCCGGGGAGAGCGCGGCCGAGTCGTAGACCAGCCCGTGGGCCCGCTCGATCCGCGGGTCGAGGGAGCGCACCACGGCCCCCCGGGCCGCGGCGGCCTCGGCCATCGACCGCTCCAGGAACGTGGCGCCCACCCCGGCCAGGACGAACGGCAGCCGGGCCTCGCGGTGCTCCACCACGACGGACGGGCTCACGGCACGGCCCGCCGCGGCGATCGCCTGCTCGATCTCGCCGACCGCCAGGGAACTGCCCCGGGGCACGGTCACCTGCGGGATGTCCGGCAGCCTCGACAGCGGCAACGGGTCGTCCGCGGGCGCCGCCGAGCCGGGCGGAAGGACGAGCCAGTACTCCTGCACGCCCAGCTCGCAGACGTCCAGGCCCGAAGAGTCCACCGTCGGCAGATGGCAGGCCACGATCTCGCAGTGGCCCTCCCTGATCAGGGACGTCGCCATGGCCTCGTCACGCAGGTCGCCTATGCGGATGGAGACCCTCGGGAACTCCCTGCGGAAGGCGCCGACCAGTCGTGCCACCGGATCCGCCGACAACGCGGGCATGGCGAAGATGTCCAGCCGCCCGCGAGGCCGCCCGGCCGCGTCGAGGAGCGAGCCCTCCGCGGCGACGACATCGCGCAGGACGCGGCGCGCGGGCCCCACCAGGCTGTGGCCGGCCGAGGTGAGCACCATGCCGCGGCCGATGCGGTGGAACAACTGCACGCCGAGCTCACGTTCGAGCCCCTGGATCGCCTGCGACACGGTGGGCTGGGCGACGTCGAGCATGGTCGCCGCCGCGTTGATGCCGTTGTGGTCGACGACCGCGAGGAAGTACTTGAACTGGTGCAGGTCCACGAGGCCGAATGTATCCTCGGCGCCGGAACCGGCCGTCAGCGCGGTGCCATGCGGAGGGCGCCGTCGAGCCGGATCGTCTCTCCGTTGAGATAGCCGTTCTCCAGGATCTGGCACGCCAGCCTCGCGAACTCGTCGGGACGGCCGAGCCGGGCCGGGTTGGGCACGCCGGCCTCGAGCGAGGCCCGCACGTCCTCCCGCAGCCGCGCCAGCAGGGGAGTGTCCATGATCCCCGGTGCGATCGTGCACACCCGGATCGACCTGCCGGCCAGGTCACGGGCCGCCGTCAGGGTCATCCCGACGATGCCCGCCTTCGCGGCGGTGTACGGGATCTGGCCGATCTGGCCCTCATAGGCGGCGACCGACGCGGTCAGCACGATGGCGCCGCGTTCGCCGTCGATCTCGTCCCGGCGGGCGATGCGGGCGGCCCCGAGGCGTAGGGCGTTGAACGAGCCGATCAGGTTGAGCCTGATCACCCACTCGAAGTCCTCCAGGGAACCGGGGGCGCCGTCCTTGTCCAGCAGTCTGAGCCTGCGGCCGGCGCCCGCGCAGTGCACCAGGCCCCGAAGCCCCCCGAACGCGTCCGCCGCGTCGAGCGCCGCCGCGAACTGGTCGGCGTCGGTGACGTCCGCGGCGACGAACCGGGCGTCGCCGCCAAGTTCTTTGGCGGCGTCCGCGCCGGCGGAGGCGGGCAGGTCGATGAGGGTGACCCTGCCGCCCGCCTCGACCACCCGGCGGGCCGCCGCCAGCCCGAGACCGGACGCGCCTCCGGTGACGGCAATGGACGTTCCTTCCAAACGCATGTGCGCGGTTCCTCTCAGTGGTCCCGTCCCGGACAGGGCGGGGAAATGATCGTCACAGCAGTTCGAGGATGGTCGCGTTCGCCATGCCACCCGCTTCGCACATGGTCTGCAGGCCGTACCGGATGCCCTGGTCCTTCATATGGTGCACCAGCCGGGTCATCAGGACGGCGCCCGAACCGCCCAGCGGGTGCCCGACGGCGATCGCGCCGCCCAGCGGGTTGAGCCGATCGCCGGCGGCTCCGGTCTCCGCCTGCCAGGCCAGCGGGACCGGAGCGAAGGCCTCGTTCACCTCGAATGCTCCGATGTCGTCGATGCGCAGCCCGGATTTCTTGAGCACCTTGGCCGTCGCCTCGATCGGCGCGGTCAGCATGATGACGGGATCGTCGCCGGCCAGCGCGGCGGTGTGCACGCGGGCGACCGGCCGCAGGCCACGTGCGCGGGCGGTCTCGCCCGAGGTGATGAGCAGTGCGCCCGCGCCGTCGGAGATCTGCGAGGCGTTGCCGGCGGTGACGACGCCGTCCTCGCGGAAGGCGCTCTTCAGCTTGGCCAGCGTCTCCACCGACGATCCGCGGCGGATGCCCTCGTCGTTCCGCAGGCCCCCCGCCACCGGAGCGAGTTGCCCGTCGAGCGCGCCGGAGTCGACGGCCGCCGCGGCCCTGGCGTGCGACCGGGCCGAGTACTCGTCGAGCCGCCGCCGGGAAAGGCCCCACCGCTCGGCCATCATCTCCGCGCCGACACCCTGATCGAAGCCGTCCACGCCGTAGCGCTCGAGCACCTCGCCCGGGTACGGACGGCCGTCCCGCCCGGCCGATCCCATGGGCACGCGGCTCATCGACTCGACACCACCGGCGATCACGAAGTCGTAGTGTCCGGCGATCACTCCCGCGGCGGCGAAGTGCACCGCCTGCTGGCTGGAGCCGCATCGGCGGTCCACCGAGGTGCCGGGCACCGATTCGGGCCATCCCGCCGCCAGCACGGCGACCCGGCCGATGTTGCCGGACTGGTCGCCGGCCTGGCTGACGCACCCCCAGATGACGTCGTCGATCTCCGCCGGTTCCACTCCGGTGCGTTCGACCAGTGCGGTCAGGACGTGCGCTGAAAGGATCGCCGGGTGAATGGCGGCCAGGGCCCCATCGCGCTTTCCGATGGGGGTGCGAACCGCGTCGACGATGACCGCGTCCCTCACGCGCTTCTCCTCAGATGCTGGGTATGGAGCCGGATCGGCGTTCGGAAGAGGCCTGCCGAAGCCATTCGAACCAATCACGCCGCATCAGATCGAGACAAAGTCCTGATCGTGATCGGAGATATCACCCATACCTATGTGAGTGTCGGCCGCATCGTGGACCCGCCAGAACGGGCGCCGCTCAGGCGTGATCTCGTCACGCTGGCACGACAGAGGCGCCCGGCCGGCAGCCGGGCGTTCAGGCCCGGGGCGTCGGTGCGGCGAGCTCGGCCAGGTGGTGCAGCGAGTTGGTGAGATGCTCGGGGCCGAACGGCGGGAACTGGAGGTACTCCCGGATGGACTGCGGCACCGCCGACCAGTCGTAGGTGAGCGTGACCTCGGTCTCGGACGGACCGAGCGGCGCAAGGTCGTAACGCCAGATCCAGCCGCCGAACTCCAGGTGGCCGTCGTCCTTCTCCTGCCCCGTCAGCCAGCCGATGGCGCGTGGCGGGTCGAGCACCTGGACCTTGTTGGCCACCTGGTAGTCACCGTCTGGATGGTTGGGGTGATACATGTCCATCCGGAAAATCTGTCCCACTTCGGTCAGCGGCGCCTTGTCGGCAGGTTCCTGAACCCAGCCGGTGCCGTCGATCGCGGAATGGGTCGTCGGGTCCGCCAGCACCGCGAACACCCTCGCGGCGGGCACGGCGACGGTCAGGGTGGCGCTCACGTTCTCCTGGTCCACGGCGTGCACACTCCTGTCATCTCGGACCTCCCGCAGGCGCGGAAGGGGGACGTTCCCAACATGCAGACGACGCGGCGAGGCGGAACTCATCGGTAGTGAGGGCGGAAACCCGCACCCCGTGCCACCAACGGCGGCCTTGCAAGGGTCAAGTTTCGAAGACCAGGGAGGCGGTCTCACTGGCTTCCCAACGGAGCCCACCGGGTTCCGTTCACAGCATGTGGCCATCGGCTCGTCACTGATCACCCCTGGAGAACCGCGCCCAGGAGTCATGCGCCCCGGCGGGAGCCAGCCGGGGTGAAGGCGACCGGCAGGGCGGCGAGGCGGCGGATCCAGAGCGACGGGACCCATTCCAGTTCATCGGGCTTCACCGACAGTTCGACGTCGGGCAGCCGGTCGAGGAGCACCTCGACCGACGTCTTGGCGATGATCTCGGCGAGTTCGGGGACTGGGAAGGGACATCCGTGCTCGCCGTGCCCGAACGACAAATGGGCGCGGTTGTCGGCGCCATGGCCGGGTGAGATGGGCCGCACCTGAGGGTCGGCGTTGGCCGCGGAGTATCCCATCACCACCATCTCTCCGGCGCGGATGGTATGGCCACCGAGTTCACATGCGTGCGCGGCGAAGCGGCCGATGACGTTCTGTTGCGGGGTGTCCTCCCAGAGCACCTGGTTGAGCGCCTGGGCGACACTGCCGCGACCGCCCTGGAGCGTCATCGCGAACCGCTCGTCGACCAGCATCAGCCGCAGGGTGTTGCCGATCCAGTTGCTCGTGGGCAGGTGCGCGGCGGCGAGGAGGAGCACGATGTCGTGGACCACTTCGTCGACGGTCAGACCGGCGGGATGCGCCAGCATCCGGGAGGAGATGTCCGGCCCCTTGTACACCTTCTTGTGCTCCACCAGTGTCCGCAGACGTTCATTGAGCCGCTGGAACGCCGGGATCGCGTTCTCGTCGGAGCCCGCCGAATCGGCGATGTCCTTGATCAGAGCGGGCACCTCGGCCTCGGGCAGGCCGAGGAGCCGGGCGAAGACCAGCGGCGGGATGGGGTCGGCATACCGGTCCAGCAGGTCGGCCTCGCCGTCTCCGGCGAACCCGTCGATCAGCCCGTCGGTGACCTCCTCGCTGAGGATGGCCAGCTCGGTGCGGTCGATCGCGTCCAGCGCGTCGCTGACCGCACCGGCCCGCCGCTGGTGCTCGGCCCCCTCGGTCATCCACATCGCCGGCGACCAGGCGACGTACGGCATCAGCGGCCAGTCCTCGGGGACCGTGTCCCAGGCATTCCAGCGCCGGGTGTCTCGGGCGAACAGGTCGGGATTGCTCGCGACATGCTTGAGCTCCCGGTAGCCGATCACGAACCAGGCCGGGAAGTCGCCCTCGAGCAGGACGGGGACGACCGGGCCGTACTCGCGCCGCAGCCGCTGGTAGAGCTCCAACGGCCGTTCGTTGAACTCCTCCCCGTACAGGCGCACGGCGTCCTGGTCGCCCGCGGGCCGGACGTTCTCCTCGGTCACTGCGCGGCCTCCTGGAACATGGCTGGGTCGTGGAGTCTGACGAGGTGCCGGACGAGCGTGATCAGTACGTTTTTGCTGGACTCCCGGTGCCGGGCGTCGCACTCGACCAGCGGGATGTCCGGGTCCAGGGACAGCGCGTCGCGCACCTTGACGAGCGAGGGCCGCGGGCCGGGCCCCTCGAACCGGTTGACGGCCACCACGAACGGCATCTTGTGATGCTCCAGGCGGTCGAGGGGGTAGAAGGAGTCCTCCAGGCGGCGCGTGTCCACCAGGACCACCGCGCCCAGGCTCCCCGAGAACAGCTGGTCCCAGATGAACCAGAACCGCTCCTGACCGGGCGCCCCGAACAGGTAGAGCACCCTGTGGTCGTCCAGGGAGATCCGGCCGAAGTCGAACGCGACCGTCGTGGTCCGCTTCTCCATGACCCGGCTGGCGTCGTCGACCCCGACGCTCGCCTTGGTCATGACCTCCTCGGTGCTCAGCGGGCGGATCTCGCTGACCGAGCCGACCAGGGTGGTCTTCCCGACACCGAACCCCCCCACGATCACGATCTTCAGCGCGTCCCGGGCGGTGCGGCGCAACGGGACGGCGCCCGGCGGTCTGGCACCGGCGGCCTGGTCAGAGACTTTGGAGTCCAACGAGCACCTGCTTCAACGTATCCATGTCGGCCACGTGGGTCGTGGCGGCGGCCGAGGACGGATGGCGGACGGTGATGTGGCCGGTGTCGCGCAGGTCGAGCAGCAGTATCTTCACCACGCTCACCGGGAGCCCGAGATGGGAGGACAGCTCGACGACCGCCACCGGCTCGTGGCGGCACAGCCGCAGGATCGTGACGTGCTCGGACTGCATGCCAGGGCCGGGGTCGCTCTCGGCGAGGATCAGGCCGACCAGGTCGAGGCCGTCGTCGTCCACCCGGCTGCGACCGCCGGTCACGGTGTAGAGCCGGTCGGGATCCTCCCGGTCCAGGGCGCGCGGGTTCATGTCGCCGTGCCGTGGGCCGCCGTGCGCGGCGCCGCGGTCAGGTACCCGCCGATCTGCTCCACCAGCTCGTTCATGCTGTGGCCGACCAGGCCGACGTCGGCGTCCTCGGAGGCCAGGACGGCCAGGTGCGCCCCCTCCCCGGCCGGGATGATGAGCAGCACCCCGCCGGAGAACTCCACCATCGACTGGCCGGCACCGATGCCGTCGCCGAACTCGTGGGAAGCGGTCAGGGACAGGCTCTGGATTCCCGAGGCGATGGCCGCCAGCTGGTCGGCCCTGTCGTCGTCCAGCCGGCGCGTGTGGCAGATCCGCAGACCGTCCCTGGACAGCACCAGGACGTGCTGGATTCCCGGAGCCCGGTCCATCAGGGCCGTCAGAAGCCAATCGAGTCGATGGTCATCGGTGTTCATCAAGATCACGGGGCGCGACCGGCGGGCGGTGCACCCCTGCCTCCTTCACATCAGTCGTTCCTCCGGCCGGGCTCAGGCCCCGGTACGCCACCCGTCCCCGACTCGGGGGACGGCAGGGCCGCAGGCCTTACCGGTCGAGGTCAGCCGCGGACGTGCCGCCGCCGTCGTCATGGGTACCGCCCTCGGTGCCGCCGTCGCCTCCCGGCGCCGGCTCGGCACCGGCCTCACGGGCGCGGCCCGCCGCGGACTGGCGGAACGCGGCGAACCGCACCCCCGGCTCACGGGGCTTGGGGGCGGGCCCGGACGGCCGCTCGATCGTCGCGGCCAGGGTCGCGCCGCGGCGGCGTTTGGGCAGGTACGCCTCGTCCGCGCTGTCGCCCGGCGCGTCGGGCGCGCGAGCGTCCTCCGCGCCCGTACGAACGGCGCCGCCGACGGCCGTGCGGGCGCGGCTACGCGAGGAGGAGGCGAACGACGAGACGGTGCCGGCCCCGGGCGGCGTCTCCAGGGCGGTCTCGTCGGAGGCGGAGCGGGTTATGAGCCGCCGCGGAATCAGCACGACCACCCCGATGCCCCCGCGCGAGGACGGGCGGAAGCTGACCGTCAGATGGTGCTTGCCGGCCAGCCGCCCCACCACCGCCAGGCCCAGCCGGGTCCCGGGGAGCGTCGTCAGGTCCGCCGACTCGGACATCAGCCGCTCCGCCCGCTGGCGTTCGCGCTGCCGCATGCCCAGACCGCTGTCCTCGATCGTGACCACGACCCCGGCGTCCTCCTCCTCGGCGTAGACGTGCACGGCGGTCCCGTGCGGCGAGAAGTTGGCGGCGTTGTCCATCAGCTCGGCCAGCGCGTGCATCACGCCCTCGGCGGCGAACCCGGCGACGGCGGCGTTGCTCGTCGAGTGGTATTGGACGCGCTGGTAGGAGGCGATGCGCCCCATCGCGCCGCGGATGATGCTCTCCAGCACGATGGGCTTGGTCCAGCGGCGACCCGAGCGGCCCCCGCTGAGCAGCGCGATGCTGTCGGCCAAGCGGCCCATCTGCGAGACGTGGTGGTCCAGGTTCAGCAGGTCGCCGAAGAACTCGTCCTCGTGGTACTGGTTCTCGAGCTCGCGAAGCTGGGCGAGCATGCGCGTCGTCTGCGCCTGGATCCGGGCCGCGACGCTCGCCGCCGCCGTCATGGCGGCGGCCCGGTTGCGCTCGCTCGCCACCAGGGCGTCGACGGTCTTCCGCTGCAGGCGCTCCAGCGCCGCGTGCGGGAGGGTGGGCAGCTCGGCGAGCGCGGTCGAGGCCGAGGCCGAGGCGCGGTCACCGTTGATCCGTTCGACGAGGAGGGGGAGCGTCTCGTCGGCGAGCCGGGCCACCGCCCATTCCAGGGACTCCAGCTCGGCCCTCGCCTTTGCCGCGTCGCGTTCACCCGACGCCACGCCGTTGGCCACGAGCTGCACGAGACGGCCCAGCAGGTGATCGGGTGCGGCCCTCAGGTCCGCCAGGGTCTCCTCCGGCGACGCCCCCGTGCGGAGCCGTCCGATCAGATCGGGCAGCGGCCCGTCGAGCAGCTCGCGCAACCGGCTCTCCAGCCGGTCGTCGTCGTTCCTCATACGGGACAGCCAGGTGCGGACGCTGCGTGCGTACCGGGCGTGATAGGCCGCGAATGGAACCGCGAGGCTGACGATCAGCGCCGCCATGCCGCCGAGCGAGGCGCCCCAAGGATCGATGCGATCCAGGGTCAGAAGAGTGCCCAACCAGGCGCCGCCTGCGACGACGATCACGATCAGCCAAACCCGGAACGCGTGTTCCAGCGCGTCTCGTTCAACTGCCGGTCGGCCTGCTTGTGCTGCCATCGCGTCCTTCTGAGCATGGCGCGACGGGGTGCGCGCAACCTCGCCGCACTGCGAACATTACGGGAATGAATCCGATGGGAACGCACCATAACGCTCGCCAGGGCGTGCAGTCCCTCAAACTTCGATTTTTCCCTGCACCCGGGCGAATGGGACGTGGAATCACCGAACAGGGTTCGGTAGTGAGTGCATGCTCACCAATAGCGCCAGGGCACGGTCGTGACCCTGGCCAGAGGTGATGCCCGACTCACCCCCGGGTGATGGCCTCCTCGAGCACAGCCGCTCCAGCGCCCGCCTCGCGTCCGCCCGTGGACGGGCGGCAGGCCCCATCGCTCAGGCACTGCGGTGGGGGCCCCGGACCGCTGGGCCCCGCGCCCATCGTCGCCACCAACGACACCACCTCCGCCGCCAGGTCGGCCCCGCCGCCGCTGCCCGCATCGGCGATGCGCACCGACTCGGCCGCCGGCCAGGCGCACTACCGGCACCAGCCCGGCATCGGCCGCCCGGTTCGGCTCGTCGAATACGGCAGAGACCGTCGAAGCCGCGTGGGGAGATTGAGTCTCGCGGATGTTCTCAGGATCAGTGGATGCGGGACTGTAGGAAGTTCCATCATCCCGGCTCAGAGCGCATCCGCGTTCTCATGGTCCAGGTCCAGGACCAGCCGGTGGTCGGTGATCGAGGCCAAAGTGTGCGGCCAGAGGCCCGCCTGCGGTGCATGCCGTTCAGGTCGCTGGGAGGGAGCAAGCCGACAATCGATTCCACCGCTATGCCGGAATCAGGTCGAATCCCTCATACGCCTTGGCTGCGACTTGTTCGCAGTGCTCCCGATAGGTCCCGACACCGCCGGCGTACGCGAGGAAGACCCGCGGTTTGCCGGGTACGTTCGCGCCGTTGTAGTAAGTGTCGGCGGTCGGGTAGAGCGTGTAGTGCGCGACCTCGTCGACGTGGGCCACCCATGCGTCCTGGGCCTGGATGTTCGCGTCGAGGGCCGCGTAGCCGTGGTCCCTCAGATACGTGACCGCATGGGTGACGAAGTCGACGTGCTGTTCGATCGAGACGACCATGTTGGACAGCACCGACGGGCTCAGCGGCCCGGTGATCGTGAAGAGGTTCGGGAAGCCGGCGACCGCCAGGCCCAAATACGAGCGGGGGCCGTCCGACCACTTGTCGGTGAGCCGCACCCCGTCCCGGCCGCGGATGTCGATCGCGGTGAGCGCGCCTGTGATGGCGTCGAAGCCGGTGGCGAGGATGATGGCGTCGAACTCGTACTCCCGCTCCGTCGTGCGGATTCCCTTGTCGGTGAACTCGGCCAGCGGGGTCTTCCGCAGATCGACCAAGTGGACGTTGTCCTTGTTGAACGTGGCGTAGTAGTCGGTGTCCAGACACGGCCGTTTGATGCCGATCGGATGCGTGGTGGGGCAGAGCTTCTCGGCGATCTCGGGGTCCTCGACGATCTCGCGGATCTTGCCGCGGACGAACTCCGCCGCGGTGTCGTTGGCCGCCTTGGTGGTGATCGAATCGGTGTACGCGGTGAGGATGGGCATGAGCGCGCCCTGGTCCCAGGCCGCCTGGTAGGTGGCGTTGCGCTCCTCCTCGGTCACCTCGAATGCCGACTTGTCCGCCAGTGGGACCGGAACGCCGAAACCAGACCGGCGCTGCGCCTCCCGCCACTCCCGGTAGTTCGCCTTCCGATCGGCGATCTCCGCGTCGGTGAGGGGCCGGTTCCCGGCTGGGAGCGTGAAGTTCGGGGTCCGCTGGAACACGGTGGTGTCGGCGGCCTGCCCGGCCACGATCGGGATGGTCTGGATGCCGGAGCTGCCCGTCCCGATGACGCCGACTCGAAGGCCGGTGAAGTTCACGCCCTCGTGCGGCCAGTCCGCCGTGCGGTAGGTCTTCCCCTGGAAGCGCTCGATCCCGGGAACTTCTGGATCCTTCGGTACCGACAGCGACCCGGTCGCCATCACGACGTACTGAGCGGTGACGGTCTCGCCGCCGCTGGTCGTGACCGTCCACCGCTTGGTGCCGTCGTCCCAGGCCGCGCCGGTGACCTTCGTGGAGAAGGTGATGTCCTTGCGCAGCTCGAACCGGTCGGCGACATGGTTGAGGTACCGCAGGATCTCCGGTTGCGGCGGATACTTCTCCGTCCAGGTCCACTCCTGCTCCAATTCCGGGGAGAAGGAATAGGAGTAGGACATGCTCTCGACATCGCAGCGGGCGCCGGGGTAGCGGTTCCAGTACCAGGTCCCGCCGATGTCCGGCGCCGTCTCGAACACACAGGCGGTCAGGCCGAGCTCGCGGAACCGGTAGAGCTGGTAGAGCCCCGCGAATCCGGCTCCGACGATGACGGCGTCGACTGTGCGCTTCGATCCGGACATGTGGATCTGCCTTCCGGGAGGGGCGATGTTCCGTTTATCTGCTCGCTCACAAGGGACCGCCCTTCATTCGCCCTCGGAAGAACTTCGACGAAGGTGAAGAAGCCGTGCATCTGGCTTGGGAGCAATGATGCGCCACCTGGACGCTCGCGGCAGCGGCAATGAGGTGGCGTTCGACGTCGGGGCGATGCTCACCGCGCGGCGCGCGCCCGCTGAGCATCATGCTCTCCACCGTCACGGTGGATATCGTAGCGAGGCCGCGGCCCCGGCGTCCGGCACGGCGTTCAGTCGGCGCAACGAGCCGGTGCGCGCTTTGGTGTGTGGAGTCGCCGGTCTTTCCGTGAGTGCTCACGTGCACTCATCTGCACCCACTCCGCTGCGCCCTTGCCGAGACCCCTTCAAGCCGAACCACATGAGAGATGATCTAACGAGTCTCAGGGGGCCATGTGCACGAAGGAAGGAGCACGACAGTGACCGTGACCGAAGAAGCTAATGCGATCAACCTGCTGTCCGCGGCGGCATGGGCCGACGGCCAACCACTCGACCAATTCCGTTGGCTGCGCGAGAACCACCCCGTCTATTGGCACCCTCAGCCCGAGCCGAGCCGGGACCCCAGATACGGAACAGGATTCTGGGCGGTCACCAGCTACGAGGGCGTGCATACGGTTCTGCGGCACAACGACCTGTATTCGTCGCACGGCTACCTCGGGATGCTGGATCTACCCGAAGAAGTCAAGCACAACAGCTCCTTCATCATGCTCGACGATCCGCGGCACGCGCTGCTCCGGAAGATCATCAGTGGCTGGTTCACACCGCGCGTGGTCAAGCGGCGAGAGGCCCGTTTCCGCGAGATCGCCGGCGACATCATCGACGAGATGAGCGAGCGGGGCGCATGCGAGTTCGTCCAGGACGTCGCCGGGAAGATGGCCTCGTACGTGGGCGCCGACCTGCTCGGCATCCCGCGCTCCGACGCGGTGGCCCTCTACCGGTACGTCGAGACGATCCACGGGGTGTCGGACACACAGGACCCGAAGGCGGTCCGCGCCGCCCGGAAGGCCGAGGACGAATACTGTCGGCAGGTCTGGCGGGAGAAGCGCGCCAACCCTGCGGACGACATCTCGACCCGGCTCGCTTTCGGCATGATCGGCGACGAGCCGATGGACGAGGAGGCGTTCGTTCCGAACCTCGGCCTCCTCGTCCACGGGAGCAGCGACACAACCCGCAACCTCATCGCCGGCGGGATCCTGGCCCTGCTGCAGAACCCGGACCAGCGCACCCTGCTGATGGAGGATCTGGACGGCGGGATCGGCACCGCCGTCGAGGAAATGCTGCGATGGTTGAGCCCGGTCGCCCACGTATACCGGATCGCCACGCGCGACACCGTCCTCCTCGGGCGGCGGATCAAACGCGGCGACGCGGTCATCCCGTGGTACGGCGCCGCCAACTTCGACCCGGCGAAGTTCGAGACCCCCGAGCGGTTCGATGTCCGTCGTTCACCGAACCCTCACATCGCTTTCGGTTTCTCCGGGCACTACTGCCTCGGGGTGCACGTCGGAAGGCTTCAAGGACGGGTCATGATGGGCGAGGTCCTGCGGCGAATTCCGGACCTCGAACTCGCCGAGCCGGTCAGTTGGCTGGCCTCGACGCTCGTGTCCGGGCCGGCCACAATGCGGGTCCGGTATTCACCCGCGAAATGACCGAGCCGGGCAGCCAACGCCAGTGCGGGCAGCTGGCGTGCGTAGGGCTTCGAGGTCCGCATCTCTTCCGACCGGCTACGCGGCCTGCGCTGCCTCGGCGAACGAGGGTTCGCCCCGCTCAAAGGCCGCTGGCGCATCCTCCAGGGCCTTCAACTCCAGCACGGGCCCGGCGCCGCCGCCCGGCTCGTCCAGCCAGGTCCGCAGGGCCTGCCGACCCTGCGGTGTGATCTCGTACACGGTGCTCTTGCGCTGTCCGGTGCTCGACGTGGCCGCGGGCCAGGCCGCGCTCCACCGGTTTCTTCGGCTCCTCATACACATCAAGGACTTCACACAACCCAGCGCACCTCACCGCGCACCCGCTTGAACCCGACACTGTCGAGTACCTGAACGACGCCCTTCAACGGGATGAATCCGGCCTACAATCCCTGGTCGGGTCCGTTTGTGGCCGTTGTCTGCGGGGTGGTGTGAACGCCGCCAAGATGGCGGCCATGCGGGGTGGCAAGGGCTGGTGGCCGTGGGCGGTGGCCGGGGCGGGACTGGCGGGGCTGGTACTCCTGCTGGTGGTGACAGCGGTTCCGCTGGGCGGCAAGGACGGGTTGCAAACCTCGGCTGACACCGGGCAGGTGACCGGATTACTGATCGCTGCCGGCACCGCGGCGGCGATGCTGGCGGGGTGGGCCCTGCGGACCTCCCGCGCGACGCGGGCAGTGGCGGCCACCGGCGCGGTGACGCAGGCCAAGGACGTGCTGGCCGAGGTGGTGGCCGAGCAGTGGCAGCACGAGGCGCGGCTGCGGTCACTGGATGATCCCGATCCGATCCCGGTGCGCTGGCGCACCCCTGAACAGCCCCCAACGGCGGCGACCGCGCTGATGGACCACCCGGCCAATATCGAACCGGCCGGCGTATCGGCCGCGGGTGGGGTGTGGTGGACGGCCTCCAGCGCCGACATCGGCGCGCTGGCCGACCGGTTCCGCCGCACCCGACGGCGCCGCCTGGTGATTCTGGGCGGCCCGGGAACGGGCAAGACGACCCTGGCGATGCAACTGCTGCTGCACCTGCTGGCCACCCGCGCCCCCGAGGAACCGGTCCCGGTGCTGTTGCCGGTGGCCGGATGGGACACCGAAGAACACCCGCGGCTGCATGACTGGCTTTCCAACCGGCTCGCCCGCGACCATCCAGCGCTGCGCTCGGCCGACCTGGGCATCGACGCTGTACGGGCGATGACCGCGCGCGGGCACATCCTGGCGGTCCTGGACGGGCTGGACGAGCTGCCCCCACCCGCCCAATCCAAGGTGATCATCGCGCTGAACCGGTCCCTGGGCGGCGACGACCAACTCATCCTCACCAGCCGCACCACCGAATTCACCACCGCTGTCACCGCTGCCGGGAACGTGATCACCTCCGCAGCCGTACTGGAACCACGGCCGCTGGACCCCGCGGCCGCCGCCGAGTACCTCACCCGCTGCCTGCCGCCCCATCCCGGATCGGTCTGGCAGGACATCCTGGCTGCTCTTCGCATCACACTTCCGCCAGATCAGGCCCTGCCGGGCTCGGCGGCGAGCGGACCGGTAGCAGCGCTGGCCGACGTGGCCGCCACTCCGCTGGGGCTGTGGCTGCTGCGTACGGTTTACATCGCTCCCGGTGCCAACCTCTCCGAACTGGCCGATTCCGTCCGTTTCCCTGACTCTGCCGCGCTGCGGGCCCACCTGTTCGACCACCTCATCGGAGCCCTGATCGCCACCCGCGAGCCCAGTAAGAACAGTGCCGACCCCTTCCGGCCCCGCCGCCGCCACGACCCCGCCCAGGTGCAGCGCTGGCTGGGCTACCTGGCCCACCACCTCAGCGGCCGATTCGCCACCGCCGACGGCGGTCCGGGAGTCCGCGACTTCGCCTGGTGGCGCCTGGCCGCCACCACGCTCACCTCGGTCAGGATCCGCCTCACCGCCGGGATCGCGGTGGGGCTGACGGTCGGATTCACGATCTGGCTCACAGGCGTGCTCACGAATGGGCTCAAAGACAGGTTTGCGATCGGACTCAAGGACGGGTTCGCATTCGGACTAACCGACGGATTCGCGGTCGCGGCCGCCTACCAGGCGTCGTACGGGCTCACAGTCGGGCTCACGGTCGGGTTCGCGGTCATCCTCAGAGCCTCCTACTGGCCGCAGGACGCCCCCGGCTTTGTCCACCTTCGACTGCGCGGCCGAGTCATGCTGTTCGCTCGCATCATCCCCCGTAAAGGAGTGGCGACGGCCTTGGTTGTCTGGCCTGCGTTCGGGCTCACGGTCGGGCTCACGGTCGGGCGACATCACGCATGGCCCGCCTATCTCATCGCCACCTTCTGGCTGGCCCAGCGGCGACGTCTACCGCTTCGTCTAATGGTCTTCCTTGACGATGCACACCGGCTCGGCCTGCTGCGCGCGGTCGGCCCGATCTACCAATTCCGCCACGCCGAACTCCAAGACCACCTAACCGCCACCTACCAACCACCCGCCTGACCGAAACGGCACAGTCGAATACGACCTGGCGCTAATCTGCTCATCGGACCGTGCACGCCAAGCCATCTACCAGCGCATCATGATCTTGCAAGCCCGCCTCGGCCGGCCAGACGCAGTCCGCCGCACCCACCGCTGCTTGGAGGCGGCCCTGGAAGAGCTGGGAGCCGATCCCAGCCAAGAGACCCAGCGATTGCTGTGGCACCTGCTCCATCCCCACGGCCGGCCACAAGTGCAGGTTCCGAGGACGAATGGCAATTCCGCACGATCATGAGCAACGGTATCCGGTCTCAGTAGTCACCGCAGAGTCTCACCCGTGTCGCGGACGGCCGAGTGTTTCCAGGACGAGGCGCAGATCGACGTCCGGTTCGCGCGGGGCCGTCAACCGATATGGCAGCCAGAACTGGCCAGGGCAGAACTTCCCCTCATGCCGATGAGCGGATGTTGCAAGCCTCCTATATGGATACGCCGTGGCGGCCGACCCGCTGTCCTCAAACGTGGTTTCGGCCACCAGGCGCATGTGGGAGATCGGTACTCGCACAACGTACGGATTCAAAATGTAGGTGTTTTCCTCGATGGCGCCGGGACAACGGGTCGGGTAGCTGTGGAGCGGACGGACACGACAACCCGCGCGGTATCGGTTCCGGCGAACCTGCCTACGGGAAACGGGCTGAGCAAACCTGATCTTCGCGGGCGCGACCTCCCAGGGGAAGGAGTCATCGCAGGATGCGTATCGTGCGAGCCCCGGCGATGGTGATGATGGAAGTCGGGAAGGGTGATGGCGGTGACCATTGATCTGTCCGGCATGGATTTCTGGGCACAGCCGTACACGGAGCGGGACAAGGCGTTCGCGTCGTTGCGGGCGGTCGGCGAGCCGGTGTTCTGCCCGCGCCCGGACGCTCCCGGGTTCTACGCGCTGACCCGGTACGACCAGGTCGTCGAGGCCAGCCGCAACCCCCAGGTGTTCAGCTCCGAGCCCACCTCGGTCAGTCTGGACGATCCGCCACCGGCCGCACGTGAGCTCATGGGGTCCATGATCAGCTTGGACGACCCGCGGCACGCCCGGCTGCGCCGCATCGTCTCCCGGGCGTTCACCCGGCGAATGATCCGGAAAGCCGAGGACGACGTGGCCCGGCTGGCCACCGACATCGTGGACTCGCTGGTCGAGCGCGGCCCGTGTGACTTCGTCACCGAGGTGGCCATGCCGATGCCCCTGGAGATCATCTGCTCGATGATGGGCATCCCCGCGTCGGTTCACGCCGACGTCATCGAGGCCACCAACTCCCTTATCCAGGCGATCGGCGACCCGGAGTTCGTGCCGCCGGAGGGCAAGGACAGGGGCACTTTGCTGGTCGAGCAGCTCACCTACCTGCATGCGCTGATGGGAGACCTCGCGCGTCACCGGCGCGAACGGCCCGCTGACGACATGGTCACCGCCCTGGTGACGGCCAACGTCGACGGAGAGGCGCTGAACGACCGCGACCTGGGCAGATTCTTCACGCTGCTCGTCGTAGCGGGCAACGAGACCACGCGCAACGCGCTGTCCCATGCCCTCGCGCTGTTCACATCACATCCGGGGCAACGCCGGCTACTCCTCGCTGACCTGGACCAACACCTGCCCGACGCGGTCGAAGAAGTCGTCCGCCACGCCACCCCGGTCAATTGGATGCGCCGCAATGTGACCCGCGATGTCGACCTGCTCGGGCACTCCTATCGAGCCGGTGACCGGGTCGTGATGTTCTACGTCTCGGCTAACCGGGACGAGAGCGTGTTCGCCGACCCGTACAGCTTCGACATCACCCGCTCGCCCAACCCGCACGTGGGCTTTGGTGCGCCAGGCCCGCATTTCTGCCTGGGCGCCCATCTCGCCCGCCGTGAGATCACTGTGATGCTGCGGGAGTTGTTCACCCGTCTGCCCGACATCCATGCCGCCGCCGACCCCATACGGCAGGCCACCAGCTTCGTGAACGGCATCAAGAGTCTCCCCTGCGCATTCTGATCCCTGCCCCCGCCAGGCGCACCACCTCGGAGGGATCACGGCGCCTCAGATGCTCTGGCGACGAGGCACTCACCTTCCGCGAAGAACATGGAGGGATCGTCAGCGGAGCGGCAGCCCCGCCGGGCGCTGCGCTTGCCGAAAACCGATCCGTTCGCACCGGGGCACCTCCCACTCGCGTTGTGCGCACCGGTCGGTAACATGGAGCTCGTCGAGGGCAGGTCGCCGGCCGCGACCGTCGGCGAGGACGGCCCGCAGGAGCCCCGCCGGGTCGCCGAGATAGGGCTGGAACTGCTGGCGGCGCTCGCGGCCGTGCACCGCGCGGGATTGATCCATCGGGACGTGAAGCCGGGCAACGTGCTGTTGGCCGACGACGGCCGGGTCATGCTGACCGACTTCGGGGTCGCCTCGCTGGACGGCGACCCGGCGCTCACCCGGACCGGCATGCTGGTCGGCTCGCCCGGCTACATCGCCCCCGAGCGGTTGCGGGACGAGCAGGCCGGTCCGGCGTCCGACCTGTGGTCGTTGGGCGCCACGCTCTTTGCGGCCGCCGAGCGTTCGACCGCGAGAGCGCGATGGACGCGCTGAGCGCCGTGCTGACGGAGCAGGAGCCGTGCCCGGCGCGGTCGGGTGAGCTGGCGCCCGTGCTCGCCAACCTGCTGGTCAAGGACCCCTCCGCGCGGATCGGCGCGGCGGCGGCCCGGGAGGCGCTGCGGCGTCGGGTCCCGATCGCGCTGTGGCCCGGGGGCGGCGACGAGCGCCCGCCGCGCCCCCGGCTGCTGACCACGCCACCGGAACCCTGCACGCTGCTGTCCGCCAGGCAGGCGGCGAGCCTGGTCCCGGGCGCCAAGGGCCGCCCGTTCACGCCGGCCACGCTGGAGATCCGCTTGCCCCAGGTGTACGACACGGCGGACGAGGCGAGCCGGAAGATGACGGCCGTCTTCACCGAGGAGGCACAGTGGCAGCCCGCGGCGGGCACGCAGGACTGGGATTTCGCCTTCCCCGGCCTTCCGAGGAAGGCGAAGGCCGCCAAGCGGCCGCCCAGGATCCGGTCCGGTATCGGCGACCAGGCGTTCCTATCCACCATGCGCGGCGTCGGCGTCGCGTTCGACCGCCATAACGTGGGCGTTCGGGAGGGCAACGCCGTGGTGTACTCGATTACCAGGCTGGGCGAGGCGCGGCGGCCGATGGCGCCCGGCGGGCGGGGACGTTCGTCGCCGGAACCCTGGCCAGGCTTGAGGGACGCCGGTGAGTGCACCGGGGGACGGGGTGCTGGACGGGCGTTACCAGCTGGGCAGCGGCGGCATGGGCACGGTCTGGCGGGCGCGCGACGAGGAGCTCGGCGCGACGTGGCGGTCAAGGAGCTGACCCTGCCCCGCGAGGCCGGCGAGGCTCGGCGCGAGAGGGTCGTGCAGCGGGCGCTGCACGAGGCGCGGGCCGCGGCCCGGCTGCGGCATCCCGGCATCGTCACCGTCCATGACGTGATCTACGCCGACGGGCGGCCGTGGATCGTGATGGAGTTGCTGTCCGGCCGGTCGCTGGACGCGGTGCTTCAGGACGACGGGCCGCTGGAGCCGCGGCGCGCCGCCGCCCTCGCCGCCGAGGTGCTGGACGCCCTGGGCACGGCGCACGAGCAGGGCGTGCTGCACCGCGACGTGAGGCCGGCCGACATCTTCCTGCGCGATGATGACCGTGCGGTGCTCACCGACTTCGGCATCGCCACACTGGCCGGCGATGCCTCGCTCACCCGGCCGGGGGCGCTGATCGGCTCGCCTGCCTACATGGCGCCCGAACGCGTCCGCGGCGAGCCCGGCGGGCCGCCCTCCGACCTGTGGTCGCTGGCGGCCACGCTGTACGCGCTGGTGGAAGGGCACCCGCCGTTCGACCGGCCGACGCCGAGCGCCCCGCCACCAAGTGAGCAGTGAGCCTCTCCCGGTGACGGCCGGCGACGGTGTGTGATCGCCCGGAGCGACCGGGCTTGTTTTTCAGAGGCTGGTCATGCTGGTGGCCCGGCTGTCGTGTCGGGTGGGCGGCGGTCAGGTCGCCGTGCGGCCCTCGGTGAGGTGGAGCAGGTCGGTCAGGAGCTCCGAGGCACTCATCGCGTCGATGTCGGTGAAGGTCGCGAGCCGGGAGTCGGCGCGGTGGCCCGGCACGTGGCCGGAGACGATTCGGACGGACTCGATTCGCTGTTCCGGCCAGTAGCTCGGGTCGACGATCGAGATGCCCGGGTCGAGGGCCACCATGACCGTCCGCGCACCGGGCAGGCGGCGCGAGATCCAGAAGATGATGCCGTTGTCCTGGGGGTCGCCGCGGTCCCAGTCGCGCCGCTCCATGCCCAGCGCCGCGCCGGCGGCGATGGTGACGCCACGGAACCGGTCGAGCTCGGCCCCGGCCCGCTCGGCGTCCGTCAGGGCGTGGACCGGGCGGCCGAGCTGGGGGAACGGCTGGATGATCTCGTAGTCGGAGAAGACATCGGACCAGGCCGCGAGCGTGTCCGGGGTGAGGTTCAAGGGGTGGACGAGCCTGACCGAATCGGTGGCGGCAAGGTGCGACTCGGCATCGTCGAGGTCGGCGAGCGTGCGGTCCTCGGCGACCCGGAACGTGCGGCCGTCCCCGGTCGTCCACAGCAGCCGGTGAGCGAGGTGCCAGACCAGCGGATGCCCGACGATCAGCTCCCGGAACTCGTCCGCCGTCCAGCGCCGCCCGGCGACCATCGCCCGTTCCAGCCGCTCGAGCCGACCGGCCGCGACCGTCCGGACCTCCTTCTTCAGCATGGCGAACCGCTTGTGCGCCGCCGCGGCCGGCTCCGTGTCGTCTCGCGCGCCTGGCTTGGGGAGGCTCGCCCGGCGCTTCCCGTCCTGGTCGAGCACGTACGGCTTGAGCTGCTCGTCGAACCCGACCGTGAACCGTCGCGGGCCGTAGTCGAGGACGAGGGTGCCGTCGGCGTTCAGGCCCAGGTCGGGGACGAGGCGGTCGGAGAGCTGCTCGCCGGTCAGCCCGCGGTCGGCGGCGAGCGCGGCGATCCGCTCCCGCGCCTGGCCCTTGAGGCCCTTGTACTTGATCCGTTCGGCGATGCCGTTGAGCTGGGCCAGCGCGGTGTCGGTACCGATCGCGAGCAGCACGTCGAGGCCCGCGACGGCCAGGAGATGGCCGTTCATACCCGGCCAGGCGCGGACCACCGGAGCCAGCTCGCAAGCCGTCGTGTCGTTCCCGAACAGGCCGAGCGCGGTCAGCGCCCAGCCCTCGTCGCCCAGGCCGCCGCCCCGGCCGCGCATTCCGGACTGCTGGAAGATCTCCCACGCCAGCGCGGCGAGGGAGTCGGGGTCGCACGCCTCCCGCACCGTCTCGACGCCCGGGTGGACATCGTCCAGGTGGGACACGGTGAGGAGCGTGACCAGGTGCGCGACGGCCGCGCCAGGGAGCGCCCGCCCGTCCCGCAGCAGCACCTGCGGGAGCAGGTACGGGTCGAGCCACCTCGGGGGCTCGGGGATCTCGGTGGGGAGGGCGGCGACCAGGGGATCGAGTGCGACCAGCGCCTCGATCGCCTTCGCGGCCTGGCCGCCGTGCTCCTTCGCCGCCGCCAGGACCTCGGCGGAGTGCCCATGCGCGGCAAGGTGGACCAGTGCCATCTCCGCGTCGCGGCGGGCCCGGCGCTCGGCGACCTTCTTGCCCCCGGCGAGCGCGGTGGGGACCAGCGCGCGGGCCGCGGCCGCCGCGTGCCGCGCGAACCAGCGTTCCGCGATGGGGCGGAGCACCGGGCGCCGCAGCCGCCAGGCGGCCATCAGCGCGGCGACCTCGGCATCGCAGAACGGCAGCAGCAACTCCGCTGACGCTGCGGGCCGCCACGCGGCCAAGTCGAGCGCGGCCGGGACGGCGTCCTCGGAGAAGCGCGCCAGCACCGGCTTCAGCCGTGCCGGGTCGGCGAGGGTCAGGCTCGGCCGCCACCAGGTGAGCAGGGGACGAACGCGTTCCTCCGGGCCGGACAGGAACAGCGCCCACTGCC
This sequence comes from Actinomadura vinacea, assembly GCF_039532545.1. Taxonomy (NCBI): domain Bacteria; kingdom Bacillati; phylum Actinomycetota; class Actinomycetes; order Streptosporangiales; family Thermomonosporaceae; genus Actinomadura; species Actinomadura vinacea. Next base: position 90,832 of record NZ_BAAARW010000020.1, on the reverse strand, counting down.
GTTCGGGAGGCAGGTCGCGGTCCTGGAAGACCTTGATCTCCTTGTCCCAGTCGACGTTCTCGTCGGCCGGGAGAACGGCCCACTGTTCGCGTTCGCTCGATTCCCACGCGACCGTGCGGTCCGCCGGGGCTCGGAGGCCCTTCACGACGACGGGCGTCCGGTCCGGGAGGTCCTTCGACCACGGCGGATCGACCAACAAGGATGGCAGGTCTCCCGGAGCGGCCTCGGGAACCCACCCGGTTTCGATCGCGGCCTCGCCACCCAGCAGGCGCGCCGCGTACCGGGAGATCGCCGCCCTGTCGGAGCTCGCGGCGTCACCGAGGATCCGGCGTGCGCGTTCCGGGAAGCGCCGCGCGGCCTCGACGACGGCCGCGTGCACGCCGTTCTTGTCGAGGCGTCCCACCAGGAACTCCATCGCCTCGTCGGACGGCAAGGTGGCCAAGATCTCCAGCGCGAGGTCCGACTCGCTCCCGAAGCCGAGGAGGTCGCCCAGGACGGGCACCAGAGCCGAGCCCAGCCCGTCGGCCGCCGTCCACAGGGTGTCGGTGCTCTCCAACCAATCCCAGCGTTGGTCACCTGAACGGAACCGCACGACCTGGTCCGCCGAGCCGAGCGAGCACAGGACCCTCCGCAGCGGCAGCGGACGCAGCTCGTCGGGCAACTCGTCGCAGAGCTCGTCCACCCAACCGGTCTCGGACGGTGCCAGGAACGCGGCGGCCATCCGGCCGGTCAGGTCCCTGCGGCACTCCGCCAGCGCCGCGACCACGTCCCGGTAGGCGGCACCGTCGGCGGCCGCGATGAGCGCACGGATCCGGGGAGCGACGGCGTCGAAGCACGGGTCCCCGGCGTCCCAGCCTACGGCGGGCTTGTCGTACCGGATCAGCGCGAGGTGCCGTCGCGCGCCGTTGCCGAAATCCATCCGGATACGGCCAGCCTCGGCGGCCGCCGCAGCCGCGAAGGCCGGCCCGTGCTCGACGACCCACGCGTCCGCGAACACCCGGGCGTCAATGCTCCGGTCGGCGGCGATGACCGCGAGGACGGCGGCGCCCCGGGGATTCTCCGAGCCGTCCAGGTGCGCGCGGGCGGCCTCGACCAGCTCAGGCACGCTCTGCTTGTGGGCGAGCAGCCGTTCGGTCCCGTCCCGCAGTCCGGCCAAGGCATTCCGCGCGGACTCGGGGGCACCCGGATCGATCGGGGCGGGCGGCACGGGCGTGCCTCCCCGCCGTGGGTGAAGGGCGTTCCGCCAGTGCTCGGGGATCACGAGCGCACTCTCAGACATGGACGAGCACGCTAGCTTCACCGTCCGACAAACGGCCCATTCCCCGGTGGGTGCGGTTCGTTTCCAGTGAACGAGTTGATCGAGCTGACCTGTGGGGCGCAGATCTGGTTGAGGCCGACCTAGACGGCGCCACCCTGGACAGGGCTGATCTTCGGGATGCCGACCTGGCCGGCGCCGACTTGCGCGGCACTCTTCTCAACCTTGCCACTCTGCAGGGCGCGGACCTGTTCCGCTGTTGTCGGTGTTGTGTCCCGCCCACCCAAACCCGACGTGCAGACCCGATTCATGGTGCTGCCGGTCGTGCTGCTTCCCCGCGATCGCGAGCCCGGCTGCATGCCAGAAGGGATTTCACCGGCCCGGCGGCTCACGAACGGGAATCCACCGTAGAAGCGGCGACGCCGGCCTGCTGTTTCCATAGCCTGTCGTGCACAGGAAGAGCCAGCTTGAGCGCAGCGAGCGCGTCTCCCTGGAACAGCAGAGTGTCGGCCAATTGAAAGCGAAGTCGTGCCAGCCCCAGCAGATCTGGTGATGGCGACGGCGAGGCCGCCCCGCTGCCGGGGGCAGGGCGCGGAAAAGGGCGGTCGCCTGATCCCCGCCCACTGCCGACGGTTCACCAATCGCGACAGCGCCCGTGAGCCAGAGCCGATCGGCGTGATCCCACCGCAGCCGCCCTTTGGCCTGGCGGCGCAGCACCTGGTTCTCGTGACGCATCCCAAGATGGCCGCAACCACGCCGCTGATCCTGCAGCGAAATCCCGGCTCACAGCACGGAACTCGGTTTCGAGCAGGACACGGCTGGCCGAACTTTCGCTGCTACGGAGAGGCCGGCTGTGGTCACGAACTGTCACATGGTCGATTTCTATGACACGTTGACGCCCAGAGCCTGAGTCAAGGGGGTTGTCATGGCGCTGGTGGTCGGTGACCCGAGTGGGACCCCGCTTCCTACGTCAGGCGCAGGGATGGGCGACGAGATCTGGTCGTATCTGATCGACGCGAGCCGGTCGGGTGAACCGCCGCCGGGTCAACGGATCGCGTTCGGCGAAGGCGAAGACCGCAGCGTGCCGACCTATGAGGACGGGCATGGCAGCTGAATTCGTCGACATGCTTCTGTTCCCGCACTGCGACATGCACGTCGCGCTCGACGGTCCGGCCCTCCGGGTAGCGGTCAATGTCCGCACATCCGACACCGCGGATCCCGGCCGCTACGGCCTGGCGGACGTCACGGACAGGTGCACGTTCGAGTTCTTCGCACCGCACAACCAGGTAGGTCATCGCTTCGACGGATTGCCCGAGATCGACCCGGCCACCGGTCGGGTCACCGCGGCGACTCCCGGCGTGTACCTGTTCCAGGCCCGCTGGGAGCACGGTTACATCGTCGGGCGGCTCCAGGTGCACAACAAGATCACGGCGTGGTGGTTCGGGATCGACTCCATCACGACGGCGCTGGACGTCGGAACGGCGGCGAGTCCCGGCATAGCGCACGCGCAGCCGTCGATCTACGCGAAGTTCAGCGACGACGCCACCGGCGCCGACCGGATCGGGGACATCACGGGCCACAGGTACGTGACGCTGACTCCCGACGAGCCGGCAAAACTCGCGATCACCCCGCAGGGCCGGCTGCGCGGGCTGGCCGAGACGGCCGATCCGGCCCAGCCCACGCACATCACGGGGTCGTTCCTCGGGCAGACGGCCAAACTGCCGGTGCGGGTGTTCGACTACGCGAAGTCCCGCCCGGACTTGTATCCAATACAGACGCCGGATGTTCCCCATGCCGACGACATGCACAACGTCGTCTTCGTCCCCGAGGGATTCCGGGATACCGATGAGGACCGCAAGCTCTTCGACCAGATCGTCACCACGACCGTGCGGGAGATGTTCGACAAGCCGAGGCATCAGCCGTACGCGATTCTGGAGGGCAGCTTCAACATTTTCAAGGCATTCGTCCCGTCGCGCGATCATTACCTCACATGCGGCTTCCGTGTTACGGACGAGGATTTCAACCAGGCGATGCCCATTCCCTTCAACGGGAAGCTGGGCAGTGACCCCGGCAGCTACACCATGCAGGAACTGGTCGCCCTGGTCGGCCTGCCGATGCACAACGAGAGCCGGTTCGATCTCGTGGCCATCTGGAGCGGCCAGAGCCTCAAGGACTTCGACCCGTCCAAGGTGGACGGCCAGCTCATCGCTCGCTGGAGGGCCCATGAGGGGGTCGGGATCCTGCACGCCCGGGACACGGTCTTCGGACTGCATCTCGGCAGACGCCCGGCCGACCGGTTTTCGGGCATCTCCAACCCGGTGGTATCTCGGCCGGCGACGGATACGGTTTCGGACCAGCTCAAGGCGTTCGTCGCCCGGGTTTACGAGTTCTACGACTTCGGCGTGACCCGGGAACTGACCCCGGACCCCCGGCGGAATCCCCCGGAATTGCACGTGCAGGGGCAGCCGAACCCGGGCAACCCGATCACGCGGTACCTCGGCGGTCTGAGGTACGCTTACGCGCCGTTCTCGGCCATCGGGCAGAATTGGGTGCCCGAGGTGACGAGGTTCAAGCCCAGCCGGGGCCTGGTGGCCATTATCGCCTACGACGATGTAATCGGCGGGACCAGCTTCGACGGGCACATCGCGACGGCGCAGACGTTGGACAAGAAGCGCACGCTGGAGATCAACTACGCCGACCTGGTCGACAAGCGGGAGATGCGCCGCCGCGACCCACTGGCCCCGGTCAAGCCGGACCTCGCCAAACTCGTCAACACGGTCGCCCACGAGTTCGGGCACAGTTTCAACCTGGGTGATGAGTACGAGTACTTCGGCGGGGACGGCGGCTCCTCCGCGCAGACCGCCGACGTCGAGTTCGACAACTTGTCGGTGCTCGGCTTTCTGCGCGCCGCGGGCGAACCGGCGACCAGCAGGCTGATCGACGCAGGAAAGATCAAGTGGCTCGAGCTGCCGCGGACGAGCCTGTCCGCGATGCTCCTCGTCCGGTCGAGGAACGTCGCGGCAGGCATCGAGGTCACGATCGACCCGCGATACATCGGCAGGTGGGTTCAGGCGAAGAAGGAGGACGCCGAGGTCCATCTGCGCAACTTCGCCATCACCCCGGACGGACGGCAGTTGCCGCTGAGCAAGGCCCCCGGCCAGCTGCTGACCGGGCTGAAGATCGGCGACATCGACGAGTCGCTCGGCACGTTCGTTCTCACCGGCGCGGCCGCGCCGCTCCCGGAATACAGACGCGGTTCCGCGGTATACGTTCCGGTCAAAGCCGGTGACGACCGGGCACAGGTGGTGCACAAGAAGGTGCGGGAGTTCCTGGCCCAGACAAAGGCACCGCTGAACCGGGATCTCGACCATGTGCATATCTCGAGGGATGACGACCAGCCGGTGGACATCGCCGGGTTCTTTCCGCCCTGCGATTCCACCAAGACCATCGGAGTCTTCGAGGGGGCCAATGAATTCGCCGGTGGTTTCTACCGGTCCGCCGGTTCCTGCAAGATGCGCAACTCCGCCGGCACGCCGAGGGTGTGGTCGGAGATCACCCAAGATGGCGGCGCGTTCTGCTACGTCTGCAAGTGGCTGATCGTCAACCGGGTCGACCCAAGCTACCACGCCATTCTCAGCGGCCGGTTCTACCCAGGAGAGCTCTAGATGGCCGGGCCAGGCACTTTCGAGAGGATTCTCGCCGAGATCGGGCAGGCGATGCTGCCCCTGCGCGAGGCACTGCGCTCGCCGGACGCCTTCATCGCGTTCATGCAGAGGATGGGGTGGCGGGTGGACGCCATTCCGCAGCCGCTGCAGGCCCTCGGCGCCGAACTCGACACCCTCACCGACGCGCTGCGCCACCTGCTCGGCGACGGCGGGCTCAACGTCGGCGGCGGGCCGGCCACCGGGGTCTCCGCCGACTTCTCCGCCGACAATGTGGCGCGGGCGCTGGGCGCGGCGCAGGCCGTCGTCACCGGAATCCGGGGGATCGCCGACGCGCCCGACTCGGCGATCCCGGAGGCGCTGCGGGCGGACGGGTTTCGCGAGAGATTCCCCGGTCAGCTCATCGACTTCCTGATCGTCACCTATCTGCAGCGCTACCACCCGGCCGTCGCGTTCGGCCTGCGCAGCCTGGGCATCGTCAAGGCGGGCTTCACGCCGTCGGCGGGCGCGCGCCCGCCGTACGTCCACCTCTCGCTGGACTTGGCCGATCTGCCCCGCCTGCTCGGCGATCCGCCGCAGGTGCTGAAGGACGCCTTCGGCTGGGGCGAGCCCGACTTCGACTTCGCTGCGCTGGCGTCCCAGGTCGACAACCTGCTGGCGAGCGTCGGCGTGGAAGTCGCCATGCAGACCTTGGCGTCCTCGGCGACGGCGGCGGTCCAGGGGATACCGGCAAGCCTGACGGCACCGCCGGTCCCGGCGATCAGAGGCGTCATCTTCGAGCGGCTGCTCGCCCAGGACCAGCGCCTGGCCGCGGAGGTGCGGCTGGTAGAGCTGCCCGGCGCCGACGGGGCACTGCCCGGGCTGGCCCTGCTGCCGTACTTCGCCGGCGGCCTGGGCGTCGAGCTCCCGCTGACGCCGGACGTCAAGCTCATCGTCCGGAGCGATCTCGACCTGCAGGGCGGGATCGCGCTGCGGGTCCGGCCCGGACGGCCGATCGAAACCGTCGTCGGCTTCGACGGCGGGACACCGAGCGGTAAGAACGGCTCGATCGAGGTGGTCGTCGAGCGCGGCGACGCCGACGCCTCGCCAAGGTTGATCGTCGGCAGCGCCGGCGGCACACGGCTGCAGTTCCGGAAGATCAGCGCGGCCGGCGGAGTGCGGCTGAACGGTGAAGGCGTGGACGTCTACGCCGAGTTCGACCTCACCGGGCTGGAGTTCGTCTTCTCCCCGGGCGGGGCCGACGGGTTCATCGCGACGATTCTGCCGGACGGCGGGTTCACCGTCGGGGCCGACCTCACGGTCGGCGTTTCGTACAGTAACGGGTTCTACTTCCGCGGTACCTCGAACCTCGAGTTGCAGGTGCCCACCCACATCGACCTGGGCCCGGTCGAGATCCAGTCACTGACGATCTCCGCCTCGCCGGACGGCGGCGGCATGCCGATCGGGCTCGGGGCCGCGTTCAAGGCCGAGCTCGGGCCGATCCAAGCCGTGGTGGAGCAGATCGGCCTGTCCGCGAACCTGGCGGCCAAGCCGGACCATGACGGCAACCTCGGCCCGCTCGACGTTTCGCTCGGGTTCATGCCGCCGAAGGGCGTGGGGTTGAAGCTCGACGCCGGGATCGTGGCCGGCGGCGGGTATCTGTACTTCGATCCGGAGCGGGGGGAGTACGCCGGGGCGCTGGAGCTGGAGTTCGCCGGGTTCATCGAGGTCAAGGCCATCGGGCTGATCACCACGCGGATGCCGGACGGCACGGAAGGGTTCTCGCTGCTGATCATCCTGACCGCCGAGTTCGGCGGAGGCGGGATCCAGCTCGGGTTCGGGTTCACCCTGCTCGGCGTCGGCGGGATCCTCGGGCTGAACCGCAGGATGGACTTCGCCGCGCTCGTCGAGGGTGTGGTCAGCGGGTCCATCGAGTCGGTGATGTTCCCGCGGGACGTGATCGCGAACGCGCCGCGGATCATCAGCGACCTGCGGAAGTTCTTCCCGCCGCAGGACGGCCGGTTCCTCGTCGGGCCGATGGCGAAGATCGGCTGGGGGACGCCGACGCTGGTCAGCGTGTCGCTCGGGGTGATCGTGGAGATCCCGCCGGGCAACATCGCCGTCCTCGGCGTGCTCAAGTGCGTCCTGCCCGGCGAGGATGTCCCGCTGCTGGTGCTGCAGGTCAACTTCATCGGCGCGTTCGAGGTCGACAAGTCGCGGCTGTGGTTCTTCGCGAAGCTGGTCGACTCCCGCGTCCTGACCATCACCATTGACGGCGGCATGGGCCTGCTCGTCTACATGGGCGACAACCCCGACTTCGTGCTCTCGGTCGGCGGGTTCCACCCGTCGTTCAAGCCGCCGCCGCTGCCGTTCCCGGTGCCGCCGCGGGTGTCGATGGACATCCTGAACGCGCCGGGGCGGCTGATCCGGGTGTCCGGCTATTTCGCGGTCACCAGCAACACGGTCCAGTTCGGCGCGAAGGCCGAGTTGCGGCTGGGCTTCGACGACTTCGGTGTCGAGGGGCACCTCGCCTTCGACGCGCTGTTCCGGTTCTCGCCGTTCGCGTTCCTCATCGAAATCTCCGCCGGCGTTTCGCTGAAGGCATTCGGGGTCGGCCTGTTCAGCATCGACCTGCGTTTCCAACTGGAGGGCCCGTCGCCGTGGCGGGCGCACGGACGCGGATCGATCTCCCTGCTGTTCTTCGAGATCTCCGCCGACTTCGACATCTCGTGGGGCGAGGAGCGCAACACCACGCTGCCTCCGGTCGAGGTGCTCGCACTGCTGGAGACCGAGGTCCGCAAGGCCGAGGGCTGGCAGACCCGGTTGCCGGCGGGCGGCACCAACCCGCTGGTCACGTTGCGGCAGCTGCCCTCGGGCGACGAGCTGGTCCTGCACCCGCTGGGCACATTGTTCATCCATCAGCGGGCCATCCCGCTCGACGTCCGGATCGACCGGGTGGGCGCGCAGCGGCCGAGCGACGGCAAGCGGTTCAGCGTCGCGCCGGTGCCGGGCAGCGGCTTGGAACGGGTGTCGGTCACCGACGACCAGTTCGCCATGGCCCAGTTCCAGGACATGGACGACGCGGCGAAGCTGTCTCGCGCGGCGTATGAGAAGCAGGACGCCGGGCTGGAGCTGAGCGCCGCCAAGGGCGCGATCGCCTCACCGAGGGTGGTCCGGCGCAGCGCGCGGTACGAGCTGCACATCATCGACAGCAAGCCGCCGAAGACGGTGCGCGAGGCCCGGCGTGCGGTGTCACTGGCGGGCGGGGCGGGCGCGCGCCGCCCCCCAAAGCTTTACAGCCCGCATCCGGCGGTGTTCGGCCAGCTGCTGGAGGGCAGCAGCACCGCTCGTTCGCCGCTCTCGCAGCGGGAGGCCCGGTTGCGGCAGCCGTTCGCACCGGACGAGACCGTGCAGGTCACCGGCGACCGCTTTGTCGTCGCTTACCGGCGCAACAACCTTCAGGCGTTCCCGCCCGCGACGGCGGGCTCCACCACGTCGAGTTTCCGCAGCGAGGCGACCGCGGCCGACGCCATGGCGGACTGGATTCGCGCGGACCCGGGCCTGGCCGGGCGGCTGCATATCCTGCGCCAAGCCGAGGCCGGCGGTGGCGTGGTGGCCCAGCCGGGGACCTGGTCGGTCGTGAGCCCGCCGCCGTCCGCCGTTTCGGGTACCGACGCGGTACGCCTGACCGGCGGCAAGGTACTCATCGCGGGCGGCGCGGACGCCGCCGGGAAGCCCGTGGCCACCACCGCCGTGTACGACCCGGTCGCGGCGACCTGGGCCGACGCGACGCAGTCCCTCATGACGGCCCGGTGGGGCCACACGACGACGAAGCTCGGAGACGGCCGGGTCGTGGCCACCGGCGGGCTCGGTGCCGACGGCGCGCCGCTGGCCTCGGCCGAGGTGTTCGAGCCGGTCGCCGGCGCCTGGAAAACCCCGCAGGGGGCCTTGAAGACCGCCAGGGCAGGGCATTCCGCCACAGCGGTCGGCGGGCGGCTGCTGGTCGCGGGCGGCACCGGGGCGCGGGGTGCCGCGCTGGCGTCGGCCGAGCTGCTCGACCCCGGCACGCTGACGTGGACCGAGACCGCGCCGATGGCCTGCGCTCGTACGGGCCATCAGGCCGTGCTGATCAAAGTTGATGAGACGGACAAGGTGCTCGTCATCGGCGGCGCGCTGCCGACCGGCGAAAGCGAGCGCGAGCGCGCGCTCGCGTTCTGTGAGATCTATGATCCCGCGACGAAGACCTGGACGCCGACCGGCAGCCTGCGCACGCCGCGGAAGGGCCACCAGGCGACGGTGCTGGGCGACGGGCGGGTGCTGGTCACCGGCGGCGACGCCGTCCCGGCAATGCCTTACCGCGTGGACAGCCTGTCCACGGCCGAGCTGTACGACCCGCACACCGGGACCTGGACGCCCGCGGCGGACCTGCCCGGCGGCGGCCGGAGCGGGCACCGGAGCGTACGGACGCCCACCGGTGTACTGGTGATCGGCGGGACGGGACGGCCGCGGGCCACCGCCGGCTACCGCGACGTCGTGGTCTTCGACCCCGGCTCCGGCACCTGGACGACCACCGGCGCGCTGGGCACCGGCCGGTGGGCCTTCCCTGCCGTCGACCTGGCCGACGGCCGCGTGCTCGCGGTGGGCGGCCTGGCACAGGCCGGGGCGGCCGCGCCCGGCCCCGTTCCGGCGGAGCTCGCCGCGACCGCGGAGATCTACCTGCCATGAATCTGAAGGGTTCAACGGAGGGTTCGACACGATGACCACTGCCACTCTCGCGGCCGCCGACGCCTGGTCGTCCGCCCCCGACTATGCCGCCGCGGTGAGCTGGTACGGCCAGCACGACGCCGCCGTGGTACTCAAGGACGGTACGAAGGTACTGCTCGCCGGCGGCGCCGACGCCGCGTCGGCCAGCGTGAAGCAGAGCGCGGTCTACGACCTGGGGCAAGGAACCTGGTCGGCCCCCGCCCTGCTCGGCACCGCCAGGCAGTTGCACGCCCTGACCCTGCTGCCGAGCGGGAAGGTGCTGGTCACCGGGGGAGTCGGCGGGCCGGGCGCGCCCGCGCTGGCCACCGCCGAGCTGTACGACCCCGCGCAGGCCACCTGGACCGCGACCAAGAACCCGATGGCCGTCGGCCGCTGGGGGCACAGCGCGGTGCTGCTGTCGAACGGCCAGGTCCTGGTCGCCGGGGGCAGCGCGCCCCGGTCCGGCGGCAAGGTCATGGCGCTGCGTTCGGCGGAGCTGTTCAACCCCGCCGACGAGACATGGACCAAGGCGGCGGACATGACCGACGCCCGCAGCGGGCACACCGCCGTCGAACTGGAGGCCGGTAAGAAGGTGCTGGTCTGCGGCGGCAGCGTACCGGTCGGCACGGCCGATGATCCGGCGCTGGCCTTCTGCGAACTGTACGACACGGAGGCGAAGACCTGGACGCCGACCGGAAGCCTGCGCCACCCGCGGAGCGCGCACACGGCGACGGCGTTGTCCGCCACCACCGTGCTGGTCACCGGCGGCCGCGCACCCGGGGCACCCGGCGACGGCAGCTTCGACCCGTTCGCCCGCGCGACCGCCGAGGTGTTCACCTTGACCGCGGCGGGCGGGAGCTGGCAGGAGACCGCACCGATGCCCGGAGGGCGGGCGTTCCACCGCGCGGTCCCGCTGGGCTCAGGGAAGGTCCTGGTGGTCGGCGGCACCGACGACGTTGGCAACGAAGCCGGATACCGCAGTGCCCTGGAGTACGCGGCCGGCGCCTGGACGAAGGTGGCGGGCCTGGCCGAGGGGCGGTGGGGCTTCGCCGCCGCGGCCTCCGGGACCAAGGTGCTCGTCGCCGGCGGCGTGGCCCGCACCGGGCTGGCCGCGGCGGCGCAGGCCACCGAGCTGACCAAGACCGCCGAGCGCCGCGGGAGCGGTTCGTGACCGCCAACGCGTACTCCTTCCTGCCCTGGTTGCGGACCGGCCTGTCGACCCGGATCGCCGGCGACCCGGGGGCCGCGCCGCGGGCCGCCATCAAGGTCCAGTTGAAGCTGACCGGGGACGCGCTCAAGGCGGGCGACCCGCCCCCCAGCCGCCTGGTTGAACAGCAGCTGCAGATCTACGGCCCCGGCGACGTGATCGGCGTGGATCCGCGGGCGATCTCGCGGGCCGAACCACGGCCGTCCATCAGCAACTTCGAGCCCAACTACCTGGCGCACATCGAGTTCTACGACGAGGACTTCCCCTGGCGATACAGCCCGGCTCCGCCGGACGGCGGCACGAAACGGCTGGCGCCCTGGCTCGCATTGGTCGTGCTCACCGCGGCGGAGTTCGAGGACGGTGCGCTGCCGGACCGGCCGCTGCCGTTCATCACGGTCACCGAACCGCGAGCGCTGCAGCCGTCCCATGAGCTCGGGGCGTGGGCGCACGTCCACGTCAACGGCGAGCTCGACATGCCGCTGGCGATCGACAATCCCGAGGACATGGGAGCGGCGCTGGCCAACCTCGGCCGGGTGCTGCGCGAGACACCCGACAGCGCGTGTTCCCGGGTGATCTGCCCGCGGCACCTGTCGCCCAGCACGACCTACCACGCGTTCCTGGTCCCGGCGTTCGAGACGGGGCGGCGCGCCGGGCTCGGCATCGAACCGGGACAGATCCCGGCGCTGACGCCGAGCTGGGGTGTTCCGCAGGACACGGCCACGGGCTCGCTGCCCTACTACCACCGCTGGTCGTTCACCACGAGCACGGTCGGCGACTTCGAGTACCTCGTCCGGCTGCTGCGGCCGATCCAGGCCGAAGAACCGGTCGGCCGCCGGGACATGGACGCGCACCGCTCGCCGGGCTTCGGCCTGCCAGGCGTCACCACCTCGACCCAGCCCGACGGCGTGCTGCGGCTCGGCGGCGCCCTGCAACTGCCCGACTCCGACAAGCCCATCGACGCGTGGGAGAACTGGGACAACTACTACAAGCTGAACCCCCCGCCGGCGCCGCGGTACCCGAACCAGTGGCAGCGGGCGATGGCCGGGCTGATCAACCTGGCCGAGGCCTACCAGCGGCGGCCGCCGGCGGCGGCGAACACCGAGCTGTCGGCGAGGATCTCCGGTCTCGCCGACGAGACCGACCCGGTGATCACGCCCCCGCTGTACGGGCGGTGGCACGCGCTCGCGCCGCGGCTGCTCACCGACTCCAGTGGCGACCCGGTCAGTGACACCGTGCTGCACAACTGGGTGCACCGGCTCAACCTGGACCCCCGCTTCCGAGTCGCCGCGCACTTCGGCACCAAGGTCGTCCAGGCGCGGCAGGAGGAGCTCATGGCCGCTGCCTGGGATCAGCTCGGCGACGTCCAGCGGGCGAACGCCCGGATCCGTGCCGCGCAACTGGCCCGCGAGGTCGGAACCTCCTTGCACGGAAAGCACATCGACCTGCCCGTCGTGCCCACGCCGCCCGCCGGTGCCGCCGAGCTCGCCGAAGCCGAGCCGCCGCTCCCCTCGGCCAAGGCGCTGACGCTGACCGCACCGGCCCATGCGCGGGTGGTCGAACGCCCACCCGATGCGGCCGCGCCGTCCGGTCTGGTGGAGCTCGGCGAGCAACTCGCGGTCGGGTTCAAGGTGGCGCGCAGCCGGGTCGCGGCGGCCCCGATGTCCCCGGCGATGCGCCGGATCACCCGGCCGGGGTCGCGGCTGATGAAGGTGCTCGAATTCCCGGAGGCCAGGCCGGCCGAGACGCTGGTGTCCCGCATCGACGAGCAACAGGTCACCGCCGCGCCGCCCAAGGGCACCCCGCCCGCCGTCGTCACCCCCGCGGAGCTGGACGACGAGCTCCCGCCGAAACCGTCCGGCGACCCGGTCGAGATCCTGGCGCGCAACCCCCTCTTCGAGCTGCGGAACTACCGCGACACCATCACCACGCCGGTCGGGGACCACGACAGCGACGAGGCCAAGGTGTTCAAGGGCGCGCTGCGGGAGCTCCACGACGGCTGGGGCACGGCCGCCACGGGCGGCCAGGTCGAGGATCCGCCGAAGCTGGGCGTGATCGACGCGACCACCGACGTCAAGACCGGCCTGCGCTCGGACAAGACCGTCGTGGACAACCTGATCGGCTCGCTGAACCTGCCGGAGCGGCTGAAGCCCGACGGCGAGCTGACCGAGGTGATGGCCTACCCGGTGTTCGACATGCCGATGTACGAAGAGCTGCTGAAGATGTCGGTGGACACGTTCGTGCCCAACCTCGGGCTGCTCCCGGCGAACTCGATCACCCTGCTGGAGAACAACCGCCGGTTCATCGAGTCCTACTTGGTCGGGCTCAACCACGAGATGGCACGGGAGATGCTCTGGCGGGAGTATCCGACCGACCAGCGCGGGACGCCCTTCCGGCAGTTCTGGGACCCGCGGGCGGTGCTGCCGGAGCCGGGGGAGACCGACGCGGAACGACGCGAGCGGCTGTACGACATCCCGCCGATCCACACGTGGGGCACCGCCGCGCTGCTGGGCGAGAACGCCAACCGGCCACGGCAGAAGAACGGCCTCGTCCTGGTGATCCGTGGCGAGCTGCTCAAGAAGTACCCGACCGCGGCGGTCTACGCGCACAAAGCCGCCTGGCCTGTGGTGAACGGCCAGGCCGACACCAGCGGCGAGCGCGAACCCGCGAAGCTCCCGGAGAACCTGCCACCGCCGCTGGAGCTGGTCAAGCTGCCGATCTACGAGGCCAAGGTCGAGCCGGACATCTACCTGCTCGGCTTCGACCTGGATGTGGACGAGGCGCGCGGCAAGGGAGGCGGCCTCGGCTGGTTCTTCGTGCTCAAGGAGCGTCCGGGTGATCCGCGGTTCGGCGTCGACGAGGACCCGCCGGGCCCGCAGATCCCGGTCGAGGTGTGGAACGACCTGACCTGGGGCCGTGTGGATCCGCAGGCCCGGCACCGCTTCATCCGGTTCGACGCGGACATCCGCGTCGAGCTCGACCCGTTCAACGGCGACGAGGACGACCAGGAGAAGCTGAAGCAGCGCGCGGACGACGAAAAGGTCAAGGCCTGGCAGTCGGACATCAGCTCCGCTGACGTCGCCTACATCCTCTTCCAGGCACCGGTTCTGGTGGCTGTACACGCACAGGAGATGCTGCCGGATGCCCGACCTCAGTCTTGACTTCCCGGTGCTTCTCGGCCCGGTCCGGGTGGAGACTCGGTTCACCGCGACCGAGCTGCTGGTGCGGGTGTTCCCCGACGAGTGGTCGATCGACAAGTTCGAGCCCCGCCCCACCCAGGCCGAGCTCGCCGCGCTGGACGCCTACTGGACCGCGCTCTGGGCGTCCGGCGGGTCGGCGGTGGGTGAGCAGGCCGCCTGGCACGAGCTGGTCGCGCGGGTCCCGGCCGGCCGCGCGGGTTGGCTGCTGCAGGCCCACAAGCCGGCCAACCCCGCAGAACGCCCGATCGGGGTGCCGTCCGGGACGACCGTGCTGGTGGTCGTCAGCGCCGCACCGCCGGCGGCGAACGACCGGCAGCCCGCCGTCACCTACTGGACCTCCGTCTGGCGCGCGCACGGGGACCGCGCGAAACTGCGGGACGCCGACATCGCGCTGCTCGCGTCGGTCGGGGCGAGCCGGGCCGCCGCCATTCGCGCCCGGCGTCCGTTCGGTGTGGACGATGCGCCGGTCGGCCGCGGCGACGACGTCGTGGTGGCGTTCCTGGTGCTGCCCCCGCCGCCCGCGGACCAGATCGCGCCGCGGTCGTGGACCGTGGCCGCGAAGGCGTCGCTGCTGCCCGACCGGTTCACCGTCTTCGGGTACGTGAACGACAGGCTGGTGTTCTCCAAGACGGGGGGCCCGGTGCGGGCCGAGCTGGCGGTGAGCCCGGACCCGGGCGAGACAAAGGAGAACCAGCTCAAGATCGACGAGGCCACCGGGGTGTTGTCCGTGCCGCCGGCGCTGCGCTGGCTGACCGACTTCGACGAGGCGGTCGCGGCCGGGATGGGGCTGCGGATCCCCCTCGAGGACTCCTTTCGGCACCGGATCGACCGGCTCGTCGTGCTCGGGCTGCGGCAGCAGGCCACGCCGGAGCAGTCCGCGTCGGCGCTCGGCGGGCTGCTCGCCGACCAGTTGCACAGCCCGGCCGGGTTCAGCCTGCTGCCCCAGGGCACCCCGTCGAACAACACCGAGCAGGCCCCGGCCGGCCAGGACACGCGGGCCGAGGCCGAGGCGGGGCTGGCCACGGCGGCCGGATTCGCCGCCGCCGCCACGGACTGGACCGCCAAGACCGACGGGCAGTGGTTCGCCGACCTGCTCGGCCTCGACCCGGCGGTACTGGCCGGGGTGCCGAACGCCGAGGGCACCGACCGGCGCGACGCGCGGGCCGCGCACACCGCGTTGTGGCCGGCGACCTGGGGCTACTATCTGCATTCGCTGTTGCACGGAGTACTCGGCGACGAGCAGATCGCGCAGACCAGGCGGTTCTTCCTCGACCACGTGTCCGGACGAGGCCCGCTGCCCGCGGTGAAGATCGGTCGGCAGCCGTACGGGATTCTGCCGACGACGGTGTTCTCCCGGCTGGCCTGGCCCGACACGGCGAAACACCGCAAGGCGCTGAACGTGGTGCTGACGGCGGCCGCGAAAGACTGGCGGGACGCGCTCGTGCATGTCACGCACCTTGACGGGCCGGACGACGACCCGCACCAGAAGCTGCTGGACATCTTGGCGCTGCACCCGACGTCGGCCGAGTACCACCAGCGTTACGCCCAGAGCGTCGAGGACATTTTCAACCGGGAGAACCTGCGGGCGCTCGGCCCCAAGGTGCCCGACGCGCTGGAGCAGCAGCTGGACATGCCGCAGCCGATCCGCGCGCTGCTCGCTCGGTTCGGCCGCCCGACGAGCGACCCCGCGGCCGACCCCGACCTGCTGCGCCGGCTGTTCACCGACGTCCACCATCCGCTGCTGGCCCCGTTGGTCGACGACCGGCCGCTGTCCGAGCTGGACCCGATCCGCGCCTACACCGCCGACGGCCGCAACTACCTGCGCTGGCTCGCCGACCATGCCCGCACCGACCTGGACAAGGTGCGCGAGGAGGAAGGCTTTCTCGACGACCGGCCACCGGCGGCGCTGCTGTACCTGCTGGCGCGGCACGCGGTGCTGCTCGGCTGGGCCGAGGCGGCGCGGCGGCTCGCCCTCGGTACACCGGGTGCCGACGTGCCCGACCCGCGGGACGCGCCATTCGTCCACGTCAAGATCTCGAAGCCGGCGAATCCGATCCCGAGCGAGAGCCGGTACCGCAAGCTGTACTCGAAGGATCCCGCGATGACCGGCGGCCAGGACCTGCTGGTGCACGAGTACATCCGTACGGTATTGGGAACGGGCCCGGCCACCGCGGACCTCGAGGAGCAGATCGAGGCGCTCGCCCTGCTGGCCGAACTTCCCACCGCGCGGCTCGAACGGGTGCTCGCCGAGCACATCGACTGCGCCACCTACCGGCTGGACGCGTGGCGGCTGGGGCTGGCCAACGAGCGGCTGGCCGAACTGCGGTTCGGCCCGGACGGCACCGCCCCGCCGAAACCCGGCCTCCATCTCGGCGCGTACGGCTGGCTGGAGAACATCGTCCGAAAGACCGGCGAGCCCGACCACGTTCCGGTGCCCGCCGACCTCACCACCGTTTTCGGGACCGCCCCGATCCCGCACGACCCCCTGAACGGCGGGTACATTCACGCGCCGTCGCCCGCCCACGCGCGTACGGCCGCAGTGCTGCGCGCGGGCTATCTCGCCAACGGCACGCCGCAAGACCCCGGCGTTTTCGCGGTGAACCTGAGCTCCGAACGCGTTCGGCTCGCGCTCGCGATCCTGGACGGCATGCGTCAAGGCCAGTCGCTGGGCGCCCTGCTGGGCTACCGCTTCGAGCGCGGCCTGCACGACCGCAACGCCGGCCTGGACAAGTTCATCGCAGGGCTGCGCCTGAAGTTTCCGTTGCGGGCCAACAAGATCGACGAGACCGCTCCGGCGCCGGACGATCCCGCGCGGCCAGACAGCATCGAACAGGTCGAGGCCCGCAACGTGATCGACGGACTGTCGCTGCTCCGGCACGTGAACGCGTTGCAGGCGGCGGGGCTCTCGGACGACTACCCGTTCGGCTTCACGGACCTGGAGCCCCCCGACCCCCCGACCGTGGTCGACGACATCGGCAAGGAGATCACCGCGCTGCGCAACGTGCACGACGCGCTGGCCGACCTCGCCGTGGCCGAAGGCACCCATCAGGCGTTGCAGGGCAACACCGAACGCGCGTCGGCGACGCTGGACGCCTACGCGAAGGAGGGACTCCCGCCCGAACCGGCCGTGGTCGACACCCCGCGCAGCGGGATCACCCTGACCCACCGGCTCGGCCTGCAGCTCACGCCGGGACTCGTCCCGGACCACGGCGCGCCGCTGCTCGGCCGCAACAACCCGCGGGCCAGGGCCGAACCGTCGGTCAACGCCTGGCTGCCCGCGGTGCTGCCGAGACCCTCGGGCGTGGCCGCGCGGGTGACGTGGAAGGACCCGGTCGACGGCACGGCCCGCCAGCGGGTGGTGACCCAGGAGGAGGCCGGGTTGCAGCCGATCGACCTGCTCTGGGCGCTGCGCCCGGCGGACGAGGCTGCGATGACCGACCTGGACGACCGGATCCTCGGCGTCGTGATCGAGAAGGAGGGCCCGCGCCCGGATGCCGAACTGACGATCCAGTACACCCAGCGCGTCTCCGGAAAGGTCGGCTTCTTCGAGCTGTCACCGCTGATCGCCGCGGTGCGGACGCTGCTGACGACGTCACGGCCGCTGCGCCCGAGCGACCTGACTCCGGCCGCCGGGAGCGCACCGGCCGCCCGCGCCGCGGACGACGCGGTGTCGCTGCCCCGGGCCCGCCCGGTCGCGGTCCTGGAGTCCCTGACCGACCTGGCAGACGACGTCGCCGGCTTCGTCGCCGACCTTGGCGCGCTCTATCCCGCCGATGGGGACCCGGTCATGGCGGCCGTGGTCAGCAAGATCGACACCTTCCTCAGCCGATACGCGAAGCTGACCGTGGCCGCCGGCGGGTTCGGCCTGGTGCGCAGCAGCTGGGGCGAGCTGGCGCTGTGGCGGCGTGGCGAGTTCGCCGCCGTCCTGGCCGCCGTCGCCGAGGTCGCCGCCCGGATGGGGCGGGCGCTGGCCGCCG
This sequence comes from Actinomadura vinacea, assembly GCF_039532545.1. Classification (NCBI taxonomy): domain Bacteria; kingdom Bacillati; phylum Actinomycetota; class Actinomycetes; order Streptosporangiales; family Thermomonosporaceae; genus Actinomadura; species Actinomadura vinacea. The sequence continues at coordinate 72,812 of NZ_BAAARW010000020.1, read as the reverse complement.
CCGACGTGTTGATCGGCCGGTACGACGCGCTGCCGTCGTCAACGTCGATCGAGGAGCGGTTCCGGATCCTGCAGCAGGCCGAGCGGCTGTTGACCACCAAGCCAGGCCCGCGCCCGTCGACCCCGGCCCAGTTGCGTAGGCGGGTGGGCAGTCTGCGTCAGGACTTCAACACCCGCGTCCAAGGGTTGAAGCAGGAGGCCAAGACCACGAAGACGGCGCTGAGCGGGCTGCTCGCCGAAGTCGCCGCGAAGCTGCCGCTGACGGAGTACGACCCGGCCGGGCTGGACCTGACACCGTTCCTGGACCGGGTCGTCGCATACGGCCGGGAGCTGCTCACGCGGGCGCGGAAGCTCAAGGACGAGCTCGACGCCCGGGGCGAGGCCGCGACGAAGGCGCTGGAGATATACGACAAGGCGGTCACCGGGCCGGATCGGGTGCGCGCCGGAACCGACGCGCTCAAGGCCATGCTCGGCGAGGACGTGTTGGCCGTGCCGGAGTTCACCCCGCCGGACCCGGTCATCCAGCAATGGCGCAAGGCCCGCAACGACAGCGACAAGCTCGTCGCGCACCTCAAGGCGGCCCGGGACTTCCCGGTCGACGACTGGCTGCACGGGATGGCTCGGGTGCGGGAGAAGCCGCGGCTGTGGGAGAAGACCGTGCTGCTCGCCGACGCGCTGCTCGGCCCGGGCGGGCTGCTCGGCACCGGCATCCTCGGCTGGCGGGAACCGGCGCTCACACCGATCCAGTTGCCGTACGTCACGGGCGACCACTGGCTGGCCATGGAGTTCGCGAAGGACCCGGAGCCGCCCGACCAGTTCAGCGAGGACCGGCTGCTGCTCACCATGCACTACGCCGCCGGGTTGGCCGGCGAGCGGCAGTGCGGAATGGTGTTCGACGAATGGACCGAGGTGATCCCGGCCGAGCGCGAGACCACCGGCATCGCGGTGCACTTCGACCGCCCGGACGCCGAATCGCCGCAGGCGATGCTGCTCGTCGTCCCGCCGGTGGCCGACCCGGACGGGCACTGGACGCCCGGCGACCTGGTCGACGCGATCACCGAGACGTTCGACATGGCCAAGACCCGCGCGGTCGAACCGGAGCATCTCCACGGCACGGCGTACGCGCACCTGCTCCCGGCCACCGTCATGTCGGCGACCCGGCGGCAGATCACCATCAGCACCGATCTCGCGCTCGCCAACCTGCGCTGGAAGGCCGCCCATGACTGAGCCAGCCCCGCCCACGTTCGCCGATGATCTAGCCGCGCGCAGGCACCCGACGGTCGGCGTATGGAACCGGCTGGAGGGCCGCCCGCGGACCACCGACTTCAACCGCGCGCTGCGGGCGGAGGTGCGCGATCCCCTGTGGCTGCTGACCAGGCAGTGGCAACTCGGCGAGTTCCACGGCACGGACGCCGGTTCACCGGTCACCGCGACCTATTCGGTCACGCCGTCGCGGCCGACCAGGTTCCGGCCGGACGGCGGGCCGCCCGAGGACCTGCCCGACGACCGGCCGCTGGAGACCATGGCCGAACGGCGACGGCTGCCGTTCGCGTTCGGCCCCGAGGAGATCGCCTTCGACCTGCGCCTGATGATCGGCTACCGTTGGCTGAAGCTGCTCGGCCAGCACAAGCTGCTGGGCCTGACCCTCAACTTCGAGAAGCAGTACATCGACCGGTACCCATTCGCGCTGCCCGACCCGCTCCATCCCGAGGACGAGGACGTCGCCCGGCTGGCGCACCCGCAGGTATGGGCGATGCTGCAGACGATCGCCGGGCGCCGGATGGACGGCTACCGCCTCTACCTGCACGTCAAGGGAGGCGGGGACGCCGACGACGGCATCAACACGATCCCGCTGCTGCACCACGCCCTGCTGGTGAACCTCGGCAAACGGCTGGTCGCGTGGTTCGACGCGCTGATCGACCAGCCCACCGGCCCCACCGCCGGCCGGCCTGACGGGGACGCCACCTGGGCTCCGCGCAGACTCGAGCACTGTTTCTCCGTGTCCGCCTCGGTGCCCGGTGGGGGCGAGAAGGTCCTCACCGCGCAGGAATATCCCGGAGGCGACCTGGAGTGGCACGCCTTCTCCGTCGACCCTGGGCCGAAACTGGGCGGGCCGAAGCCACCGGAGAAGACGCTCAACCGGACGGTGTTCCCTGCCCCGGTCCGCTATTCAGGGATGCCGCTGCCGCGCTGGTGGGCCCTGGAGGACGGGCGCACCAACTTCGCCGCCGTACGGCCGGACAGCACCGACCTCGCGCGGCTGATCTTCCTCGAGTTCGCGCTGGTCTTCAGCAACGACTGGTATCAGATTCCCTGCGACCTCCCCGCGGGCACGGTGGCCACGATCCGCGGCCTGGTCGTCACCGACGTCTTCGGGCAGAAGCTGTGGATCACCCCCGCCGGCGCCGGTGACGACGAGGACTGGCAGCGCTGGTCCATGTTCACCCTGGACACCATCGGCGACGACCACGTACCCGCCGACACCGACCTGCTCCTGCCACCGAGTGTGCCGAAGGTCGCCGACGGACCGGCACTGGAGGAGGTCCTGCTGATCCGCGACGAGAACGCCAACCTGGTCTGGGGAATCGAGCAAACCGTCCGGTTGCCGACCGGCGAGCCGCGGCGGGGCGGCGAAGCCGCCGCCGAGGTCGTCGCGTTCCGGAAGCGGCTGGCGGAGCACGCAACTGCAGAGGAGGATCCGCCGCGCGCGCCGATCTCCTATGTGGCGATGAACACCATCCCCGAGCAGTGGATCCCGTTCATCCCGGTGCACGTCGCAGGCGACAACCGGGAGATCCAGCTCCAGCGAGCGGCCATGCCGAGTGCCGTCGACGGCCGCCCGGTCCGGCCGCGCACCACACTGCTGCGCCAAGGCTTCGACGATGGTAAGCGGTACTTCATCAACGAGGAGGAAGTGCCGCAGGCGGGCACCCGGCTGGCCGTCTCCTACAACCGCACCCGCTGGCGAGACGGCCGCGTCGTAGTGTGGCTCAGCGCACGACGCGGTGCCGGACGCGGCGAGGGCTCCAGCGGCCTCGCCTTCGACCTCCTGGCCGACACGCCACCGGTGACTTCCCCGGCACTGCCCGGCGTGCTCTGAGCGATTCACACCAGCGCGCCGCCTCGAACAGGCCCGGCGAATTCGTGCGCTTGCCGGAAAGCTCATCCGTGCAGGTGAGAGCCATGAGGACCGGTGACCTGTGTGCCGAGTCGGTCGTGCCGGCGGAACGACGGCGTCCGCCCATTCCTGCTGGACTTCATCCGAGGCAACACCGAGCGCGGCGAAATGACCGCGGTGTCATTCGGCCTGTCGGCCGGGTTCGTCTTCGGGCTCGGCGCCCCGATGGCCGGCCCCGATCTTCGGCGGGGCCTGCGGCGCGATCGTCGTGTTCGAACTGTCGGGGGCCGACAACGCGGCGCATGATCTGCCGGTGGACGCCGTTCGTCACTGCCTGACCGGCTGCTGCCCCACGGCCCAGGCCGCGATCTGGGCCCGGGAGGTAAAGCCGAGCTTGGTCAGGATGTGCTCGACATGGCCTTCCGCCGTGCGCGGGGCGATCACCAGCCGGGCGGCGATCTGCTTGTTGCTCAGGCCCTGGGTGATGAGCTCGGCGATCTGCCATTCCCGGGGGGTCAGGACCGCCGCGGACTCCTCGGTCGCGGCCGGTGCGGGCGGAGCCTCCTCGCCCAGGACCAGGGCCAGCAGCCGGTCGTCCGGCAGCTGCACCCCCCGCTCGTACGCGGTGCGGTAGCCGGCCGGGCCGAGGGCCTCATGCACCCGGGCCTCGCATGCCTCGTGGTAGCGGCGCAGGTAGAGGAAGAGGGCGCCGCCGAAGGAGCGCCACAGCCGGTCCAGGGCGCCGAGCAGCGTGGCGGCCTGCTCGGGGTGCTCGTCCGCGGCGATCCAGGCGAGGACCTCAACGGCGCGGGCGAGGGCGATGGGGTCGTCGAAGGGCAGCGCGAGGCGAATGCTGTCGGTCGCCGCGGCGCGGGCACCGGGGGTATCGCCCTGTCGCCAGTACAGCAGGCTGAGCACCCACAGCATGACCGCCCGGTTGAACCGTTCACCGCGGGCCTCGCACAGGGCCAGCGCCTCCTCGCAGTAGGGCACGCCTGCCGCGGTGTTGCCAGTGAGGGCGGCCAGCACCGCCATCCGGTCCAGGGTGCAGAGGATGCCCAGGTCGTCGCCGGCCGCCCGGTGCAGGGGCAGCGCTTCGCGGTAGCGGGAGTCGGCCTCGGCCAGCTCCCCCGCGCCCATCGCGGCGTAGCCGGTCAGCTGGGCCGCCCAGGCGCCGGCGACCTTGTCGCGGAGCTGACGGGCCAGTTCTTCGCTCTCCTTCAGCAGCGGCCGCGCGGTGTCCAGGTCGCCCTGCATCAGCGCGAGCCAGGCGTCGACCCACAGCGCCATGGCCCGCGTCCGGGTCGGGCGGGTGTCGACCGCGAGGGCCTGGTCCAGCCAGCGGCGCCCCTCGGAGAGGTACCCGGTCACCAGCCAGTAGGAGCGTAGACCCGCGGCCACCCGCAGCACCGTGTCGGCCTGTGCGGGGTCGGCGAGGCAGGACTCCATCGCGACCCGGAGGTTGGCGTGGTCCAGGCGCAGGCGGGTGAACCAGGTCAGCTGGTCCGGTCCGAAGATCGCCTCGCTCACCTGCTGGGCCAGCTGCTGGTAGTAGTCGCGGTGCCGCCGCAGGACGGCGTCCGTCTCACCGGATTCGGCGAGTACGGCCGCGCCGTACTCGCGCAGCGTCTCCAGCATCCGGTAGCGGGTCCACCCCCGGTGCTCCTCGCGGAGCAGAACCGACTTGTCGATCAAGGAGCTGACCAGGTCGAGCACATCCTCGACCGGCACCCCCCGGCCGGAGCACACGGCCGCCGCCGCGTCCAGGTCGAAGCCTCCGCGGAAGACGGACACCCGTGCCCACATCGTCCGCTCCGATGCGGAGCACAGCTGAAAGCTCCAGTCGATGAGCGCCCGCAGCGTCCGCTGCCGCGGCGGCATGTCATGCCATCCCGCGGTCAGCAGGCGATAGCGGTCTCGTAGCCCTTCCCGTAGCTGCCCGAGGGAGAGCACCCGCAGCCGCACCGCGGCCAGCTCGATCGCGAGGGGGATCCCCTCCAACTGCCAGCAGACGTCGCTGACCGTCGCGCAGTTGTCCCGGTCCACTGCGAACCCCGGCTGCACCTGTGCCGCCCGCTCCGTGAAGAGCCGCACGCTGTCGTACCTGGCCACCTGATCGGGCGGCGGGGGACCGTCCCGGTCCGGCAGGGACAGGGGCGGGACCTGCACGATGTGCTCCCCGGTGACCGACAGGGGCTGGCGGCTTGTGGCCAGGATCCGCACGTCATACGTGCCGCGCAGCAGGGTGCCGACCACCTGGGCGCAGGCGTCGAGCAGGTGTTCGCAGTTGTCCAGCACGATCAGCAACTGCTGGCCTTCCAGATGATCCACGAGCGTGAGCGGGTCCCACCGGCCGACCTCGTCCCGCAGCCCCAGCGCCCTGGTGATCGCCTGGACGACCAGCCCGGGTTCCTGCAGCCCGGTCAGGTTGACCAGCCAGACCCCGTCGGCGAAGCCCCTGCGCAGATCCTCGGCCACCTTCAGGGCAAGGCGAGTCTTGCCCACGCCGCCGACCCCTGTCAGGGTCACCAGCCGGTTTGCCGCAAGCAGGTCCTTGACCTGCTTCACCTCCTGCTGACGACCGATGAATGTGGTCCAATGCGCGGGAAGGTTAGTCGGATAGCGCCCCATGCGTGCTGGAGCCATAGCCCCAGCTTACGACCCTGCAGGAGATGGGCAGCGGGCCCGCCGCGCCGCGGCGACAGTACGGCCGGCGCCGCGGGCGGCCATCTGGGGTGGCGAAGATCAGGATCCTCGGCCGGCGCGGTGCGGGGGACTGCCCCCGGACGCCCTGGCGGGCGTCAGGGTCGAGCACCACGGTCACTCGGCGTTATCGTGGACGTGATCGGTGCGGCGCTGTCCGGGCGCGCCGGTCCCGCCGCGGCGGAAGTGCGCGCCACGCACCCCTGTCCGCCGCAGACGAGTCGCCATGGGCCATGACGCAGACCAAGCAGCCTTTCCCACCAACTCCCATACCACCGGTTGCACGGACTGGGAGGTGCTATGTCACCAGCCATCGGTGCCGAGGACTACGCACTCGCGCGCGTCCCGCACGGCGTCCGCTACTCCTGGTGGTCGGTCGCCCTGCAGCGCTTCGGGCAACTGTCCGCGCTCAGCCAGTTCCTTCTGGGGGCCACCCTGGGCTTCGGGATGGGGTTCTGGGGCGCTTTCTGGGCCATCACCCTCGGTGCCGTCATCCTCGAGGTCGTCTCGATCTTCGTCGGGGTGATCGGGGTCCGCGAGGGGATATCCACGTCCATGCTGGCCCGCTGGACCGGTTTCGGCCGCGGTGGCTCGGCCCTGATCGGGCTGGCGATCGGGATCAGCTTGATCGGCTGGTTCGGCGTCCAGACGGCGGTGTCCGCCGAGGGCATGGCCGCCTTGGTCGGCGCCGACTCCGCTGCCGTTCCGATGCTGGCCCTGTTCATGGGCCTGGCCGTGACCGCGATCGTGGTCTTCGGCTTTCACGGAATGGCATGGACCGCCTATCTGACCGTCCCGGCATTCATGATCCTGGTGGCCTGGTCGATCAGCTCCGCGCTGGTCGGGCACTCCCTGGGCGAGCTGGTGTCCTCCGTGCCGCCTGGGCCGCACCTCACCTTCCTGGAAGGGACGACGCTGGTCGCCGGTGGGTTCATCGTCGGCGCCGTGATCACGCCGGACATGACCCGCTATAACCGCGGCCCGGCCGACGTGGTGAAGCAGACGGTGCTGGGCATCACGCTCGGCGAGTACATCTTCGGCCTGTCCGGGGTCCTGCTGGCGCACGCGTTCCGTACCGACAACGTCATCTCGATCGTGACCTCGTCGGTGGGGTGGGTCGGGGTCCTGATCATCATCCTGGGCACGCTCAAGATCAACGACTGGAACCTGTACTCGTCCGGGCTCGGCCTGGTGAACATCGTCGGCCTGGTCTTCGGCCGCCGCGTTCCGCGGGTACCGGCCACGCTCGTCGTCGGTATCGCCGGCTCGACGCTGGCCGCGGGCGGCATCCTCGAGCGTTTCACCGACTTCCTGATCCTGCTCGGCGTGGCCTTCCCGCCGATCCCCGGGATAATGATCGCCGAGTACTTCATCGTGCGTCGCTGGCGAGGCCAGCTGGAGACCAGCCGGGCCGCCGGAAGGCCGCCGTCGACGGTGCCCACCTGGGTGCCGGTGACCCTGGTGATCTGGGCCGTCTCCACGGTCACCGCCAAATACGTCACCCTCGGGATAAGCAGCGTCAACGCCCTGCTGCTCGCGTTCGTCCTCTACCTCGTCGCCGGCCGGCTGGGCCTGGTACAGGGCATCGGGACGAGCGTCACCGAGACCGCGCGGGAGCCGGCGTCCGAGCCGGGCCGGCTGACCGAGCCGGGTGACGGGTGAGGAGTGATGGAGTGAGGAGTAGGGCCGAGCGATCCGCTGAGGGGGCGACCTGACCGCCGAGGGATCCAGCTTCATCGGGCGCAGGCGCGAGGTGTCCGAGGTCAGGAGGATGCTCTCCAGGGGCCGACTGCTGACCTTGACCGGCGCGGGCGGGGTCGGCAAGTCCCGGCTGGCGCTGCGGGTGGTCGAGACCGTGCGGGGCAGGTTCGCGGACGGCGTGCGGCTGGTCGAGCTGGCCACCTTGGCGGACGGCGAACTGCTGGAGCCGACGGTGGCCGCGTCGCTGGGGCTGCACGACGCGGGACCGCGCCCGATGGCCCTGCTGCTGGACTACCTGGCGGACAAGCGGATGCTGCTGGTGCTGGACAACTGCGAGCACCTGCTCGAGGCGTGCGCGGCCCTGGCGGAGGGGCTGCTGCGCGGCGCCCCGCGGCTGCGGATCTTGGCCACCAGCCAGCAGACCCTGGGGGTGTACGGGGAACAGGTACTGTCCGTGCCGCCGCTGTCGGTCCCCGACCCCGACCGGGGGGTGCGTCCCATCGCCCGCCACGAGGCGGTGCGGCTGCTGGTGGAGCGGGCCGCCCGGGTCAGGCCCGGCTTCACCGTGGACGCCGGCAACGCCTCGAGCCTGGCCCGGCTGACCCAGCGCCTGGACGGCATCCCGCTGGCCCTGGAGCTGGCCGCGGTACGGATGGGGACCACCCCCGAGGATCAGCTCCTGCAGGATCTCGACGAGCGGTTCGAGGCGCTGACCGGTGGCGGCCCCGCGGCCCTGCCCCGCCACCAGACGCTCCGGGCGACCATGGACTGGAGCTTTGGCCTGTGCTCACCGGCGGAGCAGCGGATGTGGGGCCGGCTGTCGATATTCGCCGGCGGCATAGACCTGGAAGCCGCCGAGGCGGTCTGCTCCGGGGAGGGCATCGCGGCCGCGGACATCCTCGACCTGATGGCCGGTCTGGTGGACAAGTCGGTTCTGTTCGGCGAGCGACGGGCAGAGGCCATGCGGTACCGCATGCTGGGCACCATCCGGGCGTACGGCCGCGAGCGGTTGACCCCTGGCGACGAGCGGGCGTTGGGCCGGCGGTACTGGGACTACTACCGGGTCCTGGTCGAGCGGAACCAGCCGGACCAGATCGTTGCGGACCAGCTCGAGCGGTACCGGACGCTGCAGCGGGAACTTCCCAACATCCGGGTGGCCCTCGACCTGGGCCTGCACGGGCCGGGTACCGCGGCTCAGGCGCTGGAGCTGGCGTCCTCGCTGCGGGGCTACTGGATCCTCGCCGGCTCCCTCACCGAGGGGCGGCACTGGCTGGAGCGCGGCCTCGAGCTGGCCCGGCAACCGAGCACCGCGCGCGCGGCGGGCCTGTGGGTCGACAGCCTGCTCGCCCTCCTGCAGGGCGATCTCGCGGCGGCGACGCCACGACTGGAGGAGTGCCGCGACCTCGCCCGGCGGCTGGGGGACGAGTCGGCTCTGGCGTATGCGATCGAGACCTCGGGGATCGCGGCCTGGTCCGCCGGTGACGGCCGGCGCGGGCTCGCCCTGCTGGAGGATTCCCTCGCCCGGCACCGGGCCCTGGGCGACGTCGATGCCGCGGCCATCAACTGCTACTACCTCGCCGCGTACGGCTCGATCGAGGACGTAGGCCGCGCCGCCGCCTACGGCGAGGAGTTCCTGGCCCTGTGCGAGACCCGCCATGCGCGGGTATCCCGCGGTTACGGCCTGTTCGCGCTGGGCATCGCCGCATGGCATCGCGGCGACTGGCGACGAGCCGAGAGCCTGGTCCGCGAAGCCGCCCGGCTGCGCGTCGCGTTCGACGACAGGTGGGGTCTCACCCAGTGCCTGGAGGTTCTGGCCTGGACCGCCGGAGCGCGCGGGCGGCACGAGCGGGCGGCCCGGATCCTCGGCGCGGCCAACGCGCTCTGGCTGGTGAGCGACGCCTCGCCGACCCGGCTGCGGCACCACCGGCAGTCGCACGAGCACTGCGAGGCCCAGGCCCGCCAGGCGCTGGGCGACCGCGCCTTCGCGGCCGTCTTCCGCTCCGGCGCCAGGCTGGAACTCGGCCGTGCGGTCACGTACGCGGTGCAGGACGACGGGGAGGCTGGCGCAACCCCGTGACCAAAGGCCGCGCCAGTCGAGGGAACCTCGCCGGGGAACGGCGGTGTGCTTGCCGAAAAGTGCGTCCGTACAGGTGAGAGGTATAGAACCTGATGAGTCCCGGCGCTGGGCTTGGGCAGTCGCGGGACAGGCCACGACACCGCCGTCGGTGCGGGATGATGGGCCGCCGTGCTGCTGCGACTGGCCTATTTGACCGTCGTTCGCGGTGCTGCGTCTACTTCCGATGACCGATCGGGAGAAGGACGCCGAGATTTCGGTGTTGCGGCATCAGATCACCGTGCTGGAGCGCCGACTGGGCGGCGAACGGGTGCGGTGCACTGCTCCGGATCGAGCACTGCTCGCGGCGCTGCCGCACCGGTTATCTCCTGGCGCACTGAGGCGGATGTGGCTCCTGGTACGACCGGGCACCCGCAGCTCAAGACTAGGGGCGCCAGATTCATTACGCAGGGTCTGGACGGGGCAGACTCGGGCGGTCTGAGGTCTGGTCGATCAGGGGCGTGGTTGCTTGATGTCAAGGGTCTGTTGGATCGCCACCCAGTCGATCACATTTCCCTGGAAACTCATCGACCCGGCGATCGCCAGAACGATTCGCAGCCCGCGGCGGGCGGTGAAACTGCGATGGGTGAGCAGCCGATGTAACCCGACCGTGACGCCCAGGGCTGTGAGGGTGTAGAAGGTCAGGGTCAGCAAGAGATCGGTGAGAGTGACCGCGCGCTCCCAGCCCACCCACACCGCGGCGGCCAGTCCGATCAGCAGCGTCACCACAATGACGCCGGTCAGCACGACCTGGATTCGTCGTAAGCGCGTTCCGACACACAGCGAGGCGCCGGCGGCGCTGGGGAAGGCACCGCCGTCGTAGCGGCGAGCGGGTGCTCTGGGGCGGGGGAGGGCGATCTGGTCGATGCTCATGTGCCCTCGTTGATGACTGGCCCGGGGTCTTGCCCCCAGGACCCACCGGCGCGGGCACCTCAGAGGCAGTCCGGCCATCACTTACCGGGGAAACCGGCGAACCACGCAAGACCCATCATCCGCGCAGATGACCAGGTACGCCAACACCAGCAAGAGCCGGATCCCCAAAGCCGACCATCGGTGGTCCCAGGGCGGCAGGCCATCTGCTCTGGTGATGGGTCTTGCTCAGGTCGCCTGTTTCCCGACCAGGCGGCACGGGCTTGACTGCAAGACGCAGGGAGGCCGCGGGCACCTCGACGTGGCCGGCCGAAAGATCGGTACTCCGGGAGGACGCGCTCATGTACTTCGGAATCGGAACGATTGCTGTCGTCATCATCATCGTCGTGGTCGTTCTGATGCTCCGCCGTCGCTGAGCTGCGATCCAGAGCCCGCGAGCCCGGCGGGCAACCTCCTGCATCGACACCGGATCAGGGCAAGTCATGGGCGCCTTTAGTGACCAGCCGGGTTCGGTCGGGGTCCACGCCGCACGCGCCCATCTGACGCCTCTCTACGCCACCGGGTGTGGAGGCGTTCTTGTGGGAGGCCAGGCAGCGTGGCGATGCCCCAGGGGGCGGCGATGCGTCCGAGGTCGCGAGCTCTGACCGTGGCCTTGAGTCCCAGGTCGCCGAGCTCGTAGTGCGCCTCGATCTCGAACGGGTAGCCGGTCAGTGACGACAGCGCGGACGGGCCATCCGCCAGAAGGTGCTCATCACCCCCGAGGCTCACCGGTCCCTCCCCGCACCACGTGACGGTCGGGCGACACGGAACGCGGGCTTGGCGAACCCGCGTCGCCGGAACGAGTCCTCCACGGCGGCCTCGACGGATCTCCGGTCGGCCTTCTCGACCAGTGCGATCACCGACCCACCGAAGCCGCCGCCGATCATCCGGGCGCCCAGCGCACCGGCGGCGAGAGCGGCCTCGACGGCCACGTCGAGCTCGGCGACGGTGACTTCGTAGTCGTCGCGGAGCGAGGCGTGCGAGGTGGTGAGCAACGGGCCGATCTCCCGCACCCGTCCCTCGCGGAGCAGCTCGACGGCGTCGAGGACCCTTGCGTTCTCGCGCACGACGTGTCGGACCCGTCGTACGGCCACCGGGTCGGTGAGGCGGGCGAGGGCGTCGTCGAGGTCGGCCACGTCGCGGAGGTCCTTGGTCCCGAGGGCTGCTGACGCCTCGCGGCAGGTCCTGCGGCGGGCGCCGTACTCGCCGTCGGCGTGCCGGTGCCGTGACCGGGTGTCGACAACGATGAGATCGAGCCCGCTGGACGCGAACTCGCACGGCACCGGCTCGGCGGTCAGGTGACGCGCGTCGACGAGGATCGCCCGGTCGGCCTCGCCGTAGAGGGAGGCCATCTGGTCCAGGACCCCGGTGGGGGCGCCGACGTACTCGTTCTCCGCGTGCTGCACGAGACGGACCAGCTGGGCGCGGCCCAGGTTGAGGTCGTGCAGGCCGACCAGGGCCAGCGCGACGGCGCACTCGAGCGAGTGCGACGAGGACAGGCCCGCACCGTGCGGCACGGCGCTGTGGATACGAAGGTCGGCTCCGGCCAGAGCGGCCCCCGATCGGGCCAGCGCCCACGCCACGCCGGCGACATGGGCGCCCCAGCCGGTGACCTCGCCGGGGGTGGTTGCGACGGGGAACTCCACCTTGCCGTGCCCGTCGGACGCCGCCGTGATGCGGCCGTCGTCGCGGAGCCGGGCGTGCACGACGGTGCGCTGGGCGAGAGCGAAGGGCAGGGCGAAGCCACCGCTGTAGTCGGTGTGCTCGCCGATGATGTTCACCCGCCCGGGCGCGGACCACGTTCCCGTGCGCACGGCTCAGAGCTCGCGCAGGCGGCGGGCTACCTGCTCGGGGAGGGCGTCGGTGACGAAGGCGCCCATCCCCGCCTCGGAGCCGGCGAGGTATTTCAGCTTGTCCGCAGAGCGCCGTATCGAGAAGAGCTGCGCGTGCAGGTAACCGAGGTCGTCATGGTCGTCGACCGGCCCCTGGTGCCATGCCGCGATGTAGGGCAACGCCATGTCGAACATCCGGTCGAGGCGCGCGAGCAGATCCAGGTAGATCACTACCAGTGCGTCGCGCTCCGCGTCGTCGAGGTCGGGGATGGACTTCACCCTGCGGCGGGGGTAGAGGTGGACCTCCAGCGGCCAGCGGGCCGCCGCCGGCACGAACGCCACCCAGTGCTCGTTCTCGGCGACGACCCGGATGCCCGACCGGCATTCGGCGTCGAGCACGTCGGTGTGCAGGTCTCCGCCGGTACGCCGGCGATGGTGCGCGGCCGCCTGGAGCATGCGTGAGGTCCGCGGCGTCGTGAACGGGTAGGCGTAGATCTGGCCGTGCGGGTGGGACAGGGTCACGCCGATCTCCTCTCCGCGGCTCTCGAAGCAGAACACCTGCTCGACGCCCTCGACGCGGGACAGCGTCACCGTGCGGTCCGCCCACACGTCGACCACCAGCCGTGCGTGGCCGGGCGTGAGGTCGGCGAACCTCCGGGAGTGATCACTGGAGAAGCAGACCACCTCGCAGCGCCCCACGGCCGGGCGGACCTCGACCAGTGGGTGGTCGCCACCGGCGCCGTCCAGTGCCGCGCCGGTCGAGAGGCTCGGGAAGCGGTTCTCGAAGACCACGACGTCGTAGTCGTCCGCGGGGATCTCCGTCCGGCGCCCGTTCACCGAAGGGCACAACGGACACTCATCGGTCGGAGGGAGGAACGTGCGGTCCTGCCGGTGCGACGCCATCATGACCCACTCCTCGAGCAACGGGTCCCAGCGCATCTGTGCGGTCGTGCTCACCGGCGGCAGCGACCGCGTGTCGATCTTTCGCTGCCCTGCGTCGGCGCCGAGGTCGAAGTAGATCAGCTCTCGTCCGTCGGCAAGCGTCGTGGCGGTCTTGTTCGGCGTCATGGCTCCTCGCGATGCGTTGTAGTAACTGGGGCTCACGGTCACCGGCCCATAACCTCGGCTGCGCGGCCGATCCACGAGTCTCATGGGGTTCGGCCGAGGTCGCCGGGCAGCGCACCGGTGAGAAGCAGGGCGAGGGCCACGACGAGCAGCGCGGCGAGGGCGCCGCCGATCCCCAGTCCCGGTAGCGCCGAACCGAGCCGCAGGGCCCGCTCACCTGGTCGCCCACGCGAACCAGGCCGCGCCGCCAGCGTGAAGACGGCCGCCGCGGCCGGCCGCGAGCCTCCGTGCAGTACGACCGTTGCCGGAAACCTCGTTCGCATCAGCGGACGTCACGGACGTCGCGCCCCCGCGATCGTGCGGAATCCGGCGTTCCCCATGGACGAGTCCGGTGTGTTCGAGGAGCGGGCGGCGTTGCGGTATCGGTTGCAGTAGGAGTCATGGCAGAGGTAGGAGCCGCCACGGAGCACCCTCGTCGTGCCTCGGCCAGGGCCCGGCGGGTTATCGCTCGGCGCGGTTCGGTAGTAGGCCGGGTCGAACCAGTCGGCGCACCACTCCCAGACGTTCCCGGCCGTCTGCCAGAGCCCGTAGTGGTTGGGCGCGAAGGACCGCACCGGCGCGGTGGTCACCCAGCCGTCCTCGGCGCTGTTGCGCACCGGGAAGTCGCCCTGCCAGATGTTGGCGCGCCACGCGCCGTCCGACGTCAGCTCGTCCCCCCAGGGGAATCGAGCACCGGTGAGGCCGCCCCGGGAGGCGAACTCCCACTCGGCCTCGGTGGGCAGTCGCCGCCCGCTCCACGTGCAGTAGGCGACCGCGTCGTTCCAACTCACGTGCACCACGGGGTGGTCGTCCAGCCCCTCGAGGTCGCTGAACCGCCCGCCCGGGTTCCGCCAGGACGCGCCGCGCACGCCGAGCCACCAAGGCGCGCCGGCGGCCGGCCCCAGCACGTCCGAGGCGGGAGCCGCGAGCGCCAGGTGGAACACCGCGGAGAAGCCGTGCGACTCCGCGTCGGTGACGTAGCCGGTGGTATCGACGAACGCGGCGAAAGCGGTGTTCGTCACCGTGGTGGCGTCGATGGTGAACGGGTCGACGTGGACCTCGTGCACCGGGACCTCGCCGTCGGCCGGGTTGCCGTCACCGAGGTGGTCACCCATGAGGAACCGGCCGCCCGGAACAGGGCATTGCTCGGCGGGCGGGGACGTGGGGCCCGACCCCGGATCGATCGGCCGGGGCCCGTGGGGGCCGGCGTGCTGGAGGGTCGGCGAGCAGCACGACGGCCCCTGGCGGGGGCGGTCGACCACGCCGTCCGGGCGCTCAGTCTGCGGCGACATGGTGAGGGTGCTCGGTGCCTGCGGCAGCCGGCCGAGGGACCGAGGCGACGCGGCGCAGGTAGTCCTGCATGTAGCGCTGGTACTTCCACGGCGCCTCCTCCTCGTGGCTCAGTCCTTCCGGGGGCGACTCCTTCAGGTCTTCCTCGTTGAGGTGCTCGGCGATCCGCATCGCGGCGCGCCGGGCGGACGTCGTCCGTGTCGCGTCGTCGTCGTGGAACGTCGCGGGCCGCGCGCCGCGCGCACCGATCTCGTCGATGCGCGGCGTACGGTCGACGACCGAGCCGTACGCGCTGATCGCGTGGGCGGTGTGGTCGTCGTTGACAATCATGACGATGGTCGGCCGACGTTCGGAAGCTGCAACCGGTGGTGCCGAGGCAGCGGCCGTGGTGCCCCCGGTCATGAGCCGATCCCCTGATAGGTGGTCTCGTCCAGACCGCTCAGCGTGGGGTCATACGCCACCTCGCCGACGTCGTACATGGAAGTCATCCAGTGAAAGAAGTTGTCACCTCGCTCACGCAGCACGGTGTAGAGGCGGCGCATCATGTACGTGCGGATGTCCCGCATCTCAGGCAGCTCGTAGCGGTTCAGCAGCTCGTCCGGGTCTGTCTCCAGGTCGTAGAGCTCGTTGACCGAGTCGGGGTTCACCACCAGCTTGTACCGGTCCGTGCGGAGCATCCGCTGGGGATAGGGGAAGTGGTGGCCGTGGAACTCGCACACGATGTCGTCGTCCCATTCGGCCTCCTCACCGCCGAGAAGGGGCAGCAGACTGCGCGAGTCGACAGCCAGCTTGGGGTCGAGGCCGGCGAGTTCGAGGATCGTCGCGGTGCAGTCGAGCAGACTCACGAACTCGTCGCGGATCACACCGCCGGGCCGGCCCGGCACGCGTAGCAGCCCCGGCGTGCGGTAGATGTCCTCGTACATCGCCGGCCCCTTGTCGTGCAACCGGTGCGCACCGGTGAACTCGCCGTGGTCGCAGGTGAAGAAGACCGCGGTGTCGTCGACGAGCCCGAGCCGCTCCATAGCGTCCACGACCCGGCCGATCTGCTGGTCGATGAGCGCGACGTATCCCCAGTAGACGGCGATCAGCTTGCGCGTGGTCTCGATCGGCATGGTGTCGAAAGTCCAGTGGGCGCTGTAGTTCTTCTGTACCGGAGGCTTTCCTTGGAAGGTCTCCGCGACCGACCGTGGCAGTTCGATGTCGGCCGGGTCGAAGAGGTCGAAGAACTCGTCCGGCAGGATGTACGGCAGGTGGGGTCCGAAGAAGTGCAGGGCCAGGAAGAACGGCTTTTCCTGGTTCCGCACGTCG
Source organism: Actinomadura vinacea (assembly GCF_039532545.1). NCBI lineage: Bacteria > Bacillati > Actinomycetota > Actinomycetes > Streptosporangiales > Thermomonosporaceae > Actinomadura > Actinomadura vinacea. Next base: position 56,735 of record NZ_BAAARW010000020.1, on the reverse strand, counting down.
GCGGCGTACCGCTCGAGCATCTCGATCGCCCGGGTGGCGAGGTAGTGCTCGAACGTCGCCTCCACGGGCTGGTGCAGCCGGGCGGCGAGCAGGTTGCCGGGGCCGCCGTTGGGCAGCGTGCCGCGGATCCGGCCGGAGATCTCGTACGCGGGCAGGTCGTGTTCGGCGAGGTAGGCCAGATAGCCGGGGTCGTCGACGGGATTGTGCCAGCCGGGCAGCTCCGGCCCGTCGAAGCCGAAGTCGCCGGCGGACTTCTCGGTGCCGACGTGCCACTTTCCGATCAGGCCGCAGTTGTAGCCCTTCTCCCGCAGCGCCTGCGAGAACGTGAACTGTCCCTCGGCGAGGTCCTCGATGTAGCCGACGTTGCGCTCGTGGTTGGCGAGCAGCTTGTGCCGGAACGGCGACTGCCCGGTCAGCAGGCTGGCACGCGCCGGTGTGCAGATCGCGGTCGGCGTGTACCACCGCTCGAAGCGGGTGCCGGTTCTCGCCAGCTCGTCGAGGACGGGCGTCGCCGCCAGCCGGTTGCCATACGCACCGAGGGTGTCCGCCCGGTGCTGGTCGGTCATGAGGAAGAGGATGTTTCTCGGGTTCGTCACTTGGTGGCCGCCGTGAACAGGTCGCCCGTGTAGTAGGTCTTCGGGGCGGCCGACGACTTGAGCTTGCCTGCGTCGACGAAGTAGCCGGTCATCCCCGTGAGCCATTTGTCGATGGTGCCGTCCTTGGTCATCTGGTCGAGTTCTTCGACGGAGAGCACCTTGACGTTGGCAGCGTCGGCCTTCACCTGCCCGACCGGCACGTTGAGCATCTCGGCGGTGAGCTTGATCGACTTGTCCATGTTGGCGGAGCGGTACTTCATCGCCTCGCGCAGCGCTGCGATCGTCTTCGCGGTCTTCCCCTTCTCGCCGGAGACGACCTTGTTGCCTGCGACGAACGCGGTCGGGAAGGCCACCTGCGACTCGAAGTCGGAGTTCTTGGCCAACTCGGCCAGGCCAGGGACCTGCTTCTTGATCGTCGCGATGGCCGGGTACCAGAAACCCGCGGCCTCGATCTTCTTGGAGGAGAAGGCCGACACGATCGTCGAGGGGTCCATGTTGACGACCTTGATGTCCTTCCTCGTGAGGCCTGCCTTTTTGAGGGCGAGGGTGAGGATCATGTCGCCCGAGGTTCCCTCGGGAACCCCGACGGTCTTGCCTCTGAGCTGCTCCAGCGAGGTGGTGCCGCCCTGCGCGATGACCCGGTCGGCGTTGCCGAGGGTGTTGATCGCGATGACCTTCGCCTGGCCCGAGGCCGGAAGCCAGAACGCGCCAGGGCCGATGTACCCGAAGTCGAGATCGCCGGTGCCGAGCGCCTGGATCTGCAGCGGACCGTTGGTGAACACCTTGGCGTTGACCTTGAGGCCGTGCTTCTCCCAGATCTTCTGGTCCTCGGCGATGGCGAGCAGGCTGGTGCCGTTGTAGTCGCCGATGTAGCCGAAGTCGACCTCCTGCGACTCGCCCCCTCCGGAGTCGGTGCCGCAGGCGGACAGCATCATTACGGCGGCCATCCCGAAGGCGGTTGCGGCCGAGAGCTTGCGTGACAGTGACATGTCTGTCCTTCGGTCAGGGCGTTGTCGATGACGGCATGGGGTGCTTCGAATCGGCGGCCGTGCGGCCGTCCTGGTGGTACACGGAGTGCCAGACGCGGTTGCGCAGCGCTGCGAACTCCATGCTGAGTCGGAACTCCTCCGATCGTGGGTAGGGAAGGTCGACGTCGACCACGTCGTAGATGCGGCCAGGGCGGGCGGCCATCACGATGACGCGATTGGCGAGGAAGACCGCCTCGTCGACGTCATGCGTGATGAACAGGACGGTGCGCTGCTCCTTGCTCCAGGTGTCGAGCAGTTGGTCCTGGAGCTTCACCCTGGTGAGCGCGTCGAGCGCACCGAACGGCTCGTCCATCAAGAGGATCGAGGGGTTCACGGCATACGCGCGGGCGATCGCGCAGCGCTGCCGCATTCCGCCGGAGAGCATCTTGGGCAGCGCGTCGGCGAATTGCTCCAATCCGACCATCTCGATGAAGTGCTGGGCCCGGTCGCGGCGCTCTGCCTTGGGCACGCGCGCCGTCTTCAGCCCGAACTCGACGTTCTTGCGGACCGTCAGCCAGGGGAAGAGCGCGTACTGCTGGAAGATGACGCCGCGCTCGGGGCCGGGGCCGGAGACCGCCGAGCCGTCCACGAGCGCCTGCCCCTCCGTGGGCTCCTCAAGGCCGGCCAGGATGTTGAGCAACGTGCTCTTGCCGCATCCGGATGGGCCCACGACCGTGACGAACTCGTTGTCCGCGATGTCGAGCGAGACGTGGTCCAGCGCGGTGAAGGCGTCCTTGCCGAGTGCGAAGGTCTTGGTGATGCCCTTGACCGAGATCTTTGGCGCGGTGGTCATCGGCGCTCCTGCCATCCGGTGAGTTTGCGTTCGGCCAGCAGCAGCACCCGGTCCATGAGCAGGCCGAGGATTCCGATGGCGATGAGTCCGACGAAGATCGTGGGCAGGTCGTAGTACAGCTGCGCGTTCTGCATCCGGAACCCGAGGCCCTCTTGGGCGGCGATGAGTTCGGCGGCGACCAGCGTCGCCCAGGCCGAGCCGAGCCCGACCCGCATGCCAACGAGGATGAACGGGGTCGAGGCCGGCACGACCACCCGCACGAAAATGCCGGCATCCCTGGTACCGAGAACGCGGGCAGCGTTGATCAGGGTGCGGTCGACGTCGACCACGCCCTGGAATGTCGAGATGACGCAGACCAGGAACGCCGCCAAGAAGATGACGAAGATCTTCGGCGTCTCGCCGATGCCCATCAGCACGATGGCCAGCGGGATGATGGCCAGCGGCGGGATGGTGCGGAAGAACTGCACCCAGGGTTCGACAAGGCCGCGGACGAAGCCGTACCACCCCATGAGAAAGCCCACCGGGATCGCGAGGGCGGTACCGAGGGCGAAACCGGCGAGTACCCGGCCGATGCTGGCGGCGATGTCTTCCTGGAGCGTCCCGTTCGAAAGGAGCGTGCCTGCCCGCGACACCACCTCGGGCGGCGTCGGGAGACTGAGGCCCGCTGCGGCCAGCCCCCACCACAGGGCGATGCCGAGCCCGACGGACACGGCGTTCAACAGCAGGGGAAGTCCTCTGCGGCGCGGGGCCGTAGCCGCACTCGAGCGACCCCCGCCGGTTGACGCACCCGAGTCGCCCCGGTCGGTACGGCTCGCCTGGCCGCCCTGGTCACTGACCACGGCCATAAGCCACTCCTCTGTTCGTTGTCTTCCGTGCACGCTCGATCGACGCAGGACCGGCGGGGTTCGCCTCGGGGGCCTCCGGATAGGCCGCCAGCAGCGGCGAGCTGTGGAACAGCGCGGCGAGGGCGCCGAGCGCGCCGTCGTCGTCGGAAAGCTCGGCTCGGCGCACGACCGGCTTGGCCACGCCGGGAAAATGCTCGATTGCGATGGTGGCGGCGGCCTGCTGGAGCACAGCGGGCGCTACTCGGGTGATCTCTCCGCCGATGACGATGTCGGCGGGATCGAGGATCAGAGACGCGACGCCCAGCACTCGGCCGACGGCAGTCCCAGCCACTCGCAGCACCTGGTCCGCGACCGGGTGGGAGCGCTCGACCGCGGCGGCCAGGTCGGCGAGATCCTCGATGGCGAGACCCTGCTCCCGGCAGGCTCTCAGGATGGCGGGAACCGACGCCAGAGTCTCGACGCAGCCCTTCTTGCCGCAGCGGCATTCCGGCCCATTCGGATCTGCCGTGACGTGCCCCAGCTCGCCGGCCAGCCCTGACGATCCGGTGACCAGGCGTCCGCCGACGACCAGGCCTCCGCCAACGCCGTCGGAGAGCCGCAGGTAGAGAAGGTCCTCGACGGAGCTGCGGCCGAAGACGGCCTCCGCGAGTGCGGCCAGCCGGGTGTTGTTGTCCACGATGACGGGTGCCCCGAATCGCGTCGCGAACGCGGCTTGCGCCGATACCTCGGGGGTGCCGGCCGCCGCCGATTCGTGCGGCGCCATCACAAGAACGCCCGGAGTCGCGGAGTACGGCCCAGGGACTCCGATGCCGATGCCCTGCAGCGCGCCGTAGTGCACCCCGGACTCGGCACCGAGGCGGTCGATGAGCCGGAATGCCAGGTCGATCCGGATCGGCCACGGGGCGTCGTCGTACCGGGCCGACCCGGACACGACGATCTCGTGTGAGGCGTCCGCGACTGCCACCTGCACCCGGCGATGACCGAAATCGACGCCCATGAACTGCCCGGAGGCGGGGTCCAGGGCGAGCCGCTCGGCCGGCCGGCCGCTGCCCTCCCGCTTGGCTGCGTCGGTGTCGACGACCACGATGGCGCCTCGCTGCAACAGGCTGCCGGTGATCTCGGAGAGGGTGGTGCGGGACAGCCCGACGGCGCGGGCGATCTGTCCGCGGCTCAAGGCGCCGTGCTCGCGCAGGACACGCAAGACGCGTTCTTCGTGAGTGCGTCGCACCAGCGCATGCACTCCAGCCGACGTTGTCATGGGGAAACGCTGACAGCGGGCAATTTTTCCGTCAACACTCCGACAGAAAGACCGTACATTCTACCGAACAGGGTCGTACCTGACCCCACGACGCGTCCAACGACCTTTTTGTCGCATGTTCACTGACGGAATGAGTCTCTATAACGTCTCCTCCCAGGCAGGGCGCCGGCGTCCGGCACGACGAAGGAGGAGTGAGTGATGACCAGCTCCGGTAAGGGTTCGCACCTCGACCGACGGTCCTTGTTGATCGGTGTCGCCGGCTCCTTGGCAGCGGCGGCACTGCCCGCCACCGCCGCCGCACAGGCGTTCCCGGCGGAGGCCGCACCGATGCGGCGGTACCCGTCCAACTGGCCCGACCTGGAGCCCTACGGCCTCGCCGGCACCCGGCGGGACCTGTGGCCACGTAATGACAACTCCTTCATCCTCCCGCTCGAGTTGCGCCCCCGTGACCGGGAGCGCGGCCAGGTCTGGATGCGCGACACCTACGTCAACCGCTTCGTCGTCGACGGCCGTCCGCTCTACGTCGCCACCGGCACCAGCCGCGTGCCCGGACTCGACCGAGCCGCCCCGTGGAACGACGGCATCTTCGTGTGGGTGTCCCCGTCCCTGCGGGGGCCGTGGCGGCTGGTCGACACGACCGGTATCCGGTCCGGCGCCGAGAAGGGAAAGGTGTGGTCCCCCGAGTTCGTCGGCGAGAATCGGTCCGGACGCACGGTCGTCGCTCCGTGGCAGGAGTACTGGTACGACGACGAATTCGGCAAGCGCGGCGAGGTCTGGGCGTCGGAGCTGCACTACTTCCGCGGCACGTGGTACATCGTCGCGTGCATGGGCGACCACTCCCGCAAGGTCGGCTCGTTCATGCTGGTGAGCGAGGGCGGGATCGAGGGCCCGTACCGGCTCATCGAGGGCAACCACGACAAGCCGTTCGGCGACCCGTTCATCGGCGGGCCGAGCTTCATCGAGCCCGGCGCCTACCACCACATCGACGGCAGCCTCTACACCGAGAACGACGACGCGTGGCTCGTGCTGCACAACGACCTGTACGCGAAGTTCCGCGACGACATGGAAGACATCGTCCCAACGACCAACCTGCCGAGGTTCCAGCAAACGCCCTACTCACCCGAGCCGTACCTCGAGGGCGCCTACGTCTTCAAGTTCAAAGGCAAGTACTACCTCCTGCACGCCGCGTGGGACCGGACGTCGACCAATCCCGACGGCAGCACGCGCTACGCCTACGACCCGCCCGGCCCCGGCCGCACGCAGTACCAGTACGACGCGGTCGTCGCCGTCTCGGACACCTTCGAGGGCCCGTACTCCAAGCGGTGGACCGCAGGTGTCGGCGCCGGCCACAACAACTTCTTCACCGACAGCAGCGGGCAGCCGTGGGCGACCTTCTTCCGCAACCCGAACGCCGGCTACTGGGCCGACCCGTCGCGCATCGCCGACGCCGCCGTGCCCGGGGTCGTCCGGCTGGAATGGACCGGCCCCGAGGGTAACCGCCTGTACGTCCAGCGCCGTCACACGATCAGTGGTTGACGATCACTCACGGACTCGGAGCCGACTCATCCCACGTCACCGCCTCATCACCCGGATCTGCACCATCGCCGGCGTCCTCGCTGCCCTGACCGTCTCCATCCCCGGATCCCCCACAGTCGGCGACGGGGACGGCGGCCAGGTCGAGCCGCTACCCGCGCTGGGCGCGCTCGGTGCCAACTACAACGAGAACCTCGACCAGCTGAACCATCGGGAGCTGCACGAGGCGCGCGCCAGCTGGGTCCGCGGCTTTTACACCCTGCCCGAGGCCGACGAAGTCCCGCCGGCGCAGAGCGACACCATCCGGGCGATCCGCGGGGCCCACGACCAGGGGTTCCGCACCCTGCTCAGCCTGAAGTTCCCCAAGTCCGGCACCCCCTTCCCCCAACCCGGCAGTGAGGAGATGGCCGCCGAGCTCGCGCGACTGGACCGCGTGCTGCCACTCGTGCTCGGCACGGTCGACGTCATCACCGTCGGCAACGAGCCGTTCATCGAGAGCATGCCGATCCAGCGCGACGGGCGGCTCAACCGGTTCTACGAGACCGTCGCGCGCCACGTCATCGAGACCCGGGCCGAACTCTGCGGCGCAAACTGCTCCACCCACCTGTTCATGGGGGCACTGAACCGGCTGGACCTACCCCAGAACCGGACCCCCGCCGTGGAACGGTACCTCGCCTTCGCGCGCGAGACGTCCGAGATCGAGGGCGTCGACCTTCATCCGCACGTTCCCGACGAGGCCCGGATCCAAGACTTCCTGGACTACACCCTGCCGCGGCTTCGCCCTGACCAGACCTTCCTGGTCACCGAGTTCTCGCTGGTCTGGTACTGGCAGAAGCACATGACCGACCGGATTCCGGCCGCCTTCGCCCAGCGCTACGGCTACGCCCCCCACATCCAGGTGTGGCAAGTCATCGGCGAGGCGATCGAACATCCCTTCCCCGCGCACAAGTGGAACGACCTCCTCTCGCAGAGCCCCTGGTTCGAATCCAAGAAACACTTGCTGCGGGAGGAGATGGCGCGGTTCCGGAGTACAGGCCGACTGGCCGTGGCGACATACGGCTTCCGCCAGGTTCCCTCCATGACGGCCAACTGGAGCGCAACCAAGTCGCCCTGGCTGCTCAACAGCGTGTTCGCCCCGCTGACGGTGCAGCAACGCGACCAGGCCATGTCGACGCCGGGCTACGCCTGGATCGACGACTTCCGTCGACTGCAATGACCAGTCGGTCATCGAAGCGGCAGGGCGCGAGCCTGATCGGGAATTGTCACGACGGTGACCTGTGACGGCCAGGGACCAATCTCATTGGTACCTTGGCCGTCCGTTCGATCCCATCGGAAAGGATGGCCACATGACGGTTCCCGGTGGGCCTGGTGACCCTCACCGCGTCCCAGGCCAGTCACATTGACCTGGTCGTCGCTGAGGAAGCCATTGGCCGGGCCCGATGGGGTGACCCTCGCAACGTCATCGACGAATGCAAAGTGATCAACAACGTCATCAGAGCGCAAACGGGCAGGTAGAAGTCGCCTTGACCGCCGGGCAGTGGGACGTCGTGATCGCGGCGCTCGACAGGGCGGCCTTGTCGGCCATGTACCGCGGTGAACCGGACATGGCCGACTCCTCCATCCAGGCCCGCGACGCGGTGCTCGCCCAGGCCGGTCAGAGGGCCACCGCACGACACCGTCTGGCGGTCGAGGGCGCCCCCGGCGGTACCTCTGGGCGGGGAACGCGCGGGTACCCGCCGACCTGGGCACGGCGCCCCTCACCACCATCGATCACAACTGGACGATCCTGGCCGCGTGGTCGATATGAACGCCCGCATACAGCGCCGCATCGTCCTGGCCGGGTTGCTCGATAGGTACCATTGCGCTGCCTGAGCCTCCGCAAGATCCCAGCTCAACACCGATGTGCGCGATATCGGCACCCCACCCCCGCGGCGTCGCGGAGGCGGACGCCGACATCCGAGGAAATCAAGGTCTAGGCGAAGGCCGACGATCCTGTGATCATGGCTCTTGGTACAACGATGTACGGATGCAGGGAGGGACCGTGGTCCGATTCGCCGTGGCCGGAATGACGCTGGCCACCGCCTTATTGATGGCGCCGAACGCCTCCGCCTCCGCCAAGGAAATCCAGGACGTCTACGTCAAGGAGAGCGAGAGCCGCATCGCCGCGGTCGGCCCAGGATTCAAGCTCAAGCTGACCAGGCACGGAATCTCTTCGTCCATGGCGGAGGATGAATTCGGGGATCCCGCCACGGGCAACCAGATCGTACGGCTGTCCACCGATCTGGCCGGGCGCGTGTACCGTCCGTTCGTCTGCGAGAACGGCACGTATACGATCACGGCAGGCACGTTCCAGCGCGCCTACCGTTTCTCCTTGCTGGAACGGCGGCCCTCGATCTACCCGGAGCGCTTCCACACGTCGTTCCCTGGCTTCGTGACGCCGTTCATGGGTGAGTTCGACGCCACCGTAACCGACGAGGCGGGCAGGACACTCCGCGTGATGATCTCGGACCTCGGCTACGAGGCGCGGACGGTGGACGGCGGTTTCCGCGGCACGTACCCCATTCACGGCTTCGTGGTGGATCAGAAGGGCACGATCCGGGACCGCATCTCGCTGCTAGGCCGTTTCCGTTCCGGACCGGGCGGCGCGGACGCCAGGTACTGGATCGAAGACCGTGGCACCTGTCACCAGAGGGCCGACCTCGGCTGGGGGGTGCCGAACACCGATCGAGTGGTGGTGACGGGCCCCTTGCTGGTCCTCCCGTTCAACGCCCCCGTCGTCACACCGAAGCGGTAGCCCACCCGTCAGGCACACGGCGGTCCAGGTCCAGCCCCGGAGGTTCGGAGAGCCTGACGATCTCCCCCCCGGCGTTGCGGCTTCCCGCTCGTGCCCATCGCCTAGTGGTCGTCGTCGGCACGACCAGCACCCCGGGACGGCGAGGTCGTGGCCGGAGCGGACGATTCGGCCGACGGTGGGGCCGCCCTGGCCTTCGCCTTCGAGGAGGCCGAACTACACGGCTCGCGCGTCTACGGCTGCGGGGAACCGACGGCTGACCGGTTTGCCGGACTCGATTGTTGAGAGACTGCGGGCTTGGTGACGCCGAGAGGTGCCCCCACGTCATGCCCAAACCGTATCCCGCCGAGTTCCGTCGCAAGGCTCTGGACCTTGTCGAGTCCGGGCGCAGCGTGCGCGATGTCGCCGCAGCGCCCGGCATCGCCGAGTCGTGCCTGCATCGGTGGCGTTCGCGTGATCTCCTCGACCGAGGACTCAAAGCGCCCAGCCCCGGCGCGATGGAGTCGGCGGCTCTGGCCAACCAGCGGATCCAGGAGCTGGAGAACGAGATCAAGATCCTGCGCAAGTCAGCGGCCGCGGTCGAGGAGGTGGTCCCCCAAACTGAGCTCGCCGCTGAAGGAGTTCCGGTCAAGCAGGTGTGCCTGTCCCTGTCAGTGCCGAAAACTGTGTCACCGGCTTGACCTGCGATGTAGCGGGGGTTCGGTCTGGGTGTCGGCTGCGGGGTGGGGAGTGTGCAGGGCAACGTCGGTCCTCATGGCGCTACGTCTGGTCTATCTCGCGGTGGTGAGGGTCTTCGACCGGCTGGTGCTGGTGTCCGCGGCTTCGAGGCGCGCGTGGCGCGTCGCTCATGGAGGCGGCCACGTTCAGGCCTCAAGCGGACACGTTGCGTCTCCTGCGGAGCGGGAGATCGGCGGGGAACCTTGTGGCCTTTCTCAGGCACTTCCGAAGAAGATTGCAGAAGTAGAGGCGTATCACCCGGGAGGGAACGATGCTGTTCAGGCGGGAGGTCCTTGAGGGGATCGCGGGCGGGCGGATCGATCGGGTGTTCCGGGTGTGGGCCGAGCCCCGGGTCCGCGCGGGGAGCACCCAGCGCACCTGGGTGGGGATCATCGTCATCGACTCGGTCACGGCCGTCACCCCCGAGGAGATCACGGAGGAGGACGCCCTGCGTTCGGGCTTCCATGGCCGCGCGGCCCTGCTCACCGCTCTGTCCAAGAGCACCAAGGAGGGCGGCTACCACCGCGTCATGCTCCATCTGGGCGGCCCCGACCCCCGATCGGTGCTGGCCGGGAACGCCGACCTGACCGACCAGGAATTGGCCGGCCTCAAAGCCGCCCTGGACAGCATCGACACCCGCAGCCGCCGCGCCCCCTGGACCCGTGAGGTCCTCCGCCTCATCGAGGAACACCCTGGCCTGCGCGCCCTGGACCTGGCCGAACACCTGGACCGCGACAAACTCCCTTTCAAGGCCGACGTCCGCCGCCTCAAAGCCCTCGGCCTCACCGAAAGCCTGGAGACCGGCTACCGCCTCTCCCCGCGCGGCAAGGCACTCATGGCCTACCTACGCTCCTTGACCGAATGATCTATCCCGGGTGCTAGTGCCGTTTCAGTCAACGTTTGCCCCTGTTGGCGTGGGGGGGGGTTGGCTGATCCTCGCGTTCCGCTGGGGGGCGGTTGGCGAGCGACGTCCCCGTTTGCGGCGGGGCGGGCCGCGGCCGGCCGGGTGACCCTCGTGGGCCGCCGTGATGGGGGCGGCGTCTGGGGTCACGCCGCGTGGAGGACACCCCTGGGAGGTGGGGTCCTGCGCGACGGTGCGTGATCTCGACCGGGAACGCGACGTGCTGGCGTTCGTCGGTCGGGATGGGGCCGCCCTCGGTGGTTCGGGGGGCGATGTTGGCGCCGCCGACGAGGTCGCGGTGCCCGGTGAACCCGCAGCGCGGGCAGTGGAAGGCGCGTCCCCGTGGTTTGGGGGCGAGCCGGTGGCAGGCCGGGCAGGTGGAGGAGGTGCCGCGCTCGTCCACCAGTACTGCGGTGATCCCGGCCTGTTCGGCCTTGTCGTGCAGGCAGCCGATCAGGTGCCCGATCCGCCAGTCCCGGATCCGTTTGTTGTGCCGCCGCCCGGCCTTGAGGCGTAGTACGCCGCGGGGGGCGCCGATCTTCAGGGTGCCGATGCGGTGTTGCAGGCACCAGTCGATGACCGTGCGGGCGGCCTCGTGCTGGGCCTGTTTGACCCGCCGTCTGTGCTTGGCCTCGGCTTGGCGCTGGCGGCGGCGGTGCTGGCGCCAGCGCCGTGACCCGGCCTGCCCTGGCTTGGGCGCCCGCGACGCGGCCTTGCGGGCGCGGCGCCGGGTGTCTTGCAGGTGCAGGTGGGTCTCTGCGCGGATCGCCCGGCCCGAGACCAGCAGCCCTTGGGCGTCGGGTCCGGCGACCGCGAACGGGTGGATGATGCCGGGATCGATCCCGGCCACCCGCGCGGGGTCGGGGCCCCGGCCGTGGGGGTGGGTGGTGACCGGGACCTCGGCGGTCACCTCAACCGACAGCCGTCCGCCCTCGTTGAGCAGGGTGATCGAGCGGATCTGGTCGGCCGGGTAGGGCGGGTCGCGGTCCAGCCGCACCCATAGCGGCGGGCACCCGCGCGCGACCGGCAGCCGCAACCGGCGCTCGTCCAGGGTGAAGGTGCCGTGGTAGTAGCGCACCGGCATCAACCGGCGCTTGCGGCGTGGGTAGCGGGCGGTGGCGTCGCTGTCGCGGCGGCGCTTGGCGGTGGCGAACCAGGCGTCGGAGTAGCGGCGCAGCACCGACCGCGCTCCTCGGGTGTCCAGCTCCCCGAACGTGCCGGGGCCCGCTTTCGCAAGCTCGCAGCACAGCTCCTGGTAGCCGGCCAGCGGGGGCAGGCCGTCCTGGCGTCGCCACCGGGCCAGGTCCAGCACGCACGACCACACGTCCCCAGCCGAGACAAGCAGACCGAAACAGCGGCGCCGCTGCGCGGGAGTGGTGCGCAGCCCGATGCGGGCGGTCCGGTGGACCACCCCGGGGAGCATCCCGATCGCGACGGCGAGGCACCACACGACTACACCACGTGCCTGCGACATTTCTCGCCCACTCCGCCGATCTGACACACCAAGCCACACGCCCACCCGCTCACAACAGGGCAAACGTTGCCTGGTACGGCACTAGCCACAAGGTGCTGCGTTGTTTTGCTGCGGCATCCGAGGAGGATGACGCCGTGGCCGATGCGTACGCGGACGCCGATGGTGCGGAACCCGGCGCGGTGGTGGAGGGCGACGCGGGCGGTGCCTTGGCCTTGGGCGTGTCAGGGGGGACCTGGACGGAGTGCTCGACCACTCCGGTACACACCGGCCGGGTGGAGGTGGGGCTGACCGCGTTCAGCCCAGGAGCGTGCTCCCCTGTCCCCGGCAGCGGACATCCTCTTCTGCCGCAGGTGGCAGGCAGTTGCCGATGACGTGACGAGCGCGGATCCGTTACCGCGTTGCCCGTTCGTTGGCCGGCGCCTACGGACGGTCGCGAGTCTCGTTACAGATGGCGCTTGCCGGGGGAGAACGGATAGGTAGGTTCTGGATATGGAGATCATCAATCTGGGTAAGGCGGATGGGCTGCCGCCGGTGGATTGGGCCGCCGTTGTCGAGAAGCTCGATGCGGGGTCGACACCGCAACCGGACGCGGCGAACTCCCGCACGACGTGGCTGTCCACCCTCAACGAGGACGGTAGCCCGCATGTGACTGCGGTCGGTGCCCTCTGGGTGGAGGGCACGTTCTGGTTCCAGACGGGCGTGGATACGCGTAAGGGGCGCAACGTCGCGCGCGATCCGCGGTGTTCGGTCGCGGTGTCGATCCGCGACGCGGATGTCGTGATCGAGGGTGACGCGGTGCGGGTGACCGAGCCGGGCGCAGTGGCGCGCATTGCCAAGGCGTGGGCGGACAACGGCTGGCCGGCGCAGCCCGATGAGAGCGGGTCTGGCATCACCGCCCCGTTCAACGCACCGTCGCAGGGACCACCGCCGTGGAACGTGTACCGCATAGAGCCACGCTCGGCAACCGTGGTCTCGGCGGCGGAGCCGGGTGGCCTGACCCGCTTCCGCTTCTGACGCTGACCACGCGGCTCTGCCGAGGAGCGGGCAGTCCGATTGCGCCTCGTGTGAACGGAGCGGAACTCACTCCGATCGTGCCAGGACGCGGTTGTGGCCAACCTCTATCTCGTGCGCCACGACTACGGAATGGGTGCTCTCTGGTGGTGGATCAACGCCGAGTCGCCTAGCGACATCACGGATGCTTTCGCGGAGGTAGAGGTCGTTGAAGACCTCGACGATTGGCGCAGGGCCGAATCCTGGAACCTCGAAGAGTTCGACCTCGCGGACGCCGCTGCGGGTCCGCTGGCTTCGCTTGCACAACAGCAGGCCGAGCAACGGCTTCGGTCAACTGTTGGCGCGCGCAGATCGTGGTCAATGAGCCGCTTCCCCTGTCACCCGGGCCCAGGAGTGACTGTCTGCGTGGTGACGTCTTCGCGCTTCCTCCCAGCGACGACCGGGACTGATTGCGGCACAGATAAGCGCAGATCAGACGGTACCGCCGTTCGTTCATTGCCGCTGAGTGATCGCACCGATGACAGGACAGCCGGGGCAGGCGTTCGCTGGCTGTCCAATTGGGCACTAGGGCCGATGGTGGCGCGCGCGGGGTGGTTCGGCAGCAGGGCCCTGTGGTAACGATGGCGAGTATGAGCGAGACGCCCATCCCATACGCCGGCGACCACGACGGCCTCACGCGGGTCCTGCAGCTCCACACGCGCCGCGGGGTAGTTGCCAAGGCCGGCGTCACCATCGGTATCGACGGTGCCCACTACCACCAGCGTTGGGGGAGGGCGGCCTTCGAGATCCCGGCGGACAAGCCAGTGCACGTTGCCGTGTCGCAGGGAGGCGGTCAGATTGGCGTCGCTGCCACGGTTCTCACCCCTGAGCAGCCATCTGAGCTGGAGTACCGTGGCCCTGCGGCCCTGTACCTCGCAGGCACCATCGGAGCTCCCGGCACTGTGAAGCAGCGGGGCTGCCTGCTCCAACTCGCGATCTTCGCTCTTGCTCCCCTCATGGCGCTGGCGCTTGTGATCGTGATCGGCATCCTTCTGTCCCGATGACCGCCGACCCGTCTCTGATGCCGCACCCGCCGCAGATCCGGCCGCGCGCTCATGCCGCTGGTCGTGCGCTGCTGATCGCGGTGCCTGCCCCAGCGGGCAGCGTCATGGTTCGGCTGCGACGTCACTGAGGTCGAGCCGGTACCAGTCCGCGTACGTGAGGATGTGCAGGTCGGGGCCGCGTCCGATGACGAGCGCGTCGACGGGGAGTTTCTGCCCTCCGGGAGTACGACCCGGCATTCTCCGGTGCTCCGCATCCGGTCGTCCGGCGACCAAGTGGTCGCGGTCGGCGCCGTACCCGCCGTACAGGGCGATGCGTGAGCCGTCGGTGATGAGCGCATTTGCGGCGGCGCCGCCACCGTGCCAGCCGGTGAGAGCCTCTTCGTGGACGCGGACGATGGGGAAGTCGGTGTAGTAGCACGTCCAGGCGGTGTCCGCGTCGACACTGAGCGCTTCAGCGGCCAGAGCGGTTCCGTCGGCGGAGTAGATGGTCGCATTGCGATCCTGACCGTCCTGGCGCCATCGAGCCCTGGCACCCACGGCCAGAACTCGGCCGTCCGGCAGTGGCTGGACGGCCGGGGGCGTGAGCGGGAAGTCGTGGATCGTGGTCACGTTGGTCAGCTCGGTGAGTGCAGCGTCACGCGAGTGGTCACCGGGCGAGGAGCGCGAGGGTCTGGGAAGACGGCCCAGCCCGGTTGCGTCGTCGTCGACGTCACGGCCTGCACGTCGGCGGCGGCCGATCACAGTGCGATGACCTCGCCACTGGGGCCGATCGCGGCGTTCACTCGTGCATTGCCGCTCTGGGCTGCGGCGATGCGTGCGTGGTGACGTACGGGAAGGGGCGTCTTGCGCCCCATTGACCGCCGCTTGCGCTGCTCCTTCCCCCCTCACTTCACCGCCGCGGGCCGGGGAGGACCACCGAATATTTGGTGTCGCCAACGTCCCAGACGCACTCTTCTGCCGCGTACGTCATGCCTGGAGTGGTTGCGTCTGGGCGATGTAGACGGTGTTGGTCGCCGTGCGGTCCTGCAAGGGGTTGGGGAATTCAACGACGTGCGCGTCTGATGTGTGGAAGACCTGGGCGAGGACGGCGTTGAAGTGTTCGTCCGGCGGGTCGTTGGACCACAGGGCGAAGACACCGCCAGGATGAAGCCGCCGGGTAAGAGCGCGCAGGCTCTCGGGTTCGTAGAAGGGCGCGTGCGTGGGGCTCAGTACATGGCGCGGCGAGTGATCGATGTCGACGACGATGGCGTGGAAGCGTCGGTCCGCGACGTCGGGATCGAAGCCGCGGGGATCGGCGGCGAGCGAGAAGAAATCCGTATGCAGGAAGCGGCAGCGATCATCGGAGGTCAGACCGGCGCCGAGGGGCACCAGGTTCCGCTGGTGCCATTCGATCACTTCGCCGAGCGCCTCCACGACGATCAGCGAGCGCACGCGCGGGTCTTCCAGCGCCGCGTGGGCGGTGTACCCCAGCCCGAGCCCGCCCACGATCACGTCGAGGCCGGTGTCCGGCAGCGGCTTCAGGGCCAGTCGCGCCAGTGCGATCTCTCCCGCCGTGAACTGGCTGGACATGAGGAAGTCGTCATCGAGCTTGACCTCGTACACCTGGGTGCCGGAGGAGGGGTCGCGGCGCCGCCGCAGGCTGATGGCCCCCATGGCCGTCGGACGCCAGTCGATCTCCTCGAAGCGCGCACTCACGCATCCCCCACTCTTCGTCCGCCACATCCGCGGATGCAACTGTCGGTGCGTGATCACCCGCCTCGGCCGAACACGGCCGGGACAGGACACATCTGACGCTACCCCCTCCCAGAGGCGCAGACACCACACCACCAGGCCAGAGCAGACGCCTGGTGCCCGCTCTGAGCGCATCTGCCTGGGCCTCCCTTCGAGGAGATCCGCTGTGACGGACGCCGCCCGAAGGACTGTGGGCCCGCATCAGCCAGCGCATCCTGGCCCTCATCGTCGGCACACCGGTGAAACGCTCTCTGACCGCCTATGACCATTGACCAGCACCAACATTCCCATCAACGATCTAGGCCGCGGGCCCGGTGCTGGACGGCGTCGTGCGGTGTTCCGAGTGAGGCGCATCCGGGCGGTCGGTGCTGTTGCCGTGGGATGCGCGGGAACTGGCCTTGCGTGCCCCGGACACCAACTTGTTGAGGGTGAACCGGCAGGCGATCTCCTTGACGCCGGCACCGGTCCGCCCGCTGATGCTGAGCGCGTTCACCTTGTCGTTCGGGTAGGAGAACTGGGTGACGCCCTCGTTTCGGCCGAGGCTGAGGCACTGCCCGGCGAACCACATCCGGACGGGAGAGGGTGTTCTCCCCGCGATCCGGCGCAGGATCGTGTCGGCGGCCGCCGGCCCCAGCTGCACGGCGGCCTGGCAGCTCATCCGGAACGGATGGTCCGGCATCACCCCCGCGTCCCCGGCGGCGACGATGCGCTCGTCGTCCACGCTGCTCAGCGTCGTGTCGGTGACCAGGCGGCCGTCGGCGTCGGTGCGCAGCCCGCTGCGGGCGGCCAGGTCCGGGACACGGAATCCCGCGGTCCAGATCGTCACCGCGCTGGGCAGCTCGCGGCCGTCGCCGAGCTGTACGGCGTCGTGTGTCACTTCCGTCACCTGCGCGCCGGGACCTTCGAGGACGGTCACACCCAGCTTGGCGAGCCGGCGGGCGACCGGGCGGCGGACCCGGGCGTGCAGGGAGGGGCCGAGCACGTCGCCGCAGACCAGGGTGACCTTGCGACCCGCTTCCGCCAGCTCGGCGGCGGTCTCCATGCCGGTCGGGCCTGCCCCGACCACGGTCACCGGAGCCGTCGCAGGCGTCGCGTCCAGCGCCGAGCGCAGTCGTTCCGCCCCCTCGAGGTCCGACACCCAATAAGCGAACTCCGCCGCTCCGGGCACGCCGGGATCGGCGGCGCCGCTGCCCACCGCGTAGACGAGGTAGTCGTAGGAGACCGTGCCACCGCCCGCCAGCGACACACGGCGCTCGGCGGCGTCGATCCGGGTCGCGGTGTCGACCACCAGCCGGACGTTTTCGCCCATGACCCTCCCGAAGCCCTCGGTCGCGTCATCGGAGCCGGTCACGCGCTGGTGCAGGCGGATCCGCTCGACGAACTCGGGACGCGGATTGACCACGGTCACCGACACACCATCGCGCCGCGCCAGGCTGTTGGCCGCCGTCACACCCCCGTACCCGCCGCCGATCACGACCACCTCGACGTTCCCGTTCATTATGTCTCCCTTGTGTTGTGGACTCGGTATTGAGACCTTGGCCGCGCTTCCGATGTGACGGCCCGCGGATGAGACGTAGCGCACATCGGATGCGGCGGAAACGCCGCCCCTTCCGCCGTGAGTGGCGTAACGAGGCCCTGACCTGGTCGGGCAGGGGCCGGGGAGTCTCGCGGTAGCGGGCGAGTGGGGCCCGGCCCGCTGTATGCGGGCTGACACGGCTCGTGGTGGCTGCGGGGGCGACATTTATGGAGCCGACGGGCATGAGGCCGGCCCCGTTCCTTCAGCCTGAGCCGGAAGGCGGCGCTGCGTCCCCGGCCGGTTTCGCCGCCTTGCCGCGCTTGGTGCGCCTCGTGCGTTGGCCTACGCTGCGTCGGCTGATCCGCAGCTGAACGGCACGGCCTTGAGGACACGGGTCATCTGGTTCCGGCGGCGCCCGTCGCAACGAGTCCCAGCAGGTTGTCGTGAATCTCGGTGAACCGGACCTGCACCGCTTCCGCGGCCTTGGCGACATCGCGTGCGGCGGGGGCGCGAGGCCGTTCGAGCAGCAGTTGGACGGTGTCGGCCAGGGCGGTTTCGGGATCGTCGATGCTGAGCGGGCCTGCGACATCGGCGTTGTTCATGACGGTGACGAACCCGACCAGCACGGCGTGCAGGGCGTACATCTGCCTGGGCAGCGGGAGATCGTCGCGCACGATCCCGTGGTCGCGAAGGATCGTCACGACCGCGTTGCCCATCGCGCTCGTGGTGGCCTCGGCGAAGCGCTCTTGGTCGGCGGGGCGGTGGAGCAGCTGCCGCATGGCGCTGTCGTCGCTCTGGAGCCACCGCAGCCACGGGTTGCTCAGTGTCGTGCGGATAAGCAGCGGAGCGAGACGGCGGGGCAGGATGGACTGCGGGTCCTGGGCGATCTGGTTGTTGACGGTCTTGATCCAGGCCAGTACCTCGCGCGCGGCCAGCCCCACGAACAGGTCTTCCTTGGTTTCCCAGTACAGGTAGACCGTGCCCTTGCCCACGCCCGCGGCCGCGGCGATCTCGGCGATGGTCACCTTGCGGACGCCGTGTTCGAGGACCAGCTCGCGCGCGCTGTCGAGGATTCTGGCCGCCTTGGCGGAGTCGTGTTCGATCAGCCGGCTCACCGTCGTGTTTCCTCCCGTTCGTTCTTCGGCAGCATGATGTCACGGGGGTTCACGGAGGTGAGCCGACCGTGCGGCGGGCTCCAAGGCCGGGTCACGCCAGGGCGATGTCGACCGTCTTCATCCGGGAAGCCTTGCTGCGGTGCTCCAGCTTCGAGACGAGCGTTCTGCCGACCGTCGTCCCCACCACGTGGTCGAAGACGGACCGGATCTGGTACTCGGTGTGGTCGGCCGGGACGAAGAGCTTGCGCATGGCCATGCCGGTGCCCTGGTGGAACTCGATGAAGGGGCGAAGTTTCGCCTCCCAGGCCCGCAGCGCCTGCGGCACGTCCCCAAGATACCGCTCCAGCATCGTGCCCAGCATGTCGGCCCCGGCCAGGCCGCTGGAGGCCCCCATCCCGGAGTAGAGGGTCAGGCACCACGCGGAGTCGCCGACGAGCACCACCCTGCCCTGGTGCCATGTGTCGAGCCGCACCTGCTCGGCGGTGTCGAACAGATGGTCTGGTGCCTGCTCGAACCGGTCGAGCAACCAGCCGAGCGTCGAGCCCGTGGGCTCCGGTCCGAACACCGCCCGCAGCGAGTCGATGGCGGGCCGGGTGAACTCGCCGTCCACATCGTCGGTCCGGTAGTTGAACAGCACCGTCGGTGGCCGGTCGGCGAAGGCGAACACCCATGCCGACCGGCCCAGCTCGGACATGATGATTCCGTCCGTGCCCCGGAAACCGGGGACCGGGCCGGGCAGGGCGCACGCCGCGAGCATGTAGCCGAGACGGTGGATGCGGCCTTCATCGGGCCCGAACGCCAGCCGGCGCACGGTCGAACGCAGGCCGTCGGCCCCGACCACGAGGTCGAACCGTTCGGTGGTCACCGTCCCCGCGGCCCGGTCCTCAATGTCAACCTGCACGCCTTCCGCGTCCTGGCGTAGCGCGACCGGAATGGACGAGTACCGGATCTCCACGTCCTCGGGCAGGGCGTCGAACGCGGCCTGCTCCACGTCGCCGCGCACGACCGGGCGTGACTCCCCGGCCACGGCCTCGGCGAAGCCCATGCCGCGCCGCCGCCGGCCCGCGCGATCGACGTTGTAGTAGGCGATGTCCTCCGAGAAGCGGTCCGGGACCTCGATGCCCAGGCGCTCTGCCGCGGTGATTCCGGTGCCGAAGAGGGTGAGGAAGTACCCGCCGCGGCGGCGTTCGGCTGCTTTCTCCAGGACGGCAACGTCCCAGCCCGCCTTGTGCAGCCGCAGCGCGGAGGCGGTTCCGCTGACGCCGAGTCCGACTACAAGAGCCCGCTGTCGCGGGGTGGTGTTCGTCTTCATGCCCCCAGACTATACTCACTGACCAGATTGGTCATTCGGTCAGTCGCGAAGTCGGTCGCGACCAACATGAACGGAGTTCCCGCCATGCCAGCCGTTTTCGTCCACGGCTTCCCTGAGACGCCGGAGGTCTGGGAGCCGCTGCTCGTCGAGCTCGAACGCATCGATCCCGCTCGACCCGGCCCGATCCGTCTGTCCCCGCCCGGTTTCGGGGCGCCCTTGCCGACAGGGTTCGGTGCGACCGTCGGTGATTACCGGGACTGGCTCATCGGCGAACTGGAGCGTTTCGCCGAGCCCGTCGACCTGGTCGGGCACGACTGGGGCGGCGTGCACACCCTCAACGCGGTGATGGCCCGCCCGGACCTCGTACGCAGCTGGGTCAGCGATGTGATCGGCCTGTTCGACCCGGACTACGTGTGGCACGAGTTCGCCCTGAGTCAGCAGGTGCCGGAGAGCACGGGACCGGACCCCGCCGTCCCGTTCGGCCCGGACCTCGCGGTGCGGGTCGCGATGCTTGTGAAGTTCGGCATGAGCGAGCCGGCGGCGAAGCGGGTCGCGGTAGGCCAGGATGAGGCGATGGGGCGGGCCGCACACGCGCTCTACCGATCAGCTGCCCAACCGGTGATGGCCGAGCTGGGCCGGAACCTCGAACGTGCGGCGCAGCGGCCGGGCCTCGCCCTGCTCGCCACCGAGGACCTCTTGGTCGGGACCACCGAACAGCGGTGCCGCACGGCGCAGCTGGCCGGCGCCGGGACCGCGACGCTCGACGGGCTCGGCCACTGGTGGATGACTCAGGACCCCGGCCGTGGTGCCCAGGTGCTCACCGATTTCTGGCACTCGTTGGACCGCTGACGAGCCAAGCGGCCCGAACTGGAGAAGGCCGTCGCCCGCGAGTTGCGTGCGTCCGGCGTCTCGCGTCACGCTCGTCGTCCACGAGCCCAAGCGGCTGGGCTGCACCATCGCCCTTGCGACCCTGACGGAGGAGCTGAAGCGATCGGCGTCGGCCCGGAGTTCCTCATCGGGAACCGGAGGCTCGCACGACCCGTCCGGCATGGTAATCACCGTGCCGGACGCCCTGTGGGGCGCCAGAACTCGTCCATGGCATGTGAGCTGGACTCTGACCTCGGCTCTCATGCTCTTTCGGCTGCTGTACCTGATGTTCATCCGCGTCCTGGGTCGGTCGGTGCTGCCGGCTCGCGGTGATGCCTCGAAGGATGCAGAGATCTTGGTGTTGCGTCGGCAGGTAGGGCGGCCGCAGCGGGGCTGGGCCGACCGCGCGGTGCTCTCGGCCGGCTCGTCGGCTTCCGCCGTGGCTGCGCGCATCGGCTGGTGACGCTGAGCACGCTGTTGGCCTGGCATCGGCGCCTGGTCGCCGATCACTGGACCTACCCGAGCAAGGCCGTTCGTCCGCCTGTCTCGGAAGAGGTCCGCGACCTGGTGGTTCGACTGGCCACCGAGAATCCGCGATGGGGGCATGGCCGGATCCAGGGCGAGCTGCTCGGTCTGGGGTACCGGATCGGGGAGGGCACCGTCCGGCGGATCCTGGCTGCTGCGTGGCTGGGGCC
The DNA here is from genome assembly GCF_039532545.1 of Actinomadura vinacea. Classification (NCBI taxonomy): domain Bacteria; kingdom Bacillati; phylum Actinomycetota; class Actinomycetes; order Streptosporangiales; family Thermomonosporaceae; genus Actinomadura; species Actinomadura vinacea. The sequence goes on along the minus strand of NZ_BAAARW010000020.1, from coordinate 35,509 downwards.
GACGCCGTGGCGGGCTTCGCCGACCTGGCGGCAGTTCCTGGCCGCCAGGCCTCCGGCATGCCGGCGTGCGACTTCCTGCACGTCGACACCGTGCGCCTTCAGCGCCTGTACGTGTGGTTCGCGATGGAGATCGAGACCCGCCGCGTGCACATCATGGGCGTCAGTACTCACCCCACCGGCCCTGGACCGCGCAGCAGGCCCGCAACCGGCTGATGGACCTGGGCGAGCGGGCCGACCGGTTCGAGTTCTTGATCCGTGACCGCGACGCCAAGTTCACCGCAGCCTCCGAAGTGGTGTTCACCTCGATCGGCATCCAGATCATCGTGACGCCGGTACGGGCTCCGCGGGCCAACGCGATCGCCGAACGCCGGCTCGGCAGCGTCCGCCGCGAGTGCACCGACCGGATCCTCATCGGCGGCGAACGGCACCTGCGTGCTGTGCTGGCCGAGTACGTCGATTACTACAACACCCACCGGCCGCACCGCAGCCTGGCTCAGCGATCACCGGACGGACGCAGCCAACAGCTCCCGCCTGGCATTGTCCACGTGTTACGCCGTGATCGACTCGGCGGACTCATTCACGAATACTCGCAGGTCGCATGAGGTGACAGAGTGTTCGGCGCCGACAGTTGCCCTGCTGAGCTGCGATTTGTCCGATGTGGTCGACTACAGAGACGCCCGAGCGGTTATTCTACGGCGGTAGATCGAGTCCGGGGCACCGAGCACCGATGTTCTTACGGATAGTCTCGTCCGCTATGGAGCTCTTGACTTCTCGTCAGCGGGAAATTCGACCCGCCGGGATGCGAGTCGCTGGAAGGCGCCGCCTGGAGGTGCCGACCACACCTCTTCCGTACCCCTATAGACAGGAGACTTCCCCGCAGCCCGGTGGACCCTCCAAAGGGTCAGGCGGGAACCGTTGGAGCACGTGAAGCCGGCGTACTCTATCTGCGTGTTATGAAGGGCGATCCGTCCGGCCTTAATACCGCGAAGGGGCATGAATCGGCCGTCTCGCAATTCTAGAGCGAGGGCTTCGATGTTCCGCGAGCCAGCCATCAGCGCAATGAAAACCTCATCGTTCCGGTCACCGTTCACGTCGGCGAGGCCCAGCCACGTCATTCTGGCACCCCGGAACGGCGCTACGAGAACCTGGCTGTGCCTGAAGCCGGCACCGGTGACGAGACGAATGGTGACCTTGTGTTGTTCTCCGTACCCGCGTGCCGTCATATAGACCGTCGCCGTCGAGGTCGCCACTGTGAAAACCCTCGCATGTGCCCGCCTTCGGCCCGCAGACCTCGAGCCGCAGACAAGAGGAGCGTGCGGATGCCTATTCCTGGCGGTAGCTTTTCGGTCTCGACGAGGGGAGGTCATTCGAGGAGACCGAGCAGGACGCTCAACGGGGCCGGTTGCCAGGCGGAATCGGGCAGTTCGGTCGTGGCCGTCTGCTCTGCAAGCTGTGCGGTCCATGCCCTGAGCCGTTTCCATCCTGAGATAGCTGGTCACGAGGTGGTCGCGGTCTGCCGGTTCTGATCACTAAGCAGTGAAGCTCCCGGTAGATGCGGAGTCGACCAAGACTCGACCGGCCTACCAGGAGCTTCAGTGCTGTTCTTTCGTGCTGCGCTGCATTTGTCGCTCGCGTCCCGCCAATACGTCGCCGGCCTCGTTCGCCGGCATCGCCGCCGGATCGGGTCGCGCTGGCGGGTGCTGCCGCCCGAGCGACAAGCGCTGCTGGTCCTGGTGCACCTGCGCCGCAACGAGACCTTCCCCGCCCTGGCCACCGCGTTCGGCGTCGATCTGGCGACTTCGCGCGGCCCTCAGCGGACGACGTCGTAGACGAGCTTGGTGATGCCGTTGGGGTAGCTCTCGGACTCGACCAGCTTCAGCATCTGCTTCTCCTTGTCGGTGTCGCTGAACATGCGCTTGCCGGCTCCGAGCAGCACCGGGAAGAGCAGCAGGTCGTAGCGGTCGATCAGGCCCGCGTCGGAGAGGCCGCGGGCGAGGCTGGCGCTGCCGTGGATGAAGATGGGCCCGCCGTCGGTCTCCTTGAGTCTGGCGACGTCCTTCAGGGAGCGCAGGATCGTGCTCTCGCCCCAGTTGCCGACCAGGGCGTCCTCGCCGAGGGTAGTCGAGACGACGTACTTGGGCAGCTCCTTGATCGGGGCGAACTCCGCCATGTCGGGCCACAGCGGCGAGAACGCCTCGTAGCTGGTCCGGCCGAACATCAGCGCCCCGGCCTCCTCCATCTCCCGGCTCTTGAGCTCGTAGACCTCCGGCAGGAACTCGATGTCCTTGAAGGTCCATCCGCTACTGCGGTGGTTCTCGGAGGAGCCGCCGCCGGGCGAGTCGACGACGCCGTCCAGCGAGACGAAGGCGGTGTAGATCAGTGTGCGCATCTCTTCTTCCCTTCTGGATCCTGGTTCGGGATGGATGCTCTCAGTCTCCTGTGACATCGCGCGGACGGCCACACCTTCGAGACGCGCACGGAGACGCGCACCGGCAAATCCCAATGGAAGAGAGCCGTTTCCATCCTGAGATAGCTGGTCACGAGGTGGTCGCGGTCTGCCGGTTCTGATCACCAAGCAGTGAAGCTCCCGGTAGATACGGAGTCGACCAAGACTCGGCCGCCCTACCAGGAGCTTCAGTGCTGTTCTATCCAGCTGCGCTGTATTTGTGGCTCGCGTCCCGCCAATACGTCGCCGGCATCGCCGCCGGATCGGGTCGCGCTGGCGGGTGCTGCCGCCCGAGCGACAAGCGCTGCTGGTCCTGGTGCACCTGCGCCGCAACGAGACCTTCGCCGCCCTGGCCACCGCGTTCGGCGTCGGTCTGGCGACCGCCCACCGCAACGTCACTGTGTACGAGCCGCCGGTGTTGTCTTCGTACGGCAGCGTGGGCGCGTTGTGGTGGCTGATCACGCTCAGCACGCCGGCCTCGGCCTCGGCAGCTGTAGTGTCGATCGCGGTGATCCGGCCGCGGCCGATACTGCTGTCGACCATCACCGCGTACGCGACGTCGTCGATGTCGTGATCGGGTCCGTGGTCGGCCGCGTACCTCGCTCGGCCGGTGACCTTGAGGCGGCCTTCGACACGCTTCAGTGGGCGGCCGACGGCCACCTCGGGCTGGTCACTCATCGCTGTTCTCCTGCGATTCGCAGCTGACGCTCGACCGTGCGCTGGAGCAGGTCGACCTTGAAGGCGTTGCGTGCGAGGGGTTCGGCCCCGTCGGCCGCGTGTGCGGCCGCGGTGCGCCACAGCTCAGTTGACGGCCGCCGCCCGACGAGCCGCCGCTCCACTGCGCGAAGCCGCCATGGCACGGTGCCAACGCCGTCGGCAGCGACCTTCGCCGTCCGGATCACGCCGTCGCGGATCGAGAGCGCGACGGCGGCGGAGGTCAGTGCGAACTCGTAGCTCTGCCGGTCGCGGACCTTGAGATAGGCCGACCGCAGCGGACTCGGTTGGGCGGGGGTCTCCAGCGCGGTGATCAGTTCCCCGTCCCGCAGTGCGTGTTCTCGCTCGGGCGTGCCTCCCGGCACTATGAGGAAGTCGGCGAAGGCCACCCGGCGGCGTCCGGACGCGCTTCGCAGACGAACCATCGCGTCCAGTGCAGCGAATGCCACGGCAAGGTCGGAAGGGCGGGTGGCTCGCAAGCCCCGGAGATTCCCAGGATTGCGTGGGCGCGGTTGTCGCCCTCGAGAGCGGCGCATCCGGAACCCGGCTCCCGCTTGTTGCAGGGCGCCGATAGGTCTCGGAAGTACGTACACCGGGTTCGCTGCATGATGTTGTCGCCAATGGTGGCCATATTGCGTAGCTGGGCCGAGGCGCTCAGTTCGAGGGCCTCCGAGACCACCGGATAGGACGTTCGAACGCGCGGATCTGCGGCAGCCTCAGCCATCGTCGCCAGCGCGCCGATGCGAAGACCCCCGCGGCGGGTGGGTGTGATGCCGCGCATCTGCAGCTCGCTGATGTCGATCAACGTTTCGGGACGTTCGACCTCCTCGCGCATCAGGTCGACCAGCGTGGTGCCCCCGCGATGAAGCGTCCACCGTGGCGCGCCGCGGCGACGGCAGCGGACTGGCTGTCGACCTTGAGGTACAAGAATGGGTACATCGTCGTCACGCGCCTTCGGCGCCAGCGGCTTGTTGCACCGCTCGTACGATCTTGACGTAGCCGCCGTAGCGGCAGATGCTGCCGCTCATCGACTCGCGGATCTCCTCCTCGGAGCCTGCGTGCCCTTCACGGATGCAACCGATGCCGGACATGATCTGCCCCGGTGTGCAGTAGCCACACTGGAAGGCGTCGTGGTCGATGAACGCCTGCTGCAGCGAATGGAGATCATCGTCGGCCGTGGCCAAGCCCTCCACGGTCGTGATCTCGGCGTCCTGCAGTCACGCCGTTGACCTTCAGCGCGACTCTGCTGGTGGGCCCTGCGTGAGTGCAGCCGAGTCTGCCGGGCTCGCCGACCCGAACGCAAGTACACCCGCTGTCGCGGTCCTCGTCGCCGCCATGAACGTCGTGTCGAGACAACGGCCCATCAGGGTGGTGTGTCGTCAGTGGACATGTGGGTCTTCCTTCTTGGCATAGGCCGGCGCCCCGGATGCTGTTCGCTCGGTCGAGGCGTTCACGGCGCCGGACGGCCGTGCTCGGTCCGGGATCTGCTCCTCGTTTGCGGCTTGGTACTCGGTCGGTAGCGGCGGTGACCGGTGCAGGTGCGGCCCGCGTGAGTGAGTGCAGCTGTCAGCGCCAAGTGGCGGCGTTCTCTCGGCCCTCGTGGCGGGGCTGGGTGACCGGTTGCGGATTCTCAGCATGGCCGACTCGGGCCTGTTCGAGACTCGTTCGGATATTCCAACGGCGAACCGCTGTCAGTCCCTTGGTGATGCGGCACGTTGCCGGGGTCGTGGTCCGAGCAAACAGGTCAGCCGATGCCGGACGCTTCGTTGCGGGCTGGTGTGAATGTGTCGAGCATCGCTGCGAGCTCTGTGGGGCGGCTGAGGGCGGGGCAGTGGCCGCTCGTGATCTCGGCGGGGGTGATTCCGAGTCGCTCACGTACAAGTTGGCGCTGGAATGCTGCGGGAAATAGCCGGTCCTCGGTGCAGAGGATGTATCGCGTTGGCGTGGTCGGATAGGTGTCGAGGGGCCAGGGCTCGTAATAGGCGGAGTTGGAGGGCGGGGGCGGTTCCCTACTCGACACCTGGTCGGCCAGATGCTTGGGCACGTCGTGGAAGTAGCTCACGTATGGGTCGGAGGAACCGGTGAGGCCACCGTCTTTGGCGGCCTGGATTCGGACGACCTCCGGATGTCCGGTGTTGCTCCACCAGTCGGCCGGCGGCTCGCCGGGCCGGGGGATCATGGCGGTGACGTAGATGAGTCCGGCGGTGGGAAGACGTTCGGCGACCAGGGGTGCGGTGAACCCGCCGAACGAATGCGCAACAACGAAGAGTTCGTCCTTTGTGTCGATTGTGTTGACGACGGCGTCGGCGTAGTCGTATAACGTCGCCGTATCGTCGCCGGTCCACAGTGTGGGGGCGACAGTGGTGTGTCCGAGGGATCGGAGTTCGGCTTCTATGAGGTGCCAATACCAGCCTCCGCCGACGCCGGCGCCGTGGATGAGCGCGAATGTACTCATGGCTCGTTGCCTTTCTTGTTGCGGTGAGCTTGATAGACGCCATCCCCCGGAGCGGGCATCACGTATAACGATGTATTGCGATGGGAATGAACGTTTCAGGCGATATTTGGGAACTTCCTCCGAGCGGTCGCCTACCGTGAAGGTGAGCGAACGGATCCGCCCGGGTGACGGCGAGGAGCAACACGAGTTCAGCTTTGTTCGGTGTGCTCGACGATTGCCGCTATGGCTAGGTCCCAGAGTTCTCGTGGCGGTTGTTGATGCCCGGCGCCGGGGAGGGAGACCAGTTGCGCGCCGGGGATCTCGGCGGCGAGGGCTCGGCCATGCTCGAGGGGGAACATCGGGTCGGTGGTGCCGTGCAGGACCAGGGTGGGGGCGGTGATCTGGTCGAGCCGGGAGCCGGTCGGGGTGTCGTCGTCGAGGACGAAGTGGTTGGTCATCGAGGCGGCCATGTCCTGGGTTCGATCGACCTCCTGGGCGGCGAGCTGTCGGTAGTGCGGCTCGTCGAACCCGAGGCTTCCCGCGTACGGCCGTTCAGCCTCGACCCGATAGGCCACTACTGCGTCACGGTCGGTCCAGTCGGGCCCGGGTTCGGGGTCGGTGAACGTGGCCATCACCTGTCGACGGCGGCCTTGCATGGCTTGCCGTTGTCGCAGCCGTGAACTCCGTCGCGAGCGTCTTCTACTATCTGCGCTGGATCGCGCCTGCTTTCAGGCGTACCCCCGGCCCGGCCATCACCCTTCGCCGCGGGCCCCAGGCCGTTGCCTACATCGCTGCGGCGGCGTCGCTCGTCCTGGGCGTGGCCAGTGGCGTCGCGCTGACCGTTCAGACCTGAGCAAGACGCAGGCAGGGCCTAGGAGGCCCCACCCGAGTCCGTGTGACTCGGGGAGGCGTAACTGTGAGTTACGTCTCCCATCACGGCTCAGTTGCCCCGCCGCCGTGATGCCTAGCCAGTCAGCACTGATTAAACGGACTTCGTCACCACTCGGCGGCGTGGCGTGCGGGCAGACGTCCCGCGCGTACCTCCTTCGTCGGACCGTGGACGATGATGTGGACGACGTTGACCAGCCAGACGGTGGGCGGGTCGGCGCGGAAGACGCCTTGTTCCTGACCGCGGTGGATGAGCTCGACCATGCGCCGGGCGGGCTCGTCGTGCAGTTCTCGCACCCGTCCCGCCGGGAGGACCTCCTCGGCGGCGGTCAGTAGGGCTGCGGACTCGGCCGCGAGCTGCCAGCTCGAGGCCAGCAGACGAGCCATGACCTCGCGGGCGTCTTCCAGGTCACTGGAGGCCAAGGTTTCTGCTCCAGCCCCAAGCGCGTCCTTCAGCGCGGCTTCGATCAGGTCGGTCCGGGTGCGGAAGTGCCCGTACAGCGTCATCCGCCCCACGCCCGCGGCCTACGCGATGTCGTCGGTGTTCGCTTCAGGGGCCGAACTCAGCAGCACGCGCGCCGCGGACACGATGCGGGCGATGTTGCGCTCGGCGTCGGTGCGGCGGGCCCAGTGCACGTACGATCGCGCCGCCCTTGGACACGACTCGGGCCCGGCGGAACTTCAGGTCGAGGTCTTCAATGTTCAGGCTGAGGATCTCTTCGGTGCGGGCGGCGGTTTCGTAGAGGAGCCGCCACAGCACCCGCTCGCGCAGCGAATGCGCGTGGTCGGCCAGCAGCTTGTCCAAGCGGGCGCGGGGATGGAGCGGTCGCCGCGACGGGCGGCCTCGCGTCGGGTCAACCGCCGGATTGGTCTCCAGGACCTCTTGGCGCTGCAGCCCAGGTGGTGAACGAGGTGAGCGCGGACATGCCGGTTCTGTTTCACAGGCTCCTGGCGGGACGCGGGCGAGGTGGCCGTTGTCGTCTCTCTGGGTCAAGCGCTGGTGGTGTGCGGGGCGGGGGCTGCGGTGCCGGTGGTGGGGGCGGCGCAGGCCCCTGACGGTTTGAACGGTTCGGTGAGCTGGGCGAGGTAGCCGTCGGGGTAGTGGGGTTTGGCGGCCATGCCCAGGTCGTCCGTAGTGAAGCGGCGGCGCGGGTCGTAGGAGTAGGTGCGCAGGGCGTGGTCCCAGATCAGGGTGAACAGGCCGAAGTTGACGTCGCCGATGCCGGCCCATTTGAGGTGGTGAAAGCGGTGGCCTTCGTTGAGCGCCAGGAGGTGCTTGAGGGGGCCGATGCGGTAGTCGACGTTGGAGTGCTGCAGCAGCAGCTGCACGGCGACGGCTAGGGCAAGTGCGGTGGCCACGTCCAGGGGCAAGCCCGCGATCAGGAGTGGAGTGACGCCGACGGCGGTCTCCAGGGCTTGGTGGAGGGGGTGTTTCATCAGGCCGTTGAATCCGTAGCAGCGGCGGACGCTGTGGTGGACGGCGTGCAGCCGCCACAGCCAGCCGATCTTGTGGCTGGCGTAGTGGACCAGGGTGATCCCGGCGTCGGCGACCACGATCGCGGCCAGGACCTGGAGCGCGAACGGCCAGCCGTTCGGCCAGATGCCGTTCCCGGGGATTAGGGCGGCCAGCAGCGGGAGGGCGGCGACGCTGCCCAGGGTGAGGGTCTCATTGACGATGGCGTGGGCGGCGTCGCGGCGGTCGTCGTCTTGCGGGGTGTTCCAGGCGTTCTCGTACGGCAGCAGCCGTTCGGCGGCGAAGGAGCAGGCCACCGCGCCCCCCAGCAGAGCCAGCAACCAGGCTTTGCCTATGCCGTCGGCGACGCCGGTGGTGATCAGGGCGACGGCAGTGCCGTTGGCGCCCAGCAGCATGAACGGCACGTATCCGTACCGCACCAGCGCGGCTGTCTTTGTTGTCGTGGTTGTGGTCATGGCATCCAGGCTGGCCGTCACCCCGGGGCGGGGGCTTGAACGTAGCGGCTGACCTCGCCCGCCCCTGCGGGGCGCGCGGGGTTAGTGCCAGTGCAGGTGGCGGGCGGCGGTCGAGGGGGCCAGGCCGAACATGGCGTGGAAGACGCGGGTCAGGTGGGCGCTGTCGGCGAACCCGGCGGCGTGCGCGGCGGCGGTGAGGGTGCCGCCGCCGCGGACCGTCGCCATGGCGGCCTGCAGCCGGGCCCACCGCACGCAGGTGGTGAACGGCAGCCCCAGTTGTTGGGTGAACACATGGCGCAGGCGGCTGGCCGACAGGCCTGCCCGGGCGGCGACGGTCTCCAGCCGGACCGGGGCGCCGGCGGCGATGAGTTCGGGCAGCGCCGCCAGCGCGGTGTGCAGCGGGCCGCCCTCGGGCGGGGCCGCGGGGTCTGCGAGTCCGGCCAGCGTGCCTACGGCCCGGTCGGCCGCTGCGATGCCCGCCCCAGGATCGGCAAGCAGGTCGTCGGCGGTGTCGGTGATGACCGGCACGGCGGGACCGGCGGCCGCCTGCCAGACGGCGACCCGGCTACCAGGGTCGTCGTCCGCCGCCGGGGGGTGCGCGGTCGCCTGTTCCAGCCGTGCGGTCAGCGCCCGGGCCTGGCGGCCGGCCGGGTCGAGGTAGACCATCACGCCGCAGGCGTCGTCGGCCTGGATGGTGTGCGCGGCTCCGGCGGGGATCACCGCCGCGCGGACCGGCCGCGCGTGCCCGCCGGCGTCGGTGAGCACGACGTCGCCGCTGACGGCCACCAGCAGCTGCACCGCGGCGTGCGAGTGGGTGTGGGCCGACCCGAGCCGGCCGGCGAAGGTGAGCCGGCCGGGCCGCAGCCGGACCGCCACCGCCCAGGACCGGTCCCCGGTGATCGGCTCGGTCATCGGGGCAGGAGCGCGGCCAGGCCGGCGGGCACCGGCATAGGCTGGGGCAGGCCGACGCGGGCGCGGCCGGTGTTGCCCTCGGGGTAGCGGCCCAGCGCCGAGCCCGGGGCGGCAACGATGATGTGGATCACTTGGCCGGACGCTGTGTGACGGTCACGCTGGTGGACGGCGAGCCCATGGACGAGGGTGCGGCCGCGATGACGGCGCGGTATTTGCCGCCAGCGTTCGGCTGTGGTGGTTCGATGTAGATGTGGTCCAGGTCGTGGTGGGCCAGCAGTTCGCTCAGGCGGGTCTGGTTCTGATGCCAGAGGGCGTCGGGGTCGCTGTGGAGCGCAGGGTGCGTGCGGATGCGCAGCGTGGTGGGGGCGGTCTGGACGATCTGGAACAGCTCCAGTCCCGGCACGGCCTCCAGCAGGGTGGCCAGCGGCAGCGGGGCGAGGGTGGCCTGCTCGCCGTCGGGCCGGGGGAAGGTGATGGTCGGCCGCGCGGCCCTGAACGCGGATGGCCGGGCCGGGGTTGCCGCATGGGCAGCGGTCGGGACGGGCCTGGACGGCGTCGCCGAGGTCGTAGCGCAGGATCGGCTGGAGGTGGTTGGCCAGGTTGGTTGACCCCCGGCCTTCAGCCAGGTGAGCAGCATTCGCGCCATCATCGCGCCGGTCACCGCGGCCGCGCGGGCGTCTTGCAGGAAGATGCCCTGCGTGCCGGTGGTGCCTGAGGTGGTGGTCAGCGTGTAGCGGTCGGCGAACGGCTCGGCGATGCGCGCGGGGTCGTCGGCGAACGCCCTGGCCTGGGCCAGGGCGACCGCGGGGTCGGCGCCCCAATCGTCGATGGCGGCGCATCAGCTCGCTCTTGCGGGTGACTGGCAGGTCGGCCAGGTCGGCTGCCCCGGCGGGGAGGTCCCGGTACAGGTGCCGGTTGTAGGGCGAGCGTGTGCGCGCCCAGGCCGCGAGCTCGGCCAGGCGAGCTTGCTGTCGGGAGGCCATGGCCTGTTCGCCGCCGGCCTCGGCGCGGCGGGTGTCGGCCAGCAGCCGCACCGTCGAGACCTTCATCGCTGGTGGTTTCCTTCCTCGCGGCCAGCGGCGTTGGTCCTGTTTGTGGTGTCGATGCTCGTGGTGGCGGGGGCGTCGGTCCGGCAGCAGTCGTCGGCGCAGCCGGCGTCCTTCGCCGTGGTGGCGCCATCGCTGGTGGGGGAGAGGGGGGCGCGGGCAGCAGGCGTCCCCGCGCCAGGCTTCGCGGCCTTCCTTGACCGCGACGGTGGCGATGACCAAGGCGGCGATCGGGTCGGCCCAGGACCAGCCGAACAGGCTGTTGACCGCCAGCCCGACCAGCAGCACCGCCGACAGGTAGGTGCACAGCAGGGTCTGCTTGGAGTCTGCGACCGCGCTGGCCGACCCGAGCTCGCGGCCGGCGCGGCGCTGGGCGTGCGACAGGAACGGCATGATCGCCAAGCTCAGCGCCGCCAGCACCAGCCCGGCCGTGGAGTGCTCGGCCTCGCCTCCGCCGACCAGGGCGCGCACCGAGTCAATGCTGACGTAGGCGGCCAGCGCGAAGAACGACACCGCGATGATCCGCAGCGTCCGTTTCTCCCGCCGCTCCACCAGCTCCGGGTCGCGGGCGGAGAACTGCCAGGCGACGGCGGCCGCGGAGGCGACCTCGATCACCGAGTCCAGCCCGAACGCCACCAGCGCGCCACTGGAGGCCAGGGTCCCGGCGGTGACCGCGACGACGGCCTCGATCACGTTGTAGGTGATGGTGGCGGCCACCAGCCACCGCACCCGCCGTGCCAGCACGGCCCGCCGCCGCGGAGAGGGGTCCAGCGCCAGCACTGTCATGCCCGTGCCTCCGGCTCGGGAGCGCACGCGCCCAACTGCTGGTCGGTGCCGGTGCCGTAGGTCGGGCAGAGCGCGACGGCGCGGTCGGTGGCCGCCAGGAGGTGCTCGGCCGAGCGCAGCAGGTCCAGCAGTTCGGGGGTTGCGATGAAGTAGAACGACTGGCGGCCCTGGGCGCGGTAGTCCACGAGCATGCAGCCGCGCAGGCAGGCCAGGTGCTTGGACACCGTGGACTGCGCCAGTCCCAGCTCGCGTGTCAGGTCCACCACCCGCGCCTCGCCCCGGGCCAGCCGCTGCACGATCGACAACCGCACCGGGTCGGCCAGCGAGTGGAACAGCGCCGCCGCCGGCGCCAGCCCATCCAACGAAGTCATTCCATAATCGGAATCAATCGACATATCGTGATGATATCGAAGTAATGTGATCCATCAAGGCGCGTTTCCGGTGGCGGTCACCCTGGCCTCCTTGGCCTGGGCGGATGGCTGACCGACACCGCGGGCATCACCGCTGTCTACACCGCCGGGGCCGTCCCGCTGGCCGCCGCCGCGATCGGGCGCGCCGGACTCACCGGCCACAGCACGCCGAGCAACAGCTCCACCGGCCACACTGATTAGTGGGGATTTCCGTTCGCCTGGCGCGGCCGGGTCCGAGGGCGGTGGTGGCCGGCAGACCGGTCAGCGCGACGATCGTCCAGGGGGCTGCCGTGCGGCGGCGGGCACGTGAACGACAGGTATAGCCCGACCCGTCGGTAGGGGGCGAACGTGGATACCAAGCCGTTCGACGTGCCCGCGCCGTTGCTAGGTCACTGGTGAGGCGTGGTAGCCGAGTTCCTCGATCGCGCGGATCACCTCGTCGGGACCGCTCTGGCTGGTGTCGAGTTCGACGGTGCTGCGTCGATGTTTGATCGTGGTCTGGGTGGCGTGCACGCCTGGCAGGTCCTCCAGGGCGTCGTCGATCAGCAGCGCGCAGCTGCCGCAGTGCATGCCGTCGACCTGGAAGACGTGGGTGGTAGTGGCCATGGTGAAATTCCTCGTTCGTGCGGATGCTTCAGACGATGGTGATCAGGCCGGTGTACATGCCCATGCCGCAGGCATAGTCGAGACGCCCGGGTTGTAGGACGCCCAGGTCGATGCGGGTCTCACCGTTGACCGGCAGGATCTTCTGTTCGCCTCGGATGATGAAGGACCGGATGCAGCCCTGGGCGCCGTCGGACTTGATCACCAGCGTGGTGGGGACGCGGGAGCGGACCTGGACGTTGGCGGGGCTGTAGGAATTGGTGCGCGCGGTGATCACGACGGTCTGCTGGCCGTTCTCCGTGGTGGCGGCCATGGTGGCGGCCGGTGCCTCGCCGGCGATCCCGGCCGTTTGCCCGATCCTGCTGGCCGCCAGCGGTGATCCGGCCAGTTCCAAGCCCCCGTTGAGGGTGTAGAGACCCATGCCCAGTACCACCAGGCCGGTAACCACGGTCAGCCTGCCCCTCCAGGCGGTGGCGGCCTTGCGGGCGGCATATCCCAATACGGCGAACAGTGGACCGGTACCCAGCACGAAGACCGCCATTGTTGCCGCACCGGCCAGCGGGGATCCCGAGGCCAGTGCCAGCGCCTCCACCGATATCGTCACCCCGCAGGGGATGAGGACGGTGGCCAGGCCGAGCAGCGCCGGTGCCAGCGCGGCCTGGGAGCGGGCCTGGTTGCGGACGATCCGCGTCCAGGAGGGCGGCGGTTCGATCACCGGCCGTGGCGCGCGGCTGGGGATCCTGATCAAAGGCTCGGAGGTGCTGGAGTCCACCTGCCGCACCGACACCGTGGTCCTGGACAAGACCGGCACCGTCACCACCGGCAAGATGAGCCTGCTCAGCGTGCACACCGCCGAGGGCGTCGAGGAATCGCAGGCGCTGCGGCTGGCCGGTGCGCCAGAGCACGCCCCCGAGCATCCCATCGCCCACGCCATCACCATCGCCGCCCAGCAACGCCTCGGCGAGCTGCCCGCGGTCGAGGACCTGCGTGGCCATCATCAGCGGCATTCAGGGGAGGGGCACCGATGAGCGCCGACAGGTTCCAGGTGTGGGCCGCCGCGCGTACAGCGGCCACCCGAACGCCGCCGTCACGCCGAGCGAGATCAGCGTGTCCATGGTGGCGGCGCCCCGTCGACGAGTTGTACCACGGCACCTGGTTCGACGAGGCCCGCCGTGTCGAGTCGGTCAAGACGCATGCCGCGCTGGGCGGCAAGCTCGTGCACGGCTGCCAGTCCAAAGCGGACTCGTACGGCGACCGAGGTGCTCGACGGCATCGCAGACCGGACCAGGATCGAGGTCGCGGCCGGGACGAGGAGTTCACCCCACGCGCTGCGGCACACCCTCGGCACCACCCTGGCCCGGCAGGGCGTGGACGTGGTCACCCTCGCCGACATGCGATCCCTCATGCGAGGAGCTTCGCGGGGACGGCTTTGGCGACTTCGTCTCGGAGACGTGGGAGTGTGGGGGCGAACTTGTACCCGCAGCAATCGGTGTCGTTGAACTTCATGTGCGGCACGATGGCCTCGTGCGGGTTGAGGTCGTACTGAACGGACAGCCAGGCGCACATGCGAACCAAGGAGGCGAGCAGTCGGCGGGGTGGCATGACCGTGTTGTAGGTGCCTTCGCATTCGATCCCCACTGAGAAGTCGTTCGCCCCCGCCACGTGGGTTCCCACGACCATTTCGCCGTCGCGGGCGGCGGCGAGGCTGCCGGTTCGTCCTTCGAGTACGTGACCACCGCGGCTGATGGTGAACTGCTGACCGGTGTCGCCCCACCCCTGGTCCATGTGCACGTTCTGGATCGAACGTGCGAGGCGCTGGGCCTGCGCCAGTGAGTAGTCGTCGACGTTGTCGGTGAAGGTGTGGTGGACGACGATGTACTTTGGACCAGACTTCACGGTCGCCGTCCTCTCGGCCTCGCGGGCTCCCCACCGTTCGGTCGCGTGAATGAGTGGAGCGGTGGCCGACTTGCCGGGCTTCCGGGACTTCCGGGACGCGCGAGGGCTGTCTTCGCGGGACGCTTCATCAGGGGTAGCACTGGCCTGCCGTGCGCTTCGCTCGGGTGACGAGCCCAGCGTCCCGACCACGCCGAATGCCGCTCCGGTTGCGAGGATGCCGCCGCCGAGCAGGACGGCGCGGCGGGGCAGGAGGCTACCGGGGGGATCGGCGTTGCGGTGCCTGCCGTTGTAGTCCATGGGGGTTCTTCCTTTGATGGTTCGCCCAGGGCACAGCCGGGAAATGGGCAGGCCGAAGGGCAGGCGGTATCGACCGCCTGTGATGAGGGAATGGGATGCGCGACGAGCGAATAATTCGGGGAAGCTCAGCAAGCACTACTGCTGGTAGTAGTGCATAAATTGCGAATTAGTTGCGCATATGGGCGCGGGGCCCAGGGGAGTGGGGCAGCAGCCAGCTGTGATCAGGGGGACGCTTGATGTGGGATCTACGTCACTGGCTGCGTCGACTCTCCGTCACGGCCGCCCGGAGGCGGCTGTGGCCGTCCATGCACGGGGGGCAAGTCGTGGTGGCCGGGCTCTGACCAGCGTGCGCGTTCATGTCTCTCCTCTCCTTGACTGCCGACCGGGTTAGCTGACGGGTTCGGACCAGGAGGAGGCCCTACCGCGACGGCGGGTCGCGGACTCACCCCAAGGAATGGGTCCCCGGTTTCCAGGCGTCGGGCGCCATGGAATTAGGCGGATGATCCTCCATCTTTCAGAGAGATGGAGGTCGGCTACTACGAAACATAGGAGATGATGTAGCGGTTTGCCAAACTTCTCTAGGTAAAATCCAATAATGATCTACCTGCGCGGGCGGCCGTTCCCAGCCGCTTGAGGGTCGGTGCCCTGCCGGGGTTGGCTGGTTCAGAGGACGGAGACGTGGGGGTGGTCGTAGTGGTTGGCGGTGACGCTTCCCCGGTCCTCCATCTGCCGCCAGCCGGGGTTGCGCATGTCGTAGATGCGCTGGCGCCAGATGACGTACTTGATGCCGAGCCGGGACGCGTTGCTGATGACGTACTGCGCGACGGAGTCGCCGTGCGCGGTCGCGCTGGCCGTGGGCATACGGCCGCCTGTGCTCTCCATGAAGTCGCAGGCGCGGCCCGTTCCGTGGTCCTGCGGGTCCCCGGGCCTGTGGCAGCCGATCGTGGGGAAGGGGCCGAACTTCCCGTCGACCTCCTGGAGGACCTGCCGCATGCGCGGCGTCATGTAGTTGCCGACCAGGGGTGACTTCGTCTTGCCGCTGACGCCGTCCGGACGACCCTGCTTGGGCGTCTCGGGCTTGTGCTTGGCCAGCAGCTTCTTGACCTTCTTGCGTTGACCTGCCAGGTCGTCGAGCTCGCGCTGAGCTGCTTTGATCTTCGCTTGGGCGGTCCGGTGGGACTGTTTCGCGGCGGCGGAGAGGTCGGTGACGCGTTGGATACGGCGGTTGTTGTTGCGGGCGAGGTACTCGGTGATGACCACGCCGCGCATGGACGCGCCGTCCGTGGCGAGCATGGCCTGAACGGGATCGCCTCCGCCGGCCATGTAGGATCCGGCCGCCATGGTGCGGATCTGGGATCGTGCGGCGTCGAGTTCCCGGTTGCGCCGCTCGCTGTCCACCGTTGCTCGCTCGGCGGCGCGTCTGGCGTCGCGGAGCAATTCCAGATTGCCGCGATACTCCTTCTCCAGGCGTGCGGCCTGCTTCTCCAGCTTCGCCAGCTCTTGCTTCGTGTCTTCGGGTGCGGTCGGCTGCGACTGAGCATGGCCGACAGGAACACTCGGAACACCGGCGAGTGCGGCGGTGGCGGCCAGGGCAATGGCGCTACGGCGTGTCGCCCGGCGCACCGAAACAATCCTTGGGGAAAGGGGCTGGAGCGGCAACGCCCGGTCTCCTCTCGCATATGCTGCACTGCTGGCCCGGCCTGGTCGGCGGCCGCTTCGAGGGAAAGCGGGCGCATCGTGGCTGAGTCCGGTCCCTGACGGTGCTCGGGCCGAACATGTCCAAGGGATCGTCAAGCGGACGTAAAGATACTATCTACCATAGTAGAGGCCGCCGGGCAGGGGATTTGCAGATTGCCTGCATCTGGCCTGCCTGGTTCATCGTCCATCTGGGCTGTGGGTGGACTCTGGAGCGGATCCGGGCACGAGCGGTCAGCGTTCAACGGTGCTGCTCACTTGGGACTTTGGGCATTTGAAACACCCGCCTGGGGTGAGTGGCCCATGCTTGGTGGCGCAGGGGTGTGGACGTGGCGCCCTCAGGGGGCTGCCTTGGGGGCGGTGGGGTGGAGGGATCCGGCTGCCGGTTTTGACAACATCTACTAGGGTTCACAGTAGTCGGTGCCCGCGCCGCGGGCGCTGCCGCATTGGTGCCAGGCGTGGCCCATGGGCGTTCCTCATTGCGCGCCGAAGCGTGTCGCAGTGTTGTTGTGATCGGTTTGCTGAGGTCACGCCAAGAATCAACCGCCAGATCAGCCCGTATTCTTCTGTCCTGCTTCCGTTATCAGGTTGATATATGCGATGTAAGACTGGCATAGTCGACGCGATGTCCGCCGTAGATGCGTCCCCGAATGCACGGGGCATATTGACCAAGCAGTCGTATATGCGGGTCATCCCCGTGCTGCTTGTGCTATTGAGCTTGGCGTTCATGCACGGCGCGTGCATGACGCACGATGGCGCTGCCCACGCGGGCATCGGTGCCCATGCCGGTGCCGCCTCGGCGGATGGGGCTGGGCATGTGCATCCTCCCGAGGTGGAGGGGCACCAGCACGACCATGGGCCCGACCACGATCCATGCTGTACTTACGCGCCGGAGGCTGCCCCTGCGGCCCTGCTGACGGTCATGGCCTTGCTCCTGCTCGTTGCTTTGGGCGCGGTTGGACGAGGACTGATTCAGGACGGCGCTCTCCAACGAGCTCTGGCCGGTCTTTGCCCGCGACGAGGCCGTCCCCCTCGGGTCTCGCCTCGTCACGCCCTGTGCGTGCTGCGCCTCTAGAGATCCCGCGCGCCGTCACCGCTCAGCCGGGCTCCGTGCTCCCAGTCGAAGGAGCGGAGCTCCTGGTGACGACGTGCCGACACATGTCCTCGGCCGGTCGACGGCCAACGCAAATGTCGCCAACGGAACGGGGCCACCCGTTCGGGGGATCTTCACCATGGAATCGAATACCCGTCTCGCACGCCCGGAACCCGCCTTCACCAAGACCTCGGGCCAGCGCGGCAGCTCATCTCTGTCCCTCGCCATCGGCAACACGCCGGTGGCGAGGATCTCCGACCCCTTCGTGCCCATGCCGGGCGCCTTCTCGGCCAAGCTCGAAGGATTCAACCCTGGCGGGATCAAGGACCGCCCCGCCCTGCACATGATCCGGCGGGCACGGGCTCGCGGCGAGCTGGTGCCCGGCGGAACCATCGTCGAGTCCACCAGCGGGACCCTGGGGCTCGGACTGGCGCTGGCCGGCATCATCCTCGGCCATCCGGTGGTCCTGGTCGCCGATCCCGGCCTGGAACCGCTGATGTGCGGCATGCTACGCGCCTACGGGGTGCGCCTGGAGATCGTGCCCCGGCCCGACCCGGTCGGCGGCTGGCAGGAGGCCCGGAGGCAGCGCGTGCGCGAGCTGATGGCCACGCTGCCCGGCGCCTACTGCCCCGACCAGTACAACAACCCCGACAACGTCGACGCCTACGCCGGCCTCGCGCACGAACTGCTCGGCCAGTTCCCGCACATCGACGTGCTCGTGTGCGCGGTCGGCACGGGCGGGCACAGCGCCGGCGTCTACCAGGTGCTCAAGCGGCAGTTCCCTGATCTGCGGCTGGTCGGCGTGGACGCCGTCGGGTCGACGATCTTCGGCCAGCCTGCCCGACCACGGCTCATGCGAGGTCTGGGCAGCAGTATCTACCCGCGCAATATCGCCTACGACTCCTTCAGCGAGGTGCACTGGGTCAACCCTGCCGAAGCCGTGTGGGCGTGCCGCGAACTGGCCAAGCACCACTACGTCACCGGCGGCTGGAGCACCGGAGCCGTGGCCCTGGTGTCCCGGTGGCTCGCGGGAGCGCTGCCCGGCGATCCCACCGTGGTCGCCATCTTCCCCGACGGGCCGTTCCGCTACTGGAACACCGTCTATGACGACGACTACTGCCGCGGGCATGACCTGCTCGCCGGCCCTCCCGCCGGCGAACCCGACGAGATCGCCCATCCGGGTGACCGGGTTGTCGAGCGCTGGACCCGCTGCACGACCGTGGCGGACCCGCTGACCTGGATCGAAGGAGCCGCCGAATGATCGCCACGATCAAGGGGTTCGGGTCCTTCGGCCGGCCGGCCCAGATGCTGTTCGTCAACCAGGCGGGGATCAACATCGGCTTCTACATGCTGATGCCCTACCTCGCCGACCACCTGACCAACGGCATGGGGCTGGCGGTCTGGCTGGTCGGCCTCATCCTGGGGCTGCGCAACTTCAGCCAGCAGGGGATGTTCCTCATCGGGGGCACCCTCGCCGACCGGGTGGGCTACAAGCCCATGATCATGCTGGGCTGCGGGCTCCGGGTCATCGGGTTCGGCCTGTTCGCCTTCTCGGCGGCCGTGCCCGCGCTGATCATCGCATCGGCGCTGACGGGATTCGCCGGAGCCCTGTTCAACCCCGCAGCGCGCGCGTACCTCGCCCACGAAGAGCCCGAACGGCGGGTCGAGGCGTTCGCGATGTTCAACGTCTTCTACCAGACCGGGATCCTCATCGGACCGCTGGTGGGCCTCCTGCTGCTGCGCGCGGACTTCCAGACGGTGTGCCTGGGAGCGGCGGCCATCTTCGCCGTGCTGACCGTGCTGCAGTGGTTCCTCCTGCCCGCCCGCACCGGGGCGGAGGCCGACTCGAACCGGCCGGTCCTCACCGACTGGCGCGAGGCCTTCGGAAACCGCACCTTCCTCGGGTTCTCCGTTGCGATGATCGCTTCCTACGCCTTGTCCTTCCAGGTCTACCTGGGGCTGCCGCTGGAGGTCCGCCGCGTCACCGGAGGCGAATTCGGCGTGGTGGCGCTGTTCGTGATCTCCGCGCTGCTCGGCATGACGGGCCAGGTACGGCTGACGGCCTGGTGCAAGAAGCGCTGGAGCCCCGGGCAGACGATGTCGCACGGCCTCACCGTCATGGCGCTGTCGTTCGTCGCCTTGATCGTGGGGCAGTGGTTCACCGGGGCGCTGGCCGGACTGATCGCCATTCTCATCTGCACCACCGGGCTCACCGTCGGCACGATGATGGTCTTCCCGTTCGAGATGGCCACCATCGCCGCCCTGGCACGCGGTCGCCTGATCGGTACCTACTACGGGCTCTACAACCTGCTGTCAGGCGTGGGCATCCTGCTGGGAAACCTCATGAGCGGAGCCGCTCTGGACCTGTCCCGTGCCACCGGCGTGGCCGCCCTTCCCTGGCTGGTGCTCCTCGGCGGCGGCCTGGCGTCCGCCCTGGCGGTGCGGAGGTTGGACCGCGCTGGAAAGCTGACTGAGCCCGACCTTGCGGCAGAGCAAGGCCGCAAGGCGGTCGCCGCACGATGAGCGATCTAAGGGCAAGCATTGGCTATATACCCTTAGGGGTATAGAAACGGCTGCGACGTCTTGAAGGGCAGGGGCGCGGCGTGCAAGGGGTGGTCGAGCCGGACTGTTACTGCATCGACGTCCCACCCAGATCTCCGCGCCCCAGGCGCCCTGGACAAGGTCGCCCTCGGACTGCTGGCGGAACGAGAAGGAGTAGGACGCGGCGCTGAATAGTAGCCCCGGCGCATTGGCGATAGCGCGAGCCCGGACGGTCAAGAAGAAGCGCGGGATCAGTGGCTCGGTCGCGCGTGCCTCGGCGAGCATGAAGGCGATTCCAAGGACGAGGGCGAAGACGACGGCGATGGTGCCGGGCGTGCTCCCGCCGGTGTCAGCCGACGCCAGCAATCCGAAGACCAGGGCGGTGAGGCCGCCCGTGCCCAGCAGCGCGCCAGGTACATCGAGGCGGGCCGGGCGCGTTGCGGGCCGATTCTCGGAGATCAGCCGGGGCGTCAAGGCGAGCGCTGTCGCGGCGATGGGCAGGTTGATGAAGAACATTCAGCGCCAGGAGGCGAGGTCGGCGAGCGCGCCGGACAGGACAAGGCCTGTGGTGCCGCCCAAGGCCGCAAGGCCTCCCTAGACGCCCAGGGCCTTTGCGCGTTCCCTTTCTCCGGGGAATAAGAGCGTGACCAGCGCCAGCGCGGCCGGGCTGGTCATTGCAGCGCCCGTCCCCAGAACGAACCGTCCGGTGATCAACTGCCGTGGGTGCGTGGAAAGTCGGCGGTCATGTCGCTGACGCTATGGACTGTGCGCCATGGCCGCCATCAGCTATGAGGCCAAGTGATAGTGCATCAAGGACATAGACCCGCCGCTATGGGTGACGACGGCCTGTGTCCGGCGCCCTCGGGCGTGGGTGCCATCGTCGTGTGGAGCTTTCCACTGTCTTTGGGGGTGGTTCTCCGAGCACGGCCATCCGCAGCACCAGCTGGCATGGACCCGGCGCGGTGTGCTCGCCATTGCGGTCAACGACCGCCGGTACTCCCCCCGACCCGGTGCTGAGGATTGCAGCCGGAATCCTTCATCGGACCGGCGCAACCCGTGACGTGCTCATGCGGAGCCTCTATTTCGAGCCAGAACTGTGCCGTCTGGACTGGAAGGACCCTGCAGCGGTCGCGGCCGACGGGCTGCTGGCCCACATGATCACCTATCTCGCGCATGACGGCACCTCGCGGACGGACCACGGCTTCGTGCCGAGGCCGTGGTCCAGGACCTGCTGCGGCCGCTTCCCACGATCTCGACCGACGTGCCGGAGGCCGTCGATGAGCGTGTCCGCGCGGTCGCGAAGGCGCTGGTGGCCGACCCCGCTGACCCGCGCGGGCTGGACGCGCACGAGGCGGGCCGGGGGTCACAGCGGGAGGTGGCAGTGCCGTTCGAGCAGCGCGATGATCGCGGGATTGGCGGCGAGGGTGACCGGGAGGGCAAGGAACAAGGCGACACCGAATCCGCCGGTGAGGCGCGCGGCGCGAGACAGCGGGGCATGAGGGGCCAGCAGCCGACGGACCCGGACGACGGCCGTTCCGCCACCCGCGCCCATGGCCATGGCGGGAGCCCACCCGTTGGCGACGGTGACCAGGGCGGCGGCCAGCGTGGTGCGGTCGTGGTGCCGTGCGGCGGTGTCGTCGGCCAGCAGTTCGACCAGCCGTGCGATCTCGTCCTTGGCGGCACGGAGAAGTGGCACAGCGGGGAAGGCGCGGCCGATGGCCCTGGCGAAGTTGAGGACCAGGTCGTGGCGGCCCTTCAGGTGGGCCCGCTCATGGGCGAGGACGGCCGCCAACTGCTCGCTGCTCAGCCGGTCCAGCGCTCCCGTGCTGACCACGACGCAACGGCGCCGTCCCGGCAGGCAGTAGGCCATCGGCTGGGCATGCTCGACGACCAGGGCTCCGATGTCGAGGCGGCGTCGTGCCACCATGTTCAGGGTCTCCAGGTGGCGCCGCCGTTGCCGGACGGCGGTGATGAAGACGATCAGTATCTGGCAGGTGGTCCACAGTACGACGCCGCCGGCGACCAGAATCCCCACGTACGCGGCGATCGGCTGCGGGCCGCTCCCGTAGTGGGCCTGGAGCATCAGCCGGCACGCGGCGAGGAGATCGGCGAGGCCGTGCGGTGCATTGGCGATCGGGACCACCAGGGCAAGTCCGGCGAGCATGATCGCACCCAGAACCGAGACGCTTGCGGCCTGCCAGACCAGGATGCCCAGCCTTGGCGAGCGTTCGGCCCAGCTCGAGCGGCGCAGCAGCCATGGGCCGCCGCCCCCGAGCGCCGCGGCGTAGGCGAGAAGGCTGATCGCCGCGGTCACGTGGTGCCCCGGGGTGGCACCACCTTCAGGGCTGTTTGCAGGGCCTCGGCCTCTCCGGGGGAGAGGTCGGAGAGGAAGTGCACCAGCGCCGCGGCCTGGTTGTCGCTGGTGGCGAGCGCTTCCCGCATGAGCTTGGCGGTGTAGCCCTCACGCGAGGAGACCGGCTCGTAGATGTAGGCGCGGCCCTGCCGGGTGCGGCGCAGCCAGCCCTTCTTGTGGAGGTTGTCCATCACGGTCATGACCGTGGTGTAGGCGATGGTGCGGGTCTGCTGGAGGTCTTCGAGGACTTCGCGGACGTTGGCGGGACGGCCGTAGGACCACATCCGGTCCATCACCGCGGCCTCCAGATCGCCGAAACGCTGTCCGGCCATGCGTCACCGCCCTTCGACAATGCTGCTCCAGCTCAACAAGTACTACAATTGATAGTAGCAGCGGAACTGGGGGATGTGCCTGCTCGGCATCGCCTACCTGCTTCCGCGTCCTGCTGCCGTGGCGTTCTAACCTGCATCTACCCTTAAGGGAGGTCGCTGGCGGCGTCCGCCGGTTCGAGGTGCTGTTGCGTGTTATGTCGCTCGTTGTGTACCTGAGTGGTAACTGAGCTTATCTACTGCTGTGCTTAGTAGATTTGGCGCAGCTCGCCAGAATCGACCGCGATCTCCTACGGTGCGTAGGTCACTTTTGAGGTAGATCATTTCAGCGCTTCATGGAGTGTCCGATAGCGGATCTCATGGGCCGGTGTGACCGCAGCCGTTGAACGAGCCGGTCGCCTGAGTGAATGACTTGAAGGTATGGAGCACTCCTTGGACATGCATGAGCAGCACGTTCCTTCATCATCTGAAGGCGCCCCCGGACAGGGGGAGCGTCAGCATGACGGCCCGGTTCATGATCATGTGCACGCCGAAGGTCATGGTCATGGAGGTGCGGTCAGCTGGGGAATGGCGGCGCAGGCGACTCTGCACTGCCTGACGGGCTGCGCGATCGGCGAGGTGCTGGGCATGGTGATCGGCACCGCGCTGGGCTGGCCCAACCTCCCGACGATCGTGCTGGCGGTCGCCCTGGCGTTCGTGTTCGGCTATGCCCTGACGATGCGGGGCGTCCTGAAGGCGGGCCTGTCCCTGCGGGCCGCGTTCAAGGCCGTGCTGACCGCAGACACGGTCTCGATCGCGATCATGGAGATCCTGGACAACGGGGTCATGCTGGTCATCCCGGAGGCCATGCACGCCGGTCTGGCCAGCCCGCTGTTCTGGGGTTCGCTGGCCTTCGCTTTCCTCGTCGCGTTCCTGCTCACCACACCCATCAACCGGTGGATGATCGGCCGGGGCAAGGGGCACGCGGTCGTCCACCAGTACCATCACTGAGTCGCCTCGTACCCAGGGCGTTCGGCCGGAAGGACTTGGACGCCCCTATGAACGGCGGGACCGTCCTTGTTCACGCCCCTGTGCCTGCTTGTTGGGCAGAATGTGGGAGAGATTGGGGTGATCGCGTGGTCGGACTCGCAGGTTCGCTGGAGCGCGCCATCGTGGAGGCGCTGTGGGCGGCGCCTGGCCCGCTGCGGATCCGCGAACTGCTGGAACGCCTGAACGAAGGAGGGACAAAGCCGCTGGCCTACAACACCGTCCAGACCGTCGCGGAACGCCTGGCGCGTAAAGGCATGCTGACGAAACTCGCCGACGGGCACGCGTTCCGCTACCGCCCCACACGAGCGCGGGAGGCATACGTGGCCGAACTCATGCTGGACGCCCTGACCGAGACCGTTGATCACGGCGCGGTTTTGACGCGCTTCGCAGAGGGTGTGGCCGCTGAGGACGCCCGGCAGCTGCTGGAAGCGCTGCGTCGTCGGGCAGCCGACGAGTTCGGGACCTGAGCGGATGCTCGCCCTGCTGATCGTCCTGATCACGGCCGTGGCCCTGCTGGGCTGCGTCGCCGGAGTCGTACTGGATCGCCTCCGGCCCTCGGAGGCGCACCCGGGAACCGCCGTCGCTTGCTGGCTCGGAGCGCTGGCAGGGACCGTCGCAGCCGTCGCGGGCGTGATCGCGATCGGGTTGTTGTGGCCGCCCACGCCTGGTCACGGGTTCGTCGAATGGCTGCGCGGCTGCCTGCCCCATCACCGGACCGCCGTCACCGTGATGGCCGGAGCGGCGAGCCTGCCCGTGTTCTGGATGTGCTGTGCCCGGCTGGCCCGCGGCGTGCCCCGCCTGCGCCGCGCCCTGCGGCGGCGGCGCGACCACCGTGAGGTCCTGCACATGGTCGCGCGCGAGGACGGCGATCATCCCGACGTTCTCCTCCTCGACCATCCCATCCCGGTGGCGTACTGCCTGCCCTCGCGGTGGCGACCGATCGTGGTGAGCACGGGCGCCCGCAAGAGGCTGTCCCCCCAGCAGTTGAAGGCCGTGCTGGAGCACGAGCGGGCGCACCTGCGGCAGCGTCACCATGCGCTGCTGCTTTTCCTTGATGCGGTTCACGCCCTCCTGCCGTGGTTGCCCACTGTCCGGCTGGCTAAGGCCAGGGTCCCCCTGCTGCTGGAGATGGCGGCGGACGACGCGGCGGCCCGTACCAGTGGCAACCGGGCCTTGGCGGATGCCTTGCGGCAGGTCGCCACCGCGCCGGAGTTCGCCGGGGCGCTTGCGGCCTCGGGGCGAGGACAGGGCATGCTGGCGCGGCGGTTGACCCGATTGGAAGGGGCGGCGGGACGGCCACGGCGGGTCGCCCGTCCGATCGCCTGGATGATGGCGGTCGGTGCGATGACGCTGCCGTTTATGGCGACGGTGACGGCCCTTGGAAGGTTGGCCGGCCCCTGCTGATCCCTTCTGTGTCCAGCGTGACCGTTGTTCGCTTTGAAGGCTCGAGTGGCGTATTGGGCTGAGAACTCCCACTTTCCCTAGGAGTCCTCGCTTGGCGTTCTCTCCGAACAGCGATGACGGCGCCGCTTGCTTGCCCCGATCACTGGTCCAGCGTGCGGGAAAGCCCGCGCCGAGGTCCACATAGTCGACCGGACTGGAGGGGTAAGGGCATCGGCAGCGAAAGCGCTGGGCCTCGGGCTTTCGTCGTGGAGTTCTGCTCTGTCAGATCTGGCCCCAGACCACACCGGCCTCGCTCGAGACCTGGGTATGGCCGACGTTATGGAAACCAGCGTCTCTGAACGCCGTGATCCAGAACTCGGGCGGTGCTGCGGATGAGGTCGCCAAGTGGTAGCCGAACTTCGTGATAGTCCTCAGGTGCTGCCAGGTTCGGCCCGGCCTCTCGTCCTCCAGGATACGGAGCTTCGTGCGGACGATGCCCTGATCGCCAGGCGAGGAGCCGCGCTGGAACATCATGTCTCCGACCACGAGTCGGCCTCCAGGTCGCAGCCAACGCCGGGCGCCGTTGACGATCGCCTTCTTCTCGGCGTTGTGCAGGTGATGCAGCACGTAGCTTGAGACGACGAGATCGACGCTTTCGCGTGCCAGAACGAACTCCGTGAGATCGACGGCGATGGGAACGACAGCCGCAAGCTGTGTGCCACCGGCTTCGCCGCCGATCTCCTCAAGTGCGGGTTCGGTGGGATCGACGGACACGATACGCCCGATCACTCTCGCGAGGCTTGGGGCGAGCCTGGCCCCTGCTCCGAGGATCACTCCCCTCCAGCAGCCGGCATGGCGCGCCGCAGTATCTCCTCTCGAACGGTGTCCAACGCGTCGGAGTCCGTGTCGTGATGGTGTCCGTATTTGGAGGTCCGGTCCTGCCCCTGGTTGCTTGCCATGACCACGCTCCACCGTAGCTCGCGCTACTACCTACAGCAGTAGGTCAATCGCATATAGACCCAAGGTCACCTGGTTGCTTCCTCTCAGTCTACTAAGATTCATAGTAGTAAGTCCATCGGCCCGCCGTGTCTTGGCGCTGGTGTGAAGAAGCGGCCTGGCGAGCGCCCGTCCTCAACTGGTCGATCGGGCGGATGGGCTGATCCTTTTCCCGTTCCGGTGCGCTGGTCGCCATGAATCTCCGTCGCGACCGGGGATGGCGTCCGGCGACGATGGCCGTGTGGCGGTGAGCGCGGCCAGTGCGGTGGTCAGGGGTACGGCGGCGATCAGGCCGAGGGTTCCGGCGACGCTGCGGACGATCTCCTGCGCGATGACCGGGCTGGTGATCACGTCGCCGAGCGGCTGGCGGCCGAGACTGAACATCAGCAGTAGCGGGAGCGACGCTCCGGCGTAGGCGAGGATGATCGTGTTGATCACCGAGGCGATGTGTGCTCGGCCGACGCGGGCCGCCGCACGGTACAGCTGGATGAAACTGTAGGACGGGTTGGCATGGGCCAGCTCGCGGACGGTGGCCGCCTGAGTGACGGTGACATCGTCGAGTACGCCGAGCGAGCCGATGATGACGCTGGCCAGGAGCAGCCCTTGAGTGTTGATCTGGTAGCTGAGGTCCAGATAAAGCGAACTGTCGTCGGTGATCCCTGTGAGGCTGGTCAGGTTGATCGCGGCCATTGCCAGCACCCCGGTCAGGGTGAGGCTCCCGAGGGTCCCGATGACCGCGATCGAGGTCGCGAGCGTGAAGCCGTGGGTGAGGTACAGCACCGCAAGCATGATCGCCGCCGCGCACACGATCGCGGTGAGCAGCGGTGGCCGGCCCTCGATGATCGCGGGGATCAGGAAGAGTAGGAGGAGCGCGAAGGTGACGGCCAGCCCGATCAGCGCCGTAACGCCGCGCCACCGGCCAAAGGCGATCACCGCGAGGATGAAGGCAGCGGCGATCAGCCACAGAGGGTTGGATCGGTCGTGGTCCGATAGCTGGTAGGAGGGTCCCTGTGTGTCCTCGCCGGGCATGTCGAGCAGGATCACATCGTCCCCGACGGTGAACACGCGAGTGCCGGGGCCGCTGGGAAGCTCTGCGGTGGCGACACGACCGGGCAGGGGGCCGGAGGTCATCTGGACGAGGGCGTTGCCGCACCTGCGCGGGTCCTGCGCGGGCGAGCGACCCCCCTTCTCTTGCTCCAGTTGGCGTGCGTCCAGCGGCAAGCCGTCCGGGGCCACCTGCTTTGGGCACGGCTTGAGATCGACGCGGATGATCGTCCCCGTGACGCGTTTCATCTGCGTGGAGGTCGGGCCGGCGGGTTCGGGGGCGGACGGCCACATCCACACGAGAGCGCCCAGTGTCACGAGCGACAGAGGAATGATGACGGCCAGTACCGCGCGGATAGCGGTGCGGGACGCGGGCTCGCCTCGGTGGCCGGCGAGACCATGGTCATGATGGGCACCCATGTTGAACGGCTCTCCTTCGTCGTGCGTTCCGAGGTACACCGCGTGGGGCCGGCATCAGATTGCCGGAAGAGCGCCGCGAGTCTTCTGTGGCGCTCTAAGGGGAACCTGTGGTCACCTGCGTGCCGCCCACGGGCCGATGGCGAACGGCGGGTATCTCCTACTCTGTGTAGGAGTGCACTGCACTGTACTGTGCGGCCCCGGGTGCAGATGCTGATGATTCAGGAGGTCGTAAGCCCGTCAAGGCTGGGTGATGTCAGGTCGCCGCCACTATGGACGGGGCTTGCCCGGTGGCGATGGTGCGGCGCAGACGATCAACGCCTTGGTTCGGACGGCGACGAGGAGGCTGCCGTCGGCTAGTCGGGGAAGGGCCGCCCACTGGGTGTGAGGGCTGTGCACGCACATGCCGAGGGGCGGCACTTCGGTGAACGCGACGGCCTCCCGTGGACATCTCTCGCCCGCAAGTATGCGCAACGCGCAAGCCAGCCAGTGGTGCACCGACGGCCATGAGCCGGTCGAGTTCTCATGGGATGTCGATGGTGGCATCGTTGCCTGGCGATACGTGTAGGGGGTAGGGGTTGCAATTCGGCGACTTGCAGGGCATCATGGCGATACGGATACCCCTTAGGGGTATCTGAGAGGAGTAAGGGATGAGCACCGCGACCTACACCGTCTCCGGGATGACCTGCGGGCACTGTGTGAACTCGGTCAAGGAGGAGGTGGGCCAGGTCGCCGGAGTGAGCGACGTGGCCGTCGACCTCGCGACCGGCCAGGTGACCGTGACCAGCGAAGCGCCCCTCGACGCGGCCCGGGTCAGGGCGGCGGTCGAAGAGGCCGGATACGAACTGAAGGCGTGAGATGAGATGAACACCGCGACCAAGCTGGGAGCGTACGCCCTGGGCCTGGCCGCCGTCTTCGGAGGCGCCCTCGGGGTCGGCAATGTTGTCGGCCCCGTCGGTGCCGCCACTGAGAAGACGGGTCATGCCGCGGGCGGCCACGGAACGAAAGGTGAGAAGGTGGACGGCCGCGGTGGTCATGGCGCGACTGGCGCCGATACCCCCCCGTTCCGGGTGGTTTGCAGGTGTCCCAGGACGGTTACACGCTCCGCCCGGAGACCACGACGGTGGAGCCCGGGAAACTTTCCGATTTCCGGTTTACGGTGGACGGCCCGGACGGCAGGCCGGTCACGCGGTACACGCCGCTGCACGGCAAGAAGCTGCACCTGATCGTCGCCCGCCGTGACCTGTCGGGCTTCCAGCACCTGCACCCGTCCGAGGCGGGCGGCGGCGTTTGGACGGTCCCGCTCACGCTGCCCGACCCCGGCGCCTACCGTTTCTTCACCGACGTCCAGCCCGAGGGCGCGAAAAAGCAGCTCACGCTCGGGACCGACGTGACCGCGCCGGGCGATTTCCGTCCGCGGAAGCTGCCGAAGGTCGAGCAAGTCGCGAAGGTCGACGGCTACGAAGTTACGCTTACCGGCTCCCTCACCCCGGGGGCGACCAGCAAGTTGGTCCTTTCGGTAAGTAAGGGGGGTAAGCCCCTCACGGATCTGGAGCCGTACCTGGAGGCGTACGGCCACTTGGTCGCGCTGCGAGACCGGGACCTGGCCTACCTGCACGTCCACCCGGACGGGGAGCCGGGCGACGGCAAGACCCGCCCGGGGCCGTCGATCACCTTCTACGCGGAGGTGCCGAGCTCCGGTGCGTACCGGCTCTACCTGGACTTCCAGCATGAGGGCAAGGTCCGCACCGCCGAGTTCACCGCGACGGCCGGTGACCAGGGAACCCCCACCCCGCCCGCCGAGCCCGGATCCGAGCCCGGTGACGGGCACGGCGACCACGAGCACAACTGACATCCCGCACGACGATCCCAAGGAACGGCGAATCCCAAGGAGGAGAGGCGATGACTTCCGGCAACGCGCTGGACCGGGTCGAGCTGGCGATCGGCGGGATGACGTGCGCCTCGTGCGCCGCCCGGGTCGAGAAGCGGCTGAACCGCCTGGAGGGCGTGACCGCGACGGTCAACTACGCCACCGAGAAGGCGCGGGTGGACTACCCCGAGGGCGTCAGTGTCGATGACCTGATCGCGCAGGTGGAGAAGGCCGGCTACAGCGCCGAGCCGCCCCCGCCCCCCGATCCCGACCCGGAGTCGGCATCGGGGACGTCCGCCGCCGCGTCCGCGGACGATGACGCGCTGCGGACGCTGCGGCAGCGGCTGGTCACCTCGATCGTGCTGTCGGTGCCGGTGATTGCGTTGGCGATGGTCCCGGCCTGGCAGTTCGAGTACTGGCAGTGGCTGTCGCTGACGTTGGCCGCGCCCGTGGTGGTGTACGCAGGCTGGCCCTTCCACAGGGCGGCCTGGACGAACCTGCGGCATGGCGCGGCGACGATGGACACGCTGGTGTCGCTGGGCACCCTGGCCGCGTTCGTCTGGTCGTTGTGGGCGTTGTTCTTCGGGACGGCGGGTGAGCCGGGGATGCGGCACGGGTTCGAGTTCTCGATGACCCGGTCGGACGGGTCGATGAACATCTACCTGGAGGCGGCCGCCGGGGTGATCGCCTTCATCCTGGCCGGGCGCTACTTCGAGGCCCGTTCCAAGCGCCGCGCCGGTGCGGCCCTGCGCGCCCTGCTGGAGCTGGGCGCCAAAGAGGTCTCGGTGCTGCGCGAGGGGGGCCGCGAGGAACGCGTCCCGGTCGAGCGGCTGGCGGCCGGGGAGGTGTTCGTGGTCCGCCCGGGGGAGAAGATCGCCACCGACGGGCAGGTCGTCGAGGGTTCCTCGGCGGTGGACGCCTCGCTGCTGACCGGCGAGTCGGTCCCGGTCGAGGTCGCCCCCGGCGACGCGGTCACCGGCGCGACCGTCAACGCCGGCGGGCGGCTGCTGGTCCGCGCGACCCGCGTCGGCGCCGACACCCAGCTGGCGCAGATGGCCAGGCTGGTGGAGGAGGCCCAGGGCGGCAAGGCACGGGTGCAGCGGCTGGCCGATCGCATCTCGGGGGTGTTCGTCCCGATCGTGATCGCGCTGGCGGCCGCGACGCTGGGGTTCTGGCTGGGCACCGGCGCGGGTGCGGCGGCGGCGTTCACCGCCGCGGTCGCCGTGCTGATCATCGCCTGCCCGTGCGCGCTGGGCCTGGCCACCCCGACCGCGCTGATGGTGGGCACCGGACGCGGCGCCCAGCTGGGCATCTTGATCAAGGGCCCGGAGGTGCTGGAGTCCACCCGCTCGATCGACACCGTCGTGCTGGACAAGACCGGCACCGTCACGACCGGCCGGATGGCCATGGTCGACGTGGTCACCGCCGAGGGCGTGGACGATGCCGAGGTGCTGCGGCTGGCCGGCGCGCTGGAGAACGCCTCCGAGCACCCGATCGCCCGGGCGATCGCCGCGGGCGCCGCCGAGCGCGCCGGGGAGCTGGGCACCGTCGAGGACTTCGCGAACGTCGAGGGCCTGGGCGTGCAGGGGATCGTGGACGGGCACGGCGTGCTGGTCGGCCGTCCCCGGCTGCTGGCCGAGTGGTCCCAGCACCTGCCGCCCGTCCTGGAGGAGGCCATGTCCGCCGCGCGGGAGCGGGGGCACACTGCGGTCGCGGTCGGGGTGGACGGCGAGGCCCGCGCGGTGATCACGGTCGCCGACCAGGTCAAGCCGTCCTCGCCGGAGGCGATCGAGCGGCTGCGCGCGCTGGGCCTGCGGCCGGTGCTGCTTACCGGCGACAACGAGGCGGTCGCCCGTACCGTCGCGGACGCGGTCGGGATCGATGAGGTCATCGCCGAGGTCCTGCCCGAGGGCAAGGTCGATGTGATCAAGCGGTTGCAGGCCGAGGGCCGCACGGTCGCGATGGTCGGGGACGGCGTCAACGACGCCGCGGCGCTGGCCCAGGCCGATCTGGGGCTGGCGATGGGCACCGGCACCGATGTCGCGATCGAGGCCTCCGACCTGACGCTGATCAGCGGGGACCTGCGGGCTGCCGCGGACGCGATCCGGCTGTCGCGGCGCACGCTGGCCACGATCAAGGGGAACCTGTTCTGGGCCTTCGCCTACAACGTGGCGGCGCTGCCGCTGGCCGCCACGGGCCTGCTCAACCCCATGATCGCCGGTGGGGCGATGGCGTTCTCCTCGGTGTTCGTCGTCAGCAACAGCCTGCGCCTGCGGGGCTTCAAACCGCTCAAGGGAGAACCGGTCGAATCCGCTCCCGAGACCGATTCCCCGGTCAAGCGAGAGGCACAGACGGCCAGCTCTTGATCGCAAGGCGGCCCATGCGGATGAATGAACAGGCCCGGCGCCGAGATCGGTGCCGGGCCTGTCACTACCCTGAGGACGAGCCCGAAAGGGCGACCGCCGTCACATCTTCTTGAGCATCCCCTGCATCGTGGCGATCTCGGCGTTCTGGGAGGTGATGATGGAGCCCGCCATGGCTTTTGCAGCGGGGAACTGGCCGGAGGCCTGTTCCTTCTTGGCCATGGAGACCGCTCCCTGGTGATGCTTGATCATCATCTCCAGGAAGGCCTTGTCGTAGGCCATGCCCGAGAGCTTCCCGAGCTTCCCCATGTCCTCTTCGGACATCATGCCTTCCATGCCGCCGTGGTCCATGCCGCTCATTCCGGGCGAGGGCACGGAGGCGCCCCAGCTCTTCAGCCAGGCGGTCATCTGCTTGATCTCCGGGTCCTGGGCCTTCTCGATGTCGGCGGCCAGCTTCTTGACCTCCGGCATGGTGGCCTTGGTCTTGGCCTGCTGGGCCATCTCGAGCGCCTGCTGGTGATGCGGGATCATCATCTGCGCGAACATGACGTCCTGCTCGTTGTGCTGCCCCGCCTGCTGACCGGCGGACGGCGCGGCGCTCGTGCTCATCGAGTGGCCGGGCATGGAGCCACCGCCGGAATCGTGGTCGCCGCCGCACGCGGCGAGCGTGAGGGCGAGGGCGGGAGCGATGATGAGCGGGATCGTGCGTTTCATGATGGGACCTTCCGTGTCGTCATGACATGACCGGGGAACGCGGACGCCGGGGGAGCGCCGCGCGGTCGCCATCACAGCCGCAACACGGCCGATCGAAAGGCCAGCGGAGGGGGCGAGCGACCAGACCTCCGAACCCGTCCCCGTGCACGGCCGCGCCGAATCAAGAACCCATACCTCCACGCACGCCATACGGCGCGGAGCAACACGATCCAGAGCGCGAGCGTCAGCAGGGCCAGGCAGATCTCGCCACCCGCATGCTCTCCAGGATCAT
Source organism: Actinomadura vinacea (assembly GCF_039532545.1). NCBI lineage: Bacteria > Bacillati > Actinomycetota > Actinomycetes > Streptosporangiales > Thermomonosporaceae > Actinomadura > Actinomadura vinacea. The sequence continues at coordinate 3,050 of NZ_BAAARW010000020.1, read as the reverse complement.
GAGAACCGTTGCCCTGCGAGGTGCCATGGCCGGATTCCTCGGTGCCAACGAGCGTGCCCATGAGCATGTGATCGGAGCTGACCTTCGGCAGGGCTTGGGCGTTCGCAGGACTGTTCGACGCCTGAAGTCCGTGCATGGCAATTACGCAGCAGATCAACGCGAACCCGAGCAGGAGCGTCTTGGGGTTGCCGACCCGCCATGGGGAGATTGGCCCGCCGCCATCATGGCGACCGGGGCCAAGGCTGGATCCCACCACCGGAACGGGCGCGCGCATTGCCGGCAGCCGGGACCCTATGGCGGTCCTGGCCGCGCGATGCCGCACGGATGCCCCTTGCATAGCCCCTCTCTCGCCCCCGAAGAGATCAGCATGTCATTGAGATCTGCCAACTACACGTCTTAGTAAATGATCGGCCTGACGGCGTCGGCATGTGACGGCCGGTCCTGAACCCATGATGCTCCTACCCCTCGGGGTTCCCGCCAACTCGTAGTTGACCTGCTAAAACAAGGGCAGGACGTTCGTCGTACTGCGTGCTCGCCTTGGGGGCGGGCTGACCCTCACCCCACGCCACCAGCCTCAATGGTTACTATAGGCGTTAGTACGCGGCCTCGCCGCGACAGCTTCACTGGGGGGCCGGTTCCTGAGTGGAGTGGCCCTCTGGGCTCCTTTCTCGTGCTCTCTGGAGGGGTCGATGCGCACTCACCCACCCCGTGCTCGTGGGCGCCTGGCAGCCGGGATGACCATCCTGGCCGCGGCCGCCGCGTCGCTCGTGGCATGCGGTGGGAACGGCCCTGAGCAGCCTTCCGAAGCACACAACAGCGCCGACCCCGGGATGGGACACGTCCACGGTGTCGGCGTTGATCCGGCCGACGGTGCGGTGTACGTCGCCGCGCACCATGGTGTGTTCAGGATCATCAATCCGACGCGTGCCGATCAGGTGGCCGGACGGGTGCAGGACACCATGGGCTTCACGATCGTCGGGCCGAGGATGTTCCTGGCCAGTGGGCACCCTGCGGCGGCGGACATCGGCCCCGGCGTCCCACCGCACCTGGGGTTGATCCGCTCAACTGACGCAGGGAAGACCTGGTCGTCGGTGTCCGAAGCGGGCAAGGCCGATTTCCATGCGCTTCAGCCGGCAGGAAAGGTGCTCTACGCCTATGACAGTCAGACGGCCAAGGTGCGTCACAGTCGGGACGACGGGCGGACCTGGACCCTTGGCGCGCCCATGGAAGTCGTCGACCTGGCAGCGCACCAGGGCGAGCCCGAAAGGGTGTATGCCACGACCCCGCAAGGGCTTCGGGTCAGTGAGGATTCCGGTGCGGGCTTCAAACCGGTGGCAGGTGCGCCCGTACTGACACACCTCGACTCGCCCGACAGTGAAACCTTGGTGGGTGTCGCTCCAGACGGACGAATCCAGGTCAGCCGGAGCGGTGGGAACTGGGAGCAGCGAGGTCGAGTTCCCGGCGGCCAGGCAACGGCCTTCGCGGTCGTCGATGAACGCCGGCTCCTCGTAGTGACGGACGACGGGACCGTGCACGAATCGCGTGACGGCGGCCGAACCTTCACCACCGCCTACCGCAACAACTGACCAGGCCCATCGCGATCGAAATCCTCTGGCGATCAGGCTGGTTTCGGCTTTATGCGGTCAGGGGGGAGTGTCAGGGACAGCCCGGCCAGGATCAGACCGAGTGCGGAGTGTTCAGCCTCCTCGCTCCCGAGCAGGGTGCGGAGCGAGTCCGCAACGACGTACAGGGCGAGTGCGAAGAGCGACACCGCGATGATGCGCAAGCCCGACGTTCGCGATGCTCGACCACCGTCGGGTCGCGAGCGGAGAACTGCCAGGCGACCGCGACCGCCGACGTTACCTCGATCACCGAGCCCAGCCCGAACGCCACCAGTGCGCCCGACGAGGCGACCGTTTCCGTTGTGATCGCCGTTACGGTCTCGGTCGCGTTGTAGGTGATGGTCGCGGATACCAGCAGCCGCACCCGCCGTGTCACGACCGACCGGCGGTGCGGAAGGACCCAAAGGCAGTGCCGTCACGACATCCCCTCCGCAACGGCTTCGCCTTACTGAACCATCCCTCGGCGGCCATGCCGAAGGTGGGGCACAATGCGGCGGCTCGGTCGGTGTCGGCCAGCAGCTGCACGGCCGAGCGCAGCAGGTCCAACGGCTCGGGGACGGCGCGGAAGTAAAACGGCTGCGACCGTCAGCGCGGTAGTCCACCAGTTTGCAACCGCGCAGGCATCTCAGGTGCTTGCACACCGTAAACGCGCCAGCCCAAGCTCACGGGTGAGGTCCACAACGCAGGCCTCGCCGCGGGACAGCCGTTGCACGATCGACAGCCGGACCGAGTCGGCCAACGAGTGAAACTGGGCCGCCGCCAGTGCCAGCCCGTCTTGCGGAGTCATTCCGCAATCGGAATCAATCGCCATATCGCGTTGATAGCGGGCGTTCATTTGCTTGGTGGAGTCGGCCTCGCGGAGTGGCACGCGTTGCTCGAGTGGTCGGCTCTTCTGCTGGTCCGCGGCTTGCTGTAAGCGTTCGGGCATCAGCCTGCCGGTGCCTGGTGGGCTGTGCCGCTGGGCTGGATGCCCGCGACAAGGTTGAACGTGCCGGTGAGCATGTTGAGCGTGACCAGGCCGACGACGTCGCCGATCGTCCGGTCGCTCCAGCCGTGCTCGCGGAGGGCGGTCACGTCGTCGGTGGTCAGGCCGGCGGGTTCGGCCATGACCACGGACGGCGAAGGCCAGCAGTGCGGCTTCTCGGATGTCGGTGGAGGTACCTTGCCGGGCCAGGGCGATTTCGGTCTCGCTCAGTCCAGCGGCACGGCCGGACAGAGTCCGTGCCGGACGCCACCCTCCCCGGGCTGGTAGCACGCCGTTGAGCCGACGTTGGCTGGGCTCGACTAATGACCGTCGCCGCGGCGCGTTCCCGAAAATTTACTGTCGGTGAGGGCGAAGAGTTCCTGGCCGGACTGATGCGCCCCGGGTCTGATGGAGGCTCGATTCCCTGAGAGGATCGAGTCATGGCACGTCCGTCCCGTTATCCC